>JAIESQ010000002.1 GCA_019745975.1 Pirellulales bacterium
GATGCGGTAGCTCCGCACGTCCGGTTTGAGGAGGGGAGAGGCGGCAGCAACGTGCTGCCCCTCTCCTACTCGACCGGCGGACTTAACGCCTGGCGCGCTTGCGCCGTGCGTAGCGAACTGGTCCGCGGCGCGAGTTGCGCGTGGACAGCAAGCGATGTTGCAAAATCACCACACGTCGGCTCGGGCGACCGCCTGCGCTGCTGCCAATTCGGAGGCCGACGGATTGCATTCGAGCCCGACGAAGCCATGGTAACCCAGCTCGTAGGCTTCCTTGAGCACGCGGTTGTAGTGGATTTCGCCCGTCCCGGGTTCGTGGCGCCCTGGGTGATCGGCGAGTTGCAGGTAGCCGACCTGGTCGAAGCCCTCGCGCAACCGGCCGCACAGATCGCCTTCGCTGATCTGCATGTGATACAGGTCCCAGTTGATTTTGACGAATGGGCTGTTGACTTCGCGGCAGATGCGCACGGCGTCGGCGCTGCCGTAGAGACAATGCCCTTTGTGGTCGACGCGAATGTTCATCGGCTCGAGGATCAGCATCACTTCGCCGGCGGCCGCGATTGGAGCGGCGCGCTTGAGCGCGGTGATGATGTTCTCGTGCATTTGTGCCTGAGTCATGCCAGGTTGATCATTGCCCCCGACAACCGTCATCTTCTTGCAGTTGAGCTTCTTGGCGGTCTCAACGCTGGCTTCGATCTCCTTGACGAACTTGTCGTGAAACTTGGGATCGTTCATGCCTGGCACGAATCCCCAGGCCGTGAACTGGGCGATTTCGATTCCGGTGTCGTCGCAGGTGCTCTTAATCTCGTCGAGGTTCTTGCCGCGCCAGGGCCAGAACTCGACGGCCGGAAAGCCGAGCGCCGCTGCCTGGCGAATTCGCTCGGGGTACGAGCCCATTTTGCGCCACCACATTTCGATATTCACGGCGAAGCGGGTGTGCGGCGTCTTGCCCGGTTTGTCGTTTGCCGCCGGGTCGTTCGCCGGCGCGGGCGCGTCGTCGGCCGCGGCTCGTGGCGCGAGCATCGTGCACAGCCCGGTCGCTCCCACCCATGCCGAGCTCACTCCCACAAAGGTACGACGATTGATTTTGCTCATGGCGACATAACCCTGCGAATGATGCTTGCTTCCCGCTGACCGGCCGGCCTGGCGTCGCCTCATCATAGACTCGCTACTGGGGCCTCTGCAAAATGGTGGATTCTGCCCGAGCTGGACGGCCATCGACAACCGCAAGCGACGCGATTGAGCCGAACGCAAGAATCCGACGCACGGCACTCGCTTCGACTTTTCGGGCTATGCAAGCCGCCAGGGCGTGTCGCTACCTTGTCTCTCGCCGCGCCGCTATGATCGAATGCTGTCATCTGCCGGCGGCGGGAATCTCGTTTACGGAGGCCACGACAGGGTGAGTCGATTAAGGACAACGAATCGTAGCGCGTCGGGGGTTCTTCTGGCTTTCGCCTGCCTGTCTGCTGGGGCGCCGTGCTGCCGCGCTGGGGGCGGCCCTCAGAACGTGCTGCTGGTCGTCAACGCGCGCAGTTGGGCGTCGCTCACGGTGGCCAACCATTACGCCAAACTGCGCGATCTGCCGGCGACGCACGTGTTGTTTCTCGACTGGCCGCTGTCGGTCACCGATCCGGCGCCGATCGACGCCTTTCGCAAGTCGATCCTCGGCCCCGTGCTCGAGGCCATCGAGCGGCGCAATCTTGTCGGACAAATCGACTACGTGACGTACGCGCCCGACTTTCCCTATCAAATCTACGGCGGATCGGACCTCGCCGGACAACAATTCCAACAGGGCTTTCAGCCGTACGGCTCGTTGAGCAGCCTGACGTTCCTCTACGCCGCCGTGATGGCCAAGCGCGCAACGCCGATGGACGCTCAGGCAAATTTCTACTTCCGCCGGCCGACCAACGGCGCCATCCCTGAGTCGCACGCCTTTCGCTACCTTTACGGGTGGACGCCCAAGGGGGAACGGCAAGACGCCGAAGGCGCGCACTTCTTCATCTCGACGCTGCTAGCGATGACCAGCGGTCGCGGGAACTCCGTGCCCGAGGCCGTGGCCGCCCTCACGGCGGCTCGCGCAGCCGACGCCACCAAACCCGCGGGCACAATCTATTACGTTGAGAACGCCAATGTCCGCGCCCAAGTGCGCAAGCCTGCCTTCCCGGCCGCGGTGAGCGAACTCCAGAAGCTCGGAGTGCGCGCCGAGATCGTACAGGGCATCATGCCCGAGCGAAAACCCGACGTTCAAGGAGCCATGCTCGGCACCGAGTTGTTCGATTGGGCCAGGTCGGGAAGCAAGATTCTTCCGGGAGCGATTTGCGAAACGCTGACCAGCACGAGTGGCTACTTGAAAGTGGGGGGCAAGCAAACCGCCTGCACCGACTTCATTCGCTTTGGGGCAGCAGGCACCTGTGGCTGCGTCATCGAGCCATTAGCATTGCCCCAGAAGTTCCCCTCGCCGATGCTGCACGTGCATTACGCCCGCGGCTCGTCGCTGGGCGAGGCCCTATATCAGTCGGTGCAGTCGCCGTACCAACTGGTCGTGATTGGCGACCCGTTGTGTCAGCCATGGGCCCAGCCTCCCGTCGTCGAGCCGGGCGACCTGGCCGCGGATAGCGAGCTCAAGGGCGAGGTCTCGTTTACTCCGATCGTGAAGGCGGCCGCCGGTCGCACGATTCGCGCCGTCGAAGTGCTCCTCGATGGACGGATCGTGGTGCGCGGCGAAGCCGGCAAGCCGCTCGTGCTCAATACCGACGACGCGGCCGACGGCGCGCATCAACTATCGATCGTGGCGACGGACGACTCGCCGCTTGAGACACAAGGCCGCTACGCGCGCGCCGTGCGCGTTAACAATCATGGCCGCTCGATCACGCTGCAGTTGGTCGGCGAGGGCCAGCCCGTGTTCGGAAAGCCGCTTCGCCTGGCGGTGAACTCTAGCGCCGGTACGGCCGTGCACATCTTCCATGAAACGCGGCGCATCGGCGGCCTGCCGATTACGTCGGGCAATATCGACATCGATTCACGCATCTTGGGCTACGGTCCCGTGCGGCTTCGCGCGGTGGCCACCGAAGGCGACCGCACCGAATCGCTGGCAATCAGCGAGCCGCTCGAACTGGTGATTGAACCGGCTCCGCTACTTGTCGCGCAAAAGGAGCCTACCGGCCGGCTGCACGCCGGGCTCGAATTCCAACTAGCCGGCGGGCGCAAGCAAGCCATCGAAGACACGATGCCCCCCGATTGGCTCACGACCGCGGGGGCGAAAGGCGGGTCGAACTACAAACTCAGCGGGTTTGTCGAAGTGCCGGCCGACGACACCTATCAATTGCAGTTCACACATGGCGGAGCACTCTCGATTCATGTCGATGGCCGGAAGTCCTACGAAGGAAACGTGCCCGACTCGGCGGCCTTCACCTGGCACTATCTGCCGATCGCCTTGGCCCGCGGCTGGCATCGCATCGAAATCAACGGACAAACGAGCGCCACGCCTCGCCTGGAGCTCAACTTCGGCGGCCCCGGCGCCTGGCCGGCCGGCGCGAAGCAGTTCACGCACAGTGGTTGAACGCCTGTCGCGGGAACGACTTCCCCATGCACGAGCACTTCATGCGATTGGCGCTAGCCGAGGCGGAGCAGGCGCTGGCCGAGGGTGAAGTTCCGATCGGCGCGGTAATCGTGCATGGCGATCGCGTGATTGCCTCGGCCCATAATCAGCGCGAACAGCTCAAAGACCCCACCGCCCATGCCGAGATGATCGCCATCACTCAAGCGGCCGGGGCGCTGGGTGACTGGCGCCTGGCCGATTGCACGCTCTATGTGACGCTCGAGCCCTGCCCGATGTGTGCCGGCGCGATTGTCCAAGCCCGCGTTCCGCTGGTGGTCTACGGCGCAACCGATTCCAAAGCAGGCGCCGTGCAGTCGCTCTACCAACTGCTGGGCGATCCGCGAATGAATCATCGCGCCCAAGTCGTGCCTGGCGTGCTAGGCGAACAATGCGGCTACCTGCTCACGCGGTTTTTTCAAGAGCAGCGCAAGCTGGGGAAGAAATAGTGCCGTCGACGACACGCGATGCCGCGTGCGGCCGCCGAGCGCAGCACAAGGGGTCTTTTTACTGGGCGTCGGCCGGTGGCGGCTCGAACGAGACGACCGGCTTGCCGTCGGCGGCGTTCCAAATCCGCAACACGCTATCCTGGCCGCCGGCTATGACGACGCGCCCGTCGGGCGTAATCCGCGCCGAGTACACGTAGTCGCTCGCGCCATCGAACTTGCGCGGACTTTTCCCGTCCCCCGTTTCATAGAACCGCACGCTGGCATCCCCCGCGCTCGTGAGCGTCTGCGAGCTAGCGGCCACAAACGAGATCGACGTCACTTCCTTGCCAAAGCCGCCAATGGTGCGTTGTTGCTCGCCGGTTTCCATATTCCAGACTTTGACGACGCGGTCGGCGCCAGCGCTGGCCAACAAGCGCCCGTCGAACTGCCAGGCAACCCCCAGCACGTGATGCGTGTGCCCTTCGAAGGAACGCACCAGTTTGCCGGTGGCCACCTCGAACACGCGCACGAATTTATCGGCGCTGGCCGTGGCGATCTGCTTGCCGTCGGGCGAAAACTCCAAGCCAAAGATCGTGTCGGTGTGGGCCTCGGGCAGATCAAGCACGGTGGCGCGATCGGCGAGGTTCCAGATCTTCAATTCGCCAGAGCGAGAAGGTTCGCCCCCGCCGGTCGCCAGCAGTTTTCCGTCAGGACTGAAAGCCAGCGCCAAGACGCGGTTGGCAAGCACCGACGCGCCGAGATCGGCCGGCGACTCGGTCGGCGGGCCAAGCTGCCCCGCCAGCGACCACACCGGGTACGCGTCCCACAAGCGCGCCGAGCGATCGGCCGATGCGGAGACGATACCCGTCGGCAAGAACGCGAGCCCGGCGATGGATCCCTGATGCGCGGTGAACGTTTCGAATGGCGCGCCATCTTCGGCGCGACACGCCCGCACGATCCCGTCATCACCGGCGAACGCCAGCAGCTTGCCGTCGGCGGCAAACGCGATCGTGCGCAGCGGCTGATCGTGCCGCTCGGCCTCCTGTTTGGCGGCGGTTTCGCGCGCCTCGACGGGGGGAAATTCGGCCGTCGCGGTCTCCCAGCTCGTGCGCGCGAGAGGTACGGCTTCGCTCGCCAGTTTGGAGAATCGCTGTGCGTCAGCCAGGGCTTTTTCAGCCGCCTGGTGGGCAGTCGTGGCGGCGGCCGCGGCGGCCGCCATTTCGGTCGCGGCCTTTTCCGCGGCGGCTTTCGCGTCGGCCGCGGTTTTCTCAGCAGCCGCCGCTTCGGCGGCGGCGCTCTCGGCGGTCGTGCGCTGCTGTTGCGCGGCTGCCAGGGCGGCAGTCTTGTCGGTGACAACCTTCGTCAGTTGCTCGTGCAGCGTGCGCGCCGATTGATCCGCCGCGGCGGTATCAGCGGCCGACTTTTCCGCAGCCGCGGCCACCGAGGCCAAAGCCGCGTCGGCGGCGTTTTTCTCGGCGGCCGCCTTGGTGGCCGAAGCCATTGCCGCCGTTGTCGCGGTCGAAGCGGCCAGCGCGTCGACCGCCGCTTGGGACTTCGTTGCGGCGTCGGAGGCCAAAGCCACGGCATCGGTGAGCTCTTGTGCGAGTTTGTCGGCGGCCGCCTTGGCATCGACCTTGGCTTTCGCGGCCGCCGCGGCGTCGGCAGCGAGCTTGTCGGCGGCGGCCTTGGCTTCGGCCGCTTGTTGCGATTTGGTTGTCGCCTCTTGCGCGGCAGCGACGGCCATTGTCAAGGCGCTCTCGGCCGACTGCGCCGCGGCGAGTTTCTCGGTGGCGCCTTTTTCGGCCGCATCGAAAGCCGCCTTCAGCTCTTCGATGCGCTTGCGGGCAGCAGCAACAGCCGCACCGAGTTGGGCCGCCACGCGCTGGTATTTGAAATCGCCTCGGGCTTCACTCACGAGCTTGCCATCGGCCGCGTTCCAGAGCCGCAAGACATGATTGTCGCTCACGGCGGCAATGCGGCTGCCGTCGGGCCGGACCGCCAGTGCCAAGACTGGGCCCCCCATCTCGAGCTTGCGCGCCTCGGCGCCGGTTGCTAAGTCGGTTTGTCGCACGAAGCCGTCGCGTCCACCCGACATGAGCTGCTTGCCGTCGGCCGTGTACGAGACGGCCAGCGCGCCCCCTTCGTGCATTGCCAATTGCCGATCCGCCGCCAGCGTCAGCTTCCGCAACACTTTGTCCCCAGAGATCGACAACACGTCGGTCGCAGAACCAACAACCACCCCAGTCGTTGGGCCAGCTTGCTGCTGTAGAAGTTGCTCGGTCACGCCACTGGTTGCATCGATAGCGAGCACTCGTCCGTCGGCGCTGCCTGCCAGCAAGTGGCGCCCGTCGGTCGAATACCGCACCGTCATCACGACTTCCGCAAAACCCGCAATCGCGGCGGCCGGCGCTGGCGAGCCATCCTCAGCGTTCCACTGGCGAACGTGCAGGTCTTGTCCAGCCGTAGCCAACCAGCGCCCATCGGCGCTGAGTGCCAGATCGTTCACCGCGGCGCCGTGAGCAACCGCATAGATGCGCTGCCCGCTGGCGGTGTGATGCGCGGCGATCGTGCCGTCGGTGGCGGCAACGTAGAGTCGGTTGCCGTCGGGCGCGTAGGCGATCCCCGACAGCGGAATGCCGTGCGCCGTGAACTGTCGCACGACTTTTAGCGGCACCTCGCCCGCTGTCGCGCCTGCGCGGCTCCAAATCGTCACCTGGCCAGCGCTCGTGGCTGCCGCGAGTTCGTCGCTCGCCGGGTGCCAGACCAGTCGCGATACCGCCGCCGGTCCATTGCCGACCAGCGCCGAAGGCGGCGGTTGATCCGCTGCTGCGGCCAGGAGCAACGCAAAATCCCATACGCGGACCGTGCTGTCGGCGCCGCCGGTCGCCAGCCACTTGCCATCGGACGAAATCGCCACCGCGAGTGGCCCGGCGCCATGCGGCGTCCAGGTGCGACGGACCTCGTTCTTGCCGGCATCGTAAACGAGCAGTTGGCCGTCGGCGCACGCCAGCGCGATCACACTGACATCGGGTGTCGCCGCGGCTGCCGCCAGCGGAGCAGGCGCGGTGACAAGTGCGTTTCCGCTCGCGGCCACGGGCAGTATCCACGTCCGCACGGCGCCATTCACCGACGCCGTTGCCAACCGCCGCCCATCTGGCGCCAACGCAAGTCCTGCGACGGGATCTGGCGTGACGATGATGCCCAGCGGCTGCCCTGCCGCGACATCCCAACTGCGAATTGTGTGATCGTGCCCGGCCGAGAAGAGCCGTGCGCCGTCGGCCGAAAACGCCAGTCCCGCGACCGTGGCCGTGTGCCCAGCCAACGCGTGGCGGGCTTCCCCCGTTTCGGCGTTCCAGAGCCGAATTTGCCCGTCGGCCAAGCCTGTGGCGATCTGCTTGCCATCGACCGAAGCGGCCAGCGAGGTGATTGGCTGGTCGGTCGCAAGCTGCAATCGCTGCGCATCGGTGGGGCGGCGCCACAATCGCACCGTGCGGTAGTCGCCCGAGGCCAGCGTATAGCCATCGGGACTGAAGGCCAACGACTGCACCAGGTCGCGCTGCGCGACACCTGGCTTGGCGTAGAGCGTGCCATCGACCAGCGCGGGGTCGGTCAGGCGACACAGCAAGCGCCGCTCCGGCAGATCGTAAACAAAGATCTGGTTCGCCCGGCCGCAAACGGCGAATTCGTCGTCGGGTGAAATCGCGACCGCGTAGATCGGATTGACACCCGGCGGCAGCGGCTGCCAGGCAACCGCGTCGGCGCGATTGCGAACTTCGCCTTTGGCCCCCTCGTCGATCCAGCGCTTCACAAGCCCCAATTGCTCGGGCGTGAGCGGCTTGGCGCCAACCTTGTTGTCCGGCGGCGGCATGAAAGGCTCGCTCTGCCGTGCCGCGACTTGCAGCAGCAGGCTCTCGCTCCCTTTGCCAGGCAATACCGTATCGCCGCTGTCGCTTCCCGACTGAATTGTCTGCGGCGTTTCGAGAATCAGGCCGCCCTTTTTGCTGGCATGGTTGTGACAGGCGATGCAGTTCTGCTTGAAGATCGGCAGCAACTCGCTCTCGAAATCGACAGGCGTGTCGCGCTCGATGTTGGCGATCGCGATGGCATCCTCAGCGCGAACGGCAGCCAGCCCGACCAAGAGCGCCATCGAGACCACGCCGACAAGAGATCGTACCGACAACATCCGGCGGTGCTCCTATTTCTGAACCTCGAGTGGAATCGGCTGATGCAGCTCCACCGATTGCCCGCCCACATCGACAACGGCTCGAATTGCCACGTGGGGGCGTGCCCCTTCGGCGGCATCGGCGGCAATTTGAATCACTAGCTTCGCCTGATCCTGATCGGCCGGCACGACGACAGGAGGAGCCGACACGCCGGCCGTACCGTTGAGCAGCAAGTCGAGCGTGACCGGCCCGGCAAAGGCGTTGCGCCGCGCGAGCTTGATCGGCACCTCGAGCGTGGCTCCTTGTTTGACTTGCCCTTTGTTAGGCACGTTGGCATCAATCACCACCGGTCCCGGAACGATCGTCACCGTCACCGGGCTCGAGGCATCGCTGACGTTCACCGGCTGCTTGTCGCTGCCGTCAGGCTTCTTGGAAAACGGCACCTGCGTCGTCGAGCGCACGTCAAACGTGTAGCGGCCAGGCGCCAAATCCGCTTGAAAGAACAAGAAGACGGGAGCCTGCTGTTGTTCGGGGGGCAGATTCACCGCTTCGCCTTGCATGCCCCGAAATGGCGTGGGCGTCAGCGCCAGCGCCCCGGCGAAGTCACCGCGCCGAGTCGCCTTGACTTCAAAGCTTGCCAGCCGGCCTTGCGGCAGAGTAATCTCCGTGGGCGAAACATCGACGCGGTACGGCGCGGTGCCAGCGACCGCTAGTTCGATGTCGCGCACCAGGCGCGTCGTCGTTGGCCGCGGCGCCGGCGGCCAGACAATCGCCACCGGCCGCGCCACGCGCACGATGTCCTGGTCGCCCAACTTCGCACGGCCCGTGATCCGCACCGGACCGACGAAGTCCGCCGCCTGCTCCGTCGCCGAGAAGACCAATTCCGCTTGGGTTTGCCCCGGCCCCAGGTACGTCGGTGGACAAGTCACACCCTCGGGCAAACCTTCGACCACGACTTCGATCTGGCCGTCAAAACCATCCTTGCGCAGCGCATAGAGTCGCAGCCAGTCGGTCCCGCCTTTGGCCAAACGGTTGGTCCAGATATTGGGGGCTTGCGCGCCGTTGAGCGGAAACTCGGGCAAAACGAACAAGCGAAAATCGGGTTCGTCGCCGCGCAACACCAGGCGGTAGATCAGTTCCGGGCCGCCACGACTTTCAGCGTACAAGTCGCGCAGCACAACCCGATACCGCCCGTCGGCCGGCGCGACAAACCGCACCACGGGATCCGACGTAATCGTGACGAAATCTACCGCGCCAACGTTGGTGCCAGGATCGTCCTGTGCGGTTAATTCCTTGACCGTCTCGACCCCTTTGTCGTCGATGGCAACTTGCTGGATGACTAACAAGGGATCGGTCGGCAACCCCAACCGGTGCGAGTAGACGTCGATCCAGATCGCTTGGTCCTTGCGAGCCTCGAACTCGAAGATGTCGACGTCGCCCGCCTTGCCGAACTGCCCGACGCACTCGCAAGGAACCGGCACGCGTTGCGGCGCACCATCACCGGCTTCCTGCTCCACGACGATTTCATGAGTCGCCAGCACAATGGGCACCGAGTTCGACGTTCCCGCCTCGTTGGCCAGTCGATAGGTGGCCGCGTCGAGCAGCGCCTCGGGCGCGAAGACCGGCGCCTCCCAATGACGCGCCACGCGCGACGCGTCGTCGCCCGGCAGCTCGATCTCGACGTTCAATCGTTCCAGCGGCCGCCCCGCGATTGCCAGGCCCTCGGCCGGCTCGCTCCCCGGCAGGTTGGCACCATACAACGAGTATGTCGACTTGGTCCCTGGACGTCCGCTCGGAGGAAAGACAAAGTCGATGTGCGGCGTACGGGCCACGCTCACGCGGTAGACGAACTCGCTCGATCCCTGGAACTGAAAATCGAACACCTTCAACAAATACTGCCCGTCGGTCGGCACGCTAAACACCAGCAGCGGGTCGTGACGAACGACATCCCGGCTTTGCACCAAGAGATTGCCTTCAGGCCCAAACAACTCGAGTGTGGCGTCCATTCGCGAGTCGAGCCGCTCGGCCCAGCAATCGAGCACGAGCTTTTCCCCGGCCTTGGCAGCAAAGCGGTAAAAGTCAACATCGCGGGGCGGTTCGCTCCGCCCATTGATCCAACCGCCGACCTGAACTTCGTTGGCTTGCCCCGGCGTGTTGTTCGGCTCCGTCTCGGCCACTTCCGGTCGATCTGAAACGATGAATGCCCGCGGATTTGTGACACCGTAGGCCCCGCCGGCGGCGCGCACTTCGTAAAACCCGGGCGGCACATCCGCCGCGATCTTGACCACAAACTGGTTTGCAACCGGTTGCGGATCGGGCTTCCCTTCGACCGGAGCCAGCTTCTGCGTGGCCGTGATCCCAGGGTGCGAGAACCGTAGCTGCGACACCCCCTCCAGATCGGCCCCCGACGTCAGCGCGAAATCGAACTCGCTCCCCGCCCGACCCCCCGGCGGAAAGACGGACAACAACCGCGCCGCCGGCAACTGTGCGAGGAGCGCGACGGGCGAAGCCAACAACAGACTGGCCAACAGCAGAGCGCACCAGCTTGACGAAGCGACCGATCTCATGGCGCTGTAGGCTCCTGGTGGATCGTGCGGAAGGAAACGAGCGTGGTGTGGCGGGGTGCGCCCGCGACTCTTGGGGCGGCGCCAGGTAGGCATGCGCCGCCGTCCCCCCCGCGCGGGCGGCTCCTACTATAACCAACGCCCCCGGCGCATACAAAAAGCCCGGCGGGTGGAACCACCGGGCTTGTTACTGCGCAGGTAGTTTGACGGCGGAGTGAAGGCCGGCTATCGCGCGCGGCGGCGAGGCCGAGCCGGCGCGTCGCCGGCGGCGTCCGCGTCCGCCGCGGGGCGCCGCGCTGCGCGCCGTTTGGCAGCCGCGGCTGTCAATTCGTCAATCTTCTTCAGTTGATCGGGCTTCAGCACGCCGCGCACCGCGTCGTCCAGTTTCTTGCGCAGCGCCGCGAGCTTGGCTTCTTGAGCCTCGATCTCCGGCGCATGCTCATCTTGCAACTTGTAGATTGCTTCGCGTTGTTCCTCCGTGATGACGTCGGCGAAATGCGCCGGCAAGCGATGGCGGCGTTCGGCCGCTGGCTTTTCGTCCGACTTTGCTTTCGTTTTCGCTGAGTCTTCTTGCGCCCAGGCCGCCGCGCCGGCCGCCAACAGGCCCACGACGAGCAAGCTTCCAAATCGCCTCCGCACTAACGTCCCACTCGTTTGCAGCATGATTGACTCCCCTGAATCTCAATACCCATGTACCGACCTTGGGATTCGGGGTTATGGTAAATCGCGAAGCACGCGGCGGAAAGCTCCCACCAGAATTCGCGCGCAATAAAAAAGGTCATGGTCAGGCGATCCGTCGCTTGACCATGACCTTTATCCTGATAACGGGAAAACGAGTTTTCCCGCTCTCCCTACGAGCTCGTACAGAGTACATCGGTCGAACGGGCCGGATCACTCAAGCCGATTCTCCGCGTTGGCCCTGCGGCGCCACGTGGCCGGGCCGCGAAATCGGGAATCTCGTGGAACTTGCAGCGGGTTTGCCGCCCCTGACGGTCTTGCCGGGTGTGCCGCAAGTAGCGGCTCGCAGGATAAAGATCGGGCGGATCGGCGGCGTTCGGCTGCGAATTCACTCAGGCAGGCCGATTCGAGCGGACGATTCGCCCAATAATCCGCAAGCTGCGCCCAAATTGCAGTTGGGCCGACAGCTTGCGGGACGGGCGGCCAGGACCCAGCGCCCGCGCATTGGCGGCCCACCCCAGTAGTTGGCGGATCGCCCACTGCGATCGAGTGACGCAACCGGATCGGATCACGGATGATGCAATCCCGCTACGCAAAGCGATGGTTGATCGCCACGGTCGGCGCCGGCGCCATCACGGTGGCGCTTGCGCACGTCGAAGGGAGCGATTCGCGCCCCTCGCCGCAATTCACTCAGCCCCCGGCTGATCGCGCGCCGCGAACGTTGCAGGCGACTGGCGAGGCACCGTTGCCGCCATCGACTCGGACGCGCCGGCAGCAACGACCGCAAATGCAGTTGCCCGAGAGCGATCGCGCAGTCGCGACGACCCGGGCTGCCATCGAGCCTCCGCTCCCCAAACCCCGCAAGGTGGCACCGGTCTCGAAGCCGGCCGCGGCAGGCGCGGCCGCTCAGCCGCCAGTCGCTCGCACGGCCAACCCCGCCCCCGCCGACGCGGTGAAAGCAACCGAGACTCCCGCGTCGCCCGAAATCGCCCTGGCCCAACCGGCTGAGCGCGCGGCCAAAACCAGTGCCAGCCCAGTCGCAGATGCACCACTCCCTGCGCCAAACCGCGCGGCCGCGCCGGCACGAATCGAGGTTGTGAGCGAAGCCTCCAGTTCGACGTTCGCCGTGCAACGTACCCCGCAATCGCCCGCTACCAGGCAACGCAGTGTATCCCAACCGGCCGTCGTCGAGGTGCCTGCCGCTTCACCAGCGTCACCGGTAGCCCGGCCGGCGTTACCAGCAGCGCCGCCGGCGTCGCTTGCCATCGTGCCTGACGCTGTCGCGCCGCCGCGCACCAAGCCTGCGATGGTGACCGAGGCGCCAGTCGAACCGCCGCTACCAGCGCCGCTCGTCGTGCGTCCCCGTGCCGCCGTGGCCGTGGCTGCGAAGCCGGAGCCCTCGATCGCGTCGGCCGCGCCGCAGCCCGACATGGTGCGGCCGGCGCCCACTGCGAAACCCAACGTGGTGGCCATGAAACCAGCGGCGCCGGCGGTTTCGGAAAATGCGCCGCCACTTGTGTCGCCGCGGCAAGTGGCAACGAGTCAGCCAGTAGCACAACCTGCGCAGGTCAAGCCACAGCAAGTTGCTGCACCCCCGGCGATTGTCGCCGTTGTGCAAGTTCCCGCGCGACGAGAAGCGCCAGCCAGCGCGCCGATCGTTGCACCAAAGCCAGTCGTTGCCAAAACTGCTCCCACGCCAGTCGCTGTGACGCAGCCGAGCTCAGCCTCGGCGGTTGTCAGCAAGCCAGAAGTTGTTAGCCAGCCCGCACCCGTCGCGATCGGGTCGCCGCGCCCGACGCCCACGGCGACGATCGAAAGTCGACCGCCGGTTGCCATCGCTGCTCTGCCGACCGCACCATTGCCGACGACCGTCGCGGCCAACAAGCCCACGTCGGTCGAGCCGCCGAAACCGGCAACGCAAGTCGCGGCTGCTCCGGCTGACGCGCGCACGACGACGCGGACGACAACGTCTCCGTCGCAGCAATCGGCGCCGCCAGCGACGCCCGTGATCGCGACGGCTCCCACACCCGCCGCGCCGGCAGCCAGCGCCCCGATCGCCCCGCCGGCGCGCCAGGCAGCCGGCCCGCCACAGCTCGCCGCCGCGCGCCGCGTGCCGGTGCGGCCAAACCTGGTGCTGCCCGCTCCGCTCACGCAGACGAAGCCCCGCGTTCAGCAAGTCTCGTCGGCCGAGATGGCGGCCGTCGCCCGCCTGGCCGACGCCCGCATCCGCCGCGGCTTCGAACTCGGCGGCCGCGGTGCGTTCTACTCGGCACGCAGCGAATTCACACAAGCCTTGGGCATGATCGCTCAAGCGCTCGACGCCGAAACAGCCACCGCCACCCACGTGCAGGCGATGACCGATGGCCTGCGGGCGATCGAAGAATCGGACGATTTCATCGCGCGCAGCTCGCAGCCGCGCACCGATTTCGATCCCGTCGAATTGGCCGGGCGACATCGCACGCCTGTGCTCAAGGGGCTCGAGCCGGGAAGCGTTTCCGGACTCGACGCCCTGCAGCGCTACTACAACTATGCCCAAGAACGCCTAGCGGTCGCGGCCGGCCAAGAGCCCGTCGGCGCCATGGCCCTGCATGGGCTGGGGAAACTCCACTCGGCGCTGGCTCACGGGCCATCGTCTCAGACCATTGCCGCCGAACCCAAGGCGCTGGTGTTTCACCAGGCGGCCTTGCTGGTTTGCCCCTCGAACTTCATGGCGGCCAACGAACTGGGAGTGCTGCTGGTTAGCTATGGCCGTTACGAGCAGGCGAAGGCCGCATTCCACCAGAGCTTGAGTGTCTCGCGACAGCCGACGACTTGGCGCAACCTGGCCGTCGCGCATCAAGCCGTTGGAGAGTTCGACCTGGCCAAGTTGGCGCTCCAAGAAGCCGAGTATGCCGCCGCCGAGTTGAAGCAGCGCGGCATTAGGGGGACTGGGCTGCCCGACCCCGGCGCGGTTGAGTTTGTCGATTTGGCGACCTTCCGCCGCACCGGCGAAGCGCCCGGGCTAACTCCGACAAATCCCCTGACCACTGCGTCTTCAACGACCCGCAAAGCAAGCATGGAAACCGTGGCGCCCGGTGTGCGCAAATAGAGTCGGCGTAGAACCGACAAGGAACCGAACGCTTCGGCCGATAACAAACTGATAGCTGCGGCCAAGAGCACGCGATGTCGACGCGCGCGTCGTCCTGGCGGCGAGCCTACTTCGTGACGAACGAGCAGAACATGAAACGACTTGAGCCGGCACCCACCGCCATCCCGACGGAGTTTCGTGGTCCGCTGCGCGCGCTGCCCCGCGGAAGTTCCGTTGGCAGACAAGTGGGAACAACCTGCCTGGCGATGGCCTCGCTGGTGTTTCTCGCGGCCGGACCGCCGAACCACTCTCGGTCGCGGCAGCCCGCGCCGCAACGACCACAGCAGCCGGCGGCCGAAGTTCAGCCCGCCACCCCGCCGCCGCGGCTCCCGGCGCCGGGAGCGCCGCGCTATCCGACTGCCGGGCAGCGCCCCGTGTTCCGGCCTGTGTCGCTGCAGCCGGCCACTCAGCCGATGCCGATCGAGGCCCAACTCCCGCCCGGGGCTCAAGTCGTACCGGGCCAGTCGCTTCCGCCAGGCATGGTTGGCCCTATGATGCCCATGGCCGGAGGCTGCCCCGGCGGACTGAGCCCGGCGGCGCCGCACTGCATTCACGGCGTCGATTGTGTCGAAGGCGGACCGTGCGCCGAACTCGGCTGGGGCGCCGTGGGCCCGATTCCCTGGCAGGCGTTTGCTCAGGGTGAATATGTCGGACACGAGCGTCTGGCACACGTACCGATCTATCGCCTGCGTGTCGATGACAGCTTGGAGTTTGTCTATCGCGTCACGCGCGACGAGCAAAGCACCCCCTACAAGATCAACGTCGGCGATGAGCTCAAGCTCGAATCGCTGACCGACGCCCAGCTCAACCGCGAACTGGTCGTCGTGCAGCCCGACGGCTCGATCACCTTGCGTCTCTTGGGCCAGGTGGTGGCCACAGGGCGTACCTTCCCCCAATTGCAGAGCGAAGTCGAAGAGGCCTATCGCAAGTACTACAAGGACCCTTCGATCACGATCACGCCGCTGAAAATCAACACCAAGCTCGAAGACTTGCGCGTGACGATCAACGGTAAAGCCGGCTTCGGTCCGCAAATCTATAACGCCAAGGTCACGCCCGAGGGGACGGTGCAGTTGCCGGTTGTCGGCTCGATCCCCGCCCAGGGGCTATCACTTCCTGAGTTCAAGCGCGAGCTCGACGAGCGCTACGCGATCGAGATCGAAGGCATCGAAGTCATGCCGGTCCTGAAAGATCGCGCCGCACGCTACGTGTTCGTCGTCGGCGAGGTGCGCACGCCGGGTCGCTTCAACCTGACTGGCCCAACCACCGCCATGCAGGCCATCTCGATGGCCGGGGGCTGGAACGTCGGCGCCAATCTGCGACAAGTCGTGGTCTTCCGCCGCGGCGACGACTGGCGCTTGATGGCCACGATGCTCGACTTGCGCGGTGCCCTGTACGCCAAGACCCCCTGCCCGTCCGACGAAATCTGGCTCAACGACTCCGACATCGTCGTCGTCCCCAAAAGCCCGATTCTGGTGTTGGACGACTGGATCAGCCTGATCTTCACCCGCGGCATCTATGGCGTCGCCCCGTTCAATGTGAGCTACAACTTCTCGCAGTTGACCAATGCCGCCGCGCCGCTGGTGGTGCGGTAACCCTCGAAATGACTACGGTGCCGGCTCGACGGGGTGAGCCATCGCGGTTTCTCCCTGCGCGTGGGCTTGGCTCGGCATAGCTGCCACCGCCGGGGCGCCGCGCCGATCCGTCTGCGCTGCCTGTCCTTCTCGGCGTCGATGCCAGTCGAGGCGGGCCGCTTCATAATCAAAGCGCCAGGAATTCGACATCCGCGCGCTTGCGTAGCATAGCGCGCCGCAGACAAGCACCAGCAGCCCGCTCCATCCGGCAGCCGACGATCGCACATTCTCCATTCCCAGCGGCAGCGGACGGTCGGGGGACGCGACGATCGCCGTGCAGAGTGCGACGAAGTACCCGCTTGTCACCACGCCGGCTACCCACGCCGCGCACCACAAGGTGCTCCAGTCGGGGAGCCACAAGATTCCCAGAGCGCCTCCGGCCAGCAGACCACTTGCAACCAACACGAGCCAACACCAGGCCGGTGTCTGCGCCCCACTGAAGAATGTCATCGCAGGCGCAGCCGACAGGATCGCCAACGCTCCCAGCAGCGCCCCCAAGATGCGCGTGAGCCAAGCGCGGCGACCATCGAGCGGGTAGCTGAACTCGCTAACCGCGAGCGTGGCCAGCGCCTCGGTCCACGATGGCGCGCCGGAAACACCGGAAGCCGGCGATACGGCTTCGCCGGCCGCCGTGACCTGGCCAACAGCGCCTGATTCGTCGACGCTGATACTCTCCTCGTGCCATCCCCGCTTCCACGGCAGCCGCTCGAGCCCCGGGCTGTTGTCGTCTGGCGTGGGGATGATCAGTCGCTGCCGGCAAACCGGGCAGCGCCCGCGCTTGCCTGCTCGTTCATCGGGAACGATGAGCGGATGACCGAAGGGACAAACAAAGCGAATCGGCATATCATCGATCGTAGAATATCGACGAGTCGGCGGCCACACCGCGCGGCGGATGTGGCGCGGACTGCCTTGAAAAGCCCAATCGATCCGAGGTCCCGCAAGCTCGCGCGGCGCCACAGCCCAGAGTCCTCGGCCAACCAACCTTGACCGCGATGGGCCGCCGGCCGATACATAGCGATCATGTCGGTCACCAACGAAACACTTCTCGAACGCGTGCGCAATACGGCCGATCACGCCGCGTGGGGCGAGTTCTTCGCGATTTACGAACCGCTGCTTTTGAACTACGTCCGCGGTCGGGTCCGCGACCGCTCATTAGGTTGGAACGATCACGACGTTCAAGACGTCGTCCAGGAGATCTTCATCAAGCTCTACCGCACGCTCCCCGATTTTCATCTCGATCACGGTCGCGGGCGGTTTCGCACCTGGCTCTATCGCATTACCGTCAACGCCATCCTCGACCGCGTGCCGGGGAGAAAATCGGCTGACAAAGTCGCCGCCGACAATCTCGCTTCCGACAATGCCGCCGCGCCACAACGACGCCGACCCAAAGTTCATGACGAAGGCCAAGTCGATCTGCGCAATCTCGCCGGCGGCGCTGGTGAACCCGATCTCGATTGGGCCAACGGCTATCGCCAGGCGGTGCTCGATGCCGTGCTGCCGCAAATCCAGGCCGAGGTCGCGGCCACCAACCCCAACAAGTGGGAATCGTTCGCGCGACACGGGCTGCAAAACCGGCCGGCAGCCGAAGTCGCGGCCGAATTGGGAATCAACGCCAATCTCGTCTACCAGAACACCGCCCGCGTGCTCGAGTTGGTGCGCCGGCGCTGTCTGGAGTGCTACGACGAGGAGCTGAGCGAAGCATGAGCAGTTGCCCAGCCGAACACGAACTGGCGGCGCTGGCCCACGGCGAACGCGCCTCGGAAGAGATCGAGTCGCACGTGCGCGTGTGCGCCGCCTGCCAGCAGCATCTTTCCGACGTGCAGACAGCGCTGACGCACCTGCGCGTGGCCGTGAGCCGCAGTCATGCGCCGGCTGCCCCCACACCGGCGCTGGCACCTTCCCTCCGCCCAAGTTTTGTCGGCAAGTATTTCATCGCGGGCACGCTCGCCGAACACTCCGACCGCGCGGTGTACCGGGGCGCGCACCATCTGCTCGATCAGGAAGTCGTGCTCTCTTTGGCCCGCGAGCGATGGACCGCCGATGTCGCCACTCGCGCCACCGTCGCGGCCGAAAGCCGCAAGCTGTTGGCGCTGCGCCACGAAGCCGTGGCTAAGGTGCTCGATTACGACCTGGTGGATGACCGCCCCTACACGATCGAGGAATTCGTCCGCGGGCCAGGGCTCGACCGAATTGTCGAGAGCCGCAAGGTCGACTGGATCGACGCTGTCAACTGGATCGGTCGACTGGCCGCGGGCGCGGCGGCTGTCCGCGCCGCTGGGCTCGATTTGCCTCAGCTCGACGCCCAGCACGCCCGGCTCAATGACAAGAACTCACCGCAGCTTGTCGGCCTCGCCGAAGCGTGGCTGGTGAACCGCGTGCTACCGCTCATTGCGGATTCAAACGGCATCACTGCCCAGCCCACAAAAGCAGGAAGCACCACCGCCAGCTCCGCGACCGGCGACGACGTCCGTCAACTCGCCCAACTGTTCGGCGAGTTAATCCGGCTGCCGGCGGGCCCGGTCACGATCACCAGTCAAGCGCTCGAAACCGCCGGCGTTTCGCGCCGCATCGCCGCCGCGCTCGCCCGGGCGCTGGCGCCGGCGTCCGACGGCGGAGCCAAGAGCGCGGCCGAACTAGCCGAACAACTCGAGCGCCTTGCGTCGGCACAAAGCTGGCTGCGAAGACTGTTCGGCTGATTCCGTCTTGCGTGCCACTGCTGGCTTGTCCGGCTTGCCCAGCAGTGCGCGTCTCGAAACCGCACGCGGGTGCCATGCCCACGCTCGTCGTGGGCATGTCCAGAATTACGCCGGCGCAAAACTCCGCGACCCTTCCCGACGGCGGAATTAACCGCCATCGGAAAGGGTCGCCTGATGCACGTTCGGACTTGAACGGACGGGCCTGTTACGTCCGCTCAGCTCGACGGCAACGAAGGAGCCGGCCCCGCGGAAGTGGTTGTTTCGGGCGTGGCGATCTCGTTCCACTTCTCGACCGACCACAGGTTCTCGGTCGCCTGGCAGTCGAGGAAGAACTGGTCCAGCTCGCGGCGGAACTTCACGCTCGTGACGTGATGATTCTCCAGAGCCCGACCCAGGAACAACTTCGCCTTCGACATGTAGAAGTGGCTTGGTCCGATCGTCATGTTCGATTCCAGCAGCCGGCGGTAAGCTTCGGCCGGCACCTTATTGAGATCGGGCACCTCACGCAGGAAGGTGAAGAACCACACCACCTCATGCTTGGTGTCGAACAACACGTTCACGGTCATGTTGAACGATCCACGCGAGGCGTCGATCTGCCACGTCGAATCGCTGATCTTCTTGCAGTCGTAGCCCAGGTTGGCGGCGAACGCCGGGAAGTTGTCGTAGGTCAGCACTCCGTCGGCGGCTGAAGCTGCCGGCGCGCTCGTGCCAGGGGCCGCTGGTGCGGCGGGAGCCACGGTCGGCTCGGGGTTCGGCACGGCTGGCGCGGGGGGCGCCGGGGCGGGGGCAGGGGCAGGGGCCGACGTCGTCGCCGCCGTGGTTGTGGCTGGCGGCCGATTGTTCAGCGTGGCGATCAGGTTCTGGATGACCGATGAGGGGTTCGTTGGCTCGGCGGCGTAGCTCGTGGCAGCCGAAACCAGCGACGTGCAGGCGATTGCTCCAGACAGCACAAACCCGACGAGGCGACGTGAGCGTAACATGGGTCGATCTCCGCGTTTACAGGCCTTTGGGGGCGGTCGTGCCCGACGCTTGCGGGGGCGTCGTCGGCTTCCCAGCCGCCAGTTGTTTCCACCCTCAGATACGCCGCGCCCAGCGGCGTTTTGACAGCGGCCAAGAATTTTTTTGAGATTTTTTCGCCGGGGTCCGGCGGCCTGGTCGCCGCAACGCCCTGTAGCCAGGGTCAGCGACCCCGGATTTTGCGGCAAGACTCCGGCCTCGGTGAGGCCGGCTACAAGAATGCTGCCTACCCGCTCAGGCGATGATCTCGCGGATCGGCTGGCCGCGGTCGATTTCCAGCCGTTTGCGGCCCGGCACCTCGAGACGCCGGGGATCGAGCCCCAACTGGTCGAGCAGCGTGGCGTGGATGTCGGTGATGTAGTGCCGGTTTTCCACCGCATGGAAGCCCAGCTCGTCGGTCGCCCCGTGGACGATCCCCCGCTTCAGCCCGCCGCCCGCCATCCACACCGTGAAGCCATAGGGATGATGGTCCCGTCCGTCCGACTTTTCGGCCCCCGGCGTGCGGCCAAACTCCGAACCCCACACGACGATCGTCTCGTCCAGCAGCCCGCGCTGCTTCAAGTCGACCAGCAGCCCGGCAATCGGCAAGTCGACCTGTGGGCAGAGCTTGCTGTGATTCTCGCGCAGCTTGGTGTGCGCGTCCCACAAGCTGTTGAGCCCGTCGCCGTGATAGACCTGCACGAACCGCACGCCCCGCTCGACCAGCCGCCGCGCCGCCAGGCAGCGCTGGCCGAAGGCGCTGGTCGTTTCCTGATCGAGCCCGTAGAGCCGCCGCGTGGCCTCGGTTTCGTCGCCGAATCCCAGCGCCTCGGGCACCGACATCTGCATGCGGAACGCTAGTTCGTACGACTTGATCCGCGCGGCCAGCACCGGGTCGTCGACTCCACCGGCAGCGCGCTGGTTGTGCAAGTCTCGCAGCAAATCGAATTTGGCCCGCTGCTCGGCCGCGCTCACGCTCGGCCCCGGCGACGAAAACGGCAGCGGATTCGCCGGATCGATAGTGAGTTGCACGGCGTTGTGCTCAGGCCCCAGGTAGCTGGCCCCCTGCGAGCCCAGCCCGCCGCAGCAGGTGCCCGGCGGTTCTCCTAGCGCGATGAACGACGGCAGATTGTCGTTCAGCGAACCGAGCCCGTACTTGATCCACGCGCCGACCGACGGATGCGAACCGTCGAACAAATGGTGCCCGGTGTGAAACTCGTACTGCGCGGCGTGATCGTTGTCGGTCACCCACACCGAGCGCACGACCGCCAGTTCATCGACCTGCGCGCCGACGTGCGGCCACCAATCGCTGACCTCGATGCCGCTTTGGCCGCGCGGCGCAAAGCCGACTTGCAGCGGGTAGATCGTATTGTAGATCTGCCGATTGGCGACGAACTCGCGGACGTTGCCGCGCACCAGCGGATTGCTGAGCACGTCGCGATGGGGCGTTTCGTCGATCTTCTTGCCGGCGAACTGGTTCAGGGCCGGCTTCGGATCGAACCCCTCGACGTGGCTCACCCCGCCGAGCATGAACAGCCAGATGATGTTCTTGGCGCGGGGGGCGAAATGGGGCCGGCCGTCGGGGGGCGACCACGCCGGTTCGCCCGATGCCACGATTGCTTGATCGGCGGCCCGCACGATCCCTTCGCGCTGGAGCATCGCTCCCATGGCCAGCCCGGCGAAGCCCATCCCGCAATCGGCCAGAAACGAGCGCCGCGAAACGCCGCAGCCGATTGTCGGGCGATGATGGGCAGGTTGGTTTGGAATTCTTGTCATGGAGTTACTTGGCGTCGTTATCGCACCGTCACAAACTCGTGATGATTCAAGAGCACGTGTACCAGCGCCTCGCGGGCACGCAACCGCGGATTTGCCGCCGGCGGAGTCTCCAGCGGTGGACGCGGTTGCTCCTTGGCGGTCGCTTCTGCAGGCGCCGCATTCTCGGCGGGCGTGGCTGCCGGAGGTTGTTCGCGCTTTGATTCTTCCATCAAGAACTCGCCGCACCGCTGCCGCTCCTTGTCCGTCGGCACGCGGGCCAGCAAATGCTCGAACGCCGCCGCGATGAAGGCTTGATCCGCAGCCGCGCCGGGTGCCTCCGCTGGTTTGTCTGGCAGTGCGGCATCCGATTCGGTGCTGGGTGCCACTGCTGGCTTGTCCAGCAGTGCTGAATGTGTCGCCACACTGTCTGACGTTCCTATCGCTTCACTTAGCTTCCGGGCGACTCGTCGCGACTGCTGCAAACACAACGGGCCGTTGACCAGCACCAGCGCCTGCTGCGGCATCACGCTCTCGCCACGGCGAAAACACTCGACCGGATTGGCCGCGTCGAACGTCTCCAACAGCGCCGGCTTATCGTCGGGCGTGTGCCGGAAGTACAAGCTGCGGCGCGGCAACGTGTCGGCCAAGGCCGGATCGAGGTCCGCTCCGTCTTGCGCGAAATCGAGATCGCCGGCCAGATGCAAGAGCGCGTCGCGCACCACTTCGGCCTCTGCCCGGCGCGGGTTCGCACGCCACAAAGAACTGTTCGCGCTATCGAGCGCCAATCGCGGATCGCCAGGCCCCCTCGGCTCCGATCGCTGCCGATACGTGCGGCTCGTGACGATCAACCGGTGCAGATGCCGCATGTCCCAGCCGCTTTCGACCAGTTCGACCGCCAGCCAATCGAGCAACTCCGGATGCGTGGGGGGCGCCGATCGCAGTCCAAAATCACTGACCGTGGCCACCAGCGGGCTGCCGAAATGCCGCAGCCAGATGTGATTGACGGCCACTCGCGCGGTCAGCGGATTGTCGGGGCCGGTGATCCAGCGCGCCAGCGCCAACCGCCGGCCGCTGCTCGTGCGCGGATAGACCGGCCCCAGCGGCGCGTATTCTGCATTATCCGATAGTGCCGCGGCCTGCCGCGCTTTCTCCAGCGATTCGCGACTGGCCGCCAGTTTCTGCTCGGCCGTGGTGACCGCGGCGGCACTCTTGGCGTCGTCCGGCTTCACGGCTGCTTGAGCGGCCGACAACGCAGCTTCGGCCACCGACACGTGGCGCTCGGCGGCCGCCAGCTTGGCGGCGCGCTCCAAGGTCGCGGCCGACCTGGCCAGTTCCGCGAAGTTCTCGATGGGCGGTTCGGCATAGCGGGCCGTTTCGGCCGCCACGCGCGCGTCGAGCGCAGTTAGCTCGGCTTGCGTCGCGTTATGCAGCAACCCAGCTCCGCGCAGCGCCGCGGTTTGAATTGCAGTTGCCGTCGCCGCGTCGGCGGTATTCGCGCCTACTGCCACCTGGGCTAGCGCTGCGTTCAATTCGTCGCGCGCCTTATTGAGTGCTGCTTCGGCTTGCGCGGTCGACTCGGTCAGCGTAGCCCGGGTTTCGGCCACAACGAAGTCGCGTAAATCAGGATAAAAAGCATCGACCGGCAGCTTGACCGCTGCGACCGCCAGCGGCGCCGGCTCGTCGGCAGCAGCCGCGGCGTTTTCAGTCGCCGAATCACTGTTCACCAGCACGCGCGGCACGCCGGGTGCCATCGGTTGATCTTTGCGCGGCCGCTTCTCGTTGCCCCGCTCCAGCAGATACGTGACCGCGTCGGGTTGCGAGTCGAACACCCGGTCAAAACCCTCGACCAGCACCTGCTCGGTGCCGGTCCCAGGTGGATTCGTGACACTCATGGTTGCGGGTTTTCCCGGCAGCCGATCGGTTCGCACGTCGTACGGCTCGAACACCGCCTGCAGTGCGTAATAGTCGGCTTGAGATATCGGGTCGTACTTGTGGTCGTGGCAGCGGCAGCACTTGAGCGTCAAACCCAGCATCGCCGCGCCGGTAAACTCGACGGTATCTTGCAGCCAGACGTGCCGGTTATAGACGTAAAAGCTGCGGCCCAGATAGCCGGTCGCGCGATGCACGTCGTCATCCCCCGGCGCCAGTTCATCGCCGGCCAGCATCTCCGCAAGCATGCGGTCGTAAGGTTTGTTCGCCGCCAGCGACTCCACGATCCAGTCGCGCCACCGCCAGATGAACCGCCGGCTGTTGCGATGCTGCCCGATGTTCCGCTTGCCGTACCAGTCGCTGTAGCGCCACACGTCCATCCAGTGGCGCGCCCAGCGCTCGGCGTGCCGAGGGCTGGCCAGCATCCCGTCAATCGCGCGCTCGTACGCATCAGGCGCTTCGTCGGCGGCAAACGCCTGCAGCTCTTCGCGCGTCGGCGGCAGCCCCGTCAGATCGATCGCCACACGCCGCAGCAGCGTCAAGCGATCGGCCTCGGGCGACGGTTGCAAGCCGCGGCGCGCATGTTCGGCCGCCACGAAGGCGTCGATCGGATTGCCCTGCCACGCGGGATCGGCAACCTGTGGAACGTCCGGGCGCACGGACTTCTGAAACGCCCAATGCCGGCGCGGATCGCGCTCTGGCTGCTCATCCGCTGGCGCCGGCGCGCCGGCGTCGATCCAGCGGCGCAACCGCGTTACCTCATCCTCTGTAAGGTGCTCTCCTTCCCCCTCAGGCGGCATGCGGAAGCCGGCCGAACCGGTCACCGCGCCGATCAGCAGACTTTGCTCGCTATGTCCCGGCTCGATCGCGGGCCCTTGCTCTCCGCCAGCTCGAATCGCCGCCGCTGTGTCGAGCCGCAGCCCCGACAGTTGCCGCAGCGCCCCGTGACAGGCGTAGCAGCGCGCCGCCAAAAGCGGCTTGATCTCGGTCTGGTAGTCGATCGTTTCGGCGGCGCTGACGCGCGAGCCAACAGCGATCGACAGCACCGCCACAACCACGAGCCAGGTTGCGGTCGAGCGCGATCGCAGCAGATCGTTGCGGGCCGAGTCGAGCATCATCGCGCCGCGGAGAGAACGTACGTTTTGCGTCGGCCCTTGCCGTCGCGTCGCCCGACAACTTACCGCGCCCGATCGCCGGCCGACAACGATTTTGAAGCCAGTCCCCGGCGAGTCCTTCAAAACTACCGCCGCACCGGAAAGATCTGCACGCTCGTGTTGGCGAACTCCGGCACGGCCGGCTCGAGTACCCCGTCGGCCACCAGCCGTGCGAAAACCTCCGGCCGCACGAAATCGCTGAAACCGTAGTTGCCCGGCGAGCGATACCGGGCGATCTCCCCCCAGTTCACGTACACGAAGGCCACGTCGCGCAGTCGCTCGCGAAGCTCCGCCGCCGGCCGCAACTGGCCGCGCTCGTCGCGCACGAGCTCCTCAAACACCGAAGGATCGAAGACCGTGTTGTAGAGCACCGACACTTCGAGATCGAACATCTGTGCGTCGCCGACGGCCAGCACCTGCTTGCCCGGCGGCGTACGCTCGTTCAGGTAAGCATGCCACGGCGCCAGCCGCGCGGGATCGTTCTTCAGAAGCTCAAGCGATTCGAGGTAGCGATTGTCGCCCCCGCCAATGCCCGACGTAACGGCGATGAAGCTCCAGACCGTGCCGATGCCGACGAGCGCGACCAGCGTTCGGCGCCGCGCGGTAGTCGTGGCACCCATCGCCGCACCGCCGGCTAACAGACAAACCACCGGCAGCACCGGCACCCAAAAGCGATCGATGCGGTGCGTCAACAGCCACCACAGCGCGAAGAACAGCGTGACGTATCCGAGCCACGCTTTCACGCACCCGTCGCGCCAGGCCAGCACCGCTCCGAGTGCCGCCAAAGGCCACGCCAGCGGGCTCAACCACTCGCTCGTCAGCAGAAAGCCGCCGAGCCGCCGCACCAGGTCAGACAGATCAAAGTTGGGCGGCCGATGCGCCTGCTGCCACTGGGCGTTGAGCTCCATGGTACGCGTCGCCCCGTCGAGCCAATCGTACGCCAGTGGATAGACCGGATTGCCGGAGAGGGCCCAATTCTTCGCCAACCACAGCCCGCCGCCGGCGGTGACCGCCGCGCCGTAAAGGACTAGCGCGACGATCGCAGCGAGCACACGTCTGATCTTGGGTGCCACTGCTGGCTTGTCCAGCAGTGCGGAATGTGCTTGAGCAGCGGCAGCCGTCGATCGATTCGAGCTCTTGCGATGTGGATTCTGTTGCCACGCACTCCACACGATCCACGCGCCGACCGGCAGCACGACAAACACGGCGGCCGGATACTTCGTCGCCAGCGCCCCACCGGCCAGAAAGCCCACAAACAGCGTCCAGCCGATGGGATGTGATTCGGCCGCGTCAAATCCTCGTTTGGGTGCCACTGCTGGCTTGCCCAGCAGTGCAGGGTGTAATCGAGCACTGCTAGACGAGCTAGCAGTGGCACCCGGCGCCGGTTCATCGCCAATACTGAAACTTCTTCTGAGCGACTTCGCGGAGACTGCGAGCCGGCTCGCCGCCAGCAGCGTCGCCAGCAGGTAGCAGCCTGTGCCCGCTTCCACTAACCCCAAGGTCGCCACTTGCGCGACCCACGGGATCGACAGATTCACCAGCGCCGCCAGCGCGCCGGCCGTCGGCGAAAACATCCGCCGCCCGGCCGCAAACAGCCCCAGAGCCGTCAGCGGCGCGAACGTCGCCGAGATCGTTTTGCCCACCAGCGCGCCAAACCACCAGTCGCGCGCGAGGCACATCGCTGTCAGGGCGTGCATCTCGACCCCCAGCGGCATGTTCGCATAGACGTTGTGTGGCAGAAACTCGATCCGCCCGCGCTGGTAGAATTCCTTGGGGGCTTGCAAGTGGTATTCGCGCACGTCGAACTCAATCGGCGGCAGCATCCCTCCCAAGGCAGTTACTACGGCAAACGGCACGGCCAGCGCGACGAACCACCAGGTCGCGAAGCGCTCTGCCGACAAGCCGACGGCGCCTTGATCGGGTGCCACATCTGGTTTGCTCACCGATCGCGCGCGGCGTGCATCAACAATCCACATCACGATCCACGCCACAGCCGCGCCCACGCCCGGCACAATCCACCACGCGCGCTCAGCCAATTGCCCAGCGAGCCCGACTCCCAGTGTCCAGAGCGACAGCAGATTCAGTCCCGCGGTCGCGGCGAAGAACACGCGCTCGGCCCGTGTCAGCGACGGCGTCAACTGGAGCGCGCGCAGCAGCAAGTCGCCGGCCGCCGCGGCCACCAAGAGCATCGCCGCCACCAGCCCGACGATCGGCACCCGATCGACCATGCTCCACGCGCCCGCGCCGCCGGTCCAGGCTGCCCACAGGTCCTCAGGCCGCAGCGCCAAGAGCGCCAGTTCCCAGCGCCGCCACACCTCGCCCGTCACCGCTTCGACACTCGGCAGCCGCGTCGCCAGAAACAACCCGACGTACACCGCGCCTCCGGCCAGCCACGCCCCGAGCGGCCAATCGTGGCTCCCCTCGGGCGTCACGGCGCGTGCTTCGCGCGGCGATTTCGCACCCGATTGGCGGACGTCTTTACCCCGTTTGGGCATACTGCCTCAAACCTTCCGCCGAGCTATGCTAGTGAAGCGTCCGCCACTGAAATCAAGCAACCCAATCCGGCAGGCCGAGCCGCCAGGTCAAGCCGCGACCGACAGTCGATCGCCGCTCGACGCCCCCGCCGTCGATTGTACGCTCCCGTCCGCTTCCGCCAGAAAGCCCACCATGCCCGCCGCTCCCCGCCTCGCCGGCATCTTCACCCCCAACCTGGTGCCGCTCGACGCGCGCGGCCGCATCCACGAAGCCGAGCTGCGCCGCTACACCGATTGGCTCATCGACCGCGGCGTGCACGGGCTGTACCCCAACGGCTCGACCGGCGAATTCCTCCGCTTCAACGCCAAGGAGCGCCGCGAGATCATCGCCATCATGGCCGACCAGACGCGCGGCCGCGTCCCCATTCTGGCCGGCGCCGCCGAGGCCAACGCCAGCGAGACGATCGCCGCCTGCGATTATTACCATTCGCTTGGCGTGCGGGCCGTGGCGATCGTGTCCCCCTACTACTACAAGCTCAGCCCGCCGGCGGTCTACGCCTACTTCAAGGAGATCGCCGATCACTCGCCGGTCGATATCACGCTCTACAACATTCCGATGTTCGCCTCGCCGATCGATGTGCCGACCGTGCGCCGCCTGGCCGAAGAGTGCCCGCGCGTGGTGGCGATCAAAGACAGCTCGGGCGACCTGCCGCACATGATCCGCATGATTCAGGCGGTGCGCCCCCACCGTCCTGAGTTCAGCTTCCTCACCGGCTGGGACGCGGCATTGATGCCGATGCTCCTCGTCGGCTGCGACGGGGGAACCAACGCCACCAGCGGCATCGTGCCCGAGCTGACGCGCAAGCTCTACGACCTAACCGTCGCGCGCCGGATCGACGACGCGCTTGCCCTGCAATACAAGCTCGTCACGCTCTTCGACACGATGATCTACTCGTGCGACTTCCCCGAGGGCTTTCGCGCGGCGCTGCGGCTGCGCGGTTTCGAGACTGGCGTCGGCCGCCAACCCCTGGCCGCCGAGCAGCACGTCGACCTGGAAGGTATCAGCCGCACCTTGCAATGCCTGCTGGCCGAAGAGGGCTTCGCCGACCAGCCGATCGGCGGTTGTCCACCTCGCGAGCCCTCGGACGCGGCGCTTTATTCACGCGATGCCCGCAGCGGCAATTCGCCGGCCGCCGCGACGGCCAACATCGAGCGGATCGTCGAAACGGTCGTGGCCGAACTGGCCCGCCGAGGGCTGAGTTAGCAGTAGGCCAGGCCACCCCGCGGACTGGTACATTTTTCGGCGTGCGACCGAGCTCCGGGTGCCAGATTCTGCCCGTGCTCTTTTGCTCCGCGATTGGCGTGCGGCCGGCCTTTCTCCCGCCCGCCCCAAAAAATCCGCAAAATTCCGCGCGCGCGCGCCGAACGGTTGTCGCTTGATTCACCCGTGCCCTCGGGCGAATCGCCAACCTGCCACCCCACTTTGGAGCTGCTACATGTTTTCCCAAACTGCCTCGTTGTCGCCGTCTGTCGAATACTCGCGGGCAGGTTCTATCTCCCGGCGTCTCGTGCTCGCCGCCCTGATCGTTGCCTCCGGGGCCAGCGTCTCCCGAGCAGTGCCGTACGACTTTCTGAGTGTCTCGGGCAACAACGTCGCCGGCAACGGCGCATCGACCACCTTCACCAGCAACAACAAAAACGGCGTCATCACCGTGAGCCACGTCTTTTCGTCGCCGCTGGCCGTCGGGTATGCCGACAACAACAACGCGCTCATCTATCCGTCGGAGTTCTCGATCCTGTTCCCGGGCACCGGCAAGGTGCAGGGGCATCTAGCGATGACGGTCTATGGCGACCCGAACAGCCCCATCCCCGGCGGCAACATTTATACCTCGCAAGTGATCTTCGACCTGACCGGCTACAAGGCCAACTTAGGGAACCTGAAATTCGGCATTTGGAACACGACCGACGAAGTGCCGCTCCCCGCCTACAACGTGAAGATGCTCGACGTCAACAGCAAACTCGTCTCCGGCGGGTTGAGCGTCTTCGGTAATCAGGACAATCAATGGCAAGTCGCCGGCAAGCACTCGATGCAATACAACACGATCAACGGCGACATCACCGCCCCGACGCTGATCAACGCCTTCGGCACGCACACCGACGCGATCTTTCTCGACGGCATTCCCCCCGGCACCCAGCAGATCATCGTCACCGGCAATCTGCCGCCGCTAAACAACATCGGCGACGGTGTCGGCTACTACTTTGCCGAGCCGGTCCCCGAGCCCTCGACCATCGCCATGTCGACCATCGGCGCCGCGGGCCTGGCCTGGGCTGCCCTTCGCCGCCGCCGGCGGCGGGGGCAGTCGACTTTGGGTCGCGTGTAGCCCACGAGCCAGCGACTCACGATCTCGGCAATACAGATTTTTTTGGACTTTTCGCTGCAACGCTTTCAGTCGCTTGTTACAATCCCGCCGGGGCGCGTGTCTGCCCAAGTCGCTTTTCTACGGCCGTTCGCTGCCGTAATGGGGGATCGCTAATGAGCTCGTATCAACGTTTTTCGCTTGTCTTGATCGGAGCCCTCCTGTTCTCGTTCTGTTTCGCCCCCCTGGCAGTCGCGCAAATCACGGGCGTCGTCAGCTCCGATGTCGAAGGGTTCTTTGGCTCGCAGAACGACACGTTTCAACAGTCCGAGCCACCGATCGGCCCCACCTGGCCAGCCAATGTCAATGGGCCCTATCCCATTACAGGCCCCACGGTCCCGGCTTTGTACGCGGGCTATCCGAATCCCAGTCTCACGTACACTTCCAACATTCCGTATGACCTGGGTCACATCGGCCCCGGCTTTGCCGACACCCAGTTGACGACCGCCAACTACAGTCTCCTTGGTAACTACTCGGGCGGAGCCAATACCGGCGATGCCTTCGCGGTGATCAGCGGCCCGCCGATGTCGCTCGTGCAACCCGCGACGGCCACTGGCTTCGCGTACCAGAAGGTGGAGTTCGCCATGACCTATAGCGTCGGTCCCTCGGGAATTCTCGCGGGGGCCGCGCCGGCCTATCCACTTCTTGTGACTGGCAATGTGCTGCCGGGGGGCTACGCGCAGTTTGGCGCGCAAGTCGACTACTGGTGGATTCCCGTCATTCCGGGCACGATTATTCCCTCCGGCCCCTCGGTGAACTTGGGGACGTTGCAGTACAGCTTTTTGCAACCCGGCGGCGGATCATTTAACACCGTCGTCAACCACTCGCCAACGGTGCTCGCGGGCGCCACGGGCGTCGGCTTCCTGCAGATCACCGGTGAGATGTTCGTCGCCGGCGACCCCTTTGAGATCTATGTGACCTCCGTCCCCGAGCCCTCGACGTTCGCGTTGGCAGGCATTGCGGCGGTTGCTTTGCTCGCCACTGGTCGTCGGCATCGCCGCCGCAAGCTGTAGCCGGGACGCCGCTCGTTGCAGTTCTAAGCTCGCTGCAGAACTAAGTGCCGCGGCGACGTCGCGCCGGGGACTGGTACATTTTTCGGCGTGCGACGTCGCGCCAGCCAACCCGCGCCGGTCGAAAACATGTACCTGTCCCCCTCCGTGGCTTGCGCGGCTTACTCCGCGATTCTCAGCCGCGCGAGATAGATGGCCGTGATCGGCTTGCCGTCCGAGTCTTTCTCGTGACTCGAATAGTACGACACCAGCGCGCGACCGCTCTTGCTCGCGGCCCCGTTGTGTCCCGCCTCCGCGAGCTCGACAAAGCCGGGATACGAACAGTCGCCGCCGCTGGGCAGCTCGGCGATCTCTTGCAGCTTGTCCCCTACCAACCAGTAGAGCGCCAAGCGCGCTTCGCCGATCGACTTGCGGCCGCCCACCAGCAAGTGCCCGCCCCAACGAGTCAGCAGCGGCCCGCCAATCTGCCGGCCCAGATCGATTCGTTCCCACTCGTCGTACGGCGGGCGTGACCGACACAACTCTGCGTTGGTGCGACCGCCGCCGCGAGCCACGGCCAAGACCGCGCCGTCGGGCTCGAACAAAAACGCCGTCTCGTCGCCGCGCGTCTGTTGGAAGAGCGCTCGCTGGCGCCATACCAGCCCGTCGTCGCTTTCGAGCATGGCCGATTCGACGGTCTGCGGCTCAGGCTCGTCCGATTCGGCGAACTGGTGCTTCCGCCGGCCGCACAAATAGGCCCGGTCGCCGTGGGCCGCCGCCCGCCAGATGTAATGTCCGTAGGTTCCTTCGAGCATCGTAGGGCCGTGCCAGGCCTGGCCGTCGGCGGTCCAGCAGGCGTAGCCCAGGTGCTGGTTGAGGTCGCGAGTTTTTGGGCTCGACTCTCCGCAGTACCAGGTGCCGGTATAGACGAAACGCTTGTTCTGAAAGATCAAAAAATGGGGATCGCGAACGTCGCGTTTCGGCACGCTGAAGCGGTGAACTTGTTGCCACTTTCGTCCGTCGTCGCTGGCGAGCACCAGGATCGACGACGTGGGATGAACCATGTGCCCATCGGGACAACTGCGGAAGGTGAGATAGTACTTGTCGCCGAACCGGCACAGATCGGTGAAGGCGTTGTGCTCGCCATTGTGAAAGGCGCGCTCGATGGATTCGACGGTTACGGCCGCCGGCGCGGGGGTGCTTGATGGCGGCTCGGCGGCCAACATCGTGGATTCGCCTGCATGCACGATGCATGCGATCCCGATGCCAATGCGAAACCATTTCATGGAGTCACCAAGGCTTATTGAAGGCCTTAACAGCAGCTCTTAGCCGGACTGCACCGGCATCTGATATCGGGCAATCATTGAGATTCAGCACTTGGAGAGCCCTGATTCTCAAGAACGCGTCGATACACGTGTCATCGACGCCGGTTTTGTCGAGGCGCAGGTCACGAATTGAGTCGGAGAATTTGATTGAGGCTACTTCCACCGGTTCAAGATCGAGATAGCTCGCGTCCAATCTTTCGAGCGTCGGCAGCATAACGACGTGACTGAGACCCGCCGCTGTCACCTTCGTAACCGCGATGTGGATATATTCGAGCGAGTGCAATTGCCCAATACTAGCCGCGCCGGCATCGTTGGTTTCCGAACCCGTCAACGTCAATCCCCGTAGCGGGCAATCGCGCAGCCGATCGATATTCGCGCAGGTCACTGCAGTGTACGACAACCCCAGATAGTCCAGCTTTCGAGCGCTTGCCAGGGCAGCAATCACCCGGTCCGTCACGTTGTTGTCCGTCAGATCCAACGACTCCAATTGTGGGCAATGTTCGAGCAGTGTCGCGATGCTGTCATCGATATGGCAGGACGGCAATTCCAACTCACGCAAGCACGATCCGTCGAGTCCGCAAAGCGCGGCCCCGACAGCTATCTCGGAGACCAGCAGTTCTTCCAGGCCTTGCACTGCGGCGATGTGATTCAGGGAAGCAGATGTCAGAGGACAATTGTGAATGTAGAGCTTGCGCAACCTTCGGCAACTCTTTAGCCCAGCAAGCGATTCACCATTGATCGGCAGATTGCTCAGCTCCAGCGATTCCAGATCGTGCAACTCTCTCAGCACGACCAATAGTCGGTCATCGATTGGTGCGCCGACGAGCGTCACATCGGTCAGATACTTGAATTCGCCAATTCTTGGGAAATGCTCTGCAAAATCTTGACGAGCGCTCTCTTTCTTTTCACCTAGCCACGGCCCAGCATGGTACGTCCCGTCATCCGACGTAATCACATGCAGTCTTGCCTCGTAAGCGCGCTCAAACCAGGTCAATCGATCGGGCCCAACGTAGTCGAATACCCAGTCTGGCAGAATCGAGGAAATGTTGAACTCAAACCCCAGCTCGCTTTCCAGAATTCGGCGCGCGGCCTGTTCCTTCTCACACGCTTGCCGCACGCTCGCCACGCCGAAGAACGCCAGCGACACCAGCGCAACCAGCACCAGCAGCCCGCGCAGCGAGATCCGCGGCCGCAACAGCCGGCGTCCCAATCGCTTGATTTGTGATGACTCTTGCATGGCAATCGCCGAGCAGTGAAAACGCTCGGCGCTATTTCGGCCGCGCAGCGGCTGAATGCCCGGCCGCTGCGCGGTTATGCCCGTTATCAGGTTGCACCATTGGCGAAAGCTTCCCTAACGCACTTCTCGAAGGATGCTCGGCGGAAGCAAACCCAGTTGCGAATGATAGGACTTCAGGGCCTTGTAGACGCGCGACAAGCCCGTGCGTGCCTGCTGCTGGCTGTCGTGCCGCGCACAGCCGACGCAGCCAAACGCTGCGATCAAGACGATCAGCATCGCGCGGACGTGTATCGACATGGCATCACGCTTTCGGCCATCGCACTGCGGGAGCCGGTGGCAGCCGAAATTTGGTTCCGACGACTTCAGCCAAATCCGCAACTCTGCGTTCCTCAGCACTCGCGGTCGTTAGGTCGCCTTGCGTCGCTTCTCGCGTGGCTTCACTTCCACCGTGAACATCCGCCGCACTTGTTCGATTGGCGTACTATACGGCACCATCCGCACCGAGCTGTCGGCAAAGAGCGTGAGGACGCCCTCGGAATGGGGGCCTAGCGACCGCTTTTCGAAGCGCTCGAGCAGCTCGTCGAGACTAAGGTCTCCTGGCTGGCTCCACGGAATCCCCTGCTCGCCGACGTCGACGACGATGCCAATCTCGGACAAGGGCGCCGTCAATCGGTGAACCGGCGCGGGCCGCCCCTCGCGCATCAGGCAGTCGTCTCCCGTCACCGCCAGGTACCTGGTCTTATTAGTCTTCGCCTTGCGGTCGCAGTAATAGACCAAGGGCTGCCCGCCCAGCGACAGGTTCTCCGGCGCATTCCAGGCACCTCGGGAATTGAACCGCGGTGAGTCACTTTCGAAGTGGTAGATCAACAACCCTCGCCAGCTTTGCCGGGCCTCACCGTCCGAATCTCGAATTATCGTTGGTGGGAACGCACCCATCTGCGAGCGATAGAACACCAGCGCTTTGCCGATCGTGGAAAGCGTCATGTGCGCCTGCTGCTGGCTGTCGTGTCGCGCACAGCCGACGCAGCCAAACGCTGCGATCAAGACAATGAGCATTGTGCGGACGTGTATCGACATGGCATCACGCTATCGCACTGGCGAAGCCGGTGGCAGCCGAAATTCGGTTCCGACGACATCCGCCAAATACGCAACTCTGCGTTCCTCAGCGCTCTCCGCGGTAGAACTCCCCTTCACTCCCCCGCTTCGCAATCGTCGTCATCGTTCTCATCGGCGGTCGGCGAGCGGCGGCGCCCAGGCAAGTCTTCCGCGTACCACCGCGCCAGCACGTCGCGCCAACTGCCCGCCGCGCGCACCGCCACAAAGGCGTCGCGCACTGCGCGGTATTCCGGATGCAACCGCGAATACTTGATGCCGAACTTGCGCATCGTGCGGCAGGCCTGCTCCGCGCCGTAAATCTCCTCGGCCTGCCGATAGTGCTCGGCGATCACGTCGCGCTGTTCGTACAAGCTCGGCGGGGCCGGCAGCGGTTCACCCGCCAACAAGGCCCGCGCCTCGCGAAAGATCCACGGATTGCCGATCGCGCCGCGGGCCGCGGTCACGCCGTCGACCCCCGTTTCGCGCATCATGGCCACACACTGCTCGGCGGTGAACAGGTCGCCGCTCCCCAGCACGGTGCGCTCTCCGGCATGCTGTTTCACTTCGCGCAGAAATTCCCAGCGGCTCGGCCCGATGTAGCGCTGCGCGACCGTGCGGCCATGCACGGTGATGGCCGACACGCCGCGTGCGAAGGCTCCGTCGAAGATCGTGAAGAATCGCTCCCGGCTTTCCGCCGTGTCGTCGAGCCCGCGGCGCATCTTGACTGTGACCGGGATCGGCTCGGGGACCGCCTCGCGCACGCGGGCGACAATCTCCAGGGCCGTCTCCGGCTGGCTCAACAAGAATCCACCGCGGCAACGCCCCAGCACCTTGCGCACCGGGCAGCCGAAATTGATATCGATGACGTCGAAGCCTGCTTCGACCAGCCGGCGTGCGGCGGCGGCGAACTCGACCGGTTCGGCCCCCATCAACTGCCCGCCGATTGGGTGATCGTCGTCCTCGAGGTCGAACCGTCGTGTGCCCCGTTTGCGGGCCGTCACCACCAGCACGTCGACGAGCACTTCGCACAGCGTGTAGTCGGCCCCCAGCCGGCGGGCCAGCACGCGCATTGCCCGATCGCTGTAGCCCGACAACGCGGCCTGCACGACGGGCAGGCCGATTTCGAGCGCGCCCAACCGCAACGGCCGACACGCCGGGGCGGTCGGTTCGGAAATCGCCATTGTGGAAGTCGCGGCGCTCATCGCTTATGGTTCGATTCTACAACGCGGCGGGCGTGCGTTACGATGGGGCCCGCGAATCGGATCGCATCGGCATGGGGACGGGAGTCGTTTCTGGCCCTGCGCGACCCACTGGAATCGGTCGTCGATCAGAAACGACTCCCGTCCCCTTCGAGCAAGCCAACAAGCAGCAATCGGGAATCCAATAATCCATGGCGGCATTTGCGGGTCGGGTGGCACTGGTGACGGGCGGATCGCGCGGGATCGGCCGGGCGACGGCGCTACGTTTAGCCAGCGAAGGGGCCGACGTGGCGATCAGCTTTGGCAGCCGCGAGGCCGACGCCGCCAAGGTCATCGCCGAAATTCAAAAGCTCGGCCGCCGCGCCGTGGCCGCGCCGTGTGATGTTTCGCAGCCCGACCAGGTGCAGGCCTTAGTGGACACGGCCCGCCGCGAGCTGGGGCCGATCGACCTCCTGGCCCACTGCGGAGCGATCAGCAACATCTGCACCCACCAGGAGCTCACTTGGGAGCGCTGGCGCGAAACGATCGACGTCAATCTCCACGGCGCGTACCTGGTGATATTCGCCGTCAAGGACGAAATGCTCGAGCGCCGCTACGGCCGCATCGTGATGATCTCGTCGATCGCGGCGCTGCGCCCGCGGGCGATGCAGATTCACTACGCCACGGCCAAACTGGGCGTGGTGGCGCTGACACGCTGCTGTGCCGAGGCCTTCGCGCCGCACGTGCGCGTCAACTGCATTACGCCCGGCCTGACCGACACCGAGATGATGCACGTGCTCCCCGACGAACGGATCGCGGCGATCGCGGCCGAAACCCCGCTCAAGCGCGTCGGCCAGCCGGAAGAGATCGCCGGAGTGATCCGTTTTTTGCTGAGCGACGAATCGAGTTTCATGACCGGGCAAACCGTGTCGGTCTGCGGCGGCCGCGTCATGCTGCCGTAACGTTCTTACCGTGTGTGAACTTTATGATGCGTGAACTGAAGTACTCAGAAGCAGTGTCAAAACCCGATCTGGGTGCCACTGCTGGCTTGCCCAGCAGTGAAAGGTTCGGCGTGGCACTGCTAGACAAGCTAGCAGTGGCACCCGACGTCGGTTCAATTTGGGTTTTGAAACCGCTTCTAGGCTTCGCGGCATTGTTGTTGCTGGTGAGTTTCGTTGGCGTGTCTCGCTCCGCCCGCGCCGGCGAAGACAGCGCGCCAGCCGCGAAGAAGCCTGCGCGCCCGCCCGTCGTGCTTTCGGACGAGGCCTTGCGCATCCATCGCGCGGCGCCAGTCATCGACGGCCACAACGACCTGCCCTGGGAGCTGCGGCAAAAGCATCAGTCGCTGCTCTCATCGATCGACTTGCGGCAGCAGCAACCGACGTTGCAAACCGATATCCCGCGGCTGCGGCAAGGAGGCGTCGGCGCGCAGTTCTGGTCGGCCTATGTGCCGGCCGACACCGCCCGCACCGGCGGCGCCGCGCGGCAAACGCTCGAACAGATCGACCTGATCCATCGCATTGTGCGGCAATATCCCGACGTGTTTGAGATGGCCGCCACGGCCGACGACGTGGAGCGCATCCGCGCGGCCGGCAAGATCGCCTCGCTCATCGGCATCGAAGGGGGCCACTCGATCGAGAACTCGCTCGGCGTGCTGCGTTCGTTCTACGAGCTGGGGGCCCGCTACATGACCCTCACACACGCCGACACGCTCGATTGGGCAGACGCCGCGACGGACGCCCCGCGCCATGGCGGCCTGTCGCTGTTCGGCATCGAAGTCGTCCGCGAGATGAATCGCCTGGGCATGCTCGTCGACATTTCGCACGTCTCGGTCGACACGATGAAGGCGGCGCTCCGCGCGACCAAGGCCCCCGTGATCGCCTCGCATTCGTCGGCCTATTCGATCGCCCAACATCCGCGTAACGTGCCCGACGAGGTGCTCGTGCTGGTCAAAGAGAACCGCGGCGTGGTGATGGTGAACTTTTTCTCCGGATTTGTCGTGCCCGAGTCGGCCCAGGTGATGGCCGACATGTTCGCGGCGCATCGCGCGCTGCGGGCGAAATACACAGACGACGCCGAGTTCAAGAAAGCGCTCGTCGCCTGGCAAGCGGCGCACCCAATCGCGGCCGGCACCGTGCACGACGTCGTCGATCACATCGAGCACATCGCGAAGGTCGCCGGGGCGGAACACGTCGGACTGGGGAGCGATTTCGACGGCGTCACGAAGGTGCCCGTGCAGCTTGAGGACGTTTCCTGCTATCCGTATATCACGCAGGAGTTGTTGAACCGCGGTCATTCGGCCGACGAGATCAACGGCATTCTCGGCGGCAACGTGCTGCGGGCCTTGCGCGAGGCGGAGCAGGTCGCACGCGACTGGGGAAATAGCGCCGATCACTGAAGGGATTCCGAACCACGAAGGAGCGAGTGCGCCGAGATGGCAGACGACATCACAAAACTGATTGAGCAACTTGGCGGCGCGGATGCCACCGAGCGCGCGGCCGCGGCCGAAGCTTTAGCGCGATTGGAAACCTCCGCCAGCGAAGCGGCCGTTCCGCTGGTGCGCGCCGCTGCTGATGGCGACGAGGCGACGCACGACTGGGCCGTGGCCGCGCTCGAAGGCGTTGGGCGCCCGCCGGCCGGCAGCGCCGCCGAACTGGCCAAGCTCCTGGCCGATTCTCGTCCCGACGTCGCCTACTGGGCCGCGACACTGCTCGGGCGGCTCGGGGCCAATGCCGCTAGCGCGGTTCCGGCCTTGGCCGCGGCGCTCAAGGCCACCTCGGGTACCAGCGTGCAAGAGCGCGCCGCCTGGGCTTTGGGAAAAGTCGGTCCGCCGGCCAGTGCTGCGAAAACCGCTTTGACCAAAGCCGCTGCGGTCAAGGACCAGCCGCGCCTGGCGCGCCTGGCCGCCGAAGCGCTCAAAAACATCGACTCGTCGAGTGGATAATTCGTGCGGGGACTGTCACGGGTTCCGCGTGCGGCGGGTGTGCCACTGCTTGGTCGTCGGCCGATGTCGCACCGTGGTATGTCGCTCGGTAACCGCCGACGAACAAGCAGTGCCGCGTCGCCGGCAAGGATTACGCACTGCTTGCCGGTCGGCGGTCTTTGTCAGCATCGCGCTCGATCGGCCGGCAAGCAGTGGCACACGGATCGTCGGTAGCCAGCGCCATTCCCTGTGCGGCAAGTTATGATTGTCGTGCGAATCGCGCCCACCTGCTTCCGCAACCGGACAGGCCGCGGCCTCGCGTGCGCGGCGCAGAATCCTCCTCGAAGAATGCAATAGGCCAAAATGATGAAGTCAACGAAACTGACCTGCGGTGGGGCGGTGCTCGTTTTGATCGCCGTTTGTTCGCTAGCGCCCGCCCATGCCCATGAGCCGCTTCCCCCCGCTATTCAACACGTCATCGACGCGCCGCGGTTCAAGCACGCGCACTGGGGCCTGTTGGTGGTCGACCTGGCGACCGGCAAGGTGCTCTTGGCCTTCAATCCCGACAAGCTTTTCGCGCCAGCGTCGACGACGAAGCTCTATTCGGTCGCCGCCGCGCTCGACGCCCTGGGAGCCAACTATCGTTTCGAAACGCCCGTCTACGCCCGCGGCGTTCGCTCGGTGGATGGCCAGTTGCACGGCGATCTGGTGCTGGTGGCCAGCGGCGATCTGTCGTTCGGCGGCCGCACCACGGCCGAGGGCGAAATCGCCTTCACGAATTCCGATCACACGTATGCCACCGGCACGTCACAGACTGAACTCACCAAGCCCGATCCGTTGGCCGGCCTCGACGAGCTGGCCCGCCAGGTCGCCAAACAGATTCGCGTGCTCCACGGCGACGTGCTCATCGACGATCGGCTGTTCGAGATTTCCAGCAGTAGCGGCAGCGGGCCCGACCGCGTTTCGTCGATCATCGTCAACGACAATGTGATCGACGTTGTCGTATCGCCGACGTCGCTCGACTCCCCGGCCAAAGTCGACTGGCGCCCCAAGTCGATCGCCGCCGCGGTCGACGCGCAGGTGACGACGGTCGCCGCCGGCGGTCGCACGCGCGTGAGCCTGGCCAGCGCGCCGGGCAATCAGTTGATCGTTCGCGGCGAGATCGCCGCCGATCATCCCCCCTTGGTGCACATTCACGAAGTCGACGACCCGGCCCTCTGGGCACGGGCCTTGTTTATCGAAGCGCTCGACCGGGCAGGGGTGCGCGTCACGGCTTCGGCCCTCGACGCGCCGGCCGACGAATTGCCGGCGCCCGATCAGTACACAAGCCTCGAAAAAGTCGCCACGCTCGTATCGCCGCCGTTCTCCGAATCGGCCCGGCTGATTCTGAAAGTGAGCCACAACCTGCACGCCAGCACGCTGCCGCTGCTGGTGGCGGTGAAGCATCACCGATCGACGCTGGCCGACGGGCTGCGGCTCGAAGGCGAGTTTCTCAAGCGCAATGGCGTCGCGGCGGATGAAATCTCCTTCGGCGGCGGCGCCGGCGGAGCCAACGCGGACTTCACCACGCCCTCTGTCAATTGCCAGCTCTTGCGGATGATGGCCGGGCGGCGCGACTTCGCTGTCTACAAGCGAGCGCTACCGATCCTGGGAGTCGACGGTACCCTGGCCACCGTGGTCGACGCCGACAGTCCCGCGCGCGGCCAAGCCTTCGCCAAAACAGGCACCCTCTACTGGGGCGATCTCGTCAACGGGCGAAGATTGCTTACGAGCAAGGCGCTGGCCGGCTATCTCACTGCCAAAAGCGGCCGTGAGCTGGTCTGCTCGCTGGTCGTCAATGGCGTGCCACTGGCTAGCGACGAAGAGCGCAACGAAATCGGCCGCACGCTCGGCCACTTGTGCGAGCTGATCTACGACGCGAACTGACCGGCGCTCACGCCCGTTCGATCTCCACCACTTCGCGGAGGTGGAACTGGAACTTCCCCAAGTTGCCGCCGAAGTTGGCCGCCGACAAGCGCAAGATGTCGCTCCCCGCTGCGGCGTGCGCCGCGTAGTGCATGGCCGAGCGAATCGCCTGCTCGTCGACGCCATCGAACACCAGTTCGTAAGCGCACTCGGTTTCGGGGTGCAACTCACTGTCAACACGGCCCCGCAACGTCGGGCACCAGGCGTCGTTGGTCGACGCCCGCAGTGCCTTGTACCGCGAACCAACCTTGCTGCCGCTGCGCACCAGCCCACCGGGGAACGGGGCGATCACACCGGCCAATTGGGCCACCGCCGCAGCCGCGCGGCGCGCCGACAAGAGCGCGGCGAGTTGTGTGCGTGCTTCGATGATCAAGCTGCCACCGCCGATCCCCTTGGCGGCGCCGGCCGTCGCTTCGACCACGAACTCGCCGTCCATCACCGGGATGCGCCAAAAGCGCCGCTGGCCGATCCGCTTGCTCTTCTGAAAGCCGTCGCCAAAAAAACGCAAGTGATTGCCGAGTGCTATGCGCGTTTCGGCGGTCGGCAAACCGTCATAGGCGGCCGTCGTCGGACAGGTCATCACGCACTGGCCAATGCGCGACGGCACCGCCTTGGAGAGCGCGTCGGCCGAGTAGCCGAAGAACATCACGGCCGCCCCCACGCGGCCGTCGGGCGTGTCGGCTGGCGCGAGCGACTGTTCGAGCCCCGCCTCGACGTCGCAGGCGATCACCGAAGAAGCATAGCCGGTCACTTCGCGCACCGCGTCGGCCAAGGCTTCTTCGTCGAGCGCGGTGACGATCAGCCGCGCGTACCACATGCGGAACGCCTCGGCGAAGGTGTCGACGATGAAGGTTTCGCGAAGCTGCATGGGCTGGTGAGGCAATCAACGCGCGAGGCGCCGCGTCAGGCGTTCGGGCCAACGGCGGCGGCACTCCGCAATGCGGTGCTGGTGTTCTATATTCTCTGGCATGGTTGACCAAGCCCCATGGCATCTGGCGTTCGTTGTGCAACGGCGGCGGCGACGGTCGTCTCGCCTGCCGCGCACTCGTTTGCGTTTGCCTTGGTTGCGGCTGCCTCTGCGACATGTAGGTTTCGCTCGACGCCGCGGGGCGCGAGCGGATCGCGGGTGCCCTTCGGGCCTGCGAGCTGGAACTGCCAGCCTACACCGGATCGCCATTCAGCCCGTTAAACATCCGATCCGGGTGGCACAGCCACAAGAATCTGCCGCGTACGGCTGGGACCAACGACCCCCGCAAATCGTTGATGCAACTGGCTCGCCAGTGCCTCGATGTGGCTTCGCCCTCGATTGCCCGACTACAATACACGCCTTCGGCCGACGGGCATCTCGGGAGATCGCCGAACTATGTGGCCACGATCGTTCGAGCACACGCGCGGTTGCGATCGCCGGCAGTTCCTGCAACAAGCCGGCGGAGGGCTGGGTGTCGTCGCGCTCGCGTCGCTGCTGCAGCGCGATGCCCGAGCGGCCACACAGTCCGCCAGGAGTGAATCGCCGCACGCCGCCAGACCGCTGGCCCCCAAGCCGCCGCACTTTGCGCCGCGCGCCAAGCGCGTGATCTACCTGTTCATGCACGGCGGCCCAAGCCATGTCGACTTGTTCGATCCCAAGCCCGAGCTGCTGAAGTACGCCGGCCAGCCGCTCCCCGAGAGCGTTGGCCCGGTGATGACGCGTCGCCAGGTAGCGCACAATCCGCTGTTGGCGCCGATGAAACCGTTTCGTCCGCGCGGTCAGTCGGGCCTGGAGATCAGCGACTTTTTGCCGCACACGGCCGAACTGGCCGACGAGTTGTGTGTGCTCCGCGGCTGCCACGGCGACAGCGTCAATCATCCGCAGTCGGTCTATCAGATGAACACCGGCAGCATCCTCATGGGGCGGCCGAGCTTGGGGAGTTGGGTCAGCTACGGCTTGGGGAACGAGAACGACAGCCTGCCGGGCTTTGTCGTGCTGCCCGATCCTGGCGGCGGTTTGAAAGGGGGCCCGCCCGCCTGGGGCAACGGCTACCTGCCGGCGACGTATCAGGGCACCACGTTGCGGCCGACCGGAACGCCGATCGTCGACTTGGCGCCGCAGCCTGCGATCAGCGCCGCCCAACAACGCTCAACGCTCGAATTCGTGCAGGCGCTCAATCGCCGACACCTGGCCCAGCGCGGGGCATCGACCGAGCTCGACGCGCGGATAGAAGCCTACGAGCTGGCCTACCGCATGCAGAGCGCGGCGCCGGCCGCCGTCGATCTGGCCGACGAATCGGCCGAAACGCTGGCCCTCTACGGAGTCGGCGACAAGCACACCGACGAATTCGGCCGCCGCTGCCTGCTGGCTCGCCGGCTGGTGGAGCGTGGCGTGCGCTTCGTGCAGCTTTACTCAGGCGATACCAACGGCTGGGATGCCCACAACGACGTGGCCAAGAATCACGCCGAATACTGCCTGCGAACCGACAAGCCAGTCGCAGGCTTGCTGGTCGATCTGCGCCGCCGCGGCTTGTTGGACGACACGCTCGTGATCTGGGGAGGCGAGTTCGGCCGCATGCCGATGAGCGAACAAGGGCGCGGGCGCGACCACAATCCCTGGGGTTACTCGGTCTGGCTGGCCGGCGCCGGCGTGCGCGGCGGGATGGCTTACGGCGCGACCGATCCCTTCGGCCTGCGCGCCAGCGAAGGCAAGGTCCACGTGCACGACTTGCACGCCACGATCCTGCACCTACTGGGGCTCGACCACGAAGCGCTCACGTTTGCGCATAACGGTCGGGAAGAGCGGCTCACCGACGTCGCCGGCCGTGTGGTGATGGAGATTCTCGGATGAGCCGGGCGGGGTCAATAACGGCACTGATGATCGTGTTTGCGCTCGTCGTGCGCAGCGCGTGTCAAGCTGCCGACGGCCCCCTCACCCCCAACCCCTCTCCCGCGGAGGGGAGAGGGGAGCCAGTCGCGACTGTAGGCAGCGCAACAAACATCGTGTCTCCACCGGAACGCGAAATCACGTCCGACGAGCGCGACCACTGGGCCTATCGGCCACTGCGTATTGCCGAGCCGCCGGCGGTCGACGACACGCGCTGGGGTCGCCATCCGATTGACCGCTTCATCTTCGCCGAGTGGCAGGTGAAAAGGCTGGCACCGCTACCGCGGGCCGGCCGCGCCACGTTGATCCGCCGCCTGACGTTTGACCTCACCGGCTTGCCGCCGACACCCGCCGAGGTCGAAGCGTTTGTCGAGGATGCCTCGCCCGACGCCTACGAGCGCTTGGTCGATCGCCTGTTGGCGTCGACGGCCTACGGCGAGCGCTACGCGCAGCACTGGCTCGACCTGGCGCGGTTCGCCGAGAGCGATGGCTTCGAGCACGACCTGGTCCGCCCCAACGCCTGGCGCTATCGCGATTGGGTGATCGACGCCTTGAATCGCGACGTGCCGTACGACGAGTTCGTGCGGCTGCAAATCGCCGGCGACGAGCTTTACCCCGGCGATCCCGCTGCCGCGGTCGCCACTGGCTTCCTGCTCTGCGGGCCCGACATGCCCGACATCAATTTGCAAGATGAACGCCGGCATCTGCTCTTGAGCGAAATGACTTCAACCGTCGGCGCCGTGCTGTTGGGCCTGCAAGTCGGCTGCGCCCAGTGTCACGACCATAAGTACGACGCGATCACGCAGTACGATTTCTATCGCCTGCGGGCGTACTTCGAACCGGCCGACGTGTTTGGTGAGCACCCCACTCCGACGGACGCGGAAATTGCTGCCCGCCGCGCGGCCGAGGCCGCCTGGAGCAAAGACGATCATCAGCGAGCCAAACGCCGCCGCGAACTGGAGCAACTCGCGCGCAAGCGCTTCCGCGCCAAGAACCCCGATGAGCAGCCGCCCTTGGAAGTGATGCTGACCGAACTTGGCGAAAAAGACCGCGGCGAACATGCCGAGCTGGTCGCGGCGCTGGCGAATCTGCCGCCGCTACCGGAGCTGGCCTTGGGGCGCGTGATGCGCGCGCGGTCGCCGAGCGATGGCGACCGGGGCACGAGCGTCTCGCATCTCTATCTCCGTGGCGACTTCCGCCAGCCTGGCCCCGAGGTGGCCTGCGGCATTCCGCGCGTGTTGGAGTCCGAACTGGACGTGACGGCAAGCTCGGCACTGCTGGACAAGCCAGCAGTGGCACCCAGCGAGCAATCGTCAACGTCGGCCAGCTCACGCACGGCGCTGGCCGCCTGGCTCACCGGCAACGAGCAACCGCTGGCCGCGCGAGTGATCGCCAATCGCCTGTGGCAGTGGCATTTCGGAACCGGCATCGTCGGCTCGCCGAGCGATTTCGGCGTGATGGGCGAGAACCCCACGCACGCTGCGCTGCTCGATTGGATGGCCGTGCGACTAGCCGCCGACGGTTGGAGCCTGAAAAAAATGCACCGGCTGATCGTCACGAGCGAGACGTACAGAAGCGCCTCCGCGCCGCACGATGCCGAGTGGTCGACCGACACCACCGCGCAGGCCCGCGCCGCCTTCGAGCAGTCGTCGGACGCCGATCCGCAGAATCGCCTTTGGTGGCGGCGCAATCGGGTGCGGCAGGGGGGCGAGTCGATTCGCGACGCCATGCTCGCGACCAGCGATCGACTCTCCGCGCGCCGCGGCGGGCCGGGCGTGCGGCCTCCGCTACCGCCCGAGATCACCGTCACGTTGCTCAAGGATCAATGGAACACGAGCGGCGACGCCGAAGACCATCGCCGCCGCAGCATCTATCTCTTCGTGCGGCGCAACCTCCGCTATCCGCTGTTCGATGTCTTCGATCGGCCCGATACGAACGCCACTTGCCCCATGCGGCACGAATCGACCACGGCGACGCAGTCGCTGGTGCTGTTAAATTCGGCGCAAAGTCTTGACGGCGCGCGCCACCTGGCGGGCGTCGTGATGTCGGCCGCGCCGCACGACGTTGATCAACAAATCGCCGGCGCCTATCGGCGCGTTTTCGCGCGAGCGCCGGACGATACTGAACTACAGGCCGCCTTGGAATTCCTGCAGCGCCAGGCCGCCGAACTCAAAGCCGCCGGGCGCGAACCGACGAGCCTCGCCTTGCCCGATCCGCTGTCGGCCACTTCCGATCCGCACGCGGCCGCGGCCCTGGTCGATTTCTGCCTGGCGCTGTTCAATAGCAGCGAAGCCGTCTACGTCGACTGATGCCCCGCACCCAAGAAAGGATTTCTCGACGCATGCGAAACCTGAATGTCAAACGGCTTGTACTTTGCGCCTGCTTGCTGGTTGTCGCGTGCCCCGCCGCGATGCTGGCTAGTTCGCTGCACGCGGCCGAGCCTGCGCAGCGCTACGGCCGATATCGCGACGACCTCGAGTTCCTCAAGAAGCACACGACCGTGATGGAGTTGGCCGACGAGTCGGGCCAGGCGCGCGTGGCGATCTGTCCGGCCTGGCAAGGGCGCGTGATGACCTCCACCTGTCAGGGCCCCGCAGGTCCAAGCTTCGGCTGGCTCAATCGCGATTTCATCGCAGCCGGCAAGCACGACCCAGTCTTTAACAACTACGGTGGCGAGGATCGCTTTTGGCTCTCACCCGAAGCCGGGCAGTTCGCCCTCTTCTTCAAGCCAGGAGCGGAACAGAAGGTGGCCAACTGGTATACCCCGGCTGGCTTGAATGAAGGGGCCTTCGAGCCGGCGTCGCCCACCGAACCTGGCCTGCTCTTCAAGCGCACGCTCAAGCTGACCAACGCTTCGAACACCGAAATGGAGCTGGAGGTCGAGCGTGGCGTCCGGCGACTTGAACTCGCCCAGTTGCGTGAAATGCTGGGCAGCGAAGCGGCCAGCGCCCTCGAGCGTAGCGGCGCGCGCTGGGTCGGCTTCTGGACCAAGAACAAAGTGACCAACCGCGGCGAGCCTTTGAAAGCGGCTACGGGGCTGATTTCGATCTGGAGCCTCGGGCAGTTTCGTCCCGGACCCAAGACCGTGATCATCGTGCCCTATGTGCCAGGTGTCGAAGCCACGCTCGGCCCGATCGTCACCCCGGACTACTTTGGCCCCGTGCCCGAAAACCGGCTCAAAGTCTCTGATCAGGCCGTGCTCTTCCTGGGAGACGGGCAGTTCCGCGCGAAGTTGGGGATTGCGCCCAAGCGTGCCCGGCCGACGATCGGCTCGTACGACTTCGAAACGGGCGTGCTCACTTTGGTGAATTACACGCTCCCGCCGCGCGCCGGCCAGCACATGTACATCAACAACACTTGGGTGCTGCCGCAAGCAGAGCCGTTCAAGGGAGACGTCGCCAACAGCTACAACGACGGCCCGGCCGAACCCGGCGCGGCGACGCTCGGCGGTTTCTATGAACTGGAAACGTTGTCGCCGACCGCGGCGCTGGCCAAGGGCGCGTCGCTCGACCATACGCACGCCACGATCCATGTCTTGGGCCAGCCCGACGCCGTGGCGCCGCTGGTCAAGCACGCTTTGGGGGTCGATCTGGCGGCCGTCCGCCAGGCCATGGGGTTGTGAAGTAAACTAGTGGGATGCTGCAAACCGCCCCAGCGTCGCTCGTCGTCGAAAACGTGCGCACCCGTGGCGAACTCGAGAAGCTGCTCCCCCCCTGGCGCGAGCTGGTGGCCGCAGGCGCCTCGGGCACGGTGCTCGAGAACGATCCCGATCACGTGGCGGCAGCGCTAGCGACCACGGCCGCCTATGAGCCGCTGCTAGTCGTCGCCCGGCAAGCGGAGCGACTCGTCGGCGTGGCGCCCTGCTACGTTCATCAGGCGCGCTTCCAGCTTGAACTGAGCGTGTGGAAGTTGCGTTCGCTCGCCGTGCGTTTGCTCAAGACATTTGGCGACCACTTCGTGCTGGCCGCCGACGTCGATCAAATCGCCGTGCTCGACGCGCTCGTCGATGGCATTGCCGCCGAGGGCGCCCATTACGATTTGATTCAGTTCTACAACCTCGCTTGCGACGAGCCGCTGTGGCGGCGCGCTGACGAGCGTTTCGCACGTGGGGGCCCGCTGCGTGCCGTGCTGGCGTCTCCGCGCATCGACACCGTTCATCAACTGCTGCTGCCGGCCGATCATGAAGCTTATTTGCAGGCTCTCAATCCCAGCACGCGCAAGAATCTGCGCCGCACGACACGGCGCCTGTTCGAGGAGGGGCGGGCTGAAGTTTTTCGCGCCCAAAGCCCCGACGACGTGCCACGTCTGCTCGAACTGCTCGATCGCCTTGCGCCGCACACTTGGCAAGGACGCACCTACGGCGCCGTGCCGCGCGCCACGCCCGACCGCGTCGAGTATTACCGCCGGCTGGCCGAGCACGGCTGGCTGCGGGCGTACGTGCTGCTGCTGGCCGGCGAGCCGATTGCCTACGAATTGGGGTGCCAATACGATGGCGTCTACTGGGGGCAGGAACACGGCTTCGACCAGCGCCACGCCGAACGCGGCCCCGGCTCGATCATGATTCACCTGGCGATCGAAGACTTGTATCGCGAGCGGACGCCGCGGGTGCTCGACTTCGGCCTGGGCGACGCCGGCTACAAGCGCAGCTTCGGCAACCGACAGCATGCAGCCGCGTCGCTCTACCTTGTGCCGCGCGGTCGCTGGCGCCACCTGCTGGCTCTGCAACGTGCGCTCAACGGCGCCTCGGCAGGGGCCCGCGGCCTGCTCGTGCGGCTGAAGCTCGACCGGCTCGTTCGACGGTTCTTGAAGCACCAGGGCTGATAGCGTCACAGCTTGCGAGTCGCTCATGGGCGTTTCGGCCGCCATCAAGAACACGGTCAAACGCTGGGCCGGCCAGCGCTACCTGGCTGCCGATACGATCGTGCTCACGTTCGACGACGGGCCACACCCCAGCGTGACTCCGGCCGTGCTCGAGCGACTACAGACGTACGGCGCCCGGGCCGTGTTCTTTGTCGTGGGGCGTGTCTTTGCCGACGCTCCCGGCGTGCTCCAGCAGATCGCCGCGGCAGGGCACGTCTTGGGCAATCACTCCTGGCAACATGACTTGATTCGCAACGGCCGGCTCGTGCCGTACCTGCGCGACTTAAGGCGTTGTCAGCGCGAGATCGAGCGCGTCACGCGGCAGCGACCGCGACTGTTTCGCCCGCCGCTAGGGCGGATTTCGCTGGCCAGCTTCGTCGCCCCACGGCTGGCCGGGCTGCGCCCGATCTACTGGTCGACTGAACTGCAAGACTGGCAACTCACGACCGACGACGAGGCACGCAGGCAAGCGACGAGTTGGGCGGAAGCAATCGCGCCGCGCGACATCGTGCTGTTGCACGACGACAATCCCTGCGTGCTCACGATCCTCGACGTGCTGCTGCCGCGACTGGTCGAGCGCGGCTTCGACCTCGAGCGCGGGCCGGAACTGCTCGCCGGCGTCGCCGACAGCGAACAACATCGCCCCAGCGCGACCGGCCAGGTCGTGCGGGCGCCATCGGCCGCGATGCCCGGCCAGGACTAGATCGCCGTGGCCGAGTCTTCACTCAAGCTCGCACTGAAGCACGCCGCCAAGCGCACGATTGAGCGGCTCGTTCGGCTCGGCGTGCCGCGCGTCGCGCCGCGCGTCGTGCGCCGCATTCCGCACGATACTGGTGCTTTCACCCAAGGGCTCGCCTGGCACAACGGTGTGCTCTACGAAGGTACCGGCGGAGATACCACCAGTAGCGTCAGGGCCATCGATCCGGGGACGGGCCAACTGCTGCATCGCGTGCCGATCGATGGTGATTTCGCCGAAGGGATCGCCGCGCTGGGCGACCATTTGTATCAGCTCGCGTTCGTCTCGGGCCACGGGCGCGTCTACAAATTACCGTCGCTCGAAAGGGCCGGCCGCCGCCACTATGGGGGAGAAGGCTGGGGCCTGGCCGCCACCCCCGACGGCCACTTGCTGGCCAGCGACGGCACCAGCCTGTTGCGGCGGTTCGATGAATCGTTCGCCGTTGTCGGACATTTGGCGGTGCGCTCGCACGGGCTGCCGGTCCGCTGGCTCAACGATCTCGAATGCGTGGCCAACCGCGTGTATGCGAACATGTACGCGGCCAGCGACATCGCCGAGATCGACGCCCAGAGCGGCCGCGTCTTGCGATTCGTCGATTGCGGCGCGCTCGTGGCCGAAGTCGCCCCCTCGCTAGGCTACGACGTGCTCAACGGCATCGCATACAATCCCACGGCTGGCACGTTTTACCTGACGGGCAAGCACTGGCCAACCTTGTTTGAAGTTGAGATTCCGACCGCCTGAACCGCGCCGCGCGCAAGTCGAATACCGAGCAACGATCGCATGCTAACACGTGTTCTCGAGCCCGAGGTGATGGACACGCCCGACGAGGCCGCGGCCTACGATCGCATGGATCACGCCGAGGTGAATCGGCGGTTCGTGACCGACCTTTTGACGGCCGCCGCCTCGCAACGAGTCGATCTCGCGAGCGTCGAAGTGCTCGATCTGGGAACCGGCACGGCACTGATCCCCATCGAGCTGTGCCAGCGGATGCCGACGACGCGCGTCCGGGCGGTCGACGCGGCGGCGAGCATGCTCGAGCTGGCCGCCGCGCGCGTCAAACAGTCAGGCATGACCGATCGCATCCGCCTCGAACGGGTCGATGCCAAGCGATTGCCGTACATCGACGGTCAATTCGCCGCCGTGATCTCCAACTCGATCGTGCATCACCTGAGCGAGCCGGCCGGGGCACTGGCCGAAGCGGCGCGCGTGACCGCGCCAGGCGGGCTCGTGTTCTTCCGCGATCTTTTGCGGCCGGCCGATCGCGCGACGCTCGAACAAATCGTCAACACGTATGCCGCAGACGCCGACGAACAGCAGCGCAGGCTATTCGCCGATTCGCTGCACGCGGCCCTGTCGGTCGCCGAGGTGCGCGAGCTCGTCGCGGCGCTCGCCTTCGATCCCCAAGCCGTCACGCAAACAAGCGACCGTCACTGGACCTGGGCGGCAGTCAATTAGAAATGGGGACATTCTACTTTTTGACGACACGAGAATGCGGATGGCGGTCGCGGCTGCACAAAAAGTAGATTGTCCCCATTTCTGAAGGGGCGCGTGTGCTCTTGTTCAAGAAAAAATTCTTGCCGGCAATTCGCTCCGGCGAAAAGACGCAGACGATTCGCCTCTGGAAACATCGCCGCATGCGCACCGGTCAGCGGAGCTACATCCCCGGCGCCGGCTACATCGACGTGCTGGCCGTCGACGAGATCGCGCTGGCCGAGTTGACGGACGACGACGCCCGGCCCGACGGTTTCACGAGTGCTGCGGAACTTCAGGCTGAACTCGCAGCGCTGTATACCGACGAGCTGGCGGCCGGCTACCGGGCGTATTGCGTGCGCTTTCAGTTGACGTCGCAGCGCCCGTTGAACACGCAAGCCTGATCAAGGAAAGCACTTCACTCGCATGGCACATCCTCTGCTGACCGCCCTCTGGCGGCGATTGACGACTCCGTACACTCCCGATGAATCGGTCGACAGCTACCAGGCCCGCGCGCAGACCCAGCACGACGATCTGGCCGAGGTGACGGTCGCCGTGCTCGATGCCAAGGAGAGCGCCCGGGTGTTCGGCGTGCACACGGCCCGGCGCGGCGTGCAGCCGGTGTTTTTGCGGATCGCCAATCGCTGCCAGGCGAATCTGCGCTTGCAACTGGTGAGCATCGACCCGAATTACTACACGCCGCTCGAGGCGGCCGGCGTCAATCACTTTTCGATTCTCAAGCGACTCTCGGCGTTCGGCTTCGTCGGGTACTTGTTTCTGCCGCTGTTGGCGCTGGTACCGCTGAAGCTGATTACTGCCTATCAGGCGAATCGCCGCATGGACGAGTATTTCAGTCGCCGTGCCTTCCACCTGCGGCCGATCCCGCCTGGCGGCACCAGCGAAGGTTTTGTGTTCACGCCGCTCGACGCCGGCACCAAGATCGTACACGTGCTCTTGCACGCCATCGGTGGCTCGCTCGAAGGGGCGCTCGACAAGGCCGATCCGGCTGCCGCCGCCCATGCGCCGAGCGCGGCGCCCGAGCCCGCTGCTCCGGCCACCAAAGCCGAGTTCACTTTTGCGCTCCCCGTGCCGGGGATCACCACCGACTATCTGCATCGCGACTTCAACAGCCTGGTGCCCCCCAGCTCGCTGGAACATTGCGACGTACACGCGCTGGTCGTGCACCTGGAGGGCATGCCGCCGGCGACCACCAATGCGAAAGCCGTGCGCACCGGCGACCCAGTCAACCTGGTGATCATCGGCGACTTCGACCGGCTGATCGGCTCGTTTGCCGCCCGCTGGGACGAAAGCGAGACGATCACGCTCGAAACCTGCTGGAAGACGACGCGGGCCTTTCTTCTGGGCTCAGACTACCGTTACTCGCCGGTCAGCCCGCTGCACCTGTTCGGCCGCAGCCAGGATGTCGCGCTGCAGCGCACGCGCCGCTCAATCAACGAGCGGTTGCACCTGCGGCTCTGGCTCACGCCCTTGTGTCTGGCGGGGCAGCAGGTGTGGGTAGGGCAGGTGAGCCGCGATATCGGCGTGCGCTTCACCACCAAAGCGTGGAACCTGACGACTCACCGCATCGACCCCGACGTCGACGAAGCCCGCGACTACGTGATCGAAGACTTGCTGCAGGCCGAGCGCATTCAGGCGGCCGGCTATGTCGATGGCGTGGGAGCCTGCACGCGCGCCGCGCCACGCCGCAACCTCACGGGCGATCCCTACTTCACCGACGGCAAGCGGGCCGTGATCATGCTCTCGGCAACGCGCACGCTGCCGCGCTTCGTGGCTTGGACTTGACGAATGCGACACGAATTCCTCGCATCGAGTGGCGCCGCAATCAACTGGCCACGCGACGGTCGGGACACTAGAATTGACGCGCGATTGCTATCCTGGAACCGGCGGCGACCATAGGAGTCATTACCGTCATGTCAAACGCACAGCACGATCTCGAAGCATTCGCCCACTTTGTCCAGGTTCGACTCGCCGCGGGTGAGGCGGAGGCAAGCTTGGACGAGTTGTTCGATCAATGGCGCTGCGAGAACCCGTCGGAAAGCCACTTTGCCGAGAACGTTTCTGCCATCGCCGCGTCGATCGAGGATTTCCGGCGTGGTGAGCGTGGGACGATCGCCGGCGAACACTCAGAGGAGCTTCGTCGCCAATTCGGCCTTGGCGCACAATGACATTCACAGTTCGCGAACTGCCCAAAGCAATGGCCGACAAGCATCACATCGTTCGATGGCTCCACGATCGATCGCCGCAGGGGGCCGTTGCCTGGCTCGGCGCTTACGATCAGATGATCGAGCGTCTAAAGGCGGCCGCGGATACGTTGCCCATTGCCGAGGAGGGCGAGCGACTTAACATCGAGGCCAGGCAGATTCTCTTCAAGACGAAACGCGGTCGCGTTTATCGGGCCGTGTTCCATCTCGATGCTGGCGACGTGTTCATACTCCGCGTTCGTGGTCCAGGACAAGCGACGATTGCTGCCGACGAATGGGGCCAATGAGCTACCCGTGCGATCGGCGAAACGCGCGCGAGGTCAGAGAAGTATCGGTCCTACTTCGTCCTACGCTCGTCGCGCGAAAGCTGTTCAAACGTATCGCGGAGTGTCTCATATTGACCGCACAGATCGCCGTAGATTTCCCCATCGCAGTCAAAGATCGCAAAGTTATCAACGACGTATCGGCAAATTTCAGCCAGACTTGCGGCCACGGATAGTAATTCGTTCCTGTCGTTGTTGAGACGAAATTCGAGGGCCGCCCAAATGCCGTGTCAGCCGCTCGAGTGGCTCCAGCGGGGTAGGCAGGTGCGCCAGCGGCACACGCTCGAAGCTCGATAGATTCATGCAACCTCCGCGAAGTTCAAGCCGCCGCTGGTTGACAACCGCCCGCGCCGGATAGTCTACTCCCGTTGCCGATCCCGAATACTGCCGCGCTCAGATCATTAGCCCCAAAGGGACCGAACCATGAAGCTGGTGCAAATCAATATCGATCACGATCTTTCGCCGGCCGAATTGGACGCTGGCGCCGCCGACGCCCTGAAGTTCGCCGAAGAAGTCGCGGCGCTCCCCGGCCTGCACTGGAAGATCTGGATCGGCGACCAGTCGCGCCACGAGCTGGGCGGCATTTACCTGTTCGCCAGCGAGCGGGCGGCGCGCGATTTTCTGGCGGGGCCGATTTTCGCTGCCATCCGCAGCAATCCCCGCTTCCAGAAGGTCGAAGCCAAAGCATTCGATGTCAACGAGGCCGCGAGCCTGATCACGAAGGCCCCGCTGCCCGTCGCGGCTTCTTGATACCTCGGGACGCTACCTGGTAATTAGCGCTGCTGTGGCGCAGCGGCAGGCGGTTCCAAGCCAATCGACTCCCCTTCGAGCATGATCGGGATGTCGTCGACGATCGGGTAAATCACCAGACCGTCCTCGCGCACCAGGCCCGCCGCGAGTCGTTCGTCGACGCGCTGCCCCGCGCGATTGACGATCTCCCGACGGGCGATCGCCGCGTTGAGCCGCGCCAGCACATCGGCCGAGGCCTCGTAGAGCGGCTGGCGCGTCTCGGGACAAACCAGAATGTTGAGTAGTTCCTTGGCGATCATCGCGGCCATTCTCCACCACCCGTGCTAGCAGGACCGTGCGGATCAGGCCGCAAACTCAGCCCTGCTTCGCAAATCTACCAGCATTTGCGGCTCTCGCTACTTCCCATCTAACGAAACCGCCGATGAACGATCAAGAGGTGTCCTCGGCGGTTTTCCGCGCCACCCGGGGCATCGCGACGGTTTTCCCCAACTGCGTCGGGCCCTCGCCGGTCCGAATCAGACGACAAGCCAGCGTTTTGCGGAGCGACCCTCATGGTGCGCACGATTGCTGTCGCGCTAGTCGGCGGTGCCCTTGTGGCTGCTTCCGCCTCGGCCGAAGAGCGTTATTACGAGGAGAACGGCGTCACCTACCGCGAGACGCGCGAGCGCTTCCAGCGACCTCTCACCGAAGTCGTGCATCAGCCGACGACGCGCACCGTCTATCGCGAACAATACCGCACCGAGTTCGCCGACACCGTGCACGTCTCGTCGAAGCCGGTCACCGAATGGCGCCTGGAAAGCTACTGGCGCGGCCGCTGGAACCCCTTCGTCGAGCCCTACCTGGCACAGCGCTGGGTGAAGCGGACTCGCTACGAGACGCAGACGCAAACGACTCAACAGCCGATCTTGCGCCGCGAGCTGGTCGCCGAGAACCGCACCGAGCACACGCCGGTCGTCACGCAGCGCATGGTCGAGGAAGAAGTCGTGCGCCGCGTCGCGGTCGCCCGTGCTCCAACAACGAACGTCGCCAGCGGCGCGCCGCCGCGAACTTCCGATCCCTTCGGCGGCGACGCCGTCGCGCGTCGGGTGACAATCGGCGGTGTCTCGCGCCTCGACGGCGTCCCCCCGCGCAGTATCGACACCAGCGGCTGGCACGCCGGCCGCACCACGGTCACGCGCTAAGCCGCCAGTCGAGTTGCTGAAGGCGGTCTCTGCTTGGCCGGAGCCTTGCCGCGAACGCACGAGTCGCCGGCTGTCGGTCAAGCTCATCGGTCCCGCGGCTACTCGCGCCTGCGGTAAACCTTCAGCCAGGCGTTCGACCGAGGTCTGAAGTCCCGCGCGCCGGCGCCCCACTTATAAATGGTCCGATCGCCATCGACGTCGATGCAGCCAACCAGATCGTAGTGCTCGCTCGTATAGCCGCCGAACCACTCGAGCAGTCGGCGGTCCGCGCCGTCCATCGCCAGCCAGGACGTGTCGACCGCCGCCAGCACGATATAGGCCGGCCGCGCCGCTTCAGCTTCGGCGATCATTTCTTCCTGCATTTGCCGCGCGTAGGGCTGCCGCTCGACGAGCGGATACATGTAAATATGCCGCGTCGCGCTCCGCCGCTGCGCGTAGAACGGTATTTCTGGCTCGGAGCCCATCACCAGGACCGTCTCATCCGGCGTCGTTCGCGCGCGGATGTAATCCGCGATCGCGACCGCCTCGGGAAACGGGTTGCCGCCGTACGTCGCCCGCGCGATTTCCGCTGGCGAACGCTCGAAGTAGTGCTCCCGGTTCGACCACAACGCGAGAAGCATAACGCCGGCCACAATGGCGAGAAGCACTTTCACGTCCGGCGATGAACCGGCGTCGGGCGCCACAGCCTCAGATCCTGGTTTGGGTACCACTGCTGGCTTGCCCAGCAGTGCAAACCGCGACACAACACTGCTAGACGACCTACCAGTGACACTCGTTCCGCGAACCTTCGCGGCCAATCGCGCGACCGCAATCCCCCCCACGGCGAACAGCAGTGAAACCGCGGGGAGCAACAAAACAAAGTAATGCCGCCGAAAGTGCAGGCCAGGGCAAATAGCAACCAGCGCCGTCAGCGACGTGACGATCAGAAACCCGCGCCGCTGCCGGGCCACCTTGTCGAAGAACAAAGCCGCCAGACCGCAACCTGCCAGCAGGAAAATCGCCGGTGCGGCGTCGGCAACGAATAGCCCATTGCTTCGCAATCGAGCCCAGCCGTCGGACCAAGGCAACTCCCCCGCATAGTTCCCCGCGACCACCACGGTCCAGAACCAGAACTTCTCCCACACGCCCGCGGCCACGATCGCCGCGACCATCACCAACGAAGGCAAGCCGCCCCCCACGGCCACGGTTGCCAAAGTCAGCAGCGACCCCTTCACGCGCCCCTTGGCGCCAGCGGCGGAGCGCCAGCGCGCCAAGCCCACGTACAACACCGTTCCCAGCATTAGGAAGATCGCATGCTGCTTGATCGTGATGGCCACGCCGCACAACAGGCCGATCACCAGCAGCGTGCCGTATTGCCTTGTCGCCGCCTCCTCGGCAGGCGCGTGCAACCGATCACCGACGCGAACCGCCAGCCACCAGGCGAGCACCGTCGGCAACAGCACGAACGCTTCGGCCTGCGCGCTGGAGCCGTGCACCTGCGGTAGCGTCGACAGCAGCGCAAAGGCCGCGGCCGCCGCCAGGCCCACACTGCTGTCGTACAGCCTGCGCCCGAGCAAAAACATCGCTCCCGTCGTGGCCGCGCCCGTGGCCAGCAACCCGAGATGGATGCCGCGAATCGACTCTCCCGCCACCGACATCACCGCTGCATACACGGCATAGATGCCAGGCAGCTTCATCGCATAGGCCGACTCATACGGCGGCACGCCACGAAGCATCCGCTGGGCGATGTACGCGTACTCCCCCTCGTCGCGGTCGAGCGGCACGTCGAGCAAACGCCAGCGGAGGCCGATCCCAGCACAAATCACCCCCAGCACGGCCAGCGCGACGAGACGATTCAGGCTTGCTCCTTGCCCGTGCGGTTGTTCGGCCAATGGATTTGTCACGGCGTGCCCACGGGCCCAAGCGTGCGAGAATGCGCCAGCAGCCTGCTGCGGAATTGTAGCCGGCCACAGAATCACCTCCGAACGGAGGATTCCGCAAGCACCGAAAAAGTTAGCAGCGGGCCGCCCGAGGTCCCTTCGGACGGCCCGCTGCTACAAGGTGTAAGAAGCCCCAGGGAGGGAGAGGGAAGCAGGGAAGCCTCCCTGGGGCAGCTCTCGTGGGGGGCGAGAGAAGTGCGATTGTTCCTCGCTGCACTGCGAATGACCCGGCCGACCAGCGGAAGGCCGGCAGTCTGGATCAAAAGCGATCCAGTTGGTTCATTCACCGCGTAGCTATCAAGAACCTCCAGCCGGCCGTGTTTGGCTGCCGGAGCGTGTTGGTTTTCCTGGTCTTGTCGTGGGATAGCGTTCCATCTTTATCTCCACGTCGCTTAGTGTGTTCCGGTGTTCCTCAAGTCTCGTGTCCGAATTGGTCAGCATCGCCGCGCTCAGGCACATGCCGTCGCGGTTCGGGGAGCATCGACGACATCCACCGCGTCGATCAACTGCACTACGCCCGCCACGCGCCGACAACAGTGATGACTCAGTTGCTTCTCGTAAAAGCTCCGCACCTGTCCACGCAGCGTCACGATGCCGTTGTTGGCTTTGACTTCCAGTTGCCGCAAACCGGGCACGTGCCGACGCGATAAGAAGTTCAAGATTCTCCGTTCGAGGTCCCGATCCGCTCCCTCGTCAAAGCTGGGAGCACTAAACCCGGCGGCGCTGTACATGAGACGTCCGACTCCTTTGCCCATCTTCAGGCCTGCCTCGAAATTCCGTTCCGCCTGACTGCCCGCCTTGCGGCCGCCTGACTGTCTCGCTTGGCTTGACGGTATTCACGTTTTGCAAGCGATGTGCCAAAACGCCGGCACTGCCGCCAAGACGCGTTGCAGCGCCGCAATAACTCACGGCAAGATAAGACATTGTGAGGCCCAGAAAGCTGGGCGAACTTTTCCAGCGCGGTTTCGTTTGGCGCGCCGTTGCCCAAGCACTTTGCCGACCCTGCCCGCGTGTTATGCACGGGGATCGTGCATGGCGCCGCGATCGGGCAACCCCCGGTGCAGCGCTTCTCACCCATCCGCCGCCGGCCCTGCCGGGGCGACTCACCCCACGCGACCATCGCGGCGTCGAACAACTCGCGAGCCAACCGCCCACGCGGCTTTCCAGGCGAGAAAGGCGGCGAGAACTAGGGCCGGAAGGCCCAGTCGCGGGTTAGGTACTTCGCGCTCACGCGTCCAGTGGTACTTGTCTGGCGGACGTGGACTGGGTTTCAGACCAGGCCAGCGGGATTCGCCTTCGATTGCTATAACTCGCACGCCCGGCGGAAGATTCGGACGCGTCTCTGATCTTGTGAGCGTCGTTCCGTTTTCAATCCACGGGATGCTGTACGGACGCGTTGCCATCGCCCACGCCAGGATCGCGGTCAGAATCAAGATCGTCGACAGCCGGAACTGAAACCAGCGGCGTTTCGGCTTTTCGTTCATGGCCATCATTCTACCCGGGGCGCTCGAAAGGCCCGCGCGGCGAGCCAACTGGTGGAATTCAGATGTTGGATCGCGCGCTCCCGCATTCCGCCGCAACGTGGCGAAATAACTTAGCCGTGGGCGCGCAGCCCACGGTTTCGGTTCGCAATCAAGCCACCGAGCCGCGCCGCGGCGACCTGCCGCCGGGGACTGGTACATTTTTCAGCGTGCGACATGCCCGGGGACTGTCCCCCTCCGCAGCGAGTGCGATGTCACACCAGTCGTATCGCGGCCTGACAGGCCGCTTCGCAACAGCCCAGGCCGTCAGGCCTGGGACACATCATGGCAACGTCCCACATTTCTTCCTTAGATCGTTCCCGGCCCCATCGGGGCCGTTCATTCGGGCCGGACCTCGCGGCGTCGACGTTCGAACACCCCCCACGCGGCTTTCCAGGCCAGGAAGGCCGCCAGGGCGAGGGCGGGCCACTTCAGTCGCGGACTGAGAATCGAGCGTTCGTACGCGATGTATTGATCCGCAACCACAGTTCCCTCGGCAAAGGTCCCTCCCTTTGAAACGAGGGCATCGGCCGGTATTGGTCGGCCGATTGGCCAAGCGTAGATATCGAGTTGTTTCCAAAAGAAGGGACGCAGCGCCATCCCCCACGCCAGGATCGCGGTCAGAATCAGCACCGTCGAGAGCCGGAAGCGGAACCAGGGACGTGTCGGCTTCGAGTCCATGCGACTCATTCTGCCGCGCGGGCATCACGGCGTCGAACAATTCGCAGCCAGGCAGCCGCCGTGCGTAACTGGCCACGATCACTGAGCCTCGCATACCAAAGCCAATGAACGGACCTGACGGGTCCGAGATTCGTGGGGCCACCGTACCGAGGCCTGACGGCCTCGGCTGGTAGAACTGGCCCTTCAGGCCAGAATCTACCTTGGCTCGTCGCCGCACGCGTTTTTGCATTCCGTCTTGCTTCGTCGTGTGTGTGTGTATGCAATTTGTCTTGCGGCCTGCAGGGCCGCTTCGCACCAGCACAGGGCGTGAGCCCTGTGTCGCCTGGCAGCCCCAGCGCCTCGCCGTTCTGTTTGTTGCATTCGGCCCTGAAAGTGGCCGTTCATTGCCCGGCTCGTTGGCAGCGTCGACCCACCTTCTCTTGGCGACCCTTCGCGCCCCTGGCGGTAAGAATTCGGAGGGCAAGCCGGCACCGCTGGGACCACCCGCCTGCGGCGGCGCGTGCCCTAGCCGTGGCGCCCCAGGACTTAGGGCCTAATAAAAAGATCACAGAAATGACCATAATAATGCTTGACAAATAGCCACCGGTTGCTACAATGCAGACCAGCCACCGCGCTACGGAATCGCCCTGCGCGACGTACCGTGGCACGGCCACCCTGGCCGTGATGTCATAGCGGCCGAAAGCCCATGCCATGACTGCGTTCAGCGTACGCGCGGGTGCCATGCCCACGCTCGTCGTGGGCATGCCTGCGTTCAGTCCCCTGAAAACTGAACACCGAAAACTGAAAACTATCCACCCCAGGAGAAGCCTGGCGCGCCAGCCTGCGCGCACTTGACATTACAACCCACACGCATCTTGCCCAGGGACTTCGCGATTCCACGAATCGTTTGTCAGAGTCGGGACCGAAGAGCTGCGTAGAGCGTGCGCGCGGCGGGAACAAACATCCCGCCGATCGATTTGTTAGCCGCGGGATTTATCCCGCGCGCTAGCTCGTGCGACGTCGCGCCACCACTGAGCGAGTTTCGATGTCGCGTCCCAGCAAGCTAGCGCGCGGAGCAAGCTCCGCGGCTAACGACTGTCTTGGACGCAAAACTGCCCGTAGGACGATCGAGGACGCAACGGTTCTTGATTTTGCGTCCTAAAATAACTCGTTTGTGCAAGTAGACTTAACGACTTTTGACAGCCGCTTAGGACGGTTAGGACGCAAATTCCCGGTCAATCTTATTCTGGGGGACCCCCGGGGGGTAGCCCGCGACCATTGCCGCACTAGTGAACGATTTCGATCTGTGGGTAACTATGCCGCAGCCGCATCGCGCGGATCGCGCCGATCTTCGTGCGCTCGATGTTCAGCCATTCGAGCGAGGCGAGGCTTTCGAGCACTTCCAAGCCGCGGTGGGTGACGGCGGTGCCGCTCAGATTCAACCGCACCAGGCTCGGCAGCGCCGCCAGGTGCCCCAGCGCGTCGTCGCTGATAGCCGCATCGGATAGATCGAGCCTCGTAACCGAACTGAAGACTTCGGCGAAGTCGGCCAGGAACGCCAGGTCCAAATCGCCGACGTTGGCCCCGGTCAGGCGAACGGCGGCCACGCGGTCGAGCAGTTGGGCGAAGTCGGCGCCGATCTCGCGATCGAGCCAGTCGAGATGTTCCAGTTCGTACTCGCCGCCGCGCCGCGACAGCTCGTCGAGCACCGTCGCCTGGTGCAGGTAGCGGTCGGTTTGGGCGCCCAACCACTGTCGGCGGCTGGTGAAGAACTCGGCGTAGAGCTTGGCCTGCTCGTAGAAGTGCTGCAGCGCCAGAAACGCGGCCTGCGAACCCCCGGTGTCGGGATGCGCCGCACGCACCTTGAGTCGATAGGCTTGCTCGACGTCGTCGAGCGATACGGGAGGCAATAAACCCAATGCCGTGAGAAACTCGGGCCGCTCGTTTTCGTCGGGCTTGCCGCGGCCAGCAGCTTGCCCGCGGGGACGATTTCGCGGCGATGATTCATGGGGCGGCATGCGTGCCATCTTATCGGGCGGCCGTGGCGCGACAAGCGGGCGTGTAGCGTACCTCGGTCACGGATCGAGTTTGGCGGCACCCGAACCCTCGAGTGCTCGACAACGTCCTTACAATCACAGGGCGGTGTGTACAACTAGCGAACAATCGTGGAGATCGACTCGACGAGCGGGTGGCGCGCTGTCGGCCCCGCGTCGGGTTGAATTCGCCTGGTGGCTGACCTATAAACGAACTATCGAGCCGAAGTGGCGGAACTGGCAGACGCGCTAGCTTCAGGAGCTAGTGGGGGAAACCCCGTGCAGGTTCAATTCCTGTCTTCGGCACTTGTTTGCAGCTAAAGGTTTGCGACGACCGGTCGCAAGGCCTTTTGTATTGCTCGATTACCAGCGGACTAGCCGTTCACTTCGCGCTGGAGAGCGTCTCGATCTCCTTGGCCGAGAGCGCCGCGCGATAAAGCCGCACGTCTTTCGTCCGCCCACGCAAGTGGTCGTGCGGGCCGGCGCCGAGCAACAGCGGCCGGTCGTTGTCGAGATTGAAATCGTTGCCCGGCGGCAGCTTCGCGCGAGCTACTTCGCGGCCATCAACATACAGCAACAACTCGTCGCCTGAGCGCACGCCGGCCAGATGATGCCAGCCAGGCGCGAGTTCGTGATCGTGCGTCACCGAGCAGCCGGCTTGCCACGACCAGACATGCCCCGACGGCAGCGTGCCGGCGAACAAGCGCCCATCGTGCACAGCCAGCGACCAGACGCGGCGATAGGTCACGTCGGGCGTGTGATCGACGCGCCCCACGAGGCGCCACTGACTGTCGCCATCGAAGTTATTGTCGAAACGATAGATGTTAGCCAACGGCAGCGTGCCGGCGTAGAACGATCCGTTGTAGACCACCAGCGGCATGACTTCCCTTTCTTCGCCCAAGCGCCCGCTGTTGAACCACTGGTTGGGCCCGTCGTAGCGGTAGACGCAGCCCGTCGGCCAGGTGCCGACGTACAGCGATCCGCCGTAAACGCCGAAGCCGTAGGTCTGCGTGTTATCGAGCAACGAGCCGACGACTTGCCAGCCGCCGTCGGGTTCGTAGCGGTGGATCTCGGCGGCGTCATAGCTGCCGGCGAAGATCGCGCCGTTGAAGACGGTGAGCGCTTCGACGCGGCGATTGTTGGCCGTGCCCAGCGAGGTCCAGGATGTTCCACCTTCGTAGCGAAAGAAACCCGGCGAGTAGGTCGAGCTGGCGTAGAGCTTGTTGCGATAGACGACCAGCCCGTTGATGGCCTCGATCGTGACATCGTTCGCGCTTGTGGTCAGTCGGCCGCAGTCGATCCACTTCTGTGTGTCGTCGTCAAAGCGATAGACGCTACCGCCCAGAGTGTCGTTGGGCGAATCGGTCAAGGCCGAGCCGCGCAGGCGATAGCGGGCCGTGGCGGCAAAGAGTTGCCCGTTGAACTCGGCCAGCGCCGCGACCGAGTTCGCGCGATCGGGGCTGCCGAGGTCGTGCCAGCGACCCGGCGCATCGTAGCGGTAGACGTGCCCCGCCTGGTCGGCGCCCGGCTCGCAGGTGCCGGCGTAGAGCCTTCCGGCGTGCGTTGCCAGGGCGAAGATCAGTACGCTGTTGCCGGGGCGACCTTCGTCGCGCCAGTTGGCGTCGCGGTAGTCGTCGTCGATGCCGAACTGCACCTGGCAGCGGTTCGAGGTGCCGCTGGCGGCCGCGGCGTTGGTGACAATCGAGAGCTGAAATCCGCGCCGCTTTTGGGAGTCGAACTTGCTGACAACATCGCCCACGACGTCGTCGAGCGCGGCCGGAATCTCGACGTAGGCGGAGACCGTGAAATCGCCGCTGCCAAACTGGAGCACATCCGAATCGGAAGCTTCGATCCGCGACGATCGCCCATCGAAGGAGGCTCCCGCCGTGGTGAATTGCACCTCGTGGGCGACACTATGAACGCCTTGCGATCCGGCGTCGCGAGCATCGATCGTTAGTGGCCAATGGGCAACCGGTTCGGCGGCGACGACAGGACTGTTCAGCAACGCCAGTAGCCAGCAAGTCGCTGCGAATCGCTCAAGCATCGGCCGACTCTCCTACCAAGGGCACAAAACGGCATGCCGACAGGTGTTGGATCTCAGCTCGGCCGTCGCGCTTGCGAATGCGCTCGAGCATCTGCCCGTCATCGCGCCCGACCGGGATCACCAGGATGCCGCCCTCGGCCAACTGCTCGATAAGCGCCGGCGGGCAGCGCTCTGCAGCAGCCGTGACGATGATGCGATCGTACGGCGCGCCGGGGAGCCAGCCTTGGCTGCCATCGCCGACCAACAGCTTCACGTTGGAGTAGCCCATTTCGGCCAAGGCCGTGGCGGCTTGATCGGAGAGCTCGGCGTGCCGCTCGATGGAGACGACGTCGTGGGCCAGCTCAGCGAGCACCGCGGCTTGATAGCCGCTGCCCGTGCCCACTTCCAACACGTGTTCGCGGCCGGTGATCTCGAGGGCCTGAGTCATCAAACCCACGATGTAGGGTTGGCTGATCGTCTGCCCGCACTCGATCGGCAGCGCGCGATCGGCGTAGGCTTCGGCCATGCTCTGCGGCAGCACGAACCGCTCGCGTGGCACGCGCGCCATGGCGTTGAGCACGCGCGGATCGTCGATCCCCCGATCCAACAGATCGCGCGACAGCATGTGATGCCGAGCCGAATCGAGCGCGGGGAGCGGACGGGGCCGGTCGGGTACATCCATAGGGCGATTCAACCGCGCCGGGCGCGGTCGGGCAAGCTGGCGGTGACCGGTTTGGCTACCGATTCAGCGTCGTGCGCGGCCAACAGCGGCAGACTTGCTAGGGTCTGCAAAAAAAGCTATGTCCCTGATGAGGCACGTCTTGTGTCCAGCGGCATGCTCGTTGCCGTCTTGTTTCCGATTGATTGAGGAATGCACGTTGGATCATCTGCTTGCTGCCGCGCTCGCCGAGGCCCGTCGCGGACTGGCCGAAGGGGGAATTCCGATCGGGGCTGTGCTGGCCGTCGATGGCGAGATCATCGGCCGCGGACGCAATCGTCGGGTGCAGCGCGGCAGCGCCATTCTGCCTGCGGAAATCGATTGCCTGCAGAACGCCGGCCGGCTGTCAGCATCGACCTATCGCCGCGCGGTCTTGTACACCACGCTTTCGCCGTGCGACCTGTGCGGCGGGGCGGCGCTGTTGTACAAGATTCCGCGAATCGTGATTGGAGAAAACCGCACGTTCTGCGGGCCGGAGGATTACCTACGGCAGCGCGGCGTGCAGCTCGACGTGCGCGATAATGCTCAGTGCCGCGAGTTGCTCGAGGCGTTCATCGCCGCGCGGTCGCATATCTGGCACGAGGACATTGGCATCTGCGGCACGCACACGACCGAGCTGACGCTGTTACGCGCCGACGAGCTGGTCTACTGGGCCGTCGGCTCGATGTGAATCACCGCGTCGAGCACGCCCAAGCTCGAGGCGAGCAAGGCGTTCTTGACGCCGTGCGAGATGTCGTGCCCGACGCGCACGCTCATCCCGGCGTCGACCTGCACATGCAGGTCGACGAAGTACCCCAGGCCGCTTTTGCGGATGCGGCACTTGTCGAGCCCCGCCACGCCGGGCACTTGTTCGGCAATCGCGCGCACCTGCTGCTCAAGCTCGGGGGGTGGGGCGACGTCAAGCATATCGGCCAGCGCCGCGCGGAGAATGCGGATTCCGTTTGCGGCGATCACCGTGCAGGCCACTAGCGCGGCCCAATCGTCGGCACTTTCGAAACCGGGTCCGCCGATGACCGCGATGCCGATACCGATGAACGCCGCCAACGAGGTGATCGCGTCGGAACGGTGATGCCAGGCATCGGCCCCCACCACGGTGCTGCCGATCGCCTCGCCGGTGCGCGCCATGCGCCGGAACAGCAGCTCCTTGGTCACTACAACGGCGACTAACACGACCAACGTGAACGGTGCCGGCAAGTGGTGCGGCGTGATGATCTCGCGAATGCTGGCGTACGCAATTCCGGCGGCCACGACCAACAGTCCCAAGGCCACGACGAGCGCGCCGAGCGGCTCGAAGCGGCCAAAGCCGAACGGAAAGCGTTCGCTGGGGAGCGCGGCCGACGCCTTGAGGCTCCCCCAAGCAACGACTGAACCGAAGATATCGAGCATCGACTCGACGCCGTCGGCGATCAGCGCGTAGGCGTTGCCCACCATGCCGGCGAGGATCTTGATCGCCGCCAGCACGATGTTGGCGACTACGCCCGCTAGCACGGCCCTGGCACCGCGTTGGGCATCTTCGGCGACGCGGCGATAGGCCGCTTCAGTCTGAGCCTTGCTGGCTTCGGATGGCAAACACCGGCTCCTGGGATATTACATCTTTTCGACGACTTCGATTCCCAGCAACGAAAGTCCGCGCTCGAGCGTGCGGGCCGTCAGGTCGCACAGCAACAGCCGGCTTGTGCGCAGCGCCTCGGTTTCGGCCTTGAGGACGGGACATTGTTCGTAGAACGTCGAGTAGCGATTGGCCAACTCGAACAAGTAGCTCGTGAGCTGGTTGGGACGAAAGTCGGCCACGGTATCGTCGAGCGCGTCTCCGAAGCGCAGCAACTCGAGCCCCAGCGCGCGCTCGGCATCGGCGTCGAGTCGGATGGCCGCACCGCTGGCGCGTAGCGCCGCCACATCGACCCTTCCTTTGGCGACAACTCCATGCACGCGAGCATAGGCGTATTGCAGGTAGGTGCCCGTGTTGCCGGTCATGGCCAGCATCTTGTCGTAGCTGAAGACGTAGTCGCTGGTGCGATTCTGCGACAGGTCGGCGTACTTCAGCGAGGCGATGCCAACGGCGTCGGCGATGCGGGCGCGCTCGTCGGCGCTCAGTTCGGGGCCGGCGGGCTTCTTGTCATCGTTCTCGGAGACGATCGCGGCGGCTCGACTCACCGCTTCGTCGAGCAAGCCTTCAAGCCCGACGGTGTCGCCTGAACGGGTTTTGAACGGGCGCCCATCGTCGCCCAACACGGTGCCGAAACTGATATGCCGCAGATCGACATCGCGGTATCCCCAGAGTCGCGCCATGGCGAACAACTGCTCGAAATGCAGGCTCTGCCGATGGTCGACGACATACAGCATCGCGTCCGGGCGCCAGCGCTCCATACGGTAGCGGATCGTCGCCAGATCGGTCGTGGCGTACAAGTACGCGCCGTCCTTCTTCTGCACGATCATCGGCGTCGCCTGACCGGGCAAAAAAACACAAACGGCGCCGCCGCTCTCGCGGACTACTTCGGGAAGTTGGCTCCGTAGCTCAGCGACCAGCGGCCCGAGCTGTTCGTGATAGAAACTCTCGCCGAGTGTTTCGTCGAAGGTGACACCGAGTCGGCGGTAGATGCGATCGACCTCGGCCAGGCAGAGCGGCATGAACTCTTGCCACAAGCGGCGGTTCTCGGCGTCGCCGGCGTGCAGCTTGGCGGTTTCAGTCAGCACGTCGTCGGCGATGGTTGCGTGTTCGCGGACTAGTTTCGAAAGCTCGGGGTCGGCGTCGGCTGCGGCGAGTTTGGTTTGTGCCGCAGAAAGTTCCGCGCGCGCATCGGCGACGCGTCCATCGAGCCGGCGCTGTTCCTTGGCGGCTTTCTTCTGCGCCTGAGGATCGGCGGCAGCGGCCTGCTTATGTGCGGTCGCCACGGCGTCGGCTTCCTGGAGACGCTTTTGCAGCTCCGGCAATTCGGCTTTGGTTTCGAAGTATCCGACGAGCGTGGCGACCAGCCGGTACAACCGCGACAACTCAACCACGGGGTTCGCTTGGTACGCGGCGTCGTCGCGGAAGTGCTTGTAACCATAGAGGATCATGCCGAACTGCGTGCCCCAATCGCCGATGTGGTTGTCGCCGATCACACGGTGCCCGAGGAACCGAAGCGTCTCGACGATCGCCTGGCCGATCACGGTCGAGCGGATGTGGCCGACGTGCATGCTCTTGGCGACGTTGGGGGCGGAGAAGTCGACGATGTAAGTTTTCGGCTGCGCGACCGGCGCGATGCCCAAACGATCGTCACTTACGGCAACTGCCAGCCGCTCGGTCAGAAAGTTGTTGTCGAGCCGCACATTGATGAAGCCGGGGCCAGCGACGTCGGCCGGCGCGGCCAGGCCCCTCAAATCGACCTTGGCGGCTACTTCGGCGGCGATTTCGCGGCTCGGCTTGCCGAGCGCCTTCGCCAGCGGCATGGCGAAATTCGCCTGATAGTTGCCGAAGCGCGCGTCCTGCGCGGGGCGGATCATCTCGAGCGATTTTTGCACGTCGTCAGGCGAAATGCCCAGCCCCGCCAGGACGGGTTCGAAGCGGCGGCGTAGTTCGGCCAGTAGGTTCATAGCGCAGTAGGACAGAAGCAAACAATGCGGTAAGCACAGCAGTGCGGAGACTACCCGCGCCGCGGTTCGCGACGCAAGGGCGCGAGTCGATATCAGCACATGAAGTAGGTGGCCAACACGAGAGCGCTACGAGAGGGTCAGCGCACGGTGCGAAGGGGCGGCGCCGCCTGCTCGAACGGCACGCGCTTCGCCTGACACCACAACTGTTCGAGCGCGTAGTAGTCGCGTGCCTCGGGATCGAAGAAGTGCACGACCACGTCGCCGAAGTCGAGCAGAATCCAGCTTGAGCGCTGATAACCCTCGATGCCCAGCCGCTTCTGGCCTAAATCGCGTGTGAGCACGTGCTCGGTCTCGTCGGCCAAGGCGTGCAACTGCCGGCCACTGTTGCCGGTAGCAATCACGAAATAGTCGAAGATCGGGGTCAGTTCGCGAAGATCGAGAATCTGGATGTCGCGACCCCGGTTGTCGTCGGCCGCTCGCGCGGCGGCCAGCGCGATCTCAAGACTGGTGGGATGGGTGAGGGGAGCGGGTGCGGAGACGAGTTCGCTAATGGGATTAACCTCCGGATGCCGTCCTTTCCTGCGCCTGACCAAGCCAGGGCTCAGTGCGTTATGCCGCCTGTAATTCAGTGTACTCAAGAACAGGACGATTCGACCAGCCTTAAGGTTCGGATTCAACCTTGCGGCCCGCCGCCTACCTGGCATCAGAGGAGCTCGCACTGGGGCAACGCGCAAACCGCCGCGAATTGCCTCAGCGCGCCCGTGGGCCGATGTCCTGAATCTCTTTGCCATGCCCGGTATACTTCGCTGGACACTCTGGAAACCGTAGCGCCGCCCCGGCGGCTTACCACGGCGTTACTTTGTCAGCTTAAGATGAGAGCGAGCCAGATATGAGCGATTGGATTGAGGTAGGCGCCAAGGCTCCCGACTTTGCCCTCGCGGCCGACGACGGTTCGAAGGTCAAGCTCTCGGCCCTCAAGGGCCAGCCGGTCGTGCTGTACTTCTACCCGCGTGACGACACGCCGGGCTGCACGCGCGAAGCGTGCGCCTTCCGCGACGCCAAGAAGCGTCTCACCGCCGCCGGCGCCAAAGTGCTGGGTGTGAGCACCGATGACGTCGCCAGTCACGTGAAGTTCCGCGATAAGTACAAACTCAACTTTCCGCTGCTGGCCGACACGGATCACAAGGTGGCCGAAAAATACGGTGCCTGGCGTGAGAAGAATATGTACGGCAAGAAGTCGATGGGCATCCAACGCTCGACTTACCTGATCGATGCCGAGGGCAAGGTCGCCCGCGTTTGGCCGCGCGTGCAGGTCGATGGCCACGACGAACAAGTGCTCGCAGCGCTCAAGGAGCTGTCGACGAAAGATTGACAGCCGGCGCTTCGTCGACTTTCGGCGGCGTGCTGACCGCAACCGTGCGACCACTCGGCTTGTGCCCCAGCCATCGGCGAATTCGCTTGCTCAGCGGTTCTTCGTAGAACTTGTGCGCAAGTATCCCGATCACAATGCTCACCAGCGTACACTGAACGACATAAGCTACGAGCCCCGGCGCATCGGGCCGCTTTTCGACGTCAAGCACATAGATCACCAGCCCGGTCATTAGCCCCACAATAGTCGAGTGCAGGATGTAGAGCGCATAACACGAGTCGCCCAGAAAGACGACCCAGCGGCGCGAGAACAGCCAATCAATCGGGCCACCACCCAGAGCCAATCCGTAGATCAGGCCTGCCATGACTGGTAGGATCAGCCCGCCGTGCAGCAGCGGATAGGGAAACGACTCGGCGAACAAGAGGATGACCACCACGGCCGCAGTGCCAGGCACGGAAAGCCAGGCGCCGTTGTAGGGACGCTTTTCGCCGCGCCGCTCGGCCATGCGGCGGTCGACGAACAATCGCGCCACCATCATGCCGCCGAGTATCTCCGGCAACCGCACCAGTGGGTTGTGCTTGACCACATTGAACCACGTGGCGTCGCTGAGCCAGTCGCCGAAGCCGATTCCGTCGGGGTCGAGCAGCAGATACGCCGTGGGCGCAACGAGCGAAATAAGCCACAGCCCGACGAACGTGGCCAAGAGTCGACGCCTGGACCAACCGTCAAGCCGTGGCAGCAAGAAGGGAAAGAGCACGTAAAACAGCAATTCGCACGATAGGGACCAGGCGGGCGGATTCCAGGCCGCCGTCATGTCAGGATTCCACGATTGCGTCATCGTCAGCGTGCTGCCGACGATGCCCCAGGTGTAGGGGGTTGACAAGTGATGGGTGCGCACCGCCAACAGAAAAAACGGCAGATACGCTAGCAGCCCCAACAAATGCACGGGATACAGGCGCCCGGTGCGCCCGGCAATGAAGTTGCGCACGCTGAAGTTGGCGCGGTTGTCGGCAGTCAGGCACGTGTAGCTCATCACGAAGCCCGACAACGTGAAGAAGAACGACATCACGATGCAACTGCCAACGAGGATGCCTTTGACCCACCAGTGGCTTTCGCACAGCGCGGCCCCCTCGGCGCACCAGGCGGCAAATCGCGGGGCCTGCTCACTCCCATCGCGAGCCGTGACGTAAAACACGATGATCGCGTGGTAGGCGGTCACCTGCAGCGCCGCCCAAAAGCGAATCCCAGACAGCGAGGGCAACAGCGGCGGGCGAGGAGCGGCCTGACTCATGCGAACTCGAGAAGCACGACTCGGGAAACAGCTACACACGGGGCGGCCGCACGACCGATGCGCGGGCGGTCGGATTCAGAATAACGACGTCGCGGCCCGGCCGCCACCGGCGTTTTCGGGCTTGTAGCAGCGGCCGTCAGCGGCACAATTATTCCATTCCTCCGTCGATTCCTTTCACCGGACTCTTTGCCGAGTGACCTAAAGCATGACCATGGTCCGCACGCGCTTCGCTCCCAGTCCGACAGGCTATTTGCACATTGGCGGCGTGCGCACGGCGCTGTTTTGTTGGCTATTTGCCCGGCGGCACGGTGGGCAGTTCATTCTGCGGATCGACGACACCGACGCCGAGCGCAACGTCGAGTCGGCGCTGGCTCCGATTCTGCACGGGCTGCGCTGGCTGGGGATCGACTGGGACGAGGGGCCCGATATCGGAGGGCGCTGCGCGCCGTATTACCAGTCGCAGCGCCTGGCGGGCTACCAGGCTGCGGTCGAGAAGCTGCTCGCCGGTGGATTCGCCTATCGCGATTACGCCACAACCGAGGAAATCGCCGCCGAGCGTGAAGCCGCGCAGCGCGAGAAGCGACCCTTCTTGTACAGCCGTCAGTGGATGGCGGAATCGGCGGCCGACGATGCGCGCTTCACGGCCGAGGGTCGCAAAGCCGTCGTGCGGTTGAAAATGCCGCGCGCAGGGTCGCTGGCGATCGACGATCTGGTGCGCGGCCGCGTCGAGTTCGAGTGGGCGCGCGAGCAGGATCACGTGGTGCAACGTGCCGACGGCACCTGCTTGTACCATCTGGCCAGCGTCGTCGACGATTTCGATTTCGAGATCAGCCATGTGATCCGGGCGGAAGAACACCTGTCGAATACGCCGCGGCAGGTGTTCATTGCGCAATCGCTTGACTATCCCTTGCCGATCTACGCGCACCTTCCGTTCGTCGCCGAACCAGGGAGCAAGAACAAGCTCAGCAAGCGCAAGTTGAGCACTTATCTGAAAAACCGTGACTTCGCTCAGGTCTACGAGCACGGCCTGGCGATCGCCGAGCGGCTCGGGCTGGCCACGTCGCTCGATACGTTCAATCCCGTGATTGTCGAGTTCTATGAAGCGGTCGGCTACCTGCCGGCGGCGATCGTCAACTATCTGGCCTTGGTCGGCTGGTCGCTCGACGAGCGCACCGAGTTCCTCTCGCGCGAAGAGCTCATGCAACACTTTTCACTCGACCGCGTCGTGAAAGCGTCGGCCAGCTTCGACCCCAAAAAGCTCTGGGCTTTCCAAGACCACTACATGCGTCAACTCGGCACGGCCGAGAAAGTTGATCGCATGTTGCCTTATTTGGTCCGTGCAAAGCTGATTGCCGAACCGGCCAGCGCGGCCGACCGAGAAAAGCTCGCCCGCATCATCGATGCGGCGGGCGATCGCTTAAAGGTGTTTGGCGACATTCTGGCCTATGCTGACTTCTTCTTTCAAGACGAGATCACGTATGAGGCCGACGCCTTCGAAAAGCGCTTGCGAAAGCCAGGTGCCGGGGAATTGTTGGACAAGTATCGAAGCGAACTAGCGACGCTCGCCACCTGGGACGTCGCCAGCCTGGAACAAGCGACGCAAGCATTCATCGAAGCGCAGGGAATCAAGATCGGCGACATCATCCATGCCATTCGGGTGGCGATAACCGGGAAGGGTGTAGGACCAGGGCTCTACGATTGCCTGGCGATCTTGGGGCGGGACACATCGCTGGCGCGGATGCGACGCGCCGTTGAATCAGCCGCGACTCAGTGACCACCCATTCGGTTAAAGCAAGAAACCCGGGCGCCGCAACAGCGCCCGGGTTTCGTCGCATGTTAACCGAAGCAACCGCCCGCTGGTCCTCACGGACTAGCGCGCCGGCGGCGAACTACTTGTAGCCCTGCTTTTTTCAGGCTGCTACTGCGAGTCGGAGTCGCTGTCGCTAGCAGCCGGCTCCTCGGCCTTCTTCTCCTCTTCGTCGGCTGGCAGCGCGTCGCTGCTCCCTGCCTGCAACAACAGGTTGAGCGTCGTCTCCTGCTCGAACTCGTTGCCCATGAAGTCGCCCGACATGGTCAGCTTCTGGGTGATGTTCGACCTGACGGTCTTGCCGGCCGCGGCGTCGAAGAGAATCTCGCCGCTACCTTCTTGCTCGGTGAGCTCCATTTCGATGTCAAGGTCGCCCCCTTCGGCGGGCTCGAAAGCCACCTCGGTCTTGGCGCCGATCTTCTCGAGGACCTTGCCGTCTTGCTCGTCGGTGCCGGCATAGTTGAAGACCACGTCGATCTTCTGGGTGCCTAGCGGGCCCATCTTGTTTTCCATCTTCTTGTTCCAGGTGACGCCTTCACCGACGTTCTCTTCAGGCAGCGGCAGAACCGACTGTTCGAGCATCTGCTTGATCGAGCTCTCGGTGAACATGCCACCACCCATCATCATCGCCTGGCCGCCGCCACCGCCCCCTTGGCTGAGGGCTTCGACGAGCTTCTCGGGCAACTTCACATCGGAGACCTTCCCTTGCTTCGAGACCGACATGCTGAAGTCGCCTTCGAGCATCGCTTCGGCCGGCTTGCCGAGCCGCTCCCAGACTTCGCCCTCGGGTTTGTTCTCTTTGTCGGCCGAGTCGTACTTGAACTCCCCGGTGAACGGCGTGTTGAGCATCATCTGCAGCCGGTCCACCTTGAGACCGAGCTCGGCGTTGCCGTCCGACGAGACCGACTTGACCGTCCAGGCGGTATCCATCGTCAGCTTGATCTTGATATCGAGCTCAATGCCGTTGAAGTCGGCCAGCATGCCCACGCTTTGACGCAAGGCGTAGTTGAGTTTCTCGCCCTGCTTGAACTTCCACTCGAGCTTCTTGTCGGCGCGGGCGGTCGAGGCCAGGCCAACAGTCAACAGTGCCGCGGCAGCCAGCACGCGCATCGCAAACGGACGAGAGATCGACATCGCAAGTCACCTTTCTCTGGCGGTACGAAGAGGCGGTGGTGAAAATTGGCAACAGCGTAAACATACGTCCGGCCAAGGGCGGCAGCAACCGCCCCCAGCCGGCGAAATTCCCCCGCGGAAGCGGTTCTTTTCGGCTCTCGGCACCCGGCGTCCGGTTGCCAGCATGACTGCCGACCGCGCGAGCCGACCGTTTACTTGTCTGCTACCTGCCCAGGGGGGACAGATCGTCGCGCGCTGCTGGCTACCGCTGGCAAACACGCTCAGCTCAGCACCTCGCGGATCACCCGGCCATGCACGTCGGTGAGCCGCCGGTCGATGCCGTTGTGGCGGAATGTCAGCCGCTCGTGATCGATCCCCAGTTGATGCAAGACCGTGGCATGTAAGTCGTAGCAGTAAATCGGATTCTCGACGGCCCGAAACGACCACTCGTCGCTGGCGCCGTAGGTCGTCCCGCCTCGGAACCCACCTCCCGCCACCCACGAGGTAAACGTGTCGGGATTGTGGTCGCGTCCCTTCCCCCCTTGCCGGCATGGCATGCGGCCGAACTCAGTCGTCCAGATCACGATGGTGTCGTCCAACAGCCCGCGGTCGGCCAAGTCGCGCAGCAAGGCCGCGGCCGGCTGGTCCATGCTCCGACCCATATCAGCGTGGTCGCGCGCGATGTCTTCGTGGCTATCCCAATTGCGCCGCGGAAAGCCGTTGTCGGCGCCGCTCCACACCTGCACGAACCGCACGCCACGCTCGACGAGCCGTCGCGCGATCAGGCAGTTGCGGCCGAAGTCAGCCGTCACCGGATCTTCGAGGCCGTATGCCCGCTGGGTCACGGCCGTCTCCTGCGACACATCGAGCACTTCGGGCGCGCTGAGTTGCAAGCGGGCTGCCAACTCGTACGAGGCGATGCGGGCTTCGAGGCGTGAGTCGCCTGAGCGCTCGCGCAGGTGCTGGCGGTTCAACTCATTGAGCAGCTCGCGTCCCTCGCGTTCGCGATCGAGAGTAAAGTTGCGCTCCGCCGGCGGGAACAGATCCTGAATCGGATTCGCCGCGCCGGGGCGAATCATCGTTCCCTGGTGCGCGGCGGGCAGAAAGCCCGCGCCCCAGTTCGCCGGTCCGTTCGGCGCGAAGCCGCGCGAGTCGGGCAGCGCCACGAACGTCGGCAAGTTCTCGTTCAGGTTTCCCAATCCGTAGCTGACCCACGAGCCCATGCTCGGAAAGCCAGGCAGCACGAACCCGGTCGCCTGCATGTACGTGGCGGGCCCATGCACCGCCGACTTCGACTGCATCGACGGAAAGAACGTCATGCGATCGACGCACTCGGCCAGGTGCGGCACCAGGCTCGAAATCCATTTGCCGCACTCGCCATATTGCTGCCAGCTCCAAGGGCTCTTGAAGCACGCGCCAGGCTGACTTTGAAACAGTTCGATCTTCTTGCCGCCGGGATTGAAGGGCTCGCCGTCGCGCTGGATCAAGAGCGGCTTGTAATCGAATGTGTCGACCTGGCTGGCGGCGCCCGACATGAACAACTGGATGACGCGCGTGGCGCGAGCCGGGTGATGCCGGCCGCGGCGCGTCGCGTTTGGCGCGGCGTTCACTGCAGAATTGCCGGCTGTCGGCGAATCGTTGTCCGCGGCCAGCAGTCCTTCGCGATCCAACAAGGCGGCCAGCGCCAATCCGGCAAAGCCGCCGCCGACGTGCGCGAGCAATTCGCGCCGCGAGATCGCGGGTGGCGGTGATACGAGTGGTCGTGGCACGTTCAATCGAGTGTTTTGTCAGTGGCTCGTAGTCAGTGCTCCGCGGGTCGTGACAAGCTATTCTCTACACCCTGTCGCAGCACAGCCAGTTGGGGGTCCCCCAGAATAAGATTGTCCGGGAATTTGCGTCCGGGTGCGTCCGGGTGTGTTGCCATTGCTCCCGAACTCGAATCGAGGGCACAACTTGGGGCCAATGTAACATCGTGAAGTTTGCGTCCGGGTGGGAGAGCCACTTCCCTCTGGTCTCTGGCCTCTCACCTCTGGCCTGTACCTTGGACCTCGCGCAAAGGCGCGAAGACGCAAAGAACCCATCCGCAGATTTCGCAGAAGATGCAGATTGGCGCGGCGAAACAACGTATCTCATCCGTGGTCACGTGTTTGGAAGTGTGCGCGCAGGCCGGCGCGCCAGGTCGAGCGCGGACTGGCTGGATTGAGTCGCGCGCCAAAATGCCGCGTAGGCTTACTTATCGCTAAGCCGCGAAGAACGCGAAGTGGGGGAAATCAAACCGGTAGAAATCGCAGCAAAATCTCTAGTTCGCGCGGCCCAGTACAGTTGCGAGGTCATTTGTTTCGCTGCGTGTTGATCGTGCGTCTTCTCCGCGAACTCCGCGTCTCCGCGTGCGATCGGCATTTCATCGTTCTTCGCGGCCTTCGCATCTTCGCGGTGAATCGATTTCTCTCGAAACGTGGTGTTGTTGGCTGCAACAGTCTGTTTAGCTACACCACGTCCGGAATCACATACGGCGCGCGGTATTCGCGCCGCAGCAGGGCGTTGGCCTCCGCATTCGGCTTGCCTTCGGCCGTGAGGCACGTTTCGGTCTGCGGATCGACTAGCAGCTTCTGCCCGCCGAGGCGGTAGCTGATGTTCGCATATTGGCACAACAGCGTGCTGCGATGACCGTGCTCGATGTCGGCACTCGGCAGTTTGCGCGAGCGGATCGACTGGCAGAAATTCTCCTTGTGCTCGGGATCGGGGAAGGTGCCGTGCTCCTGGTCGACCAGCACCGGCTGGCGGCTTTTGGGCCGATCGTACACCTGCCAGCCGCAACCGTGCCGACCGACATACATCATGCGGTCGCTGCCGTAGATCTCAATCCGCTCGGCGTTTTGCGGCCAGTAGGGGAACAGATCGGGGCGATTGCGCACTTCGCTGTCGCTCTTGATCATGTAAGGCGTATAGAGCGTCAGCTCGAAGATCATCAACAGGTCGTCGAACTCGTAGACGGCCACCTGCGTGTCGGGCGTTTCAAAAACTCCCTCTTCATCAAAGCGGCCGCCGACCGAGTAGACGCTCTTGGGATACTCCTTGCCGACCAACCAGCGGGCGAGATCGATCTGATGCACACCGTCGTTGATGATGTCGCCGCCGGAAAACCGCCAGAAGTGATTCCAACCGTTGTGATAGTTGGCGTTGTAAGCGGCCGACGGCGCCGGGCCGGTCCACATGTCGTAGTCGAGTCCGCTCGGCACCGGTCCGTCGGCCACCGGCTTGGCGTTCCCCCAACCCTTCATGTTGAAGACCTTGACCAGATGAATGCGGCCCAATTTGCCACTATCGATATATTCCTTCGCGTGAATGTCGTAGGGGGCGCTGCGGTTCTGGGTGCCCAATTGCACGATGCGGTTGTAGCGCCGGGCGGCTTCGACCATTTTGCGCCCTTCCCAGGGGGATTGGCTGGCCGGCTTTTCGACGTACACATCCTTGCCGGCCTGGCATCCCCACACGGTGGCCAGCGCATGCCAGTGATCGGGAGTGGCGACAACGATGGCGTCGACCGCCTTGTCGTCGAGCACGCGGCGAATGTCTTGCACGGTTTGCGGGGCGCGCCCCTGCACTTCTTCGATCGCCTTGGCGCGCGAGCCGTGCAGCGACGAATCGACGTCGCAGATGTAAGCCACTTCGCAATCGGGGCGCTTGGCGAAGTCGGGCCCGAGCATGCTGCCACGCCCGCGCACGCCAACGATGCCCAATACGATCTTCTCGTTGGGCGAGACGGGCTTGGCGCTGGGGGCATCGGCTGCTGCCGCTTGGCTGGCCGCGCTGACGAGCGCTGCGCCAGCCGCCAAACCCAAACCGGCCTGCGACGAATGAGCCAGAAACTCACGGCGATCGACTGCGGCCATCGTAGCCTCCCACCAGCGAAACTGATCACTTGGCACGCCCGAACATCAGGCGCCGCCCTGCGAAGTAGCGCCACTATGCCGGCAGCGGACGGCGGTTGTCAACGATTTCGTCGTGACCGCAGGGCCATTCACTGTTTCAAGCTAGACCGATTGGGGTGCCATGCTCCACGCTTGCGTGGGCATGCACGAAGTCGTCGCCGCATGCCCACTTCGGAGTACCTTCAGTGGGCATGGCACCCGACTTTCTGTCTCATCCAGATTGACGAAGTGCGGAGCTCTGGGAGCGACCGCGAAACGCTTGCCGCTCGCCCGCTACGCCCACAGCGCGCGGATTGGATCGCCGTAGTAGACGTGGTGCGGGCGATCGAGCGCGTCGTGCCAGGCGGCTGTCGCGGGGATGCCGAGATGATCGTAGATTGTCGCGGCCAAGTTCTCGGGCGACTGCGGATCGGCTGCCGGGAACGCGCCGATGCGGTCGGACGAACCGATGACCGCGCCACCGCGCGTGCCACCACCGGCGACGAGCACGCTTTGCACGGCTCCCCAATGGTCGCGGCCCGCCAGCTTGGCGCCAGCGATTTTCGAGATCCGTGGCGTGCGGCCGAATTCGCCCGCCACGACGATCAGTGTCGAATCGAACAACCCCGCGGATTGCAAGTCGTCGAACAGCGCCGTGAGCCCTTGATCCAATGGCGGCAACAGAAAGTTCTTCAGGTTGGGGAACGCCGCCTGGTGCGTGTCCCAAGTTTCGTTGTTGCCGAGATTGACCTGCACGAGCGGCACGCCCGCTTCGACCAGCCGCCGCGCCATCAAGAGCGACCAACCGAAGCTGTTGCGCCCATAGCGCTCTTGCAGAGCATCGTCGGCCCGCGTGACGTCGAGGGCGGCGCGCACCGCGGGGCTGGCCAACAGCGAGATCGCCTGCTCGCGGTGCCGATCGAACGTGACCGTGGATGCCAGCCGTTCGAGCGTCGCGCGTTGGCCGTCGATCAACGACAACAGCGACAGTCGATCGAGCACGCGGGCACGGCTCAGCCCTTCGGGGAGCGCCAACTGCGGCGCTTGGAACACCAGCTCGGCAGGATTCTCCAAGCCACGTTCGTGATGAAACCCGTGCGTTGGAAACGCGCCGTAGGTTTGCGAGTTGTAGGGCGACGCGCCGATGAACCAGGGATCGCGCGAATCCCCCATCTGCCCGGCGAACTGCCCCGGGATCACGCGACCGGTGCGATGAATCAGCTTTTCGGGCAACACGGCGGCCGGCGGCAGATTGTTGCGCGGCCGCACCTGTGAGGCCGCCACCGCCGCGATCGAGGGCCAATCGCTCGGCTTGGGGGCGTTGGGATCGAAGCCCACGGGGATTTCGCGCCGCCCGCTGAGCATGATCATGTGCCCCTGCGAGTGGTCGTTCGAGGGGTGGGTCAGCGAGCGAATTACCGACCAGCGCTCGCTGCACGCCGCCAGCCGCGGCAGGTGCTCGCTGATTTGCAGGCCCGAGCTGCGGGTGGCGATCGGGGCGAACTCGCCGCGGAACTCTTCGGGGGCGTCGGGCTTGGGATCGAAACTCTCGTGCTGGGCCAGCCCGCCGGAGAGAAAGACGTAGATCACGCTGGTCGGGGTGGGGCTCGCGGACACATCGGTGGGCAGCGGACGCGCGGCGGCGGCCCGCAGCGGAGCCAGATGATTCGTCCCCAGCCCCAACAGCCCGATCGCGCCAGCCTGCAGGGCCGTGCGGCGTGTGAAGCGCGGATGTTCGAAGGCAGTCATCGGGCCAACCCCGTGGGAATCGGGTCATCGACAGTATAAAGGGTGCGGCCATCGCGACCAACGAATTCCCACGGTCTCGAGGAGAAGTGCCAAGTCAATTGCGAGGGGGACAGGTACATGTTTTCGGCCGCCGCGAGTTAGCAAGGTCGGGTTTGACGAGCCGAAAAATGTACCAGTCCCCGACTTCGCCGTTCGCCTGGTTCGATCTCGCTTCGCCCGGCGCGGCGGCTTATGATCCTGGGGAGTGACTTGTCGGGAAGGAACCCAGCGCCGGTGAGTTCTCGCCCGGGATCGAACCACCAGCGCACACCGCAATCGCACGGCGACGAGAGGAGATCGAGATGTCAGCACTCCGCGGCGTTCTGAATTCGAGCACGCGACGGACCTTCCTGAGTGGACTGGCCTGGACGGCCGCGGCCTACACCGTGCGCGGCGCCTTTGCCGAAGAGCTGGTGCGCACGCCGCGCCAGACCGAAGGGCCGTTTTATCCCGATCATCTGCCGCTCGACACCGACAACGATCTGCTCGTGATCAACGACGCGATCACGCCGGGAGTCGGCCAGATCACGCACCTGACGGGCCGCATTCTCGATGCGCGCGGTGAGCCGCTTCGCAATGCGCTCGTCGAAATCTGGCAGTGCGACAGCGGCGGCGCTTATCTCCATTCGGGCAGCGGCAATGCCAACCGCCGTGACGGCAACTTCCAGGGTTTTGGCCGGTTCCTGACCGGCTCGACCGGTGAGTACTATTTCCGCACGATCAAGCCCGTGTCGTATCCCGGCCGCACGCCGCATATTCATTTTGCGGTGAAAATCCCCAAGCAGGAGATGTTCACCACGCAGTGTTACGTGAAAGGCGATCCGGGAAACGCCCGCGACTTCATCTACCAGGCGGTGCGCGATCAAAAGCAGCGCGACGCGATCACGGTCGATTTCGCGGCCATCCCCAACTCGACGATTGGCGAGCTGGCGGCGCGCTTCGACATCGTGCTTGGTCTCACGCCGCAGCAGGGCTGATGCATGGCACGTGTCGCGCGCGCCGGCGCTGGCTTGGCGATTATCTGCACTTGGGCCGGCGCCGGTATCTGCCTGGCCGATCCGCCGCGCGTGCTCGACGAGCGGCTCGTGATCGAGCGGATCGCCGCCGAGCCCGACATCGTCACGCCCACGGGGTTGGCCGTTGACGCCCGTGGCCGCGTGCTGGTGGTCGAAAGCCACACGCATTTTCGCCCGCCCGATTATGCCGGGCCCGCGGCCGATCGCATTCGCCTGATCGACGACGCCGATGGCGACGGGCGCCCGGAGCGGGTGCGCACCTTTTTCGAGGGCTCGCGCTTTACGATGAACATCGCCGTGGCGCGCGATGGCGCGATCTTCGTGGCGACGCGCAGTGAAATCTTCCGCCTGCGCGACACCGACGGCGATGACGTGGCCGACGAAAACGTCTCGCTCGCTAAACTCGAAACCGCCGGCGACTATCCGCACAACGGGCTGTCGGGCTTTGCCTTCGATTTCGACGACAACGTCTATTTCGGTTTGGGCGAGAATCTGGGCGCCGACTATCGCCTTGTCGGCAGCGACGGCACTTCGCTCGCTGGCGGCGGCGAAGGCGGGAGCATTTACCGCTTCCGGCTAGATGGCAGCGGTTTGGTGCGGATCGCGACGGGCTTTTGGAATCCGTTTCACGTGGCCTGCGATGCGTTCGATCGGCTCTACGCGGTCGATAACGACCCCGATTCGCGCCCCCCATGCCGGCTGCTGCACATCGTGCCCGACGGCGACTATGGCTACCGCTATCGCAACGGTCGCAAGGGGGTGCACCCCTTCACGGCCTGGAATGGAGAACTGCCTGGCACGCTGCCCATGCTGGCTGGCACAGGCGAAGCGCCCTCGGGCATTTTGGCTTACGAGCACGAGCTGCTGCCTGCCGAGTACTTCGGAACGCTCGTGGGAACGAGTTGGGGCGATCATCGCATCGAGCGGTTCGCGCTCGAGCGGCGGGGGGCATCGTTCCGCGCGACCGCCGTGCCTGTGGTCACCGGTGGCGAGGACTTTCGCCCCGTCGGCATCGCGCTGGCGCCCGACGGTTCGCTCTATGTGAGCGATTGGGTCGACAAGTCGTACGACCTGCACGGCAAGGGGCGCGTGTGGCGTATCGGTCCGGCTGGCGCCGATCTCAAGCCGGGCGCGGCTCCAGCGTCGGCAGCCGTTGATGCCACGGTAGCCATCAACAGCCGGATCAAAACCGTGCGCGAAACAGCCGCGCGGCAACTGGCCGCTGGCGACGATGCCCAGCGTGGCAAGCTCATCGCGGCGCTACGCACTGCGCCCGATGCCCGAGTGCGGGCGACCGCCTATCAAGCGCTGCGCGTCGCCAATCGACTGATGGCCGACGAGGCGAGCGCCGTGTTGGTGGATCAATCTCCCGATCTGCGGGCGCTGGCCGTGCGCACGCTGCCGATCACGACGGTCGACCAGGCGAAGCTCCAGTCAATCGCCACGACCGACGAAGCAGCCGACGTGCGGGCCGCCGCCTTGGCGCGGCTGCAATATGTGGAAGCAGGCGAGGCTCTTCGCGCCGCCCTGGCCGACAGCGATCCGTTCATTCGCGGCGCGGCCCTCGATGCGATCCGTCATACCGGCACGTTCGAGGATTGGCGTGCCCTGACACAGTCCGATCGTCCAAGCGATCGCATCGCCGGCGTGCTATTGGTACGCGCGGCCAAGCATCCGCGCCGCGCCGAAGTGCTGGCGCATCTGTGGAACGATGATGACGAGGCAATCCGTTTCGCCGCGGTGCAAGGGATTGGCGAGGCTCGGCTCACCGCGCTGCATCCGCTCTTGGTCGGCGTGCTGCTGCGGGCCGGCGGCTCGCGCGAATTGTTCGAGGGTTGCCTGGCGTCGCTCGAGCGCCTGGCAGGCGTCAAGCGCACTCCGCCCGACGAAATCGCCGGCGAGCAATACGTTTTGGCACTGCTGAACAAGGAAGACACGGCGCCGGCGCTGCGGATTCGCGCCCTGCGGATGCTGCGCCCCGATCATCCGGCCTTGCAGATCGAAAGGCTGAAAGAGCTGCAAGACGGCGCAAACGACGACCCGGCCCTCGCACTCGAAGTCGTCCGCACGTTTCGCGAGCGACCAGAACCCCAGCGGCTGCCACTGCTGTTGGCCATCGCCGCCGAGGAATCGCGGCCCGAGCGGTTGCGGGCCGAAGCCGCCATGGGGCTCGTGCCCGACGATCCAGCGTGCCGCGAGCTCTTGTGGAAACTGGCCGCGGGACCGAACATCGCTCTGCGCGACGAGGCGCTGCGCTCGCTCGTGGGCGCAACGCTGGGCGAGGCGGAACTGGCTGCGTTGGCGAAACTCGATTCGGCCGATCCGCATGTGGCGCGGCTGATGGAGCGCGTGCGTGCTTCAGCGCCCGACCCAGCCGCGGCCGCGTCGAGCGCGAGCGAGGCGCCTGTCGACGTCGATGCCTGGCTCGCGCGCTTGCCAGACGAGGGCGCGCCCGAAGTCGGCGAGCGGATTTTCTTTCATCCGCGCGGGGCCGGCTGCTGGAAATGCCACCAGGTTGAAGGACGCGGTCGCACGCTCGGGCCCGATCTGTCGCGGATCGGCGGCACGCTCGATCGCCGCCGGCTGCTCGAATCGCTCGTCGACCCCTCGCGCGAAGTTGCTCCGCTGTTCGTCCCCTGGACGATCGAAACCGCCGACGGGCTGGTGCGCACCGGGCTGTTGGTGTCGGAAACGGTTCCGCGCGACGAACAGCACAGCGCCGTGCAGCAACAGTACGTCGCCGCGGATGGGTCGACCTTTCTGCTCAATGCCGAGGATGTCGCCCGCCGCGAACCCTCGCGACAGTCGATCATGCCGCGGGATGTCGTGCACGGGCTTTCGGATCGCGAGCTGGCCGATCTGTTGGCCTATCTGTCGAGCCAGCGCTGAGCGGTTGCGGGCAGCCCACGTCGACGCCGAATAGCGCCATGTCTGTAGCCGGGGTCACTGACCCCGGAATCACCGGCCTCAATGAGGCCGGCTACAATTAATCAACAGGGTGCTACGGCGCCGCGTCGCGCACGCGCAGATAGCGCCCGCCCGCCTCGAGAATGCCGGCGTGCAACTCGCCGCGTCGCGTCGCATCGGGCCAGCCCCAGGCCGAGACCACGTCGCCAATTCTGATCTCCAGATCGGTGCGACGGACGGGCTCCGCGTCGAACGTTACCCACGACGGACCTGACGACGTCAGCAATTTAAGAGTCCAACGATCGGGGGGCGGGGCATCGGCCGGAACGGCACACGGCTCGATCGCCATGACTCGCCCTAGCGCATGGCCATACATACCGCGCGAGGCGAAACTGGTCGCCACATGGGTGCAGGCGGGTTGTCCGCAAAACGGCACGCCATAGCGGGCGGCGAGTCGTCGCGCCAGCGCCATGTCGAGCGCGGCCGCCCATTGGTCGGCGTCGAGGCGCGGTGGCGCTTCGGGCGAGGTGGCATCCGCCGGCGTGGTGCCGATCATCGCGCGCAGGTTGTCGCCGGCCGCGTCGGAAGTCATTAACGACGCCGGCACAGCCGTCAGCGATTTCGCGTCGTCCGCCGCGCCGAGCGCCGCGTAGGCGACGCACCAACCGGCATGGTCGATCGCCAGATCAACCACGCGGCCCAGCGCTTGGCCGTCGACGGTCGCGACCGCGCCCAACTCACTCAAGAGCTTCAGCGAGGCCACCGGCGGCGCCGCGCCCCAGGCCGGGGCGCCGTCATCGGCGCGCAGCCGTAGCGTGCGCCCATCGTATTTCACCTCGACTGCCAGCACGAGTCGCTCTGGCATGATGAGCGCTTCGGCGCCGCGAACTTCGATCGCTTTTCCGGGTTCAAACTGGATGCCCTGGTTGACGACGTACCAGACCGGCCCCAAGTCGACCCCCCACACCAGCCCGTCGACTTCGACATACAGTCGCACGCTGGGGGAGGAGACGCAAACCGGCCAGGCCGCCGTCACACCCAATATTGTGCCGCGCAAATCAAGGTTGCGTTCGGGCGTGAAGAGCGCGTTGTAGTCGCTCCCTGGTCCCCAACCCCACCAGCGATCGACACACGGACGCTGCCAGGCGTGGCCGAAGTGCTTGTACACGTCGTCGAGCCAGACAAGCCGATCCGCAAGTGGCGCGCCCGCCGCATCAACCGGCGGCCACGTCGGCGCGTCGCGCCACGGTTCGCTCGCGCTGGGAATCGTCACTTGCAACTTGGCCGGGCGACTGGCGCTCGCCGGGTGGTAGTTGACGAGCGCGGCGGGCACGACTTTCGATTTGGTCGCGCTAGCCTCGTCGGGGTTGTCATCATCGGCTTCGCCCGGTCGCACAAGAATAGCAGCCACGCGGCTCGACTCGACTTCGACGAGCAGGTCGTCGAGCTTGCCGAGCGGCGCTCCCACCAGGTCGACGACCGGCGTGCCACGAAGCGTGCTCCCCCGCAGCAATGCCGCAATTTGCACCGGGCGAGCCTGGCCGGCAGGGTTCGCTGGTACGGCATTCTGAGCAAGGCAATCCCTGCCCTCGCTGGCGACGGCTAGAAGCACGATCGCCAACAAACAGGACGAGCAAGCGATGCGTCCGGACAATACCTGGCGAGCCCAACCCAGAATCAAGTAAGCATGCATGCGTGATTTTACTCGTCTGATCATTCGCTAACTTCCGCGCGCGCGAACAGAGAAGCCCCGTTCCATCATGATTCGCGCACCTCGTGGGTGTAAGTACCGCTGCGTTTAGTGGGCGCCGCGCGGCGACGAAGTTAGCCGCTTTTCAACACCCTGGCCAGGGTGGCCACGAGCAGATCGATCTGGTCGGAGCGGTTGTAGAGGTGGCACGACACGCGCAAGAGCGTCCGCCCGCCCCAGACGTTGAGCGGCACTTCGATACCCGCCTGCTCCCACAACGCATCCTGCCAGGCGCGAGCGCGCCGCGTCGCTTGCTCGGTCGGTGGGGCCGAGGGGCCAGGCTCGGGCAAGATAACCGCCACCATCGAGCCATACCAGTCCGGTGAGTCCGGTGTGAGCGGTTCGGCGCCGAGCCGGTCGATCATTCGCTCCCGGGCGTAGCGGGCCAGCTCGTGCGTCTCGCGGCGGAATCGCTCCAAGCCCACCGCTTCGATCAAGTCGATCGCCGCGGGGACGCTCAGCCAGGCCGAGGGATCGCGCGTGCCGGGCCAATGGAACTCGCCTTGCCAGTTCACCGCTTTGTCGGCGGGCATGGTGCCCCAGCTTGTCACCGCTGGCCGCACGCGCGACTGCACGCGCGGATTGACGTAGAGAAACCCGGAGCCGATTGGCGCGCTGAGCCACTTATGGCAACTGGCGGTATAAAAATCGACATCGAGTTGATCGATCGCCAAAGGCACAGGGACCAATGCGTGCGGGCCGTCGACGACAGTCCACAGCGGGCTGTCGCCATTGGCTCGATTCCGGCGGCGCGCCTCATCGACAATCGTCGTCAGCGGAAAGACAACCGCGGTGGCCGACGTCACGTGACTCACCACCAGCACGCGCGTGCGCGGGCCAAGCGGCGCCAGAATCGCCGCGACGACCTCATCGACTGACTCGATCGGCGCGCGAATCCGCGGCGTGTGAACGATCGCGCCTTGGCGCTCGGCGGTTTGCCGCCACAGCCGGGCCACGGCGCCGTATTCATGATCACCGACGATGACTTCGTCGCCGGGCTCCAGCGGCAAGCTGACCGCCGCGGCATTCATGCCGGTCGTGGCGTTGTCGACGAAGACCAGGTTCGCGGGCGACGTGCCGACGAACTGAGCCAGTCGGGCGAGCGCGTCGTCCAGATACGGCTGATAACGCCGACACAAGAAATCGACCGGATCGCTCGCGAGCTCCGCGCGCAGCTTCGCTTGCGATGCCAGCACGCCCTTGGGCGTCAAGCCAAACGAACCGTGATTCAAGTAAGTGACGTCGGATCGCAAATCCCACAGTTCGGCCAACTGGGATGGCAACGTCGATTTGCACGACGAACCGGATTGCATGGGGTGCGCACCTGATTAACTAGCCGGCAACTTCGGGTCTGAAAAACGAAAGTGTCCCTTGTGGCGACTGCTTGGCAAAGCTGGTGAGGTCGCCAATTTCCTGATTGCCATTTACGGTTCTGCGGGCGTTTTCGCACGTCAAGTCGTCGTTTGCTCCCGGCGTTTCGGGCGAAAAGTCCCCCTTCCCCCGGTTGCAGGGCTAAGCTACCATTCCGTTGAGAGGAAACCGAGAGTGTCGGGCGGCTTCCCGCCTTGGACAGCGCTGCTGTCCCTGCCGTCGGCGCTCTTGCGATGGGTCGCTCCCCGCGGCCCGAGGGTGCTTCGATCCCGTTGCGGTCCAGCCAACCGCGCATCGTCTCCAAACCAGAGCAGCGCGCGTGCGATTGCGCGCGTCAGGTATGTCACACCAAGCGCTTCGCACCGAGCAGCCAGAATCGCTTGTCGCCACGGCCCAGTGCCAGCGCGGCTGGCGAGTCGAGCGGCGCGCCGACGGCGCCATTCTGGTGCGCGTCCCGTCGTGGGATCGCGCGGGGCGACCGCTGCCCGATGCGGTCTTCTCGTTTCGCAGCGGCGATCCGCAATTTCTCCGCTGGGACGAATTCTTACGGCAACGCAGCGAGTAGTGGCTCGCGGCTTTCCTGCGCACGGGCTCGTCATGGCCGCTGCGCGCCGCTATTGACCTCGGCAGCGCGAGGTACGCGGGCGACCGACGGAAGCCCGCCGCTTGACAGGAAAAACGTAAGCGGCGGTGTTCATGTAACTGGCAACTAACAATAGAATTCGCCAGTTGACTCTCTTTAACGCCTTCGTAGGCTTCAGGCGATTTGGATCCGCCCGTTCCACCCGCCGTCCGCAGTAACGAGGCGTTGGCCGGCGGCGCTTCGTCGAGCCCGGGCCCCTCAAACCGCGCGGCCAACAGCCTGCCGGCCGCCAGCGCCACCCCGCTGCCCTATATCTGGATGCTCTGCGGAGCGACATCGTTTGCCGCCATGGGGGGCTTTGCGCACGCCTTGGGTGGCGACGTCGACTGGCGAATCGTCTCATTGGTGCGTACGGCCTTGGCGGTCATCTTCTCGGTCGGGGCCGCCTGGTACGCCGGCGCGCAATTGACCGTTTGGGGATCGCGCTCGCTGTGGCTGCGCAGCCTGGCGGGAAGCGGCAGCATGCTCTGCAATTTCTATGCGCTCACGCACCTGCCTGTTTCGAGCTCGCTGACGTTGACGAACACCTTCCCAATCTGGATCGCGGTGTTGTCTTGGCCGATGCTGGGAGTTCCGCCGCGACGCGATGCCTGGATTGCCATCGCCGTGGGCTTGTCGGGAGTGTTGCTGCTGCAATACAGCGTGCAAGAAGCGGAGCCGCAGCCGCAGGCACGCTCCGATTTGCTGGCGATTTGGGCCGCGCTGGGAGGCGGGTTCTTCACGGCCCTGGCCATGATCGGGCTGCACCGCTTGAGAGATGTCCGCCCCGAAACGGTCGTGTCGCACTTCTCGGGCGTGGCGCTACTGGTCTGCGGCGTGGCCGTCGCCATCGGTCGGCTCGACCCCGCGACCCAATCGCTCGTCGCGCCGCGGCTGCTGGCATTGTTCTTAGGCCTGGGGGTCTCGGGGACGATTGGGCAATTTCTGCTGACGAAGGCCTTCGGCGCTGGACCGCCGGCTAAGGTCTCGGTGGTGGCGCTATCGCAGGTTGGCCTCGGCGTCCTCCTGGACGTTGTCGTCTGGCAGCGTGAATTCACCGCGCTGGCCCTGGCCGGAATGCTGCTTGTGGTAGCGCCCACCGCCTGGTTGATCGTTCGCCGCGATGTGCGCGCGGCCTTGAATCGCCAATGAGGCCCGTCAGCTGGCGACCACCGCGGTCGATCGTTGCGGCTGCCGGCTCTCGGCCAGGCTGGTATCGAGCGACAGCGTTAAGGCGACGTCCCAGCGGCCGCTCTCGTCGGCGGTGATGTACCAGTGTGGCAAGACGACCACCGACTGATGCACGAGCTCGAAGCCCCCTTCGCTCTGGCTGACCGTCTCGATCGGAAACGTCCAGAAATTGGTCGCCCGCGAGGCATGTAGCCCAACGCGGATGCCCAGCCACTCGTCGGCCAGGCCCAAGTCGGCCACGTCCTTCAGATCGAGCCGGCTCCCCAGTTGACCAAGTTGCTTGTTCCCGGCGTCGAAGAAGTAGCGATCGTCGGCGCCCGAGGGCAAGCCGGCGAAATTGAACTCGACCGCGAAGTGAACCAACTGGCCAGGAGGAAGGCCTTCGATGGCGTAGACAATCTCGAGCGCCGAGCTGCCGGCTTCGACTGTAATACTCTTGGCGACGCGCAGCGGCTGCCCGCCGGCGACTCCATCGCGCTGCAAATGCACTTGCACGACGGCTGGGCTGCGGCGGACGCGGGCTTCGAAAACACCTTCGAGAAAGTCACCCTGTTCGGCCGCCTGCCCGAGGGCGACTTGTTCGAGCGTGGCCCCCGGATCGTAGAAGTGATCGAGCAAACTCTTCCGCGGGTAGGCGTCGTATTGCAGACGCTGGTCAAGCCCGGCCTGCTTGAAGATAACGCGATCGTGAATGCTGGCGACGTCGCTGCCAGCCTGCTGGCCGGCGAGCACTTTGCGGTGATATGCCTCGGGGCGGCGCGTCAGCGTGGCCAGCAGGTTGAGCCCGATCGCGCGGACGTCCAGCTCGTAAAGTTGACCGCCGCGCGAGGGAGCGACGAGCGCCAACAGCTTGTCGCTGGCCAATTGCACTTCTTGCCGCGCGTCGAGATTGAAATCACCGGCCTGGGCTTCGACCCAGTTGCCAGTGCGACCCGTGGCCAGATTGAGCAGCGTGTCGGCGGCGATCAAGCGCTGGTAGACCGCGTTTCGCAAGTGGGGCAGGTAGATGCCCCCGAACGCGCCGTGCCAGTACGCGCAGTTGCATTGACCGCGATACAGCTCCGCCCGCGCCCGCTCCAGGAGATCAGCAGCGCTACCGCCAACGAGGGTCGGGCTGACGTGCGGCGCGGGAATGTACGACGGCGCGCCGTTGCTCGAGGGGGCCAGCCCGCGTCGTTCCGCCGCGGCAGCCAGCCGCCGGCTGATGGCCAACATCCGCGCGTACATTTCGTCCGACTCGGGATACTTCACCTTGAAGTTGCGCCAGAAGCCGCCGCGGACGAAGCGCTTCAAGACCGGCCAGCGCGGGTCGTGCTCCATCTCGTGGCTGACGCGGTCGTAGTCGACGATCTGTTCGGCCGGCAGCGCCCACTCGGTCATTTCGCGATAGCTGGAGTCGGGCAGATACACTTTGCCGGCGGGCGAGACGTTGTCGACGGCGTCGGCCAGCGTACACAGCGTCAGCCACGATTGGTTGGCCACCAGGGCGTCGAGAAAGCGCCGCAGCCAGCCGTTGGTGTAAACGTGCTCGTGCGTCCCCGGCCAGGTGCCGAATTTCTCGCCATCGTCGCCGAAGACCACCACGCTCCCGGGATGCAGGTGCGCCATGTGGGCCAAGTGGTCGATTGTCTGCTGCGGGTCGGCAAACGGAATCGTATAGCGCAGCCGTTCGCTGCCGGGGAACACCTTCAACAGATGCCCATCGTCCTCGGTGATGTAGTAGTTGAAGAGCTGGTCGTCGGTCAGCCCGGCGTTCTTGAAATGGAAGTCGTCGAGGATCACGTATTCGATGCCGGCGATCGCCAGGTCGCTGGCCAGAGACTGTTCCCAAACGCGCTCGGGCACCCAGGCCCCGCGAACCTTCGCGCCCAGCCGACGTTCGATCCATTGCGTGTGCGCGCGGACCTGCCCGATGCGGTCGCGACTGGGGAGCATCGGCAGGATCGCCTCCTGCCAGGGGCCGCCAATCAACTCGACGCGGCCGGCAGCGACGAGCCGGGCCACGCGGTCGAGATACTCGGGGTGGTGCGCGGCGAGCCACTCCGTCAAACAGCCGCTGTTGTGCAGCGCGATGCGAATGCTGGGATAGTCGTCCAGCACGTCGAGAAACGGCTGATAGCTCTCGCGAAACGCTTGCTCGAAGACGCCATCGAAATTACCGACCGGCTGATGATTGTGCAGCGCCAGAACCAAGCGAAGCGGGGGTGCCATGCCCAATTGTACCTATCCGTTCAGTTCCGCGGTCGCACGATCAGCGCGGCGACGGTGGTGGGACTTGCCGGTCGCAGGTCGAGCGCCGGTTGCCAGGCGAGCGCGTGGGTGGAGAGTCGTCGCGGGCGCGTTCCGCGCAGCGACTGCACTCACGCGGGACCCTAAGTCGTTCCGATCGTTCTCGGCGTGGATCATTTGCACTTGGTCAGTGGCATCCATCACGCGACCAACGCACCCGATTACCCAGATTCTCTGACCGGAATGCTTTGCCGACCTTGCGCCAGCACTTCGACGTCTCGCAAAAAGGCCGCGGCTTCCTCCGGGCCGACCGGATTGATGTAAAAGCCGCTACCCCACTCAAAGCCCGCCGGCTTCGTTAAACGCGGAATAACTTCTATATGCCAGTGATAGTGATATAGCTCCGGTGTGTCAAACGGCGAGTTGTGCAGGATGTAGTGATAGGCGGGGCGATCGAGCGCGGTCTCGATCTTGCCGATCGTTTGTCGCAGCACACCCGAGAGTTCCTCGACGCCGTGCTTCTGAATGTTCTCGAAGTGGCTGGCATGTGGCTTCGGCAAGATCCAGGTCTCATACGGAAACCGGCTGGCGAACGGACAGAACGCGACGAAGCCCGGCGTGTCGAGGACGATCCGCTTCTCGAACGTCAGCTCCTGCTGAATCATGTCGCAGAACACGCAGCGACCGCGATAGTTGTAAAACTCCAGCGCCCCGGTCATCTCTTCCCAGACGTTGATCGGCACGATGGGCGTCACGATCAACTGGCTGTGCGTGTGCTCGAGCGAAGCGCCGGCCGCCGCGCCGACGTTCTTGAAGATCATGCCGTAGACCAACCGGGAGTCTTTCTTCAGATCGACCAAACGGTCGCGATAGATCCACAGCACTTCTTCAATCTGCGCGGCGCTCAAATCGGCGGTCGAGAGCACGTGCTGGGGGGACTCGATGATCACCTCGTGCGCGCCGACCCCGCGCATCAGGTCGTAAATGCCTTCGCCCCGCTTTTGCAGGTCTCCTTCGATCTCCAGCGCCGGAAACTTGTTCGGCACCACGCGCACCCGCCAGCCAGGGCCGTTGCGCGGCGCGCCCTGCGGGCGATAGGCGATAATCTCGTCGGGGCAAGCGTCTTCGCTCCCTTCGCAGAACGGGCAGAACTGCCCCGGCTTGAACGCCGGCGCTTGCTCGAAATCGTGCGGCCGCTTGGCCCGGCCCTTGGCGATGATCACCCACCGCCCCGACACGGGGTCCTTGCGCAGCTCGGGTGCGTCTGGCCTGGCCTCGGACATTATTTCTCGCTGCGCGGAGCATGAACCCCGGCCGACCAGCGGAAGGCCGGAAGCTCCAATAGGAAGCGTTCCAGTTGCTTCATTACTGCGCAGCTTTCAAAAAGACTCGCGGGGAAGAAACCTGCAGCCTACACCTGCCACATGATTAACTCGCGCGCGAACCGTTCCGTCGTGACGCGACCAGCGGGCGGGCAATCGCTGCCAGGCGCCGAGAGCATGCAGCGTCCGAGCAGTGCTAATTGCGCGCCGTTTCGAGTTGTTGTGTCGCCACGCGCTGGTACAGGCTGACATATTGCCGGGCGCTTCGCTGCCACGACCAGTCCTGCCGCATGCCCGTCAGCATCACCCGTGCCCAACCTTCGGGCTGTTCGTAGAGCCGGCAGGCTCGCTGCACGGCTTCTTTGAGGGCCAACGCGCTGTACTCTTGGAAGCTGAAGCCGTTGGCGGTCCCGGCGGCGAACGTCTCCTCATTGGTGCCAGTGATCGTGTCGGCCAGGCCGCCGGTGGCGCGCACGATCGGCACGGCGCCATAACGCAAACTGTAAAGCTGATTGAGGCCGCACGGCTCGTAGCGGCTAGGCATCAGAAACATGTCGGCCGCGGCCTCGATGCGGTGCGCCAGCGGGTCGCTGAATTGCAGCCGCACGGCGATCTTTTGCGGATAGCGATCGGCCAGTCGCGAAAACAGTTCGTGGTACTTCGGCTCGCCGGTGCCCAGCAGCACCCACTGCGCTTCGAGATTGTCGACCGCTTCGCGAATCACCTGCGCGATGAGGTCGATCCCCTTTTGATCGGCCAGCCGCCCGATGAAGCCCAACAGCGGCTTGCGCGGTTCGTGGGGGAGCCCCAGCTCTTGCTGTAGCGCCCGCTTGTTGGCCGCCTTGCCCTGCGTCGCGCTGGCGGCGTCGTACCGCATGGCCAGGTGCGCATCGGTGGCCGGATTCCACTGACCGTAGTCGACGCCGTTGAGGATGCCCGTCAGCACGGAGCTCCGCTGCCGCAACACGCCGTCGAGTCCGCAACCTTGCTCTTCCCCCTGAATTTCGTGGGCGTAGCGCGGGCTGACCGTCGTGATGTGGTCGGCGAATGTCAGCCCGGTCTTCAACAGGTTGAGCTTGCCGTAGAACTCCATCTGCTGCCAGTTGAAGTACTTCCAATCGAGGCCCGTCAGCACCATGTCCCAGTGCCAGAACGTCCCTTGGTACGCCAGATTGTGAACGGTGAAGATCGAATGCGCGTTCTCGTATCCGGGAACACCCCGATACTCGATCTTCAGGTAAGCGGGGATCAAGCCCGTTTGCCAGTCGTTGGCGTGGATGATGTCGACTTGCAGATCGAGTAGCCGGATCGCTTCGAGCGTTGCCCGGCTGAAGAACACGAACCGCTCGCAGTTGTCGATGAAGTCCTTGCCGTTCTCGCGGTACAGCTCGTCGCGGTTGTAGTAGTCGTCTTGCTGGACAAGGTAAACGGGCACCGACGAATCGGGGAGCTGGCTGCGCAGGATCGTTCCGCGCACCGACTTGCGGCCGATCGGAATCGACAGGTTCACGCCGGTCGGTTCGATCGGCAGCCCGGCGTCGCGCACCTGCCGGTAGGCCGGCAGAATCACCGCCGGGTGCTGTCCCAATCTGGCCAGCTCGACGGGCAGCGCGCCGCAAACGTCGGCCAGGCCGCCGCTCTTGGCAAACGGGACCGCTTCGCTGGTGGCCAGCAGAATGTTCACGATCGAGTGGCTCCAGCATCCCCGACTTCGGAGCAAGCCGCGGGAGAATTCAGACCGGCCAAACGCCGCTCGCGAGTGTTTCCGGATAGACTCTAACTCGAACCTAGCAAAATCGGCAAAAAAGGAAAAGCCGCACGCGCCGGCCTGCGCGCTCGCCACGCTAAGGATTGGTCGCTTGCCCGCGCGAGTCAAGGCGACGGCCCGACGTCGGCCCGCGGCAATCGCTTCGTGGACCAATGATTGTGGCGATTATGGCTCTGCGGCCGGCGCCGCGCCTTCCAGATAGCTGAACAAGTCGCGCAGTTGGGCCGGCGTCAGTTTTTCGACGACTTCATCCGGCATGAGCGATTTTTCAGCCGGCTCGATCGTTTCGATGTCGCCGCGCGACAGCACGGTCCGCTCGTTCTTGGCGTCGACCAGCGTGATCGACTCGGCCGATTGCTCGACGACCAGCCCCGTGAGGATGCGGCCGTCGGCCAGTTGCGCCTGGTAACTGAGATACTCCTTGCGCACCTGGTCGCTGGGGTCGACCAGGCTGGTGAGCAGGAATTGCCGGTCGCCGCGATTGGCCGTCGTCAGGTCGGGGCCGATCTGGTTCCCCTCGCCGAACAAGCGGTGACAGGTGCCGCAATGTTCCTTGAACAGCGCGCGGCCGCGATGCGGGTCACCCGTGCCCGCGCGCAAGTCGTTGTTCAAGCGGCGCACCACGGCCAGCCGCTCCTCGGGCGTGGTTTCGCGGAAGCGACCGAAGCGGGCGACAAGCCGGGCGTCGAGCGCGGCGTCGTGATGCTGGGCCATGCGGCGGACGTCGTCGGGCGAGATGTCGGTCGCCGAGATCGTCCCGGCATCGACCGCGTCGAGCAGTTTGGCGGCCCAGCCGGCACGCGAGACGAGCAGCCCGCGGGCAGTCGTCCTCCAAGCCGCCTCTTGTTTGTCGTAAGCGGCCAGCACGCGGTCCGCGATCGAGGGATCGTCGAAGCGTGCCAGGCGGGCGAGTACCGCCGGTCGGCGCTGTGCTTCGAGCTCACCATCGCAAGTAAGGGACAACAGAATAGGTATGGCGACTTCAGGCTTGGCGGTGTCGGCGAAGATTCCGACCCAATCGAAATGCGGCCAGACTTTGATTGGGCGCGTCTTGGCCATCGAGAGTAGCCAGCGATGCGCTGGTTCATAGCCCAACCATGCCGCCAATTCGGTAAGTCCATTCTCCCAATCGTGCATCAATATGTCGCGCATGGGCTCAGGCACCGCATCGTAGCGATGACCACGGACTCCTTGCTTTGCGCCGTCGGCTACTGGCCCGTTGGGGCCTGCGAGGCTCCAGAGCCTCGCGAGTGCGCGCCAATCTGGTTCGGTTCCAGAGGCTGCCCAGCGTCGGGCGAGCCTCTCGATGAGCCTTGGCTCCCAGACTTTCGTGTCCGCCAGCATCGCGAGCACCAGGTCGTACTGTGTCGCGTGGGCCTCAAGAGCCCACCAGAGGATTAAATCCAGGCGATCATTTTGTGGCTTTTCCCAAGCGGCATCCGCACCGAGGTCAATACGTTGCATACGCGACGTCATTTCTCGTGCGAGCGCCGCAATCAAGGCCAGCGCCTGCTCCGCTGGCAGGCGCCTGGCCGTGCACGCCAACTGACTGCGCACGACGGCCGATCGCTCGCGCTCGGCGAGTTCTAGCAGCGCCGCAAGCTGACCAGGCGTGAGTTGCCGCGCGTCGCCCCAAAACCGCACCACCCACTCGCGGATCGCCGGCTCGTCGCGGTGCAATAGTTCGGCGCCCAGCGCTTCGTCAAGTTGATTCGACGCTCCCAAAATCCAGGTTGCCGCCAACGCAAGTTGCGCGTTGTCGCTGCTGCGTGCCAATTCCACCAGCTTGGGCCGCACGGCGGCATCATCGCGCTCGATCAGCAACCGCCGCGCTTCGGCCCGCTGCCAACCGTTGGGGTGCGCGAGCATCGCTACCAATTCATCCCCCGACAGCTTCGCCAGATCGAATGCCGGCAGCTTCGGCGTGCCGGCCGCCACGATCTTATAGATGCGGCCGTTCGTGCGGTCCCACTCGGCGTCGGGATCGGGATGCGCCGTGCGCCGGTCGTGCCAGTCGGCCACGTAGACCGAGCCGTCGGGCCCCAGCGCGCAATCGACCGGCGCGAACCAATCATCATTGGCTACCACCAGCTCGCCGCCGAAACTCGCCTGAAAGCTCGCCCCAAAGGGTCCAAGCCAATGCCAGTGTACGGCGTGCGACAGCAAATTGGCCGCAACGTAGGCTCCCTGAAACTCGCGAGGAAAACTGCTCCCCTGATAAATAATGCCGCCGCAAGTAACGTGCCCGCCGCGGAACTCTCGGTACGGCACGTGATCCAGGTAGCCGAACGCGTACTTGTTGTGCAGCGCGCCGTGCTTTTCAAAACTCTTCCAGTAGTAACCCCCTTGCACCTGGTGCAGGCAGGCGAAACCTCCATAGTTCGTGCCGACAATCAACTGCCCGTGGCGATCGAAGTCGACGCCCCAAGTGTTGCCACCCCCTTCGGCGAATAGCTCGAACGCGCGCGTCAGCGGGTGATAGCGCCACACGCCTTGCTGAAACGAGATGCCGCGAATGTTAGCCGTCACCGTGCTCCCTTGCGCTCCGTAGAGCCAGCCGTCGGGCCCCCACGTCAGCGAGTTGGCCAGCGCGTGCGCGTCTTCCATGCCGAAACCCGATAGCAGCACTTCAGGTTCGCCGTCGGGCACGTCATCGCGATCGCGATCGGCGTAGAAGAGCAAATAGGGAGCCTGCGCGACGAACACGCCGCCATGCCCCAGCGCCAGCCCGGTCGCCAGGTTGAGTCCCTCGACAAAGTCCTTCGCCTGGTCGGCGCGGCCGTCGCCGTCGGTGTCTTCGAGAATGGTGACGCGATCGGCGCCGCGCGGCCCGTGTGGCGGCGGTTCAGGCACGCGGTCGTAGACGGTGCGCGAATAGCGATCGACCGTCACACGCGTGAGTCCCGCCGGATTGGGGTACTGCAAGTACTGGATCACCCACAGCCGCCCGCGCTCGTCGAAGTTCATGGCGACCGGCTGCCGCAGGAGCGGCTCGGCTGCGACCAGTTGCGCCGTGAAGCCCTCGGGCAATGTCATCCGCCGCACGGCCTCCTCGGGCGCGTAGCCCTGGGCGCCGACAGACGAAGCCCACGCCAGGGTGCAGGCGAGCGCCAGCGGAATTCCGAATCCGCTTCCAAGGCCGTAAAGCCTAGAAGCAATTTCAAAACCTGGTTTGGGTGCCACTGCTGGCTTGCCCAGCAGTGCAAAGTTCGATAGAGCACTGCTAGACGAGCTAGCAGTGGCACCCGACGCCGGTTCATCGCCGGTTTTGAGACTACTTCTAGGCATCGGCGCGCTTCGATTCGGTGGCGTTGTTTGCTACTCGCGCGGCAATTGTCTCAAGACTGACAATCCGCGCCGGCTGCTGCGCTTGTGCCACCAGGTCGCAGATCAGGTCGATCGTCTTGAACTCGGGATCGACCACCCCCAGGCACGACGGATGCGCAAGAAAGTCGTACGCCGCGCCGTGCTCCAGGCACCAGGTGAGCCCGCGCCGCGTCGCTTCCAAGAACGATTCCAGCGGCCAGCGGCCGCTGCGGAAAGCCGTCACGTCGCTCGCCGCGCTCATCGGCACTTCGATCAACCCCGACGGATACACGAACGGCTGCGCCGCTGCCTGGGCAGCCACGATCGAATCAAATACCGCTTCGTCGGGCGTGGCCACCGGGGGCGCTCCGGCCTTCGCGCCCGGATTGCCGGCCGCCGGCCGCGCACCCAGATCGTGGGCCGGATACTGGCTGCTGACCCATTGGAAACCCAGGTCGAGCAGCATTTGCTGGATGTCGGGTCGGTCCGCCAGGCCATTGTTAAACCCGCCCGGCGTGCGGAAGCCGGCCGGCGCAATCCCCAATCGCTCCTTGAGCGCCAGATTCGTCAGCCGGATGTTCTCCGCGATCACTTCGGCCGGCCTGCGCCCCGCGACCAGCCACGGAGCACGCTGAAAGCGGAACTGCACGTCGCTCAGATTCTGTGCCTTGACGTTCACGTGATCGTACGTGTGATTGCCGACGGCGTGCCCCTCGTCGACGATCTCTTTAAGCCACGCGGCATCCGGCTGCTCGAACACCCGACCCACGGCGAAGAAATGGATCACGCCGCCGCGGGCTTTCACGCGCCGGGCCGCCTCGCGGGCGTAGCGTTTTGTGGCCTCGTCGAGATTCCCTTTCTCGTAATCCCAATGGGTGACGTCCCACTCGGGGAAGTTGCGGCTCATCTCCAGATCAAGCGTGATGGCCACCAAGGCTTCGTCGCCAAACCGCGCAGCGGGCTGCGCTGCGGACGCTGGTGGCGCCGCCAGCGACGGCAAATGGCCGACGAGCGAACCGGCAGCCGCGGCCGCGAGCGATCGCTCAAAAAACTGTCGTCGCGAGATACTGCGCATGGCGCGTCGCTCGAGTGCTTCTTGGCAAGCGTGTGGATCAGGGAGCAATCGAACTGGCCCAAGCCGACCGCTAACAAGTTCCAATCGCCAACGAGTATAATGACCGCCATGAGCGAGGTCGAAAGTCCAGCCGCCACTGCGCCCTTGTCCACTGCGCCGCTGTCCACTTACGAGACCTCGGCCGCGGTGATCGCCGGCCGCGAAGCCGCCTTCGAGGCCCGCGGTCTCACCAAGATCTATCACATGGGCGAGGTCGACGTGCAGGCGCTGCGCGGCATCGACCTGGCCTTGTACGAAGGCGAATTCGTCGTGCTCCTGGGCCCTTCGGGGAGCGGCAAGTCGACCTTGCTGAACATCCTCGGCGGGCTCGACATCCCCACCGCGGGCTCGGTGCGTTACCACCATCACGACCTGACGGCGGCGGGGGAATCCGCGCTCACGCGCTACCGCCGCGAGCACGTCGGCTTCGTCTTTCAGTTCTACAACTTGATCCCGAGCCTGACGGCCGAAGAGAACGTGGCCCTGGTCACGGAGATTTCCACGAGTCCCATGCGCCCCGACGAGGCGCTCCGGCTGGTCGGGCTCGGCGAGCGCTTGCATCACTTTCCCGCGCAGCTCTCCGGCGGCGAGCAACAACGCGTGGCAATCGCCCGGGCCGTGGCCAAACGCCCCAGCGTGCTGTTGTGCGACGAGCCGACCGGAGCGCTCGACGTGCGCACGGGGATCGTCGTGCTCGAGGCGATCGAACGCATCAATCGCGACTTGGGCACAACCACGGTCGTGATCACGCACAACGCCAGCATTGCCGACATGGCCGACCGCGTGATCTCGCTTTCCGATGGTCGCATCTCCGGCGTCAAGCACAACACGACCAAGAAATCCCCCCACGAGCTGGAGTGGTGAGCCGTGTCGCGCCCGCGCTTGCGACTGCCGATCAGCGCTCTCGATCGCAAGCTGCTGCGCGACTTGTGGGACATCAAGGAGCAGGCCCTGGCCATCGCGGCGGTGATCGCCTGCGGCGTGGCGACGTTCGTTATGTCGCTCACCACGCTGCGCTCGCTGGAGCTCACCCGCGCGACCTACTACGATCGCTACCGCTTCGCCGACGTGTTCGCGATGGTCAAGCGGGCCCCGCAATCGCTGGTGGCGCAGATCGCCGAGATCCCCGGCGTCTCGATCGTCGAAACCCGCGTCGTGCGCGACGTCACGCTCGACGTGCCGGGCCTCAACGAGCCCGCCGTGGCCCGACTCGTTTCGATTCCCGAAAGCCGCGAGCCGGCGCTCAATTCAGTCTATCTTCGCAAGGGGCGCTACCTGGCGCCGGGTCATGGCGACGAAGTGCTCTGCAGCGAGGGCTTCGCCAACAAGCATGGCTACGAACCCGGCGACAAGCTGACCGCCGTGATCAACGGCCGCAAGAAGCTCTTGAAGATCGTCGGCATCGCGCTGTCGCCCGAGTTCATTTATACGATTCGCTCGGGCGACGTGATCCCCGACGATAAGCGCTTCGCGGTCCTCTGGATGGGTCGCGAGCCGGTCGAAGCCGCCTTCGACATGGACGGCGCGTTCAACGACGTCTGCCTGGGGCTGATGCCGGGGGCCAACGCCGCGGAAGTCATCCGCCGGCTCGATCGGCTCACCGACCGCTACGGCGGACTGGGGGCCTACGCCCGGGCCGATCAGGTTTCCGATAAGTTTCTGGCCAACGAATTGCAGCAGTTGCGCGGCATGGCCATGTTGGCGCCGACGATCTTCCTGTCGGTGGCCGCCTTCTTGTTGAACGTTGTGCTGGGGCGGATTATCGGCACCCAGCGCGAGCAGATCGCCGCGCTGAAGGCCTTCGGCTACACGAACGTCAATGTCGGCGTCCACTATCTGAAACTGGTGCTCTGCCTGACCTTGGTCGGCGTGGCAATAGGCTGCGTCTTTGGCGTGTGGTTGGGGCGCAATCTCACCGAGCTATACACCACCTTTTATCACTTCCCGGTGCTGCATTTCGATCTGGGGCCCGACATCATCGCGCTGGGCGTGCTGGTCAGCGCGGGGGCGGCAGTCTTCGGCACACTCGGCGCCGTGCGCAAGGCGGTCGTCTTGCCGCCGGCCGAGGCCATGCGCCCCGAGCCGCCGGCCACGTACCGTCGAACCTTGATCGAGCGGCTCGGGCTGGTGCGGCTGCTGTCCCCCTCGGCGCGGATGATCCTGCGGCATCTCGAGCGGCAGCCGGTCAAGTCCGCCATGTCGTCGCTGGGGATCGCCCTGGCGGTCGGCGTGTTGATTCTGGGGAGTTTCTCGCTCGATTCCATCAATTACATGATGGACATCAACTTCAACGTCGCCCAGCGGCACGACCTGAGCGTGACCTTCGTCGAGCCGCACGCCGCGAGCACCTTGCACGAGCTCGAGCATTTGCCGGGCGTGATGCTGGCTGAGCCCTTTCGCAGCGTGCCGATCCGTGTGCGCGCCGGCAATCGCTCGCGCCGCGTCGCCCTGGTGGGACTCGAATCGCATTCGCGCCTGCAGCGCTTGATCGACGATCAGGTCAAAGCGGTGCCGCTCCCCCAGCACGGGCTGGTGCTCGGCTCTTCGCTGGCCGAGCGGCTCGGCGTGCGCACCGGCGACCGCGTGCGGATCGAGGTGCTCGAAGGCCAACGTGTCGTGCGCGACGTCCCCATCGTCGCGCTCGTGAACGAATTCGTCGGCTCCGGCGTCTACATGGAGCTCCGCGCGCTCAACCGGCTGCTGCGGGAGGGAACCACCGTCTCGGGCGGGTATCTCATGGCCGACTCTCGCCAGGTCGAAAAGCTCTACTGGAAGCTCAAACGCACGCCGGGCGTGGCCGCGGTGACGGTAAACGAGGCGGCCGTGCGCAATTTCCAGGATACGATCGCCGAGAACATGCTGCGGATGCGGTTCTTCAACGTCATGTTCGCGGTCGTGATCGCCTGTGGTGTCGTCTACAACAGCGCCCGCATCGCCTTGGCCGAACGCGCGCGCGAACTGGCCAGCCTGCGCGTATTGGGGTTCACGCGCGCCGAGATCTCGACCATCTTGCTCGGCGAGCTGGCCGTGCTTACCTTGGCCGCGATCCCGCTGGGGCTGTTGATCGGGCGGCTCTTAGCGGTCTTCGTGATCGCGTCGGTCGATACCGAACTGTTTCGGCTGCCGCTGATCATCAACGCATCGACTTACGGTACCGCGGTGATGGTCGTCGTGATCGCGGCGCTGGTCTCTGGGCTGATCGTCCGCCGCAAGCTCGATCATCTCGATCTGGTCGCGGTGCTCAAAACGCGGGATTAGCAAACGAAGTGATTTGTCAGCACGACCTGGCTTCGAGGGTGGCACCGACCCTGTCGGTGTCGCGCAGCGACAAGAGGTACTTGTGTTGCGAAGTCGTTTGCGAGGGCTTCGTTTTCGCAGTTGCCTCTTGTGCCTGCGGCACCCCGATGGAATCGGGGCCACCCGAGCGGAATAAACGAACAATGAGGATCTTTGATGTGCCCTGGTACCGGAGCAAGAGAATCGCGATGTGGCAGTTGACTCTCCTAGCGTTACTCGCGCCCTGGTGTTTTGTCATGCCATCCGCTTCGCCGGCCGCCGAGCCGGTGCGAGTGATCTTCGATACCGACATGGGCAACGACATCGACGACGCGTTGGCGCTGGGCGTGCTGCACGCGCTGGCCAGTCGTGCGGAGTGCCAGATCGAAGCGGTGACCATCTCGAAGGACAACCGCTTCGCCGCCCCGTATGTCGATCTGGTGAACACGTTTTACGGCCGGCCCGAGATTCCAATCGGCGTGGTGCGCGAAGGCGCCACGCCCGAGGATAGCGCTTACACACGCGACACCGTGCTGGCCAGCGACGCCGGCCGCCCGCGCTGGCCGCGGCGCCTTTCGCCCGACGCGCCCGCCCCCGCTGCGCTAGAATTGCTGCGGCGCACGCTGGCCGCCGCGCCAGACCGATCGCTCGTCCCCATCGTCGTCGGTTTTTCGACGAACTTCGCCCGCCTGCTCGACTCGCCCGCCGACGAGCACAGTCCGCTAACGGGCGTCGAGTTGTGCCGCCAAAAGTGCCGACGACTCGTGATGATGGCCGGCATGTTCAGCCTGGTGGGCCGACACAAGGAGTACAACGTCTTCGTCGATCTGCCGGCAGCCAAACGCGTTTTCGCCGACTGGCCCACCGAAATCGTCGTCAGCGGTTTTGAAGTCGGTCAGGCAATCAAGTTCCCGGCCTCGAGCATTGAGCGCGACTTCAACTACGTCGCGCACCATCCGCTCAAGGAAGCCTACGTGCTCTATCAGCGGATGCCCTATGACCGCGAAACCTGGGACCTGACGGCGGCCCTGGTAGCCGTCCGCCCGGAGCACGGCTACTTCCAGCTCTCGCCGCCGGGCACGATCACCGTCGACGACCAGATGGTCACACGATTCGCGGAAAGCCCCGCCGGCAAGCACCGCCATCTGATGGTCGATGGCCTGGGCGTGGCCCGCGTGCGGGAAGCTCTGATCCAACTGGCCAGCCAGCCGCCCTGCCTGCTGCAAGCAACCGCCGACAAGTAGGTCACTCGAGGACAGGGCACCACCGATGCTGCGGAATAGCGCCTGCCTGCCCTCGCATACTTTAAGCTGATATGCAGGACTCGCACCATGCTTGGCGCGCTTCGCAAACCGCTCTCACTGTTCTGGTGCGGGCTGTGCTTTGCCGCTCGGTGGTGGCCCGTCTGGCTCGTCGCGCTCGTGCTCTTCCTGGCCAACGTGCCCGGCGAAAAGTACGCCCCCAACACCTTCGCCGCCCACACTACCCCGCTCCCCAATCAACTCATGAATAATCCGGGTTAGCGGTTGCGAATCCTAAGTTTACGGCCGGTCGCGATTGGCGGGGTGGCTATTTTTCGCCCCTCGACAAGTGGTCATAAATATGTACAGTAATAGACGCGAGGCTCGAGTCCCGAGACTTGAGAACGGATAGGCGGGGGTGCCATGCCCACGCTCGTCGTGGGCATGCCTGCGATCGTCTCCCTGAACACTGAAAACTATTCCCAACCCTGGCGCGCCAGCCTGCGCGCCCAACTGTGGCACGGTCATCCTGGCCGTGATCCCGCATGGGCCGAAAAGCCCATGCCACGGGTGCGTCCGCCCTGCGCGCCACGGCGACCGAGCCAATGCGTCACGCAGCGTGTTAGCCGCGGGACTTGTCCCGCGCGCTAGCGCGTAGGACGTTTCGACTACATTCACGCTCGTCACAATGCGGCGCCGGACGAGCTAGCGCGCGGAGCAAGCTCCGCGGCTAACAATTGCCGACGAGTACCCGGACGCAAATCGCGCGATGTTACACGTGCCCCAAGTTATGCCCACAATTTGAGTTCGGGTCCAATAGCAAAATACCCGGACGCAAACCGGACGATCACCCGGACGCAAAATGCCAGGTGTTACACGCGCCCCAAGCTGTGCCCTCTATTCGATTTACGGTCCAATATGATGCCACCCGGACGCACCCGGACGCAAATTCCCGGACAACTTTATTCTGGGGGACCCCCAGGTGGGGAGCACAGGTCGACACGCGCAGCTCACCGCCTGCGCCGGGACGCAAAATGCTCGGCGGGACGCAACCGGGACGCAAGCCTTTCAGACTTGCGTCCCGGCAGAAGTCGTTCAAAGAAAGGAACTTAACCGCATGGAACACCAGGTCGGGACGGTAGGGACGCAAATTCCCGGACAATCTTATTCTGGGGGCCCACCCTCCCTGGCAACATTCCCGACCCTTAACCAGACACGCCCCCTCACGCTGCTGAGCCGCCAGATTCGCTCAACCGACAAGACCCCACGAACGGGGCAGAAGCCGGCGAGCTAACTTCTTGCCCGCCTTGACTCAATCGCTGCTGACACCCGTGTGCGGGGCGCCTACAATACGTGCGGAGTCTCGGCCGGACGGCCCGCGCGAAGTCGATTGCGCGAAACCCGCCCGGCCGCCGATGGTTAGTACTAGTTGGGGCACCCTCGGCGCCGCGGTTGGAAGCTGCGCGCCGATCGACGCCTCGGATAGAAGTCCCCCTCGCCCGCACACATCGTTCGCTCAGGGAAGTCCCGCCATGAAAACCTCCCTCATTGCGCACCGCGGCCGGGTGTTCTCCCGCTTGCTGCTAGCACTGGTGGTGGTGTCGGCCGTCGCCATCGGTTGCGGAGCCTACCTCACCTGGGGCGGCGGCAATCGCGTCGACAACCAGGCCATGATCCTCGACAAGGTCAGCCAGGGGATCTTCCGCCATGTGGTGACCGAACGCGGCGAGGTCGAAAGCTCGAGTAACGTCGATGTGATCTGCGAGGTGCAGAGCAAGAATACCGCCGGCACCGCCATTCTCGATGTCGTGCCCGAGGGGACCATCGTCAAAGTAGGCGAACAGTTAGCGCGACTCGACGCGTCGGCCCTGGACGACGAGCTTTCGCGCCAGGAGATCGAGTGCAACACCAGCCAGGCCGCGATGATCCAGGCCGAAAGTGCGCTGGCCACGGCCAAGATCAACCGGCAAGAGTATCTCGACGGCACGTTCAAGCAGGAGGAGCAGGTGATTCTCGGTGAGATTTCGGTCGCCGAAGAGAACCTGCGCCGCGCCGAGGACTACGCCAAGTACAGCGAGACGCTGGCCGCCAAGGGCTACGTCACCGATTTGCAGCTCGAGGCCGACAAGTTTGCCGTCGAGAAGTCGGGAATCGATCTGGCCACCGCCCAGACCAAGCTGACCGTGATCCGCGACTTTACGCGCCCCAAGATGGTTGGCCAGCTCGATGCCGAGATCAAGACCGCCGAGGCCAATCTTGTCTCCGCCCAAAACACCTACAAGCGACACGCTGAGAAATTCAAGCTGATCGAAGAGCAGATCGGCCGCTGTATCGTCAAGGCGCCGGCCGACGGCCAGGTTGTCTACGCCAACAAGGGGAACAGTCGCGGCTCGGAGCGCGAAGTGATCATTGAGCCCGGCGCGCTGGTCCGCGAGCGGCAAGTGATCATTCGCCTGCCCGATCCGAAGAAGATGCAGGTCAAAGCCAAGATTAACGAATCGCGCATCGATCGCGTCCGCGAAGGTCAGCCCGCCATCGTGCGGGTTGATGCTTTCCCCGAGCGTGAGATGACCGGAGTCGTCAAAAAGGTCGACGACTACCCGATCGCCGGCAGTTGGTGGTCGACGGTCAAGGAGTACGGCACGACGATCGAGATTTTCGATCCGCCCGAGGGGATGCGCCCCGGTATGACGGCCGAAGTTCGCATTCAAGTAGCCGAATTGCCCGACGCCGTTCAGGTGCCAGTGCAGGCGATCGTGGAGCACGGCGGCGACCATTTCTGCCTGGTCTCGTCGGACGCCCGCTTGTCGGCCGCCAAGGTGGCCATCGGCCCGACCAACGACAAGTTCGTGGTCATCACGCAGGGGGTCACGCCGGGGCAGTCGGTGGTTGTCAATCCGCGCGGCTATCTCACGGCCGTCGATTTACCGACCACGAGCGGTGTGAAGTCGGCTGAGAAAGACGCTTGGGCGCGCGCCAGCGAGCGCACCAAAACCGTATTGGCCGCGGCCGAGCGGCCAGAACCCGCCGTGCGCCAGGCGGCGGCCACATCGAGCGATGCGGGAGGTGCTACTCTGGCTGCGGGCGGCCCAGCCAGCGGCACCAAGCCGAGCGGAGACAAGCCTCGCGGCCAGCGCCCGAACATCGACTTGAGCAAGATGTCGCCGGCGCAAATGGCGCGCATGGCGCTGGACCAATACGACTCCGACAAGGACGGCAAGCTCTCGCAGGGCGAAGCGCCCGAGCACATGAGCGGCAATTTTTCGCAGACCGATAGCAATAGCGACGGCAATCTCGATCTGGCCGAATTGACGGCGGCCACCGCGAAGTTCATCGCCCGCATGCGCTCGGCCGGCGTCGGCGCGCCTGGCGGAGCGCCATCGGGTGGCGGCGGGAACCAGGTCGCGGCACCCAACGCCGGAGCGACCGGGCAGTAGCCGTCTCGTCGAAACTGCTCGTCGAAACTGCTCGTCGAAACTGCTCGTCGAAACTGCGGCGCTAGCGATTTTCGTCCGCTGCCGGCGCGATCGGCTCGGCCTCGGGATCGAGCGTCACCCAAAGTTCGCCGAACATACCTTTCTGTTCGGTCTGCACCGAGTGGTGCCGCACGAGCTCGAGGATCGCCAGGAACACGCTGATCAGCGTCGATTTGTGCATCCCCGGCTCGAACAAGTGGCTGAACGCCAAGCGCCGTTCTTGGCGCAGGCGGTCGTGCAGCCGCGCCATGTAGACGTGGATTGGCGTTTCGTCGTAGACGATGCTCCGCGGCGCTTCGGCCTCGTGCTCTTTAAGCACGCGCGCGAAGGCGCTCACCAGGTCCCACAATTCGACTTCCCGTAGCGGCTCCCCCGCCAGATCGCGTGGGCCAGTCGGCAGATCGTAGGCGGCGCGTGCGAAGCGCTGCTGCCAGCGGCGTCCGAGCTCGTCGAGCGAACTGGCGGCGTCCTTGTATTTCTTGTAATCGAGCAACTGCTGCACCAGCTCCTGACGCGGATCCTCGATCTCCTCGACCTCTTCACCTCCGCGCGGCAACACCATCCGCGACTTGATTTCGACCAGCGTGCTGGCCATCTCCAGGAAGTCGCCGACAGCGTTCACGTCGAGTTGCTCGAGCACTTCGATGTAAGCCAGGTATTGGTCGGTCACCAAAGCGATGGGGATATCGACGATGTCGACCTCGTGTTTGCGCACGAGATAGAGCAGCAGGTCGAGCGGCCCGCGGAAGGCGTCGAGATCGATGCGAAATTCGCTCACGGGTCGACGAGCAACTTGGTTTGATGGATCGGCGGCCTGCGTCTTCGGCGCGGTCGCGGGCCGGCGGCGACTCTGGGAATTGTATCCGCCAGGGCCGGTTGCCGCAGAGACCGGCTTAGCGTCGGGCCCCTGCGTTCACCCGCATTCTAGCGCCGCCCGGCTAAGCCTTGGTGCCGCCGGCCATGGGCCGGTAGAGACTGCGTCGCGGCGCCACATTAAAATGAATTTGCTAGCTGGCAGACCGCAGAGTACAGAGGCAACCTGGCAAAGGATCGATCTGAGAGTTCGCGCAGCGCTGGCGTGGGGGCCCGCTCGCCATGATCGAGATCAAGCACAAGTCGTCCGGCGCCGTACTGCTGTCTGTTGACGCGGCCAGCCTCAAGGGACTCAAGCTCACCGGCTCGAAGCTCCGCGGCGCGAACCTGGTCGGCATCGACTTGACGCAGGTGAATCTCGCCAGCAGCGATCTGCGCGAAGCCGACCTCACCGAAGCGCGACTCACCGACGCCAATCTCCAAGGCTGCGTGCTCAATGAAGCAGTCCTCGAACGTGTCGACGCCGTGCGCGTGAATCTGACCGACGGCATGCTCGTCGGGGCCAATCTCAACGGCGCGAATCTGGCCACCGCCAGGTTGCGCTACGCCAAACTCACCGGCGCCGAATTGCAAGGCGCCCTGTTGATCGAAGCCGACCTAAGCATGGCCGACTTGCGCGCCAATCTCGCCAGCGCCGATCTCAGCCGGGCCGACCTGCGCGCCGCGAATCTCACCGGCGCCAACCTGCAGGGCGCGCATCTCGGCGGGGCGAATCTCACTGGAGCAAATCTGACGAGCGCCAAGCTGATCGGCGCCCAGTTGCAGGGCTCGGTCAACACGCGCGGCAAGGTCGACGCGCCCACGGCACCCAAACGCAAAGTCGCCGTCCCCTGGTGGCGATTCTGGGGTTGAGGCAATCCATGGCGACGCACTTCAGTTCTGCTTACCCATCGTACTGTCGTCGAGAACGCCGCCCGGGAGCAACTTGATTCTCGTGCGGAACACTTCCCCGCGTTTCCGTATACTGGCGCCATGGGTACGTTCGAGTTCTTCGCGCTGTTGGTGCTCACCTGCCTGATCGGGGCGGGAGCCGCCGGGCTAGTGGTCTACGGCTATTTGCGGCGTCGCGCGGTCGAAGTGATCGAACCGCCGCCGCCCCCCGCCTCGCTCTTGGAGCAGACCCGCGATCTGGCTCGCGAGAAGCTGCAACTCGAGCTCGACATCGAGACGCACAAACGCATTGAAGAGGAGCTGCGCCGCTCGGAAGAGAAATATCGGGCCCTGATCGAAAACGCCAACGACCTGATCGTCATCGCGCAAGACGGCGCGATTCGCTATGCCAATCCCAAGGCGGAGCTCGTCTTTGGCTGGCGCACCGAAGAGTTGGCCGAACTCCCTTTCACCGAGATTGTCGCGCCCGACGACCGCCAATTGGTCGTCGAGCGCTACTATCGCCGCCAGATGGGCGAGCCCGTTCCCGAGCGCTACAACTTTCGAGCGGTCACCCGCGACGGGCGCACGCTCTGGGTCGAGATCAACTCGGTGCTGATGGGCTGGGAAGGTCGACCTGCCACCCTCTGCTTCTTGCGTGACGTGACCGAGCAGATCGAAGCGGCGGCCGACTTGCGCACCGCTCGCGAAGCCGCCGAGACCGCCAACCGCGCCAAGAGCCGGTTCCTGGCCAACATGAGCCACGAAATCCGCACCCCCATGAACGCCATCATTGGACTCACCGAGCTGGCGCTATCCATGCCCTTGGCCGCCGAACAGCGGCGTTACTTGTCGGGTGTGTTGGAATCGGCCGACTTTCTCCTCTCGCTGCTGAACACAATCCTCGATCTCTCGAAGATCGAAGCCGGCAAGCTCGACGTTGTGCCGGTCGAGTTCTCGTTGCGCGAAGAGCTGGGAGACACGATCAAAACCTTGTCGCTCCGCGCCGCCGAGAAAGGGCTCGAGCTTTTGTGCCACGTGCGGCCCGGCGTGCCCAATCGGTTGATCGGCGACTCGGGGCGGCTGCGACAGATCGTGCTCAACCTGGCGGGCAACGCCATCAAGTTCACGCCAGCCGGCGAAGTGCTGGTGTCGGTCGAGCCGGTGTCGACTGCCGGCAACGAAATCGTGCTGCGGTTCGCGGTTCGCGATACCGGCATCGGCATCCCCGCCGAAAAACAGCAGTCGATCTTCGAGCCCTTTGAACAGGCCGACGATTCGACCACGCGGCAGTTCGGCGGCACGGGGCTGGGGTTGGCGATCTCGTCGCAGTTGGTCGAAATGATGGGAGGCGAAATCTGGGTCGAAAGTCAGCCGGGAGCGGGCACCGTTTTCGCTTTCACCGCCAAGTTCCAGCAAGCGGCGACCGGCGAGCTTGAACCCTCGCTGCCCGCCAATCTCCAAGGCTCGCGCGTCCTGGTGATCGAAGACCACCGCGCCACGCGCGAGGCGCTGTGCGAACTGCTGGCTGCCTGGGGAATGCAAGCAACCGCTGCCGCCGACGCCAGCGAGGCCTTGGCCAACGTCGGCCTACCAACGCAGCGTACTGATGCCCGACCGCCTGGGCCTGCTGACGAACCCGCCTACCTGATCGTCGACGATACCCTGCCCGATAGCGACGGCGTCACGCTGGCGGGCGAGCTGCACGCCCGCTTGCCGCACGCTGGCATCGTGCTGCTGATGCGTCCGGGCGATCCCGAGCGAGAGATGCTGCTGCGCGAAACGCAACCAGGCGTCACTTTGGTCGCCAAACCGGTGATGCCGTCCGATTTGCTCGAAGCGCTGGTCGTGGCGCGAGGCGGCCCGCACGGCGGAACACACGAGGCGGCCGGGGCTCCGCACGAGTTTGGCCGGGCCGCGACGCCGTTGCGGATTCTGCTGACGGAAGATAATCCAATCAATCGACGCGTCGCCGTCCATCTGCTGACGAGTCGCGGGCACCGCGTGAGTTGCGCCGGCGATGGGCAAGAAGCGTTGCAACGCCTGCGCGACGAACATTTCGACCTCGTGTTGATGGACTTGCAGATGCCGGTGATGGGTGGGGAGGAAACCACCGCTCAAATCCGCGCCGCCGAACAAGGGACCGGCCGGCACTTGCCCGTCGTGGCCATGACCGCTCACGCCCTTAAAGGCGATCGTGAGCGCTGTTTGGCTGCCGGCATGGACGACTACATCGCCAAACCGATTCGCGCGCGGCAGCTATTCGAAGTCGTCGAGCGCTACGCCCCTACCTGCGCTGTCGCCAACGCAGCAGCCGGTCGCGACGAGGCCACCAGCAACCATCGAGACGGCGTCACGGCAGGCACCGCGAGTGCGTCTGGCAGCCAGACAACGCCTGCCCGCGGCGAACATACGCCAAGTACGTCAACGCCCCCCGATCCGAGTCCGAATGGTGAAAACTCAGCGACGTTCGACGTCACGGCCGCACTTACGGCGGTAGGCGGCGATCGGGGACTGCTACGAGAAATCGTCGCGTTGTTTCGGGCCGACGCTCCGGGCTGGTTGGCCGAATTGGCCGACTCGATCGCGGCCGGCGATGCCCCCCGGCTCCGCCGCATCGCGCACACGCTAAAGAACTCGGCCGGGTATTTTGGCGCCGGGCCGACGTACCGACTTGCGCTCGAGCTGGAAGAGCGCGGGCGCAACAGCGACCTGGCAGGCGCCGACGCCATTCGTGCTCGCCTGGCTGCGGAGATTGGTCGGCTCGACCCGGCGCTGGAGCAATTCGAACGAGCCGGCTGAGATACCGCGGCCCCGGTGCTTTCCGCCTGGCGGCTCGCTATGCTGAATGCCGCAACCTGTCAGTAAGAGCACGTGGAGCACAACGACACATGGCCACGATTCTCGTCGTTGACGATTCGCCGATCGATCGGCGGCTCGCGGGGGGACTCCTCGAGAAGAACCCCGAGTTCGCTGTCCGCTACGCTGAGCATGGGGCCGCCGCCATCGCCCAGATCATGCGCGAGCCGCCCGATCTCGTGGTCAGCGACTTGCAAATGCCCGAGATGGACGGGCTCGAATTGGTCGAAGCCGTACGGCAGCGGGCCCCCTTGGTCCCCGTGATCATCATGACCGCGCACGGTAGCGAAGAAATCGCCGTGCAGGCTTTGGCGCGCGGGGCCGCCAGCTACGTGCCCAAAGGGGCACTCGCCCGCGACTTGTTGGACACGGTCGAGAACGTGTTGGCCGTGGCCCGCGCCGATCGCCGCAACGAACGGCTGCGCGAATGCCTGGTCAGCCACGAAACCAGCTTCGTGCTCGACAACGATCCGCAGCTCGTGCCGCCGCTAGTCGACCTGCTGCAGGAGCTGGTCACGCGCATGCGGATGGGAGACGAGACGTGCCGCATTCGCGTGGGAATCGCCCTGGAAGAAGCGCTCCTGAATTCCCTCTATCACGGCAATCTCGAGCTCTCGACCGATGAACTGCGCGAGGCGAGCAGCAACTTGCTCGAGAAGCCAAGCGACAATCCGATCGACCTCCGCCGGCGGCATGCTCCCTATCGCGAGCGGCGGCTGCACGTCCACGCCCGCGTGACCCCCAGCGAGATCGTCTACACGATCCGCGACGAAGGGCCGGGCTTCGACCCGCGCACCATCCCCGACCCTACGGACCCGGCGAATCTCGAACGCGAAAGCGGCCGCGGCCTGGTGCTGATGCGCACCTTCATGGACGACGTGACGTATAACGAACGCGGCAACGAAGTGCGAATGACCAAGCGCCGAGAGAATTGCTAGAATCAGTTTCAAAACCTAGCCTGGGTGCCACTGCTGGCTTGCCCAGCAGTGCAAAGTTCGACACGGCACTGCTAGACGAGCTAGCAGTGGCACCCGACGTCGGTTCAAGGCTGGTTTTGAATCTGCTTCTAGTCGTCGGCCCGGTGAGTTGCCGACGATGAGGGCGCATCCCCCGCTAGATTGAGGAAGTGGAAGCTTGTCGCACGAGCAATTGTGGGCACCGTGGAGATTGGCGTACCTGAAGCCCGACCTGGCCGCCGCGCCGGCGCCAAAACCACTCCAGCTCCTGCCGGGGGGAGACGCCGATTGCTTTTTGTGCCGCAACGTGGTCGACGATGCCGATCGCGCGAACCACGTCGTCGAGCGGATCGAGGCCACGATCACGGTCCTCAACCGCTATCCCTACAATAACGGACATCTGCTGATCGCCCCGCACCGGCACGTTGGCCGGCTCGACCAGCTCACCGCCGCGGAACAGGCCGGCTCCCTCGAAACGATGAATCGCATGGTCGCCCTGCTCGAGCGCACCATGGGCCCCGAGGGATTCAACGTCGGGCTCAACCTCGGGCGCGTCGCCGGTGCCGGCGTGCCTGGTCATCTGCACTGGCACATCGTGCCGCGCTGGGCGGGCGATGTGAACTTCATGCCGGCGCTGGCCGGCATCAAGGTAATCCCCCAGTCGCTCGATGCGCTGTGGGAACTGCTGACAACGGCTCTGGCAACCACGTCGGATTGAAATTACCCTTCGCCCGGCGCGACGCACCGTCGCGAAGCCGCCGCAAGAATGCCAGCAGCCGTCCCCGCGAACCGCTGCTCGCCCGGGCTAGCTCGGCTGTAAATGGGTCTCAGCCAGCGACTTGGCCGACGACGCCAGAAAAAGTTTTTGCCCGGCCAAAATCGGCTGCTCCCCCTCGTATCAACTACTGAGTGAGGGCAAGGGGTGTTCTTTGCCCAGGGGCGGATGACCCGCCTGCGTCGAACAGGGGCCACGGCCGACTGGCAGCGGCCGGTTACGACAGGGAACTGTCCCATGATCTGCATGACATGTCACAATCCGCGATGCCGGCGCGTGCTGGCAGTCCCCACGAAACTGCGGGACAAAATCTGCCGCTGCCCGGCCTGCGGCCACAGCTTCTGTGCGTCGAGTGCTGCGGACAGTAACGAACGCAACGCCGATCGGTTGGCCTTCGTTTCCGCCGAGGCCAAGCGTCAGGCGAGCGAAGCTCAAGTTGGATCAAAGCCCGCAGCGGCGTCGGTCGCTGCGACCGCGGTGCTGCCACCGCCGACGGCAACCGAAAAACGCGACGACGAATTGCAAGCTGAGCCGGTTACTCTAGCCGAGTTGCGGCGCCGCTCATTCGTCGAGCTCGGGAACGAAGCTCGCCGCGCCGGAGGTACTCTCGTCACCGACACCGAACGGCAGCGGCTCGACGAATATGACGCGCGAATTTCGCACTTTCTGACCTGTTTGTCGGCCTTGTCGCACGCCAACGAAGACCCGACTCTGCCGCGCCGCTTGCGGCGCCCCGTGCTGAGGTGCCAGCTCCGCCGCGATGGCCTGCTGGCCGACATCGGGCGACGCGCCTTTGAGCAGGGAGCCGTGTCGGTTGAGCTGCGTCGGCGGCTCGACGCCATCGCCGAAGTCGAGCGACTGTTGGAACGCCGCCATGGGATGGCCGTTATGCCCCACGATTCGGCCTCGCATGTCGCACCATCGCCTGCTGTCGCAAAGCGGCCTCCGGTGCGCAACCGCGTGTCGCGGTTCACCCGGGCGATGATCGCCGCGCTGATCTGAGTGGTCGCGTCGCTTCGTGCGGCCCGGCTGGCTACAATGCGAGCGTGAATTGGACCTGCCCAATTTGCGATCGAATATGCGGGAGCAGGCTCGCCGCCTGCCGCACGAAACGACTGCGCGCCCCCCGTGGCTTTACGCTCGTCGAGCTGTTGGTCGTGATCGCGATCGTCGGCGTGCTGATGGCCTTGCTGATGCCGGCCGTGCAGATGGCCCGCGAAGCTGGCCGCCGCATCGCCTGCGGCAACAACCTCAAACAGCTTGGCCTGGCTCTGCAGCAGTTCCACGACGCGCGCGGGTATTTCCCGAGCGGTCGGGGTGGTCCGGTGCCGCTGGTCTTTTCGCCGCAGGCCCACCTGTTGCCCTACGTCGAACAAGGGGGCCTGCACGGCCAGCTCGACCTGAAATCGGCGCCTACGAACCTGGTGATCGCCGGGGTCTCGTATAGCGGCGCGACAAACGCCGCCGCGGCCTCGCAAGCCGTGCCCGTGCTGCAATGCCCCAGCGATCCCGCGGCGGGGCGGGTCATCGGCTCGACGTTTGGCGGCACCAACTACGTGGCTTGCGCCGGCAGCGGCACCATCGGCGCCGGCACGCTCGTGCGCGCCGATGGAGTCTTCTTCCTAACGTCGCGCGTCCGCTTCGCCGATCTCGTCGATGGATCGTCGCATACCGCGGCCTTCGCCGAACGCACCTTGGGGAGCGGTGAACTGCCGACGACCGATCCGCCCGCCGACGCCGGGCTTTATATCCTCGAGCTAAAAAACAGCGTCGACGTCTCGATCGTCGGCTGCGCGTCGAGCGGCAACGGCGGTTGGTATAACCAGCGCAGCGCCAAGTGGATCTTGGGCAACTACGGCAACACGCTGTACAACCACTTCTACGGACCGAATGCCCGCGAGTGGGACTGCATGAATCAGCCGCAGCAAAAGGGGTACCTATCGGCCCGCAGCAATCATCCCAGCGGCGTGCAGTTGCTGTGCTGCGACGGCAGTGCGCGCTACGTCGTCGACATGATCGACCTGGCGGTGTGGCGCGGTTTGGCCACTCGCGCGGCGCGTGAAGTGGCGCTAGCACCGTGAGCGTCGTCGCCGCGGCGTTGGCGAGCGTGTCCCATGTCTTGGTGCTCGATCTCGCAACGGCCCGACTAGCGCCGTACGAGAATAACGGCGCCCCCGAAAAGATGCTCCCCGTCTGCTTTAGCTCACCTGGCGTCGTCGCTCGTCGCCGGGGCGGACGGCAAGCCTTTAAGGCGGTCCGCGACCAGTTCGGCTAACTGTCGGTTGCCGTCCGGAGTTAAGTGGCCGTCGCCCGGGATCGTGCGATTGGCGTCGAGCATGAAGACGAGCGCGTCGAAATGCCGCTCGTCGCAGAACCGCAGCATATTCAACAACTCCGGATACGGCTGTCCCAGCAGAACCACGACAAGTCGGCGTCCTTTGCTTTCGCAGTCGCGACGCAGCGCTTCCAGAGCTTGGGTTGTCTTGTTGGTCGTGAGCACATGCTGCGCCGCCATCGCGCGCAAATCGGCAGGAGCAAGCGGCGCGGAGGATTCTCCATCGTTTCCCCGCAAGCCAGGAATCATTAGCCAAAAAACCAACGCATCGGGCAAGCGCACGACATACGAGCGCTCGCGAAGCCAGTCCCATGTCTCGTGGACACGATGGTGGAATGCTGAACGGCGCCAGATGCTGTGCGTCAACTCGTCGTCTTCGACATCGTTCGCACACAGCACATAAACTACGATGTCGGGCGGGAAAAGGTCGGAGAGGCGATTGCTCTTCTCGCGCGCTGCCAGAAGCCCGAATCCGTCGACGCCCAGGTTAAGCACCAGATACTCTTGGCCCAGCAAGTCAGCGAGCTGAGACGGATAGGATTGCGAGCCTTCAACTCCCCAGCCCATCGTGAATGAGTCGCCGATGCAATGCACAATCGTGCGGCCGTTCGCATCGCCGCTCGTCAATTCACGATCGCGCATGCCGTACGCGTTGGTCTTGACTGTGATATGGAACAGGTCCGATCCGTCGGGCCGACGCAAGTGCCAATCGACGGAAGTGCTCGGCATTAAATCGGTGTCATGCCACCGTGCGTATCGATGGACGCGCTCGTAGTCGCCCATGAAGTGCATCATCTGCGGATCCAGAATCCGCAGGACCAGCTCCAGGGCAAGCACCAGACCACCGAAGGTCAACGTGGCGAAGACGAGCTTCTTGGTCTTCGACAGCCGCACTCGCCGCCGGCCAGCGGCGCCCGCGCTGGTCTCCGCTTCCTGATCCGTTTTGGTTATCGCGGTCTTCGTCATTCAAGTAGCGAACGAGACGCTTGTCGGTGGGTTGGCCTCGACTGCTAACCAGCATGACCGGTGCTGCGCAGTGCGTCCACGGGCCTGACTCTCGGCGATTCCTGCGTACCGGCAACTGAGCTTGGCTACCGGTGCGAGCCCACGGTATCGGTCGCAATTAAGCCACGGAGCTGCGCAGCGCCGACCTCGCGACGGGGACTGGTACATTTTTCGGGGTGCGATATGCCCGGGGGCTGTCCCCCTCCGCAATGTGTGCGATGCCGCATCAGGTCTTAGCCGCGCACGCGGCGAAATCGCTTAGCCGTGGGTGCCAACCCACGGAACCGTGTCGCGATCAAACCACCAAGCCGCGCAGCGGCGACAGAACGCCAACCCAGGGCGCTGTCCAACCGGCGCCCGATCAGTTTCCGGCCCGCGAGCGACGAGCAGCTCACCACAACGGCACCACGGCACGACGAACGATTTTGTAGGGTGTGCGAAGCACACCGGCTTTGGCCGGGTGGCCCAGATACGGCGCAGCCGCATCTGGGTCGCGCAGCGACAAGAGCCAGTTGTGTTGCGCGAACCTCGC
>JAIESQ010000061.1 GCA_019745975.1 Pirellulales bacterium
TGTAGGGTGCGTGAAACGCACCAATGCACAACGGCTCCCACAACGCAAAACTGGTGTGCTGCGCACACCCTACAAAGGACCTGTAGGGTGCGTGAAACGCACCAATGCACAACGGCTCCCACAACGCAAAACTGGTGTGCTGCGCACACCCTACAAAGATCGCACTCACGAAGATCGCGCGTAGCCACGTCATGCGGGCGACCTCGTCAGTCGGGTCGCGGCGGCGCGCATCCGCAGTTCGAGTTCCCAACCCTCGCTGCGAATCCGCAAATCGAGGTACGACAGAAAGCGGACCACGGTGAAGTAGCCCACCACAAGCCAGATCCCCGCCTGCAAATAGACCGTGATCAAGGTCGAATCGACTTCCTCATATTCTTCCAACAGGATGCAGCGCAGCACCCACAGCGTCGCCGTAGTCGATGTCACCAGCAACACCGCCAACAACAGCGACCCCAGCCAGCGGGCCAGCAGATCGCCGGCGTTGCTGGCGTGCAGCACGCGGCTCCGCGCCAGCGTGCTCAGCCGCGCGGTCGATTTTCGCTGCCGCCAGGGGTTGTTCTCCAGCAGGATCACTTCGTTCAAGTACGGCCAGAACGAGTACAAGAAAAACCAGCTAATGACCCAGGGGGCCGCCAGCGCCCGCACGAACAACTGAAAGTACAACAGTTGCGGCAAGTTGCGCACGTAGTCGCGTGCCAGCCGCCGCCAGTCGACCTTTTCAACAAACAGGGCCTGCCCCAGGTAGAGCGTCATGGGGGCCGTCGCCAGCGGAATCTCAATCACCAACAGCACGCACATCATGTAGGCAAATGCCAGCCACATCGGGACCGTCTCTTCGATCGGCAGCTCCGGATCGAACAGGTACGTGGCGACGTCGGACCCCAAAAACCACTGATTGAATGCCACCAGCGGCGCCGCTCCCAGCACCAGCAGGCACAACAATTGCCCCGCGTGCTCGCGCGTGACACTCAGCGCCAAGTCGAGCACGTCGGGGTACGTGCGCTCGCGGATCGGAATGCGTGTGCGATCGAACTCCAAGTCAATCTCCCGGGCGCTGCCCCAACAGCACGAAATAAAAAACCAGCAGAGCGCTGCACGCCGTGGCCACCAGCGCCTTAGTCCAATAGGGGAGGCTCGACGGCGAGATCAACCCTTCGATCACCGCCGCGCCGCCGAACAAGAACATCCCCAGGATGATCGTCGGGAACGCCTCGCGCCCGGCGCGGCGCAGCGATTCGCCGCGGGTGTAACCCCCCGTTGCCACGATCGAGAAGCCCAGCCGCATGCCGGCCGCCGACATCACGACAATGCCTGTCAGCTCGAACGGCCCGTGCGCGGTGACAAACTCCCAGAAATCGGTTTCGGTCGTCAGCGTGGCCATGTGACCGAAGACGGTCCCCAGCCCAACCGCGTTGCTGATCGTGATGAAGATGCCGCCGACGCCGAACAACAGCCCCAAGCCAAAGCACTGCAGCCCGATGCTCGTATTGTGGCGGATATAGAATCCGACCGCGCCGAGCCCTTCGTCGACGTCGCGCCCCTGGGCACTGTCGGCATGATCGTCTTCCATTTTCCGCAGTGCTTCCTCGCCCACCACGCGCTCGGCGAAACCATCGGAGGCATAGCCCAGATACATCGACGCCAGAAAGAATCCCCAGAAGAGCACAAAGGCCAGCCGCAAATAGCCATCGTGAAACAACCGCCGCGGCAGGCGATCGAAGATCTCGTCGAACCAGGTGCCAACGTTGAACCCCTGGCTGCGATAGAGCTGATTGTGCGCGCGGCCGACGAGCTGGTGCAGGTAGTTGACGGTGTTGGGCGGCAGTTGATAAGCATCGGCCAGCGCCAGGTCGGCGCATGCGCAGCGATACAGCGACGCGAAGTGGACCGCCGTCTCGGCCTCGACCTTGCTGCGCCGGCGACCTTCGAATCGCATGCACAGCGTCTCCAGCTCGCGCCAGTTCTCGCGGCGTTGATCCAGCAGGTCGACAACCTTCAACGGGCACCTCGATCGGTTAACAGGTCGGGGACTGTCCCGTTTTTCGGCGTTCGATATTGCGTAAATCGTCTAGCGTCGACCGAAAACATTGGACTGTCCCCCTCCTTCTCGCGAACTAGCTCTTCTCGCGTGCTGCATTGTTAACTTTGCAGTTCTCCTGGATCCATTAGCCAACAACGGTCGTGTCGACCGTCGGCAGAGGTTGTACCGGGGCGCTGCCGCCAGGCGGCGCGTCGGCAAAGGGTGTTGCTCCCAGCGCCACCGCGATTTCGCCCGAGCCGACCGGCCGCGGCGCCGCCTCCGCTTGACCCATTGCGCCGGCAAAGAACGTGCGATGGTACATCGCGCACAGCAGCATGTCGTAGCTGGTCTGTGGTGGTAGTCCAAACCGCATCCGCAGCGGCTCCCCCAAGTGTCGGGCGATTTGCACGCGCCGCGTCCACGGGAGCGCTCGCCGCCGCAGCACGTAGCTCGACAGCGCCAAGGCCATGTCGCGCGGCACCCGAAAGCCCGCCGGGATCAGCTCCGCCAGCCGCAACGCCTCGGGCTCGGTCACGCGCAGCGCCATCGAGCGATACTGCGGCTCCTCGATCACCACCATCGTGCCGCAGACCAGATCGCCCAGCCGCGCGTAGCGTCGATTGCAGGCCGCGACCCACAAGCCGACCTGGTACAGGTAGAACGGCTGACAATCGGCTACGTGCAGCACGTTGCGCAGGATCGCCTGCACGGGGCGAATCGGTTGCCCGTCGGCCGAAATTACGCGCAGCCGCATCAAGCGTTTGCCGGGAGTTTGCCCGTTCCAAAGCGCTTCAAACAACCCGGCATAGAACCAACTGATGACGAACTGGATCACTAGTCCAAGGCCGACGCCCACGAAGCCGAGGCGAATCATCCCGAAGAAGAACAATACCCCCAGAAACAGGATGATGAGCACGGCGTATTGGATCAGCAAGTCGATGAGAAACGCGGGCAAACGCTGGAACGGGCCCGCCAGCCGATATTGGAAAGCGATGTTCTCGGGGGTGACGATCTCGAACTGGGTGTCGATCGCCTCCGCGTTGTCGGCAGCCATGCGGGTATTATCGAGACGGGTCCGGCGCCGTGCAACCAACGCGGCTGGTGCCCCTGGGCGCCGTAAACCATTCAATTGGGGTCGCCCGGCCCATTCGGATAATAAATCTCAAAAAATATACTAAAGAGTGGTTGAAATTAGCCACTTCGTTGTTATGATGAACATTCCCACTCGGCGATGTCGCCCCGACGCGCCGCCCTGACACACCTCAGTCACGCCCCAGCTTTCCGGTCCACGTTGCCGGAGAGGCGCGTAACATGCTGCGCACCGGCCGCCACGAACTGCTGGACGCCGAGTGCCGCGGGCTGCCACCACCGCCTTCGATATCCAGAAAGGAGAACCCGAAGCTCGCCTCGCGCTGAGCACGAAACGCCCGCCAACTTCGCGCAAAACTCTCGCCCCAAGGGCTTCGCGATTCTGCGGAATCGTTTGTCAGAGTCGGGACCGGAGAGCTGCGTCCGCCCTGCGCGCTACGGCGACCGAGTTACTTCAGCGATCGTTAGCCGCGGAGTTTACTCCGCGCGCTAGTCGTTCGACGCCGCGACGCGACGAGCGTGAACGACGTTGATCCGTCGCACAAACGAGCGCGCGGGACAAGTCCCGCGGCTAACAAGCCGAGCGCCGCGGCCGTGCTTAGGACGCAAAACACCCGGCGGGACGCAACCGGGACGCAAGGTTTTTTAGTTTGCGTCCCGACGCAACTAGTTCATCGAAAGAAGATTAACCGCATGTAACACCAGGTCGGGACGGTCGGGACGCAAATTCCCGGGCAATCTTACTTCTGGGGGGTTGCGGCGGACAGCGCCCGAGAAGCCCGTCGTGAGCAACGAGCAGCGATCGGTCCGCGCCGTGCACTCACTCGCACACGGCGATCCAACCGTTGGCGCGCACCCGCGCCAGCAGCCACGGCCGCGCCAGGGGGCGTTGCCGCTGGGTGTCGAGCGGGATCAGCTTGCGCAGCGCAAAGCCCGCGCCGCGCAAGAGCTGCTTCAGCTCGCCGAGCGTAAACGTGTGCAGGCACATATTGGGGATGCCGCGATACTCGAACACGCGATCGCCCGGCTCGAGCCCCCCAAAGCGATTCGTCAGCCAGGAGTGGGTCAGCCACCAGCGCCCCTGCGGATCGAACAAACTGTACCAGCGATTGTGCACGTGAATGATCAACCGCCCGCCGGGCTTGATCATGCGGCGCACGTGAGCGAGCACCTGCTGCCGAGCGCGCGATCCGCGGATCATGCCCAGCGTGCTGAACATCAACAGCGCGTAGTCGACCGACGCGGGCCGAAAGCACGTCAGTTGGGCGAGGTTCGCCCGCACGCGGTGGATCGGCAAATTGGAGTCAGCGGCTTTTTCGCCAACGACGCGCAGCATCGGTAGCGACAAATCGACGCCGACGCAAGTGTGGCCGCGCTGGGCCAAAGGCACGAGCAGCCGACCGGTGCCGCAGCCCAAGTCGACGACGACGCCCGCGGCCGGCAGTTCGTCGAGCACAACGTCACGGTCGTACTGGAACAAGCTGTTGTAGGCAAAGTACTCGTCGTAGTCGTCGGCGATGTGATCGGCGTGCGCGTAGTCCCACAGGCTGCGGTTGACGCCCGCGGGCAACTGCCAGTCGGCCAAGCGAGAAGAATTCACGCAGCGTGATTTACAAGCGGAGATCAGGTGGTGTCAAAGCGAACGTACCGCGGACGGAGGCGACTCAATTTGCGGGCGATTGTAGCTTGTTTGGCGAAAGGGTGGTCGTGCGACAAGGTGGCATGCGACCTGGCGACGACTTACAATACGGTGCCCGCGCCGGACATAGTGGCCACACTGTTCCGCCGTTCTGCAACCCTAACTCGCCGGTGAACTCCATGAGATGCTTCTTCATTTGTCTTTGCCTGACCTCGGCGGTTTGCGCGGCCGAACCTCAAACCGATGCAACGAAGAAGGATACGCTGCGCATGGCGAACCAACGCGTCTATTTCGGCACCTACACCGGCCGCGGACAAAGCCAAGGAATCTACGTGTGCGAATTGAATGCGGCCACGGGCGAGCTCACCACGCCGCGCTTGGCGGCCGAAGCCGTGAATCCCTCGTTTCTGGAGATTCATCCCAATCGCAAGTTCGCCTACGCCGTCGGCGAGATCAGCGAATTCGCTAACAGGAAGAGCGGCGGCGTCAGCTCGTATGCGATCAACCCGGAGAACGGCGAACTTAAGCTGGTGAATCAGCAGCCGTCGGGGGGAGCGGGCCCCTGCCATGTGACGGTCGATCGCGCCGGTAAGAACGCATTGGTGGCCAACTACGGTGGCGGCAGCGTCGCGTGCTTCCCGATCAAGCCCGATGGCAGCCTCGCGCCGGCCAGCGCCTTCGTGCAGCACGAAGGCTCGAGCGTCGATCCTAAACGTCAGGAGGGACCGCACGCCCATTCGATCAACGTCGACGCGGCCAACCGCTTCGCAATCGCGGCCGATCTGGGGCTCGACAAGCTGCTCGTTTATCGGCTTGACGCCGAGCGCGGCAAGCTCACGCCGAACGAGCCGCCGTCGGTCTCGCTCCCCAGTGGCGGCGGCCCGCGCCATTTCGCTTTTCATCCCGGCGGTGTCTGGGCCTATTGCAACAACGAGATGACGTCGACCGTATCGGCGCTCAAGTACGATGCGGCTCGCGGCGCCTTCACGGTGCTGCAAACCATCAGCACGTTGCCTGAGGGCTTTGCCGGCGACAACAGCACGGCCGAAGTGCGCGTCCACCCCAGCGGCAAGTTTGCGTATGTGTCGAACCGCGGGCACAACAGCATTGCGATGTTCGCGATCGACGAGCAGACGGGCAAGCTCACGGCACTAGGACACGAATCGACGCGCGGCCAGACCCCGCGCAATTTCAACCTTGATCCTAGCGGCCGCTGGCTGCTGGCGGCCAATCAAGATTCGGGGAACGTAGTCGTCTTTAAGGTTGACGAAACGTCGGGCCGGCTCACCGCGACCGGGCAAGAAGTGAAAGTCGGCTCGCCGGTCTGCGTGCGGTTTGTGACGCTGTGATCGCCGACGCGTCGCGCAACGTCAGTTGCTATCGACGGGAGTCGCGTGCGGCGCTGAGAGTCGTAGCTCGACGATCCGCGCGTTGTGGCCGGCTGCTAGCAGCTTGTCGCAACAAGCGTCGGCCTGGGCGCGATAGTTGAACACGGCATACGGTTGCCAGTCCTGGTCTTGCATTACCAGCACGCGAAAGGCGTGGCGGCAATTGACGACGGGCGTGTCGACCGCGAGTCGGTCGGCTAGCGTCGAACCAAGCAGCATAAAGAGCTCTCGTGCCTGGGTATCGGTTATGCGGAGCGAACATGGCCGCCTGACCATGGCTCTCGCATGAGGAGGTGAAGGCGCGAGAGCGCAGGACTAGATCGGCAGAACAGGCGGCAAAGTTGAGCAGATTTGGATCCACGCCGATGTGGGGCTCCAGGCCGATAGCCATGGAAGGCGCTTATCTCGGGAGAATCCTACTAATCGAACCAGGTCGTATCGCCCTTGACGCCCCAAAACCCGACACTTAGAGTGATTGAGACGCGGTTCGTGCCAGAACTTTCCCGTTAGAACCGCGTCGCGAAGTACGCGATCGGTGAACCTCATGTTGCGGCTCGTGCTCCTTCTAGGACTGCGACTACTCGGCCTTACCGTGGCCGGGCCGTAAGGGGATCGTTCGCCGGTTTCGTATACCAAGACATCGCGAACCCCAAGGCCCAGCCGGTTGCCTTGGGGTTCTTTTTTTGTGATCAGCGTGAGTTGGGTTGTGGACAAGTTCGCCAGTTCGTCAGGCGATGGGATCGCATCGATGAAGTTCGCCCCATCACAGAATACTCGGCGCGTGCAGCGCGCCGGCAGGGCCCGCCTGTTGCTACGCGCGCCGACCAGGGGTCGGCCTGCCCAAGCGTGATCAGGTTCTCAATCTCCAACTTTCAACCGTTCGGCATCGCCAAGCTCTACCCACGACGCGCGCGTCGGAGCGCTGTCTCAGGCCCGCGCGGCGAGTTAAGCTGGCGATGCGACGGCTGCCAACCTAGAAGGCCCTGCGATAACCATGTCCGACATTCGACCCATCCGCATCTTCGACACCACGCTGCGCGACGGCGAGCAATCGCCTGGCTGCAGCATGAACATCGCCGAGAAACTGGAAATCGCCCAGGCGCTGGCCGACCTCAAGGTCGACATCGTCGAGGCGGGTTTTCCGATCGCCTCGCCTGGCGATTTTGAGGCTGTCCGGCAAATTGCCGGCGCCATCCGCGGCGTGACGATCTGTGGCCTGGCCCGCGCCAACAACGAGGATATCGACCGCGCGGCCGAAGCGCTGCGCGAAGCCGAGCAACCGCGCATTCACGTCTTTCTCGCCACCAGCGCCATTCATCGCGAGTTCAAGCTCAAGATGACGCAAGAAGAGTGCATCGCGCGGGCAGTCGCCGGCGTGAAGCGCGCCAAGGGCTACGTCGACGACATTGAGTTCTCGCCCGAGGACGCCGCGCGGACCGAAATCGACTTTCTCTGCCGGGTGGTCGAAGCGGCAATCGCGGCCGGCGCCACCACGGTCAATATTCCTGACACGGTCGGTTACGCCACGCCGGCGCACTATGCGGGAGTGATCCGGTCGTTGATCGAGCGCGTGCCGAACATCGACCGCGCCGTGGTGAGCGTACACTGCCACGACGACCTTGGCCTGGCAGTCGCCAATAGCCTGGCGGCGGTCGAGGTCGGCGCTGGCCAGATCGAGTGCACGATCAATGGCATCGGCGAGCGGGCCGGCAACTGCTCGCTGGAAGAAGTCGTCATGGCGCTCAAGACGCGCCAGGACTACTACAAGGCCGATACCCGAGTCGTCACGCAGCGCCTCGTGCCCACCAGCCGGCTGGTCTCGAACATCACGGGCATGCAGGTGCAGCGCAACAAGGCGATTGTCGGTCGCAACGCATTCGCTCACGAAGCCGGTATTCACCAGGACGGCTTTCTCAAGGAGCGCACCACCTACGAAATCATGCGCCCCGAAGACGTCGGCTTCGGCAAGACCGATCTCGTATTGGGCAAGCACAGCGGCCGGGCCGCGCTGGCCGATCGGGCCCGCGCGTTGGGCTACCACCTCGAGAGCGATCAGCTCGTGCGCGTCTTCGAACAGTTCAAGCTGCTGGCCGATAAGAAGAAGGAGCTCTACGACAGCGATCTGGCCGCGCTCATCGAGCAGCAAATTCGCGAAGTACCCGAGCAATGGAGCTTCGCTCGTTACACGTCGGCGGCGGGAACCGATGAGGTTCCTACCGTGCGACTCACGCTGCGTCGCGGCGAGGAAGAAGTGTCGTGCGAAATGGCGCGCGGCGACGGTCCGATCGACGCCATGTTTCTGGCCGTCGAGCAAATCACCGGTGTCGAGGTGCGCGTGCGCGATTTCCAGGTACACAGCGTCTCGGTCGGTAAAGACGCGCAGGCCGAAGTGACTGTGGAGGTCGAGCATCGCGGCAACACGTTTCGCGGTCGTGGCGTGTCGACCGATAGTCTCGAAGCCAGTGCCCGCGCATTCCTGGACGCGATCAACCGAGCTAGTGCAGGCTACTCGAGCGCCCTGGCGACGGCGGCTGCCCACGCGGCGCCTTCGGCGTGAAGTCTCGAATAGCTGCTTCAAAACTCGTTAGCCACGGAGCTTGCTCACCTCGATTGAGCTCGCCGAAGTCCGCACGCTAGCGGGCGCGACGTCGCGACTCAATCGCCCCGCAATGCAGGTATGAGCGGCGCGGCCAGGCTGGCGCGCACGGCGAACCAGCCCGCCGCAAGCCCCACGGAGAGCACCAGTGCCAGCGTCGCAGCCAGCGATAGCCAGGGTACGGCCGCCGTGCGTGCGATGAGATGCGGCGCCACGGCCACCAGCGCCGCGAGTAAACCGATCGCCAACCCGCCCGCTAACAACACCGCGTTCTCGGCCAGCACCAGCCAGGCCAACGTGCCGGTGCGAAAGCCGACCGCGCGCAAGAGCGCCAACTCACCGCGGCGTTCGAGCACGTTGCGCAGTTCGACGACGATCAAGCCCAACGTCCCTAGCAATAGCCCCAAGCCCCCCAGACTCTGAAAGGTCGAAAGGTAAGTGTTCTGCACAACCAGAAACGCAGCCAGTCGATCGCTCGACAATTGCGCATCGAAGCCATAGTCGCCGAGGCTCTTTTCGAGTGTCGTCTCGACGGCGACGCGGCGCTCGGCCGGGCAATCGATCAAGAAAAAACGGTACCCGCTAAGCTCCGGGAATTGTTCGATGAGCGTCCGTTGGCTCATCAAGATATCCCCCTGGAGAAGACTGTTTTTCAAGAGCCCGACAACGAGACAGTGCACGCTCGGTACTTTCGACGCTTGTGGGTTCGCGTCCCAGCGCGGCAAGTCGTAGCGTGCGCCCACGCCCGACAGATGCAAGCTGTAGATCGCCGTGGCGGCGTCGAGCACCACAGGCACGAGCGGCGCGCCGTCGGCGGCCCGTCCCCAATCGCGTTCCAACAGCAGCCAGGGGTTCGCGCGTTCGGCCTCGGTCTCGGCGAGCGTTGCGCCCCACTGAAAACCGCCGCGCGCGAGCAATTCGCGCGGCAGCCCCAGCACGCGCGGCTGTTGCGGCTGATAGAGGTTCAAGCAACTGGCATCGTCGCCTTGTCGCACGCGTATCGGGTAGATCCTGGCGCCGGCCAACACAACGGCTTCTGCTGGAGTCAGGCTCAACGTCTCGGGCGCAGACAAGTCTTGGTAGATCGGCTGATCGCTTTCGGCCACGAGCGCGAATCCCCCCGTGCCAGACTGTCGATCCGCCGCATCTTTGGGCGCGTCCAAGCGAAACGCGCTCACGGCCACGATCAAGAAGACGGCCGCTGCCACCAGGCCGATCGAGAGGACGCTGCGCCCTGGATGGCGTGCGGCGTTGCGCAGCGCCAATCGCGCAAGGGCTCCGCTGCCGCGGGTCACGAGCGGAGCGGTTTCGCCGCTCCGCAAACGGCTCCAGAGCAAGGCGAGCAGACCGATGAGTACTAGCGCGCCAGAGCCGAAAAACGCGCCGGCTTGAGCCTCCCCTGAAAGCGTCAAGGCCATGGCTGCCAAGGCGGCCCCAGCAACGAGCGCTCCGATTCCGACGAACCTCGGCAACGGGCGTGGTGCGGATCGCCCCGGAGCGTCAGAGGCTTCAACCTTGCCGGCCAACAGCGTGCGGGCCTCGCGTTTGGCCAGTCGCCGTAGCGACTGCGCGATTGCCAACCAAGCGACCACCACACCACTGACGAATCCGATCGCCAAGCTCGCAGGCGTGAAATAGAGGTTGACAAAGGGACTCGTGATCGCGGCGACCCACCAGGTGCGCAGGCCGGCGACCATCAGCGCCGCGTAGGCAAGTCCCAGGAGCACGCCCACTGCACCGCCCAGCAGGCTCACGACCAGGCCTTCTGCTGCCCACAGGCGTCGAATTCTCTTGCTTGGCCATCCCAGTGCCCTGAGCAACCCGATCTGCTCGGCCCGACCATCGACGGCCAGCCGGAACAACAGCGCCACCAGCATCACCGCGGCGGCGATCAGAAAGAAACTGAAGCCCAAGAACAAACCGTTGAAGGGCGTGGTTCCGGTCGCGGCCTCAAGCGCCAGCGCGCGCACCGGCTGAAAATGAAAGCCCAACTCACCCGGATCCAGGTGCAACTTCGCCGCAACCTGTTCGGTCGTGGTTCCGCCCGGCGGCGCCACGCGCACCGAGGTCGCGTCGCCAAACCGGCTTCCCCATAACTTCTGAGCGGTCGCCAACGACACGAACGCCTTGGGCGTCGGGCCGTGATCATCCCAATAGGCTTCGTCCTCGCTGCGGATCCGCTTGCCATCGAACGGAAACGGCGGGTTCCAGTCGGCCATCGAAACTTGATCGGTCACCCCCTTGAGCTTGGGAGTCAGCAAGCGATCGTCGGCCGCCCCCTCGAGCTTCACGATGTGTGCCAGCCGGAAGCTGCGGCGATCTTCTTCCACTCGCCCGTGCGTGCTCTCGGGCTTGAAGTAGACGACATCGATCCGGTCGCCGACCTTCGCGGCAAGCTGCTCGGCGGCCCAACTGTTCAGCGCGATTTCGTCGTCGCCGAGGGGCGTCAGGGGCTCGCCCGTCTCGGTGACAAACGGCCCGAGCGGCGACTCGACGAACGGGTCGATGCCCGTGATCGTCGAATACGGAATCTCACGATCCCCGCTAGCAATCGTGTTCGCCAGATAAGTGAACGCCACCTGCGTGGGCCACGGCGCGAAACTCTTGCGCGCTGCGCGCACCACTTCAGGCTCCAAGATCATTCGCTCGCTTGACAAATCGAAGTAGCCGCGCGGCGTCTGCTCGAGCCTTAAGCCATAGTCGACGAACTGGGGATGCAGTGCGGCGTCCAGTTGCTCGACATTGCTTGGACGCGAGGCGGCGTCGGTCGTCACGGAGTCGTGCGATCCATTCGCGTTCAGGCTGGCAACGATCGCGTTGACATTCGCCGGCTGATCGAGCGCCCGCTGCAGCGTAGGCAGCGATACGAAAGCGTTTAGCGGCGTGCGCTGCGAAGGATTCAACCCAAAGCGCGCCAGCCCCGCGGCCGGCACGATCTTCGCTACCGTCAAGCGGAGATTGCGTACCGTCTCGGTCTTGCGCCCCAGCGGGCTATCGGCCGGCACATCGCCCGGGCTCGGCAACCGCACGATGACGGACGGCAGCTTGCCAGTCGCTCCTCGCTCCGGCAAGCGGATTCCCAATTCGCGTGCCAACGGCTCGGTGAGGATCACGTGGCCGACGCCGGGCACCCGATCGCCGGCCGGGAACGAGTCGAGCTCCCAGAACCGCTCGTCGCAACCGATCATCGTGACGCGCGTCGCTCGACGATGAGTCTCGGGCTCTTCGGCCGAACCTTCGACGAGCACGATGGGGACGACGGACGCAGTCTGCCGGTAAATGCCAGCCGCGATTTCATCCGCCAGTGCCGCGCGAAAGAACTGCGGCCGAGCCAATACCGCATCGATGCGCCCCAAGCGGTCGAGGGCCAGGTGTTTCAAGCTTCCACGAACCGAATCGCCCACCAGCAGCGCACCCGTCAGCACCGCGGTGCCCACGGCCACTCCTAGCGCGATGGCGACGTTCATGCGCCAATGATGGAGGACGCTGCGAATGACCAGCCGCCAGAATGACACGATGAGTCGGCTCCCACGGAGCAAAACAGGATGAATGAACGACCGCGAACCCAACGATCGTAGCGCCGCGATAGGTCGGCCGGCCTGCCAGCGACACGTTAGCTGGCTATAATCTACCAACTCGCGGGCACCTGCACCGCCGTCGTCGTCGCAACCCGTTGGAACCGAGCATGCGCATCGCGGAAGCCTACGGACCAAACAAGTTTGCTCTGTCCTTCGAACTGTTCCCGCCGAAGACACCGGCGGGCGATGAGGAATTGGACCGGCACCTGGCCGAATTGATGCGCTTCGAGCCGTCGTTCGTCACGTGTACGTACGGCGCGGCAGGGTCGACGCGCGACAAAACTCTCGAGGTGGTGTCGCGGGTGCATGTGCGGTATGGGACCACCGTCGCGGCGCACCTGACGTGCGTCGGGTCGTCGCGTGACGACTTGCGCGACTACCTCCGCGAAGCTCAGGCGCGGGGTGTCGAGAACATCGTTGCCCTGCGCGGCGACCCACCGCGGGGAGAGAAGGTCTTCCGCCCTGCGGCCGATGGGCTCCGCTATGCCAACGAATTGGTAGCGCTGCTGCGGGCCGAGTTCCCGCAGTTTGGCATTGCCGTGGCCGGCTACCCGGAAACGCACCAGGAGGCGCCCAGTCCCGAAGTTGATCTTGAGAATCTCGCCCGCAAAGTGGCCGCTGGCGCGGACGTCGTCATTGCCCAGTTGTTCTACCAGAATGCCGATTTCTTTCGCTTTCGCGACAAGTGCGCGGCCCAGAAGATTCAGGTGCCGATCGTGCCCGGCGTCTTGCCGATCACCAATCTGGCGCAAATTCGTCGCATTACGGATCTCTGCGGCGCCAAGTTACCTGCCAGTCTTGTCGCCAATCTTGAAGCTTGCGGCGACTCGACCGACGCGCAGTTCGAGGTCGGCGTCGATTTCGCTACCCGCCAGGTCCAAGAACTGCTCGATGCCGGCGTGCCGGGGTTGCACTTCTATGTGTTGAATCGTTCGGCGGCCACCGTCCGCGTGCTGGGGAACGTGCGACACTCGGCTCGCGCCGGTTGCTAGCAACGGCTCCGCGCGGCGCGTGTGGCCACCTTGGCGCGACGCTCGCCTGGCGTGCCGCGAACAAAGGCCACCTATTGACAGCCTGGGCTGTTAGCAAAACCTGGGAATAACGGGGAGAATTCCTCTGGTCGAAGTGCTATCGCGTCGGTAGACTCCTCCGCTTGCGAGAGAGTTCGCTTCTCGCCTCTCCTCAGATCTTTCCCCGGAACAGTTGGACTCCACATGGCTGGGCGATGCCCGCGGCGCGCCGCGCCTGCGCATCGGTGCGCACGCTTTGTGTGCGCGCTGGTCATTGTTGCGTTGTTGGGCGTTGGGTTCGCTGGCACCGCTTTGGCGGGTGAGAAAGAGCAGTGCGGAATCGCGCGGCTTGAGCTCGATCCCGGTTCGCTGCGCGATATTCTCGGCCGACAACGGATCGTGGCCGAATTTGATCGCTGCCAGGCGCTCGTGCTCTGTTTTCTCGGCACCGACTGTCCGTTGGCCAACCGCCTCGTGCCCGGTGTCCTGAAACTGGCCCAACGGTACAGCGGCCAGCCGGTACAGTTTCTGGCCATCTACCCTCACGAGCACGAAACCATCGACCTGGTCGCGGCTCATGCCGCCGACTACGAGCTCCCGTTTCCGGTCCTTAAGGATGTCGGTCAGAAACTCGCCGACGCCCTCGATGTCAAGCGCACGCCGACGTTTTGCGTGCTCGACCACGATCTCGAATTGCGATATCGCGGGCGGTTTAGCGACCAATGTTCCGTCGGCGGGGGACGGCGGCCAGCCGCCTCGCGCGAAGACCTGGCCTCGGCGATCGACGACGTCCTGGCAGGCAACGACGTTCGCCTGGCGGAAACACCCGTCGACGGTTGCTTGCTCGACCGCGCGCTCGCGGATGCCGATCGCCAGTCCGCTGCCCAACCGATTTCGTACGAAGCACACATCGCGCCGCTCTTGGCCAGGCGCTGCGCTACCTGTCATCGCGAAAACAGTGCCGCCCCCTTTGCGCTGGCTGGTTACGACGATGCCGTACGGTGGGGAGCGATGATGCGCGAAGTGGTCGTCGAGCGGCGCATGCCCCCCTGGCATGCCGATGCCCGTTATGGCCAGTTCTCCAACGACCGCAGCCTCACGAAGGATGAGATCAAGTTGCTGGTGCGCTGGATCGACGCCGGCCTGCCGCGCGGCGAGGTCGCCGCAGCGCGCGCGGCCGCCATGCACGTCAGCCATCTCGCGCCGGTAGCCGCCCGGCGATCCTGGTCGTTTCAACCCGAGGCCACGGTGACCACCGAGCGCTCGTTTCAGGTGCCGGCCGACGGGACAACCGACTACATCTTCAGCCCGGCGCCGCGTGCCGTGACCGACGAGCTGTTCACAAAGACCCGCTGGGTGCAGGCTGCCGAATTGCGGCCCGCCGAGCCGGGGGTCGTGCATCACGTGATGGTCTTTACGGTCGAGGGGGACCATCCGGGCCCGCCCAAGAGCTTCGCTGGCACGCGCGTCGTGGCGATGTGGGCGCCGGGCGACCCCTCGTTTGCGTTTCCCGCTGGCACGGCGCTGCGGATACCTGCCGGCGTGAGACTGCTCTTTAACATTCACTACACCCCCAATGGGCGGGCGGTGCGCGACCGACCCACCTTGGCGCTCAAATTCGCCGCCGAGCCGCCGCAGTGGGAAGTGGCGATGCAAACCTACGAGAATGCTTCGTTCCGCATCGCGCCGGGCGATCCGCACGCGCGGGGTGAATACAACTTCGCGATCGCGGAGCACCGCCACGCACGGCTCGTGGGCCTCTATCCGCACATGCACGTGCGCGGCAAGTCGTTTCGTTTCGAAAACGTGTTGCCAGACGGGAGCCGCGAGACGCTGCTGTCGGTGCCGCGCTACGACTTCAACTGGCAAACGATGTACTGGTTCAAGGAACCGATCGAGTTGCCGATCGGCAGCACGCTTCGTGGCGTCGCGCGGTGGGACAACTCGCGCCACAACCCCGACAATCCCGATCCCGAGGCCGAAGTGCGCTACGGCTGGCAAACGAACGAAGAAATGATGATCGCGGCCATGATGTTCATCTTTCCGCGCGAGGACGAGCCAGCCGCCCCGCCGGAGTGACCCTAGTCGTCTCACGCGCCTTGCGAAGGCAGCGTCCCGGCGGGTGCCACTGCTGGCTTGCGCGTAGGTCATTGCACCCTGTGCATGACAACCACGCCGAGTAGCGCTTCGTGTCAGGCACCGGAGTGTCTGACCTACCATAGGCTGCCTTGCCCAGCAGTGCTTCTGTTGCCGCGATAATTCAAACACCAGCCCAGGTGGGATAGGAGATTGGGGAATGGGACAAGTCCCCGGCACGATGTCGCCGCGGTGCTGCGAATCTCCGCGCTGGCCGCGGTGAACTAACAGCTGCCGAGATCGGAAGGGGCCCGCGCTCAGGAGCCTGGGCCCCGGCCGCACTCGCCGCGGAAACGCTTGATGTCGTCGACCTTGCCCATCACGATCACGATGTCGTTGGGTGCGAAAACGAAGCTGGCGTCGGGATTGAACATCAGCTTGCCGTCGGCGCGTTTGACGGCCACAACCAAGAGACCGTGGCGCCGTCGGGCTTCGGCTTGCTCGACGGTTTTGCCAACTAATTGAGCCTCGGCGGCGATGACGAACTCATCGAGCTCGACATCCATCGAGCTGTGGCCGGCCACGAGCTCGAGGAATTCGACGGTCGAAGGGCGCGTGACCATGGCGGCCATGCGCAAACCGCCGATGGCGGCCGGCAGCACGACGCGATCGGCCCCCGCCTGTACCAGCTTCTTTTGCGTGGTGAGCTGCTCGCCGCGCGCGATGATCCGCAGTTGCGCGTTGAGATTGCGGGCCGTGAGCGTGATGAAGACGTTGGCGGCGTCGTCGGGCAAGGCGGTGACCAGGCAGCGGGCGCGCTGGATGCCGGCCGCTTCGAGCGTGGCTTCTTCGGTCGCGTCACCGGCGATCACCAGGTAACCGACCTGACGCGCTTCGGCGACGGCCCGTTCGTCGCACTCGATGACGACGAACCGCTCGCCTTCGCGGTGCAGTTCGTCACTGAGGATGTGGCCCGTGCGCCCGTAGCCGCACAAGATCGTGTGCTGCTGGAGGTGTTCGATTTCATGCAACATGCGGCGTTGTCCCAGATAATTTTCAACCTCGCCCACCAGGGCCAACTGAAAGAGACCGCCCAAAGCGTAACCCGAAGCGGTCAGCCCACAGACGATGACCAGCACAGTGAAAAGGCGGAGGCCGGGGGTCATGGGGCCGATCTCGCCGTAGCCGATGGTCGAGATGGTAATCACGACCATGTAGAGCGAATCGGTCCACGACCAGCCGGCCAGCTTATAACCCAGCACCGACAACACGAAGACGATGGCCAGCGCAATCACTCCCCGAACGATGCGGCGGAGCGATGGGCTCATGCTGGCGTCATTCCCAAAGGCAGGCGGCGCGGGGCAACTTGTGTCGCTCGCGACGAGGAGCGACCGCCCGCGCGCGGCGTCAGCTACGTATGATAATCGGCGTTAAGGCGCACGTATTCGGCCGTCAGGTCGGTCGTCCAGAATCGCACCCGGCCGTCGCCATCGGCGAGTTGAATTTCGAGGTGCGTGTCGCGCTGGTCGCGAATCGAGGCCGAAACGGTCGCGGCGTCGAACGCGACCGGCGCCCCGCGCTGGTAGAGCAGATGGCCGTTGATCTTGAGGCTGATCGCGGCGGCGTCGAGCGGCACGCCCGAGTAGCCCACGGCCGAGACGACGCGCCCCCAGTTGGGATCGGCCCCGGCGATGGCGGTTTTCACCAAGGGGCTCTCGGCGACGGTGCGGGCGATTTTATGTGCGGCGGCGCGGCTGGCGGCGCCGGCCACGTCGATCGTCACCAGGTGCGTGGCCCCCTCGCCGTCGGCGGGGATCGCTTGGGCGAGCTCGGCGCAGACCTCGCCCAGCGCCGCGCGGAAGGCGGCCAGATCGTCGGCGGCTAGCGCCCCGCCGCCGGCCACGCCGCTGGCCACCAAGAGGACGGTGTCGTTCGTGCTCATGTGGCCGTCGACACTGATGCAGTTGAAGCTGTCGTCGACCGCCTGGGCGAGCGCGTGCTGGGCGGTCTGCTCATCGAGCACGGCGTCAGTCAAGAGCACGCTGAGCATCGTGGCCATGTTCGGGCCGATCATGGCGGCGCCCTTGGCCATGCCGGTCAATTGCACTTCGCGCGCGGTTAGTTTCAGGCGGCGCCCGGCGAGCTTGTGCCGGGTATCGGTGGTGAGCATGCCGCGCGCGGCGTCGAGCAGATGGGCTTCGTCGCGGCCAAGTTGCCCGGCTGCCGCGGTGATGCCGGCAGCGATCTTGTCCATCGGCAGGAACTTGCCGATCACGCCGGTCGAGAGCACGAGCGCTTCGGCCGGCGCGGCGCCAACGGCCGCCGCGGCTAGCTTGGCCATCGTGGCGGCGTCTTCGTCGCCGCGCGGCCCGGTACAGGCGTTGGCGTTCCCCGAGTTGACCACGATCGCGCGGATCGCGCGGCTGGGAGTGTGGCGGCGATTCCAGCCAACGGGCGCGGCGAAGACCTTGTTCTGCGTGTAGACGCCGGCCGCCACTGCCGGGGCGTCGCTGACGATCAGCGTCAGGTCGAGCTTGGCGGGGTTGCTCTTGATGCCGCAATGGACACCGGCCAGTCGAAACCCGCTTGGGACCGCAATTGCCATTTTGTTTCTAGCTCCGTCAAGGAGACAGGCGCGCCGATTGCGTCCAGCAGCGGATCCCTCCCGCGCGCGCCGGTGCTGGAGAGGAGTTCTATACGAGCGCGGTCGTTTCCGGAAAGCCGCACATCAGGTTGAAGTTCTGCACGGCCGCTCCGGCCGCCCCCTTGATCAGATTGTCGAGGCAACTGATGAGCACGACTTTTCCGCGCACCAGGCGGATCGTGATATCGCAATAGTTCGTTCCGGCGCTGTCTTTAGTCGCCGGCAAGTGATCGACGACGCGCACAAACGGTTCGTCGGCATAGCGGCCGCGCAGCGCCGTCAGCAGTTGCTCCTCGCTGGGCGCGCCGCGCGGCTGGGCATAGCAGGTGCTCAAGATGCCACGATCCATCGGCACCAGGTGCGGCGTGAAGATGACTTGCGCTGGCTGCCCGCTGGCGCGGGCGAGAACTTGCTCGATCTCGGGAGTGTGCCGGTGCCGGCCCACGTTGTAGGCCGAGAGGCTCTCGTTGCACTCGGGGAACAGCGTGGTCAGTTTCGGCGTGCGCCCCGCGCCCGAGACGCCACTCTTCGAGTCGATGATGATGCCGTCGGGTTCGATCAAACCGGCCGCCAAGAGCGGTGCCAGCGCGAGAATCGCCGAAGTCGGGTAGCAGCCGGGGTTAGCCACGAGATCGGCGTCGCGGATTTGCGCGCGAAACCACTCGGGCAGTCCGTAGACGGTGCGCCCCAGCCGTTCGGGATCGGGATGCTTCTCGCCGTACCAGGTTTCGTAGGTCTCGGCCGAATCGAGGCGATAGTCGGCGCTAAAGTCGATCACCCGCCGCCCCGCGCGCAGGAGCTGCGGCACGAGCGTCGCCGTGACGGCATGCGGCAGGCAGCTAAAGACGTAATCGGCCCGCGCCGCCACGGCCACGGGCCCCAGGTCGTGGCACTCCAGATCGATCCGCCCCTGGAGCGACGGGTGGATGTTGGCGATCGAAGGGTTCCCCTCTTGGCGGCTGGTGAGGGTGGTGATTTCGGCTTCCGGATGCCGCAGCAGCAGCTTGATCAGCTCGAGAGCCGAGTACCCAGTGGCGCCGAGGATGGCAACGCGTGTCATGGTTGTGCCGAGCGGGCGGAATAGGAGGCCGAAATCTTGGGCACGACGGGTCGCGCGCCGCAGAAGCAAGGAGCGAATTGATTGATGGAAGGTGACACAGCAGGCACCGCGGCGGTTCGCCGGTTTCAACTCGGCGGTCGTCGCGGCGCGGTGGTGCAGGCAATCTTCGGGGCAAGTATAGCGCTGGCGAGCAGGAGGGCCAAGTGGCCGCAGTGGATCGACAGGCCGCAAACGGGTGGTACGCGGCGGGGTTTCGGCTGCTCGTCGGCGATCGGTCGCGGTGATTAGAATGAGAGGAATGGTCCCGTTTCAGAACCTGCAACCGCTTGCCGAGCGCCTGGCCCCCCAGATGGCCGCGGCCGCGGCGCGCGTGCTGGCCAGCGGCTGGTACGTGTTGGGTCCCGAAGTCGAGGCCTTCGAGCGGGAGTGGGGGGATTACATCGCGCAGGGCGCCGCCGAGCTGGTGACGTCGGCGACAAATTCAAATGGAAACGGCGTCGCGCATGCGCTCGCGGGGCAGTCGACGCCACAGACCTGGCACGCAATCGGCGTAGCCAACGGCACTGATGCGATCGAGCTCGCGCTGCGCGCGGCGGGCATTGGACTGGGCGACGAGGTGATCACCGTTGCGCATACCGCCGTGGCGACGATCTGCGGCATCGAGCGGTCGGGGGCTCGGGTGGTCCTGGTCGACATCGATCCGCGCACTTACGCCATCGATCCGGCGGCTGCCGAAGCGGCGATCACTCAGCGCACGCGGGCGATCGTGCCCGTGCATCTGTATGGCCACCCGTCCGACATGACGGCGATCGGTCGCCTGGCGGAGCGTCACAAGTTACTTGTCGTTGAGGATTGCGCCCAGGCACACGGCGCGCGGTGGAACGGTCGGCTGGCGGGGACGTTTGGTCACGTGGCGACTTTCAGCTTTTATCCGACCAAGAACCTGGCGGCCTGCGGCGACGCCGGCGCGGTCGTCACGCGCGACGCCGACCTGGCCGCGCGCGTGAGGCGCTTGCGAAGCTACGGCCAGACATCGCGCGATTCGGCGGCCGAGCGCGGCACCAATAGCCGTCTCGATGAGCTCCAGGCCGCGCTGTTGCGCGTGCGCCTGGCGTACCTCGACGAGCACAACCGCCAACGCCGCGAACTGGCCGCGGCATACCGGGCCGAGCTATCCGAGGTGGAATTGCCGTTTGTGCATCCGCTGGCCGAACACGTCTATCATTTGTTTGTCGTCCGGCACGCGGAGCGCGACGCGCTGCGCGCGCGGCTGGCCCGCGACGGCGTCGGCACGCTGGTGCACTATCCGGTCCCTGTGCATCTGCAGCCGGCCTATCGCGATCTGACGGTGGGAGTCGGTTCGTTGCCGGAGACGGAACGGGCCGCGGCCGAGGTACTGTCGCTACCGCTGTGGATTGGTTTGGAACGCCGGCAAATCGAGGAAGTCGCGCGGGCCGTGCGCGGGGCGACACCGGAGGTCTGTCGATGACCGACGCGACCGGTTCGCCCGCGCTTGCGGCCGCCTTTCGCGGCCGCCGCGCCATGATCACTGGCGGCATGGGCTTTCTGGGGAGCAACCTGGCGATTGCGCTCGTCGAACTGGGCGCCGACGTGACCATCGTCGACGCGATGATCCCCGGCTACGGCGGCAATCTTTTTAATATCGCGCCGGTGCGCCAGCGCGTGACGGTCAACTTCGCCGACATCCGCGACGCGCATGTGATGAACTATCTGGTGCGCGGACAGGACTACGTGTTTCATCTGGCGGGCCAGGTCGATCATATCCTGAGCCTGACCGACCCGTTTCCCGACATCGACATCAACGTCAAGGGTACGGCGGTCGTCATGGAAGCCTGCCGGCACCACAACCCCGGCGCCAAGGTGATCTACTCGGGGACGCGCGGGCAGTATGGCAAGCCGGTTTCGCTGCCGGTGAGCGAAACGGCCGCGACACAGCCGCTGGGGATCTACGAGATCACGAATCTGGCCGCGGAGAAAATTGTTGAAGCGTACCACCTGGTGTTCGGCGTGCGGTCGGTGCTATTGCGGATCACCAACACTTACGGCCCGCGAGCGCAGATGCAGCACTCGCGCTATGGCGTGGCGAACTGGTTTGTGCGGTTGGCGCTCGACGGGCAGGAGATTCCGGTGTATGGCAGCGGCCGCATCCTGCGCGACTTTTTGTACATCGACGATTGCGTGCGGGCGCTGTTGACGTGCGCGGCCGACGAGCGGGCGTTTGGCCAGGTGTTCAACGTGGGGGTCGACAAACCTTCGACCTTCGCCGAACTGGCCGAGGCTGTGGTGCGCGCCGCCGGCCAGGGAAGCTGGCAGTTGGCGCCCTTCTCGCTCGAGCGGCAAGCTCAGGAGCCGGGTGACTTTTATTCGGATATCAGCAAGATTCGCAATCTGCTGGGGTGGGAGCCGCGGACCCCCTTGGCCGACGGGTTAGCCCGCACGGTCCAGTTCTATCGCGAACATCGGGCCCATTACTGGTAAACGCCGTCAGCCTTGCGCGGTACTCGCATGACCACGGCCACGAACGGCCACGCCCTGCCAAAGTTGACTCCGCTGGCGCCCGACCTGGCGCGCGTGCGCAAGGTGCTGGTCGAGCACTTGCCCTGGTCACCGCACGACTACATCCCGGGTATTTCGCGCAAGGGAGATCGGGTGTTGTGGGCCGAGCAGCTCACGGCGCCGCTGGCAGAGGAGAATGATCTGCGCTTCGGCTGCACGCTGGCCGGAGGAACTAGCATCGGCTTGTTCGCGGAGTGCCTGCCGTGGGACAGCGAGTTCTTCGGCTACGGTGTGGCGCGGCTCAACGCGGTCTGGCCGCTGGCGCCGCCGCGGCTCGAGACGGCGCTGAACTACGGCCCGGCCTTGGCGGCGCTCTTACACCGCGCCGTGCGCCGCGATGTGCGCTACCTGTTCGCGCAGGTCGATCCGCGCGATCTGGCACTGTTGCGCGCGCTGGGCGAACTTGGGTTCGCGCTCATCGAGACGCGCTACTATCAGCATGGGCCCGTGATCGTGCCCGAGATGCCCGAGCGCTACCCGGTGCGGTTGGCGCGCGAGGAGGATATCGCGAGCCTGTCGCGGGCGGCAAGCCAGACCGTGAACGTCTACGACCGGTTTCACGCCGATCCGTTTATTCGCGCCGACGACGCGGCGCGGCTGATGGAGCGGTGGGTCGAACAATCGGTGCGCGGGCAACTGGCCGACGTGACGATCGTGCCCGATGTGGTCGACCCCGGGGCGTTCGTCACCTATCGCTACCATCGCGACAAGTGGAATCGCTGGGGAGTGAACCTGGTGCAGGGGGTGCTGTCGGCCGTGGCCCCCGAGTTCATGGGTTGGATGGGCAAGCTCGCGCCCGAGGTGAACTTGCACCTGCGCTCGATCGGGGCCGAGTATTCGTTCGGCAGCACGCAAGTGACGAACCGGCCGATCATCTGGTTTGCGCAAGAAGGGGGCGCGCGATTCGGCAAATGCGAGCACGTGCTGCGAATTGTGCTGTGATCGCGATGGCACGTTTGCTGGGTAGCCGCGGAATTCACTCCGCATTCTAGCAGGTTCGACAACTTGCTAGCCGGGCAGCCCGCCAACCGCGATAATTCCCTGTGGCGAAAGGCGTACCCGTCGCGTCTTCTTCTGGAGGGAAGCGATCATGGCCGGTCAATCTTCGCGTCGCGATTTCTTGCAGGCCACGGCTTGGGGGAGCGCTCTGGCAGGCGCGGGGCAACTCGGCTTCTTAGCGCAACTCCCCAAAGTGTCAGCCGCCGAGGCCCGCCTGGCCGCGGCGAAGGTGCAATTCGACACAGGCATCGAACCGCTGGTGCAATTGCTCGAGGAGACGCCGCGCGAGCGCTTGCTCGAAGAGGTCGGCGCGCGGGTGCGCGGCGGCTTGTCGTATCGCGATCTGCTCGCGGCGCTGCTCTTGGCCGGCGTGCGCAACGTGCAGCCGCGGCCACACGTGGGCTTCAAGTTTCATGCTGTGCTGGTGGTGAACTCCGCGCATCTGGCCAGCCTGGCCTCGCCCGACGAGCATCGCTGGCTGCCGATTTTCTGGGCGCTCGATCACTTCAAGGAAGCGCAATCCGACGACGTTCGCGAGGGGGATTGGACGATGGGCGCGGTCGACGAGGGGCGCGTGCCGCCGGCTTCGAAAGCCCGAGCGGCGCTCGTCGAGGCGCTTGACAAGTGGGACGTCGAAGCAGCCGACGCGGCGATCGCTGGCCTGGCCCGCTCGGCGGGGGCCGACGAGATCTACGAGCTGTTGTTCCGTTATGGTGCGCGCGATTTCCGCGATATCGGCCACAAGGCGATCTACGTGGCCAACAGCCGGCGAACGCTCGACAGCATCGGCTGGCAGCATGCCGAGCCAGTGCTGCGTTCGCTCGTCTATGCACTTTTGTGCCACGATGGCACGAACCCGGCCACCGCCGATCTGGAACCCGACCGACCGTGGCGCGAGAACGAGGCTCGCGCGGCGGCGCTTCGCGGCCAGTGGCTCGATGGCCAGCCCGACGACGCGGCCACGCGCGAGTTGCTGGCCACCTTGCGCACCGCTTCGGCCGGCGAAGCGTGCGATCAGGCCGTGGCGCTGTTGAACCGCGGCGTAGCTGCGCAATCGATCTGGGACGCGCTGTTCGCAGGCGCGGGGGAGTTGCTCGTGCGTCAGACTGGCATCGTCGCCCTGCATGCGGTGACATCGACGAACGCCCTGCACTACGCGTATGCCGCCAGCGACAACGACGATACGCGGCGGCGGCTGTTGCTGCAGAACGTGGCGTTCCTGCCGCTGTTTCGCCAGGCGATGGGCTCGCGTGGCTCGGTCAAGGAGTGGCCGATCGAGAGCTTCGAACCGCTGGCCGTGACCGCCTCGGGCGGCGAGGCGATCGGCGAAGTGTTCGCCGAGTTGAGCCGCGACCGTCAAGCGGCGGCCAGCAAAGCACTGGCCTACCTGCAGAGCGACGCGCCGGCGGCGGCCTTGATCGACGCGGCGCGGTTGTTGATTTTCCTCAAGGGGAACAACTCGCACGACTACAAGTTCAGCTCGGCGGTGCTGGAAGACTACTACCACGTGTCGCCCGCGTGGCGCGATCAGTATCTGGCGGCCAACGTCGTGCAACTGCGCGGCTCGCGAGGGCCTGACAATCGGCTGGTCGAGCGCATCCGGGCGGCGCTGAGCGGCTCGGTCCCGGCGTAGCGTCAGTCGCCGCCAAGGGGGCGGGAGTCGTTTCTGGAAATACCTGCCGCATCGGTCGGCGACGCTCGCCAGAAACGACTCCCGTCCCCGTGCTTTTACCCCCGATCCTAAAAGACTTTGAGGACGAACCCGCAGATGCGCTTGAGAATCGCCGTATCGATTGCCTTGCTGATCGTTCGTTGCGCTGTCGCACCGGCGGCCGAGGAGCGCCTGCCAGCGGTCGACGTCTTCGTTTCCGGCCAAGGAGGCTACCACACCTACCGCATTCCCGCGCTGCTGCGCGCTGCCGACGGCACACTGTTGGCATTCTGCGAAGGGCGCAAGACCAGCCGCGGCGATCACGGCGACATCGACCTCTTATTGCGGCGCAGCAGCGACGGCGGCGCCACGTGGAGCCCGAGCGAAGTCGTCTATGAGGAAGGGGGCGACAAAAAGGTCACGATCGGCAACCCTTGCCCCGTGCTCGACAGCGCGACGTGCACGATCTGGCTGACGTTCTGCCGCGACAACCGCGATGTGCTGGTCACCAGCAGCAGCGACCACGGGCGCACGTGGACGGCGCCGCGCGACATCACGGCCGACGTAAAGCCCGCCGGCTGGAGTTGGTATGCCACGGGGCCGGGGGTCGGCATTCAACTGTCGCGTGGCGCGCATCGCGGGCGGCTGGTGATCCCGTGCGATCACCGCGAGCAAGTCGGCGACAAGGGAGTCAAGTGCTCGCACGTCTTTTATAGCGACGATCATGGGCAGACGTGGAAGCTGGGGGGGACCGTCGCGCATCACACCGACGAGTGCCAGGTCGCCGAGCTGGCCGACGGCGAACTGCTGATCAACATGCGCAACTACCTGGCGCGCGACGGCGGCCAACCCGAGCGCGGACTGATGCGCACCGTGGCCCGCAGCCGCGATGGCGGCCAGACCTGGGCCGACTTCGACGTCGACCGCGCGCTTGTCGAACCGGTCTGCCAGGCGAGCTTGATCGCGGCGCCGGCGGCAGACGACGCCAGCAAGGTCGTGCTTTACTTCGCCAATCCGGCGACGCGCGACAAGCGCCAGAACATGACCGTGCGGGCCAGCTACGACGGCGGCCGCACCTGGCCCGTGGTGCGCGTGGTCGATCCGGGTTCGGCGGCCTATTCGTCGCTTGCTGTGTTGGCCGATGGAAGCGTGGGGCTCGTTTACGAGCGCGACGACTATCGAGCGATTTCCTTCGTCGCGCTGCCGCGTGATCTGGCGGCGACTACGCCGGCCGGCGATCGCGCGAATGGCAGCGGCGACGAGTGGACCACGCGACACATCGGTTTCACCGAATTTCGCACCAATCTGCCGTCGCGCCACGCGAACTGCGTAACAATGCGGGCGGTGATCGCGCGGGCCGACGGTAGCGACCGGCGCGAAGTCGCGCCCGAGCTGGTCAACAAGCCCGACATGTGGTCGCAGTTCGCGGGTTGGTCGCCCGACGGTACGCAGGCGATTGTCGGCGCCGGCTGGGAAAGCCCCGAGAACGCGCGCTGGGAGGAGGAACACAAGACGTTTCGCTTTACGCCCGAAGGCTGGTTGTACGACGCGCACCTGGTCGACCTGGCAAGCGGGCGGGCCTTCAATGCCACCGCGGTCGAGCGGGTGAGTTTCTATAACTCGGGGCTGTTCTTTTGGCCGGGCGATCCAGATCGGCTGGGGTTCACGGCGCTCATCGAGGGCAACTCGCACCCGTTCAGCATGCGGCTCGATGGCCGCGACAAGCGCGACCTGACGGCCGACTCGCGCGAGTTCGCTTATGGTTTCAGCGCTTCTCCCGACGGGCGCCGCATCGCCTATCACAAGAGCTACCAGGTTTACATCGCGGACGCCGACGGCAGCAACGTCACGCATGTGACGACCGGGCAGCCGTTCAACTTCGTGCCGCAATGGTCGAGCGATGGCGCGCATTTGATGTTCGTGGCTGGCGAGCATTACAACTGCCATCCGCACGTGGTGCGTGCCGATGGCACGGGCTTGCGGAAGCTGGCCGATCGGCGCGGCTATCGGGGAGTCGTCGAGTTTCTGGACGTGCCCGACTTCCATGGCGGCAGCAGCGACGTGCCGCAGTGGGCGCCTGACGGGCGCTCGATTTATTTCACGGCGGCGGTCGACGACGGAGTGGCGCTGTTTCGCATGGCGCTCGATGGCCAACCCCAGCAATTGGCCGAGTGTCGGCCAGGGTGGTTGTTTTACCATCCGCAGCCATCGGCCGACGGCCGTTGGCTTGTTTATGGATCGCGCCGCGACGGCTTGCGGCAACTGTACGTGATGCGGCTGGCCGACCAAGTGGAAAAGCAACTGACGTATGTCGCGACCGGCCACGGCGCGATGTGGGCCCATTGGCAGCCGGTGAAATAAGTCAGCGTTTTCACGCTCGTGTGCCACGTCTTGCCTTCACGGCAAGCAGTGCTCGTACTGAATCACCGCACTGCTTCTTCGAAGCAGTGGCACACCGACGACCTCACTCTCCGCGGCGTTACGACTCCTGGGCAGCGGAGGTTGGCGCAACGTTTAAGTGCTGCGCGCGATGGCGGCCAGGTCGGGCTCGACCGGCGCCTTCGGTTTGGCTTCGTTGACGGCCGCCACGATCTCGGCCGCGACGAATGCCGGCGCGAGTTGTTCGGCGACGACAGGCAGGTTCAACCGCAAGAGCGCGACCGAGCGGCCCACCAGTTCGTAGGTGTTCTTGTCTCCGTCCTCGGAGAGCTTGCCGGGGAACTGCGCCGTGTCCAAGAGCGGCTCCCAAGTGCCGCCGGCGGCCGGCACTGGCAAGGTAAAGGGGATCGTCTCGTGATGCGCGTTCAAGAGCAACAGCACCGTGTTGCCTACTAGCGGCTCGCCGTGCACGTCGACTTCGCCGCTCATGTCGCCATCGAGCCGCAGCCCGAGACACTTCACGAAGCCGGCGTTCCAGGCCTCGTCGCTCATTTCATTGCCGTCGGGCGCGTACCACTCGACGTCCTTGATCTCTTCGCCGCGGATCAAGCGCCCCTGAAAGAACTTCTGGCGGCGGAAGACCGGCTCGGCCTTGCGCACCGCGATCACGCCGCGGACGAAATCGAGCAACTGCTGCCGCTCGGGTGAGAGCTCCCAATTGAGCCAGGTGAGCTCGTTGTCCTGGCAGTAGGTGTTGTTGTTGCCGTTTTGCGATTTGCCCAACTCGTCGCCGGCCAGGAGCATTGGCACGCCCTGGCTGAGGAAGAGCGTGGCCAGCAGATTGCGCTTCTGCCGCTCGCGCAACGAGCGAATCGCCTGGTCGTCGGTTGGACCTTCGGCGCCACAGTTCCAGCTTTGGTTGTCGTCGGCGCCGTCGCGGTTGCTCTCGCCGTTGGCGTCGTTGTGCTTCTGGTTGTAGCTAACCAGGTCGTGGAGCGTGAAGCCGTCGTGACAGGTGACGAAGTTCACGCTGGCATACGGCCGGCGGCTGCTCCATTCATATAAGTCGGCCGAGCCGCAGAGCCGGGTGGCGAACTCTGAGACCGTGCCGCCGTCTCCTTTCCAGAAGCGGCGGACGTTGTCGCGATACTTGCCGTTCCACTCCGACCACTGCGACGGGAAGTTGCCCACCTGGTAGCCCCCCGAGCCCAGGTCCCATGGCTCGGCGATCAGCTTCACCTGCGACAGCGTCGGATCCTGGTGCAGGATGTCGAAGAAGGCGCCCAGCTTGTCGACGTCGTACAGTTCGCGGGCCAGGGCGCTGGCCAGATCGAAGCGGAACCCGTCGACGTGCATCTCGGTGACCCAGTACCGCAGGCTGTCCATGATCAGTTGCAACACCCGTGGATGCTGCATGCGGAACGTGTTGCCGCAGCCGGTGAAGTCCATGTAGTAGCGGGGATCTTGCGGGCTGGTGCGGTAGTACGAGGCGTTGTCGATGCCGCGGAAGGTGAGCGTGGGGCCCATCTGGTTGCCTTCGGCCGTGTGGTTGTAGACCACGTCGAGAATCACCTCGATGCCGACGGCGTGCAGGGCGCGGACCATGGTTTTGAACTCGCGCACGGCGTCGTCGGCGGTTTTGGCCGCGGCGTAGCGCTGTTCGGGAGCGAAGAAGGCCAGCGTGTTGTAGCCCCAGTAGTTGCTGCGTCCCGCTTCGACGAGGTGCCGATCGTCGAGATGGTGGTACACGGGCAACAGCTCGACGGCCGTGACGCCCAGGTTGGACAGGTGTTCGATGGCGGCGGGGGACGCCACGCCGGCATAGGTGCCGCGCTGCTCTTCGGGGACGCCGGGGTGCTGCTTGGTGAAGCCTTTGACGTGCAACTCGTAGATGATCGTTTCGTGCCAGGGACGCAGCGGGGGTCGGTCGTCGCCCCAGGTGAAGGCCGGGTCGATCACCACGGCCAAGGGCGCGCTGGCGGCGTTGTCGCGCTCGTCGAACGACAAGTCGGCGGTGGGATCGCCGAGTTTGTAGCCGAACATTTCGTCGCACCAGCGAACGTCGCGGCCGATCCCCTTGGCATAGGGATCGAGCACCACCTTGTGCGGATTGAAGCGATGTCCTTTGGCGGGATCGTACGGTCCGCTGACGCGGTAGCCATAGAGCTGGCCAGGGCGAACGTCAGGCAAGTAGCAGTGCCAGACCAGGTCGCGGCGCTCGACCACCGCAATGCGCTGCGCCTCTTGCTTGGCGTCGGGGTCATCGAACAGACACAGCTCGACGCTGGTCGCACATTCCGAAAACAGAGCGAAGTTCACGCCGCTGCCATCCCACGTGGCGCCGATCGGATACGGTTTTCCTGGCCAGACGCGCATTGCAAACATTCCTTCGAAGGGTGGCCGTGCGCGGCCGTGTGCTCTGTCGGGCCGCGCGATCCGCGAACCGTGAATTTTAGAACATTTCGCGGGTTAATCGAGCCGGAGATTCGTGATAGGTTTGCACTGAGAATCGCAATTGGCACGAACTTGCGAACCCCATCCACCCCCGCAGGGCTCCTCTAGGCGGCCGAGCTCCTGGTACTTGCTTGCTTCGTAATGGCTATGCACGACTTTCCGCTCATCACCACGATTGCCGCCGCGTTCACCGCCGCCTGGGTGTTCGGGCTGTTGACGCAGTGGCTGCGCCTGTCGCCGATCGTGGGCTACCTACTGGCAGGCGTGCTGATCGGTCCGCACACGCCCGGCTTTGTCGGCGATATCGAGCTGGCGCAGCAGTTGGCCGAGATCGGCGTGATCTTGCTAATGTTCGGCGTCGGGCTGCACTTTCACTTGCAGGACCTGCTGGCCGTCAAGTCGATCGCCATTCCCGGCGCCCTGGGGCAGAGCCTGGTGGCGACGCTGGTTGCGATTGGCGTGTTCACGCTCTTCGACGTTCCCCCCAAGACCGGTGCCGTGCTCGGCATGGCAATGGCCGTGGCCAGCACGGTCGTGCTGATGCGCGTGCTGATGGACGCCGGCGTCTTGAGCGCACCGCAAGGGCACGTGGCAGTCGGTTGGCTACTGGTTGAGGATGTGCTGACCGTCATGGTGTTGGTGCTCATGCCGGTGCTGGCCACCGAGCCGCTGGCGCCGGGATCCGAGCCGACGATCTGGTCCAACCCGCTGGTCGCGGTGGCCGTGGCGCTGGGCAAGCTCGCGCTGCTGATCGCGATCGTGATGTTCGCCGGCGCGCGGGTCGTGCCGTGGGCATTGGTGAAAGTCGCTCGGTTGCGCTCGCGCGAACTGTTCACTCTGACGGTAATGGTGTTTTCGGTGGCGATCGCGGCCGGAGCGTATGTGTTGTTTGGCGCGTCGATGGCGCTGGGAGCGTTTCTGGCCGGCATGGTGGTGGCGCAATCGCCCGTGAGTCATCAGGCGGCGGCCGACGCGTTGCCGCTGCGCGACGCGTTTGCTGTGTTGTTCTTCGTTTCGGTGGGGATGCTGTTCGATCCGCGATTTCTCATCGAGCAGCCGCTGATGATGGCCGCGGCGCTGGGTGTCATCCTGATCGCCAAACCGCTGGCGGCGCTCGTGATCGTCGCGGCGCTGGGACACTCGACGCGCACCGCGCTGACGGTGGCGCTGGGCCTGGCGCAGATTGGCGAGTTCTCGTTCATCCTTTCGGACTTGGCGCGCGAGCTCGGACTGATGGCGGACGAGGGGCAAAGCCTGCTGGTGGGGGCCGCGATTCTGTCGATCACGGTCAATCCGCTGGTGTTTCGCGCGATCGATCCTTTCGAGCACTGGCTCGCGCGCCGCCCTCGGCTGTGGCGCCTGCTTAACGGACGAGGGACGCGGCGGGCGTGCGACACCAATCGCCAGACAGCCGAGCGGATCGCCCAGCAGGAGGACGCGCGGCTGGCCGTGGTGATCGGTTTCGGCCCGGTGGGGCGCTCCGTGGAGCGCTTGCTGCGCGAGGCCGGGCTAACGACTGTTGTGATCGACATGAATTTGGACACGGTCTCCGCGCTGCGGCGACAAGGCCGCACGGCGATCTTCGGCGACGCCACGCGCGAGGCGATCCTCGAACTGGCCGGTGTCGAGCGGGCCACGTACCTTGTGCAGACGCTGCCACAGGCGACCGACCGCGCCGCGCTCGTGTCGACCGCGCGGAATCTCAACCCCAAGCTGCGGATCTTCGTGCGTGCGCGCTACCTGCGCGAGCGCGAGGAGCTGGAACAGGTGGGCGCGACCGCGGCGGTATTCGAAGAAGCCGAAGCGGCGGTCGCCCTGGCGCGGCTGGTGCTGGCCGACACGGGCGCGAGCCGCGAGCTGATCGAGCGCACGGTGCGCGACATCCGCCTGCGGCTCGATGGCGAGAATGGAGCCAGCGAGAAGGCGGCCGACACTTCGTCGTCGACACGGTTGTGATCAAGCGGTCCTGCTTACGAGGTGCAAGGGATGCTGGTGCTCAGTCATCGCGGCTATCACGAGCGGGCAGCCGAGAATACGCTCGCGGCCTTCGCGCAAGCGGTTGACCTGGGTGTCGATGGCATCGAAACCGATCTGCGCTTGGCGGCTGATGGCCAGATCGTGCTGTTTCACGATCGCCACGCTCGCGATGGCCGGGCGGTGCGCGAGCTAACTCGCACAGAGCTCTGCGCGGCGATGGGCTTCGACGTGCCTACGCTCGATGATGCGCTCGACGGCTTCCCAGGCATCCTCTGGAACCTGGAAATCAAAGTGCCCGAGGCGCTCGATGCGGCGCTCGCGGCCGTGCGGCAGCGGGCGCCGAGCGGCGACCTGGCGGGTCGCTTCATGCTCTCGTCGTTCTGGCACAACGTGGTGGTCGATGGTTCGCAACGACTGGCTGCGCCCTGGGGATTGCTGACTGCCGATCGGCAGGTCGGGCTGCCGGCGCCGTTTGCGGAACTGCCCGTGCTGACGTCGCCGGCGCAGCGCGGTGGATCAGGCGCTGCCGGCGCGGCTCTTTCCGTCGGGCTGCGGACGATCGTCTGGTATTACGAGACGCTCGATCCGACGTTGCTCGGGCAAGCGGGCGAGCGCGGCGTTCACAACTGGGCTTACGGCGCCAAGACGCGCGCCGAACTACAGCGCTGCCGTGACTTGGGTTGCCAGGCCGTGATCGCGGATCGGCCCGAGTGGGCGCTGGTGTGAAATCGACTGCCGGTTGGGCCTGCCGCGCCGGCCCATTGTCGAGGGCCGACGCCTAGGGATAGAGTAACGCCATGGCACGCGTCGTGTTGGCAATGTCGGGGGGAGTCGATAGCAGCGTGGCCGCCTGGCTGTTGCGCGAGGCCGGCCATGACGTGATCGGCCTGTTCATGCGGCACGGCGAGGCGGAGCCGGCCGCGGTCTGTAAGAGCTCAGGCGCGGACGCCTTGGGTGCCACTGCTGGCTTGTCCAGCAGTGCGGTAACTGCCACCGCGCTACCGATTGTTTCTGGCGCGGCCGGCCATAAGCAGGGCTGCTGCAGCGCCAGTGATGCTGACGACGCGCGGCGGGTCGCCGACCGGCTCGACATCCCTTTCTACGCGGTGAACTTCGCCGACGAGTTCGACCGCATCATCGATTACTTCGTCGACGAGTACACGGCCGGCCGCACTCCCAATCCGTGCGTCGTCTGCAACAACTGGCTGAAGTTCGGCCGGCTGCGTGAGTTCGCCGACAGCGTGGGAGCCGAGTATGTCGCGACGGGCCATTACGCGCGGATCGAAGCGGGCTCGCCTGGCGAGCCGCCGCGGCTGCTGCGCGGCCGCGACCTGGCGAAGGACCAGTCATACGTCCTCTTCGGCCTGCGGCGCGATGTGCTCTCGCGGGTGTTGCTACCGGTCGGCGACTACGAGAAGCCGGCGATCCGCGAGATCGCGCGTGGGCTAGGGCTGCGCGTGGCCGACAAGCGCGACAGCCAGGAGATTTGCTTCGTGCCCGACGGCGACTACGCCGCGCTGGTGCGGCGGCGCCAGCAGGGCCGGCAAGCTGAGTACCCTGGCGACGACGAGCCCGCTGATCGTGGCGGTGAGATCGTCACGACCGCCGGCGAAGTGGTCGGCCACCACGCGGGGATCGAGCAGTTCACGATTGGCCAGCGCAAGGGGCTGGGCGTCGCGTTTGGCGATCCACGCTACGTGATCGAGCTCGACGCGGCGAGCCGGCGCGTGGTGATCGGCACGCGCGAAGAACTGGGGCGCACCGAGTTATCGGCCGCGCGGGCAAACTGGCTCGTCGATCCGCCCGGCGGTTCGTTCCGGTGCGAAGTGAAGATCCGCTACAACAGCCGCTTGGCGCCGGCCGCGGTGACCGTCGTCGGCGATGATCGCTTCCAGGTGCGCTTGGACGAGCCGCAATTTGGCGTGGCCCCCGGGCAAGCGGCGGTGTGCTACGCGGGGGATCAGGTGCTGGGCGGGGGGTGGATCGAGTAAGGCAAACTCGCTGAACTCCATTTGCGAATCGGTAAGCAACCGAATCGGAGCACAGCAAAACTGCACCAAGGGACTGACATGCGCGACCCATGTAAGAAGTCGTTTCGCCTGTTACCCGAACAGATTACTCCAATCGCTACTGGCCGAGGTGGTTGTATCGCAACCGACATGATCACCGTCGAGGGGCGTAAAGTTGCGTTCATGTATCGCCAGACGCCTCACAATGAAATTGATAGCGGATGGCGTTTCACGTCAGGGTTTGAGTCAGATGAGTACATGGACGACGCCAAGAACCACGCCGTCTACGACGTGAATACTATTGCGAACTACGACCCTGAGATTATTCCGTTCTTGGATGCACCAATTGGCTCAACATTTGAGCGCCAAAACGGCAATGGGGCATTCTTGAAAGTCGAGTGCTTTCAGCCTGATGGTGAATAGTCTCCGCAGTAAACTCACCTGAAAGGCGTGCCTGCGGGCCAAAACCGTGCATCACCGGCCCCCTAGGGCGATTTTTGCTTGCACAGTTTCTCCCGCCTGTCCGTGTGAGTTACCATCGGGGTTTCGGTCACGGCCGCCAGCGGGGTATTCGGCGGGTTGGCGGCCAATGTGGGGAGCTCGCAACGAGCGTGTCGTGCCTCAGCAGGAGTTCGCAAATCGTGCCAAATCTTCGCATCTGCTGTCGCGTCGAGATCCATCGAGTCGCTCTGGCTGCCGTAGTCATCGGTGGTATGGCAAGCGGCCGTCCGGCGACCGCCGCCGAGCAAGCTCGTTCGCTCGATCCGGCGTCGCTGGCCGCCAGCGTGAAAATCTATCGCGACGAGTGGGGCGTGCCGCACATTGACGGGCCGACCGACGAGAGCGTGATCTTTGGCTTCGCCTACGCGCAGTGCGAGGACTATTTCTGGCAAGTCGAAGATTCGGCGATCTTGGGTCAGGGGCGATATGCCGAGGTGTACGGCAAGAAGGAAGTCGAGCGCGACTTGTTGCATCGCTCGTTCGAGATCGCGCGCCGTTCGCAAGAGGACTTTCCCAAGCTCGACGACGACACGCGGGCAATGTGCGAGGCCTTCGTCGCCGGCGTCAACTACTACTTGAAGAAGCATCCCGAGGTGAAGCCGCGGCTCGTCGCGCGCTTCGAACCGTGGATGATCCTGGCCAACGCGCGGACCGTCACGCTCGAAATGTGCTACGGCAAGCTGCACATCGGCAAGCGCGTGCCGTACAACCTGAACCGCAGCGCCGCCGATCACACCGGCTCGAACGCCTGGGCGTTGTCGCCGAGCCGCACTAAAGATGGACATGCTTTGCTCTTCATCAATCCGCATCAGCCGTACTACGGCTTCGGGCAGTTTTACGAAGGGCACTTGCGCAGCGGCGAAGGCTGGAACATGACCGGCGGCACGTTCTTCGGCGGGCCGCTGCCGGGCTTGGGGCACAATGAGCACGTCGGCTGGGCGTTCACGGTCAACGAGCCCGATCTGGGGGACGGCTGGCGCGAGGTGTTCGACGATCCGGCCCACCCGCTGAACTACCGTTACGACGGCGGCTACCGCACCGCCACGGAGTGGCAGGAGACGATCAAATTTAAGACGCTCAAGGGCTTCGACGAGCAGACCTTCACCCTGCGCAAGACGCACCATGGACCGATCGTCGAGAAAGTGGACGACCAGACGTTCATCGCGGCGCAAATCGCCAAGCTGTACGACGCCTTCATTCCGCGGCAATTGTTGAAGATGGTGCGGGCCAAGAATCTCGGGGACTTCCGCGCGGCGATGGGCAACCTCGACTTCCACATCTTCAACACGGTGTTTGCCGATCGGGCGGGCGACATTGCCTACTTCTACAACGGCATTGTCCCCAAGCGCGACCCGAGCTTCGATTGGGCCCGCGCGGTCGACGGCAGCACGCAGAAAACCGAGTGGCAAGGAATTCACCCCTTCGATGACTTGCCCAGCGTGATCAATCCACCGTCGGGCTTCGTGCAGAACTGCAACCAGAGCCCGTTCACGGTGACCGACGACGGCAACCCTTCGGTCGGCGATTACCCCAACTACATGGTGCAGGAGAAGAACGACGACAAGCGGCGGGCCAAGGTCAGCCGCATGCTGCTGCGGCAAATGCACGGCGTGACGTTCGACGACTGGCAAAAGTCGATCTTCGACACGACGGTCTACTGGGCCGTGGTCGAGCTGCCGCGCTACGAGCGAGCGTTCGCCGAACTGAAGTCGAACGATCCGAAACTGGCCGCGGAGGTCGAGCCTTTTCTGAAACACTTGCTCGATTGGGACCGCCGCAACGCGATCGAGTGCACGCAGATGCCGCTGTTGGTCACCTGGTACGAAGAGATGTACGGCCAATTCACCAGCGAGGTGATGAAGCGCGAGCTGGTCGGCGACGAGCCGGCGCACCTCAAGCTGCTGCTATCGGCCGCCGACAAACTCAAGCAGACGTACGGCGACTGGAAGGTAGCATGGGGAGATATCAGCCGGTTGCAGCGGCACGCCGATGTGGCCGACTTCTTCCAGATTCCCTTTAGCGACGCGGAGCCGAGCTACCCGAGCGCGGGCTTTCACGGGCCACTGGGATCGGTGTTTGCGATGTACTTCACGCCGACGATCAACCTGCCGCCGCTCAAGGTGGTGAAGAAACACTATGCGGTGGTGGGGGCGAGCTACCAGTCTGCCGTGGAGTTCGCGCCGCGGATTCGGGCGGGCTCGCTGATTCAGTATGGCTCGAGCGGCGATCCCAAGTCGCCGCACTTCGACGACCAGGCCAAGCTCCTATCGCAGCGCAAATTGAAGCCGGCCTGGTTCTACTGGGAAGATGTCGAAAAGCACGCCAAGCGAGTGTATCGCCCGGGCGAAGAGAGCTCGGCGGCGACGGCGCAAGCGGCCGGGGGGCAGTGATCTGGCGCAGAACTGCTGCGGAGATCGCCATGGTCACCAAAACCTCACCGGGCGTGGTGTCAGTTGCGACGCTCGCCGTTGCGCTTGTCACATTCGCGATGCCGGCCTCGGGGCAAACCGCGCCGAGTGACGCGTCGCGCTGGGAGGGTTTCCGCAATCGGTTGCTCCCCAATCCGGCGCCGGTTACCGAGCAAGCGTTCGGGTTCAGCCGCACGAATCACGCAGGTGGTCGCGGCATCGGCGAAATCGGCGGCCGCATCCAGCGCTCGGTCGTGCCGGCGACGTACGCCATGCCGATTCCAAAGTGCTCGCTGGACGAACCGCTTTCGGCATCCGGCAGACTGGCGGTCCGTAGCGCCGAGGGAGGAAGCGGCGCGATGATCGGCTGGTTCAACGCCGACTCGCGCGGCTGGCGCACGCCCAACTCGCTCGGCATCCGCGTCGACGGCAATGGCGGCAAGTTCTGGATGTTCTACGAATACGGCACGCGTTCGTGGCAAACCGGTGGCGGCGGCGCATTCGAGGGAAATCGCTACCAGACGACGGCCACACCGCCATTTCCGGCCAACGGAACACCGCATGCGTGGTCGCTCGACTATCAGCCGGCGGCCGCGGACCAGCCGGGCAAGCTCGTGTTTCGTATCGACGACCGCCGCTATGAAATCGAAGTGCCTGCCGAACACCAGCGCGACGGCGCGGTGCTCGATCGCTTCGGCATCTGGAATGTGCAGATTGCCGGCGCGCCCTTGGAGCTGTACCTCGACGACCTGGTGGTCGGCGATCGGCAGTTCGGATTCGACGACGATCCCGGCTGGCTCGGGCAGGGAAACCACGCGAAGTTCGCCGAGCGCGTGATCCGCCCTCATCACGACTATGGCCAGCCGGCGGGCAAGAATCCGCTCTCCGAGGTGGCAATCGGCGGCATCGTCTTTCGCGATGAGCAGCCGAGCTACTACGGGCTGCCGGTCGGGCCCCATTCGCTCGACGACGGGCTGTACGCCGCCGGGCGATTGGCGGTGGTGTCGGCCGCGTCGGATAGCGGCGTTTATCTGGGTTGGTTTAACGCCGCCGCCAAGCAAGCCAACAAGCGCGCCGAGTACGAAGCCCGGCAGCCAGATATTTTGGGCCTGCTGATCGAGGGGCCGAGCCGGATCGGTCACTGGGTGCGGCCGGCCGTATCGACGAGCGATCGGCGGGGCAACACCGCCGACGGCGACGAGGGATGGCCGATTCTCCGGCCCGACGGCCGCGTGCACACGTGGGAGCTAAGTTATCGCCCGGCGGCAGGTCGTTCGGGCGGCACGATCGAGCTGGTTTTCGACGGCGCGAGCAAATCGTTCGCTGTCACGCCCGACGAGATCGAGGCCGGAGCGCGCTTCGACCGCTTTGGCCTGTTCAACCTGCAGGCGGGCGGGCACCACGTCGAGCTTTATGTCGACCAGGTGCGGTTCGAGCGCGAAGCAAAGTAGACCGCGACTAGGTGTACGTCAGCAGTGTGCCACTGCTTCGCAGAAGCAGTGCCTGGCTGATGTGGGCGCGAATCTAACACTGCTTTCCCCGAGGGCAAGCGGTGGCACACAAGGCTTGCATCACCGTCCTGGCCACCAGGCGTTCAGCGCGGCGTGCAATAGATTGGCGCGCTCAGGATCGGCGTCGGCGAGGTTCCTTCGCTCGTCAGGGTCGCGCGCCAGATCGAACAGCTCGACTTTGGCTGCCGGCTCATTCGCAGCGTTGGGCACGATCAGCTTCCAACCGCTAGCAACGAGCCAACGATAGCGCAAGTTGGCCGCCGGGTCGGCGAGCGTGCGGGCTGTGTGCAAGAAGACTTCGCCGCGGATCGTCTCGCGCCGGGCGACTGCCGCCTCGTCGAGCAGGTTGATGCCGGGGAGTTGATCGGGAACATTGCCGCCGGCGGCCGCCAGCACGGTCGGCAACACGTCGAGCGAAGTTACCACCTGGTGCTCGTCGCGCCGCGGTTTCACCTGAGCAGGCCAGCGGACGAGGAGCGGCGTGCGCAATCCCCCGTCGTAGGGCGATTGCTTCGAGCGCGGGTCGGAGCGATTGGTTTGCGGGTCTTGGATCCAGCCATTGTCGGCCAGGTAGATCACCAGCGTGTTGTCGCGCAGGCCGCCGCTGTCGAGCATCGCCAGCAACTCGCCGCAAGTTTCGTCGAACCAGGTGATGTTGGCCCAGTAGCGGGCGACCGTTTCGCTGGCGGCGATCGCGCGATATGGTTCGACATATTTCTCTGGGGCGTCGTGCGGCTGATGCGGCAACATGGGCGCGTACCAGACGAAGAAGGGACGCTTGGCATCTCTTGCCGAGGCGATAAAGTCGGCGATCGGCTGCAGCGAGCGCCGACCGATCGTCAGCCCTTCGTCGCCGTGGCGACCGCCGCGCGCCAGCTCGCCGTGCGTCATGCCGTGGGTGAAGCCTCCGACCGTGTAGTCGCCTTGCCACCACTTGCCGGTTTGCAGAGACTCGTAGCCGCGACCGGCTAACAGCCGCGGGATGGTGGCGGCGCGCGCCATGCGCGCGTTGAGGATTTCACGCCCCGCGGCGAACGCTAGGCTGTCGCGCTTGGCCGGTGCGGCGCCTCCTTGTCCATCGGCCATCGGTGGATCGTTGCAGGTGATGCCGTGCACATGGGCATATTGGCCGGTGATGATCGATGCCAGGCTCGGCGAGCAGAGGCTCGACGGCACATAGCCACGTGTGAACGCCAGGCTCGCGGCGGCCAGGCGATCGAGATGCGGTGTGTGGACGTGCGGGTGGCCCATGAAGCCGTAGTCGCGCCAGCCGTGGTCGTCGGCGATGATCAAGACAACGTTGGGGGGCTCAGCAGCGCGGACGGCGGCGTTCAAGGCGCCGAATGACATGAGCGACACGGCCGCTAGCGAATGAACCAACGTGCGGCGAGTGATACTGAAAGTCCACGGCGGTCGTCGTTGGATTGTCATACGGTGCTTCCTCGCTTGCGGGCGTATAGAATCTCGCTCACCTGATCACTCAAGTCCAGGCTGTCACAGCCCCATTATCGAGCCTTGTCGCCATGCCACGTTGCCAGATCGAAGCCCGGGGAGTGGTCTACGATTCCCAGCGGGCGGACCGCGCGGTGCAGGAGCGCGTCGCATCGTTTACCAGTTTGTGCGTACAGCGCAATGGGTCGATCCTCTGCGGGTTTCAGCTTGGTAGCGGTAAGCACGCGCCCGACGCGGCCATCCGTTTGTGCAGGTCGCGCGACGGCGGGCTCACCTGGAGCGAAGCGCCGGCGCGATTTGCGACCGAACTCGGCGGCACGCCTGGCTCGCTGGCCGCGCCGGAACTTGTCGAAGTCGAACCGGGGCGATTGCTACTGTTTGCCACCTGGTTCGATCGCAGCGATCCTGATCGCCCGCTCTTTGATCCGGTGACCGAGGGCATCTTGCGATCGAAGCAGCTTTGCGCCGACTCGCGCGACGAGGGCGAAACGTGGAGCCGGTGGCGCGAGCTGTCAACGCCCGGCCTCACGGGTTGTGCTACGACGGGACCGGTGGTCGCCTGGCCCGACGGCACGCTGGTCTACGCCTTCGAGAGCTTCAAGGAGTTCGACGATCCTCGCCCGGCAAGGCACGCGGCCTGGATCGTCGTGACGCGCGATGGCGGGCAGACCTTTTCGCAACCGCTCCCGGTCGCGCAAGACCCCGAGCACCAGGTCTACTACTGGGACCAGCGGTTGTGTGCCACGGATCGGCCCGGCGAATTCTTGGCGCTCTTCTGGACGCACGATCGCCGGCAAGCGCGCGACCTGGCCGTGCATCGCCGCCGGGCGCGAATCGATGGCGACGCGATCCACCACGAGCCGATGGAGTCGACAAACATTCCCGGTCAAATCGCCGCGCCGCTAGTGCTGCCCGATGGGCGCGTGCTGGCCTTCGTGGTCGATCGTGCGGGGCCTTGCACGCTCAAACTCTGGGCGAGCAACGATGGCGGAGTCACCTGGCCAGCAAGCGACTGCTTGACGATCTACACGCATGAGGAGCGGGCCGCGCTCAGTCAAGGCGTCGAGGATGTCGATTTCAAGCAGTATTGGGAGGACATGGGCAAGTGGAGCTTTGGGCATCCGGCGATACGATTGCTGGCCGACGGCCGCGCGCTGGTGACCTACTATGCGGGCACGCCGGGATGCCTCGGTGTACATTGGGTGCGACTTCAACTGTAACGGCGCAGCGATGCAAATCGATTTGAGTGGCAAGCGAGCACTGGTAACCGGCGCCGCGCGCGGGATCGGGCGTGGCTGCGCGCTGGAGTTGGCGCGATTGGGCGCGGACGTCGCAGTGAACGATCGCGCGGCCAGCGATGACGCGCGCGCGGTCGTGGCCGAGATCGAGTCACTGGGGCGACGGGCATGCCTGGTGCCCGGCGACGTCTTTGCCCGCGCGTCCTGCGAGCAAGTGGTAGCCAAGGCCGAGCGGGTGCTGGACCAGATCGACATTCTGGTCTCGAACCCGGCGTTGTCGCGGCGGGCCGATTTTCTCGACTGTGATCCCACCACTTTCGAACAAGTGATTCAAGGAACGCTGACGGGCGGGTTTCACATGAGCCAGTTGGTCGCGCGGCAGATGGTCGCCCGCGGCACGCGCGGCAAGATCGTGTTTATCGCCAGTGTGCATGCCGAAGTTTCCTATGTGCGCAGCGCCGCCTACAACGCCGCCAAAACCGGGCTGGTGGCGCTTGCGAAAACGATCGCGGCCGAGCTATTGCCGCACCGCATCAACGTGAACGTCGTCGCGCCGGGCTGGATCGACACGCCGGGAGAACACGAGACGTTTGGCGGCGAGGCTATCGCGGCGGCCGCTCCGACGCTTCCGTGGGGGCGCTTGGGCACGCCCGCCGACATCGGCCAGGCCGTGGCATTTTTGGCTTCTGACGCCGCCGATTACATCACCGGCAGCACGCTGGTGGTCGACGGCGGATTTCTGCTGCAGGCCGCGATACCGCGGAGCATTCCCCCCGTATCAACGCCATCGTGAACCTCAACCGCGCGGCCGCGTACACTTTCAGCGAACGACCTGCATGAGCGCGTGGGACTATCTGGTACTAGCGGTCTACGCCGCGGCGATGCTGGCCGTCGGGCGCTACTACGCCACGCGCACGCAATCGACCGACGACTATCTGTTGGGCGGGCGCAATATGAGCCCCGTGATGATCGGGCTGTCGTTGTTCGCCACCCTGACCAGCACGCTCTCCTACCTGGCGATGCCGGGCGAGATGATCAAGCACGGGCCGATGATGTTCGCGCAATCGGTGGCCTTGCCGCTGGCGGCCATTGTGGTCGGCTGGGCGCTCATCCCGTTCATCGTGCGACTGCCGGTCACCAGCGGATACGAGCTGCTCGAAGCCAAATTGGGGCTTGTCGGGCGGCTGCTGGGCTCTGGCATGTTCTTGATGTTGCGGGCCGTGTGGATGGCCTCGATCCTGTACGCCACGAGCAATGCGTTCATCGTGCCGCTGTTCGAGCTTGATCCCAAGTGGACGCCTTACCTCGCCGCCGCCATGGGCATCCTCACGGTGATTTACACGGCCGAAGGGGGGCTACGCGCCGTGGTGGTCACCGACGCCATGCAGTCGATCATCATGTTCGCCGGCGCGATTGCCAGCGTGGCGGTCATCCAGTCGAAGCTCGGCGGCTTCGATGCCTGGTGGCCGGCGGAGTGGCACGATCATTGGGAGGTTCCCCGCTTCTGGCCGCACATCGACGCCCGGGTGACCTTCGTTACCGCGTTCGTAAATATGTTCGTGTGGCAAGTCTGCACGGCCGGTAGCGATCAGATGGCGATGCAGCGCTACCTGGCGACGCGCGACGCGGCCGCCGCCCGGCGCTCCGTCTTCGTGCACGTCATCGCCGAAACGTTCATCATCGCCCTGATGGCGCTCGTGGGGCTGGCGGTGCTGGCCTACTTTCGCGAGCATCCGGAACTGCTGGCCTCTGGCACGTCGCTCACTGAACAAACCGATAAACTCTTTCCGCGGTTCATCATGATCGGCTTGCCGGCCGGTTTGACTGGGTTGGTGGCCGCGGCGGTGCTCTCGGCCGCCATGTCGAGCTTGTCGTCGGGCATGAACTCGATCACCGCCGTGGTAACGACCGACTTTATTGGAAGGTTTCGCCGCGAGCCGCTCGGCCAGGCCGCGCAAGTCAAGCTCGCGCGGGTGATCTCGCTGGCGGTGGGGGCCACGGCGATCGCGCTGAGCATGCTGGTTAGCCAGGTTCCTGGCAACCTGATGGAACTGTGCATCAAGGTGGTCAACCTGCTGACATCGCCGATCTTCGTGCTGTTTTTTCTGGCGATGTTCGTGCCGTGGGCCAAACCGGCAGGAGCGGTGGCCGCCACCGCGGCCAGCGTGTCGACCGCCGTGGCGATCGCATTTTATGAGGTGCTCGGCATCCGCTTCATGTGGGCGGGCTTGGGGTCGCTCTTGGCGGGCATTGCCGTCGGCACGCTGGTGAGCTTGTTGCCGATGCCCCTTCGCGATCGACCACGCTAGGTCACTCGCGCGCAGCAACGCCGAACAGCCGCGCGGCATTATTCCAGAAGATGTCTTCAACCGCCGCGTCGCCGAGGCGCTCGGACCAGCAGGCCCATTTGAGCGAGCGCAGGTGCTCGAGCCCGACCAGCACCGGCGACACTTGAGCGTGCTTGTCTCCCCACACGGGCGATGATTCGTCGAGCCAGACAAACGAATCGCCGATCCCCACGGCGCGCCCGCGGAAGTGGCTCACCGGCAGATCGGAGCCGTACAGCAAGCGCTCATGACCGAAAGTGCGGATGATGGCCTGATGCGCGATGGGTTCACAGTTCGCGCTGGTGTCGAAGTAGAGATTGTCCAGTCCGGCGAGATGCGGCAGCCCCGCGAGATTGTGGGCGGGCTGAAAACCGCGCGCCGAGTGGGCCAGGATCAACCGCATGTTTGGAAAGCGCCGGCAGGTGCGCGTGATCCAGTCGATGTTTTTCGGGTCGGCGACGGCACGCGAGCGCACCAGGTGCAGCGTAATGCACCAGCCTTCCTGGTCGGCCAAGCGCACGAGCGGTTCCGGCAAAAACTCATCGACTTCGGCTTCCCAAGTCGAAGGGCTGGCGGCCATGGTGTGGTAACATTTGAGCGCGTGCAGCTTCAAGCGGCGGACTTCGGCCTGCACCCAATCGGGGTCGTCGCCCGGCTGCACAAAGAACGCGCCGCGGCAATCGCTGCGCGTGGCAACCTGTTGGGCGAGCCACTCGTTCGAGGCGGGGATCAGGTCCTTATGCGCGGCACTAAAGCCCGGCAGAAAGTAGCCAGCCGTGCGCCGGCCGGGGTGCAAGTCTTCGCAAAGTTGCTGGTGCTCGGCGATGCCGACGCGCGCGGGGAATGGCGCCGCCGGCCAGTCGACTGCCTCGGCCAGCCAGAGATGCGCGTGGGCGTCGAAAACGCGATCGGGAACGAATGATTCGAGCTCGCGAGCGAAAAACTCGCGGTCGACCTCGCGGGCCAGCGACAAGCGGGCGTCAGGCATGGGCGTAGTTTTCGTAACGGGATGCGGCTTCGACTAACATACTCGATGTCATGCCCCGATTGGACGCTATAAGCCGCTTGCGCGGACGGGAAATCACCATGCCTACACGACGCGATTTGCTCAGGGCCGGCACGCTGGCCTGCGGCGGCGCCCTGCTCGGGGCGACTGATCCGGCAAGGCTTTGTGGAGAGGAGACGCCTGCGAAATCGTCGGCCGACACCAGCGACGCGCGCTGTCTCGACTTTGGGCTATCGTTCATCTGTGGCACGGCCGCGTTCAATGCCGTGCGGTTCTGGATCGAGAGTCGCACGACGATCGTCGACGAGCGGGCCGGCACGACGGCGGTCTATTATCAATGCGCCTCGTGCAAGAGCGAGAACACGTTCGCGCCCAAGAATCTGTTTCCGGCCGACAATTACGACTTCTTGCCGATCTTAGGTGACGGCCGGTGGCTGATATTTCGCCGGCACGCCTACCTCAACGCCGACTATCGGCAGGTGCGTACGGTTGAAGATTCGTGGGGGCCGACCGTGACGAAGCTGCATTACTCGAAGGCCCTGAGTGAGCTGACGACGTGGGAAGCGATTCGCGACGCTACCGCTGCCGGTTGGCCGATCGTATCGCAAACCAAGTTGCGAAACGACGAGCTCAGTCTGCAAGCGACGATCGAATGCCCGGTGAAGACGATGAACGTGAGCCTGAAGGATCGGCTCTTTCAAGTCGACACCGGGCCGGTGGCGCTGCCCGACCTGTCGAAGCGATATGACGAACCGCTCGATGCGCTGCGGCTGGCGTTCGTGGCATTCAACGCGCCAGACTTCGCCGATTTTGTCGTCGAGCAGCCGACGCCGGTCGTCGAAGGGGGCGCGGAGAAATGCCGTATCTATCACTATTCGTCGCCGATCAGCTTGCCGGCGCGCAACGTGCTGTTGGCGCTGGAGATTTGAAAATGGGACTGGCTCCGAGCGGGATGACGCGGCACCGTCGATAGTGTCTTTCACGAGGTGCCTGTCCCATTTTCATCGCAATGGCAGGCACTCACCACGCCGTCCAGCCGCCGTCGACGACCAGGTTGTGCCCGGTGACGTAGCTACTGGCCTCACTGGCCAGAAAGACAACGGCGCCTTTGAGCTCGTGGGGTTGGCCCATGCGCCCTAGCGGACTCTTGGTTTCAAGTCGTTCGACGAGTCGCTTGTCGACCTTGGGACTGGGAAACGGTCCTGGGCTCAGGCAATTCACGCGCACGCCGTCGGCGGCCCAGTAAACCGCGAGATGCCGCATCAGGTGAATTATGCCCCCCTTGAGCGTGTGATAGGCGACAGGGCTTGCCGCGCAAATATCGGCGTAGGCGTCGGGATAGGAAGCGACCAGTCCGTACATCGAGCCGAGCATGACGACGCTCGCGTCGCCGCCGCGCTCGACAGCATGATCGCGCAAGTGTCGGGCCAGCAGAAAATAACCGGTCGCGTTGGCCAGGTGACGCGAAAACTCCGCGGCGGTGACCGTGGTCAGGTCGGCGGCGAGCGCCTCGTGACCGTTGTTCACCAGGATGTCGATGCGGCCGGCTTGGCGCAGGGCGTCATCAAATCCTTGTTCGACTGACGACGATTCCATGTGGTCGAGCACGATGGCGCGGTGCGTCGCGGGCCCCGGCAGTTTCGTGGCGGCGGCCTTCGCACGCTGCAGGTCGCGGCTGGCACAAACGACGCTCGCGCCGGCCTCGGCCAGGGCACTCGTGAGCGCCGCGCCGAGGTGCCCGCTGGCACCGGTCACAAGCGCGACGCGGCCGGAAAGATCGAAGAGTTGCTGAATGGTGGGTTCGGTCATCAGGTCTCCTCGCGCAGCGGCGCTACAGGAAGGGGACAGGAGTCCTTTCCGACGATTACGAGCCATCAAGCATGTCATCCATCGGAAACGACTCCCGTCCCCGTCGACATTCCGACGGTCTGCCACGAGTGCGAGTCGGCGGCGGCCAGCACCGCGAGGTTGACGCGCAACGTTTGCAGCCCGTCGTCCAGCGTGCAAAGCGGCTCCGCCCGACCTTCGACGGCGTCCAAAAACGCTCCTGCCTGAGCGACAAACAACGCGTCGCGTTCCAGCGACCAGGCGGGCTCCTCGTGCCAGGACGAGCCGGGCTCGGTCATCCACTTCCAGCGGGCGGAGTGCATCTCGAATTTCGCAGTCCCCCGCCGGCAGACGACCGTGATCGACGATTCGTTGGGAGCTTGATGCTGGTTGAGGCCATAGCTGCCGAGTACGTCGCCATGCCGGGCCAGCACGTGCACGGTGTCCTCGACAGCGGGCGTTTCCAGCACGCGATGGGCAGCGTCGGCGGCCACGCGATCGATCTGGCCGACAAGGAATTCGCCGGCATTGAGCAGATGAGTGAGCGCGTCTTGTATCGCGCCGCCACCGGTGGCGCGGTCGCGATAGTAGGTCTCGCGATAGGCGGGCCGATAAGTCGGAAAGTGCTGCCCTGCCTGGACGACAATCTCGACCGGCTCGCCGAACCGCCCGGCCGCGATCGCGGCACGCATGGCCTGCAGCGCGGGATGGGCGCGATAAACGTAGGCCACCGCGGCCACGCGGGAGCGCTCGTCGATCGCGCGGCGCAATTCGTCGATCCCCTCGAGCGACGTGCTCAGTGGTTTTTCGATCAACAAGTGGCAGCCGGCCGCGGCCAATCGCAGCGCTTGCTGGATGTGCAAGTGTGCCGGCGTGGCGATCACGGCGGTGTCGAATGGTGCGGCCAACGCGGCGTCGAGGTCGGCGAAAGCAGCTTGAATGCAGTATCGCTCGGCGACCTCGCGACGACGTTCGGCCAGCGGTTCGCAGATCGAGACGTCGGCCCGCTCGGCTTGCTGGAAACAGCGGACGTGGCGTTCGCCGATCGAGCCGACGCCGACGACCAACACACGATGCATGGGCACAAGCTCCTCTGGCTCTCAGAGGCGGACAGTCCCCGGCCGGAGGCCTAGATCTTCAGCCCCGCAATGCGCTTGTCGAACGTGAAGCCCAGCGGCGCGAACTCTTGCTGCACGCGCGTCATGCCTTGCATGACCATCAGCAGGTCGCAGCCGTGCGCCAAGTACCGCGCGCCAAGTTGCATGAGCTTCTTGGCGTGCTCAGCCGATCCGCAGGGCATGCCCCAATGGACGCCGGCCGCGCGAGCCGCCGCGGCCACGCGCTCGATGGATGTTTGCATGCGCGGATGATCGTATTGGCCGGCGATCCCGCTGAGGATCGACAAATCGGCCGGACCGATGAACAGGATGTCGACCCCCGGCACGCGTGCGATCGCTTCGACGTTTTCGACGGCTGTCGGGTCCTCGATTTGCACGACGACGAAGGTCTGCTCGTTGGCCTCGCGCAGGTAATCGGTGAGCGGCATGGAGCAGTAGGGCATGTCAGGGTTGCCGCCGTCGATGCCGCGCGTGCCCAGTGGATGGAATTTGCACCAGCGCACGACTTCGGCCGCTTCGGCCGCCGATTCGCAGCGCGGATACATGATGCCCTGGGCGCCAGCTTCGAGCAGGCGGCTCATCCGCATGAACTCGCCTTTAGCGGGGCGGGCCATGATATCGGACACACCCACCCGGGCCGCGCGCATCAACGCGTTGGCCGTTTCGACACTGTAGGCGTGATGTTCGAGGTCCATCCAGATCGCGTCGTAGCCCAGCAGGCTCGTCATTTCGTAGAGCGATGGATCGGTGAGGTGCAGACAGGTGACGAGCACAGGTTCGTTTCGGGCGAGCTTGGCTTTGACCACGCTGGGGCGCATCGAGTTTCTCCTTGGGTTTGCGGCAGGGCAGATCATAGCACACCACGCGGGGGAGCTGCTGCGTCGAGCACGCGAAACTGTTTGCTACGAGCAACGACGCGGGCTAACGTATGCGCAGCGCGAAAGCCGCGTAACGTTTCTTGGGAGCATCGTCGTGACTGGCCAACGATTGCGGAACTGGATGGTCGACCGAACACGTTGGCGACGCGCGTCTGCGCCCCTGGTCAGCGGCGTGTTGGCAATGTCGTGCGTGCTGGCCGCGTCGATACTTCGCGCCGAAGATTGGCCGCAGTTCCGCGGGCCCGACGCCAGCGGCGTCAGCCGCGCCGAGCGCGCACTGCCCACCGAGTTTTCGCTCGATCAGAACCTAGTCTGGTCGGTCGAGCTGGGCCCTGGCATCGCCTCGCCGGTGATCTCTGGCGAACGGGTGATTACAACAGCCATGACGGGCGCCGAAGAGTTCGCCGTCGTGGCCTTGGATCGCACGACCGGCCGCGAACTGTGGCGCCGCACACTCGCTACCGGCAAGCTGCCGCCGATCACGCTGCCGAACAACGCTGCCTCGTCAACCCCCGCGACCGACGGGCAGCGCGTGTATGTCCATTTCTGCACGCTCGGGCTGTTGGCGCTGGAGATCGAAACTGGCGACCTGGCCTGGCAATTGAAACTTGACGAGCCGCAGTACCTGATGGACTGGGGAGCGGCCTACTCGCCGATCGTCTATGAGAACCTGGTGATCTACTGCCAGGACGACGACCTCAGTCCGTTCATCGTGGCCGTCGATCGCCAATCGGGGCAGGTCCGCTGGCGAACCGAGCGGCCCGACATGCTAGCCGGCTACGCACTGCCGGTGATCTGCGACGTTGGCGGGCACAAGGAGCTGATCGTCGCCGGTACCGGCAAGCTCAAGGGTTACGATCCGGGGTCCGGGCAGGAACTGTGGACGTGCAACACGCTGGTGCGCACGATCATGACCTCGCCCGTCGTGCGCGACGGCGTGATCTACATTTCGGTGCAAAGCTACGGTGACACCGACCGCGTGCTCAAGTCGGCACTGCTGGAATGGAAAGACACCAACCAGGACAAAGCCCTCACGCGCGACGAAGTGCCACCGGCGTTTGCCGAGCGCTTCGCCAAGGGAGATGCCAACGGCGACGGGCGGCTCGAAGGGGACGAGATCGACCAGGCGTTTCAAGCGCCCACGAACATGGTCGGCGGCGGCAGCATTATTCAGGCGATTCGCGCCGGAGGTTCGGGAGACGTGACCGCCACGCACCTGCTGTGGAACCTGAAGAACCGCGCGCCGTCGAACCTCGCTTCGCCGTTGTTGGTCGGCGATCAACTGTTCGTCGTCAAGCGCGGCGGGCTGGCGAGCTCGTTTGATCCCACGACCGGCGACAAGCATTGGGAGATTAAACGGATCAACAACCTTGGCGAGTACTACGCCTCGCCGGTGGCCGGCGACGGCAAAATCTATGTGACTGGCGAGAATGGCTTCGTGGTGGTGCTGGCCGCGGGGCCCGAGCTCAAAGTGCTGGCCAAAAACGACTTGGGTGGCACCTGCATCGCCACGCCGGCGATCGCCGATGGGCGGTTGTACTTTCGCACCACCGAGAAGCTGCTGTGCTTTGGGCTCAAGTGATGCCACCGTTAGGATCGCGAGCGATGCGTGACTGTCGTCTGCTGCTGGCCGCTGCACTGGGCGTGCTTGGGTACTGCGCGGGCAGCGGCGACGGTTTCGGCATTCGCGTCGTGGCGGCCGACAGGATTACGGTCGTGGTGGGGACCGACCCGCCGCGGCTCGAGCGGTTCGCGGCCGAAGAACTGGCCCGTCAATTCAAGCAACTTTTCGCGTGCGAGATGGCAATTGTCGAAGCGGGAAGCGATGGGGCCGCGGTCGATGCCACCGCGGTGCTCGTCGGCAATCCGCAAACGAATTCGGAGGTTCGCAAGGTCGTCGGCGACGCCTGGCCGAAGTTGAGCGACCAGGGTTTTGTCATCAGGAGCATCGAGCGCGATGGGCAACCGGTGCTGGTTGTCGGCGGCGATCGACCGGTGGCCACGCTCTGGGCGGCGTACGAATTGGGACAGCAGTTTGGCGTACGGTATCTCTTGACAGGGGACGTCTATCCGGCCGAGGCGCCGAAGTTAAGACTTTCGGGCTTCGACTTCGTCGCCGAGCCCGAGCTGCGCACGCGGGCCTGGCAGGCGATCGACGATTTGCCGATCGGTTCGTCGGCCTGGGGGCTCGACGAACACCGACGCGTGCTGGGACAACTGGCCAAGCTCAAATTCAATCGCGTGATCTTGAACGTTTATCCGTGGCAGCCGTTCGTCGATTTCGAAATCGATGGCACGCGCAAGACCACCGCCGAGCTGTTCTATGGCTGGAAGTTTCTGATCGACGGCGACACGGCCGGCCGCGCCGCGTTCAAGGGGGCGCACGAATTCACAAACCCTGATCTGGCCGGCAAATCGTCGCCGGCAGAGCGTGTCGCCGCGGGCAAGCTGCTCATTAACGGCATCATCGCCACGGCGCACGAATTGGGAATGACCGTGGGCTTGTGCGTGTCGCCGCTGGAATTTCCGCCCGAGTTCGCGTCGCTGCTGCCAGGCGCCGAGCCATGCGGCCCCGAGAAGCTGACGGTCGGGCCGGGATCGCAGCAAATTCCGCACGACGAGCGTGTGCGTCAGCCGGCCGCAGCGCAGGTGCAGGCGTTTGTCGCGACCTATCCACAAATCGACGCCATCTACCTTTCGCCCCCCCGCGTCGCGACCTGGACGGGCTATGCGCTGACGGCTTGGGAGCGGATGCTGCGACAGATCGCCACAGAGCGACGCTCGGCGCTCGACGAACTGCTCGATCGGGTAAAGTCAATCCGTGCGGGCGGCGCCGGCGAGGCTGCCGTCGCTCGCGTCAAGACGCAGCTCGCGGCGATCGACGCTCTCGATCGACTGCCGATCGAGGGCGTTCTCGAGCGGCCCGATGGTTCGCGGCGCGAAGCGCAAGTCGCCGGCATCGATCCGGCGCTGGCAGCCGTGTTGGCCAGAATCGAGTCGCTCCACGTTGGCATGCTGTTGGGATTTGGCGATTCGGCCCAGCGGGCTGCCGAAGTAGAAGCTTGGTTCGAAGAACTTCCCGACGGCGCCAAGGACGAAGCGGCGGGGCCGGAAGCCAACCCCAAATGCCTCGTGTTGCCATTGGCGGCCGACGGTGCTGGCGCGTTGCCGCAAACTGCCGCGATGTCGTTACAAAAACTGATCACCGATCTGACGAAGCACGGCTGGAGCGGCTACGCGGTTAGCTCGCGAATGCCAGGCGATCTCGATTATCAATTGCAGTTCTTGTCGCGCGCCGCCTGGAAATCGGGCGCCGCGCCGGATGCGGCGCTCGAAGAGCTCGTCACGCCGATGTGTGGGCCGGGGGTCACCGCGCGCGTGGCGCTGGCGTTTTCGCAGCTCGAACAGGCGACCGCGTTGATCGACGAACAGGATGCAGGATTCGCCGCCGTCGCGCCCGACATGGTGATAAAGCACTACGCGGCTGCCGAGGCGCCTCCGGAGCGATGGCAGAAGCTGCAGGACCTGTACGTCGTCGCCATGAACGAGATGTACCGGGCGCACGACCGTTCGCATCCGCGGGGTCGGCCTTATCTGCGCTACTACTGCAAGCGGCTTGAATTTGCCGTCGAGTACGTGGGGAGCGTGCAAGCGCTGCGCCGCGCCGGCGCGGCCAAGAAGTCCGCTGATCAGGAAACGCTCATCGCCGAGCTCGAAAAAGCAATCGAGTCGATGTACAACGCCCTGTCGGCGCTGTCGGAGGTGGCCCGCGATTCCGGCGATCGGGGAGCGATCGCGATGCTCAACGCCTGGGGCTACCGTCCGCTGCAGCAGGCGCTGGCCGACGCCGACGCGCAGTAGTTCAATTCTTCTCTCCGCTTGATATCGATTCGCCCATGTCCGAACCGCTCGTTTACCTGAACGGCCGCCTGGTGCCGGCCTCGCAGGCGCACCTGGCGATCTACGACGCCGGGATCGTCCTGGGCGCAACCGTCACTGAGATGACGCGGACGTTCCGGCACGAGCCGTTTCGTCTCGAAGATCATTTGGCGCGGCTGTTTCGGGCCTTGCGGTACGTACGGCTCGACATCGGCATGTCACGCGAGGAGTTTGCCGCCCGCTCGCGCGAGCTGCTTGCACACAATCTGCAAGCGATCGAACCGCGCGACGATCTCGGTCTGATTCATTTTGTCACGGCGGGGGAGTACGCCACGTATGCAGGCTCGGCCGGCGGTGCCGCGCGCACCACGCCGACCGTGTGCATGCACACCTTCCCGCTGCCGTGGGAGCTGTGGGCCGGCCGCCTGCAAACCGGCGTACACCTGGTCACGCCGTCGATCCGTCACGTGCCGCCGCAGTGCTTCGATCCCAAAATGAAGTACCGCAGCCGCATGCACTATTTTCTGGCCGATCAGGAGGCCCGGCTCGTCGATCCCGAGACGTCGGCCTTGCTCTTGGATCTAGACGGCAATCTGACCGAAACGAGCGGCGCGAACTTTCTGCTCGTCGAACGCGGCACGATCGTTTCGCCCACCTTGCGCAACATTCTGCCGGGCATCAGCCGCGCGACCGTGATTGATCTGGCGGCGGAGCTAGGCATCCCGTTTGTCGAGCGCGACCTGCAGGTCTATTCGGCGATCAACGCCGACGAGGCGTTTGTCACGAGCACCCCTTACTGCCTGCTGCCGGTCACGAAGGTCAACGGCGTGGCGATCGGCGATGGGCGGCCGGGGCCCGTGTTTCGCAAACTACAGGCGGCCTGGAGCCAGCGCGTCGGCCTCGACATCGAAAAACAGATTGTCGAAGGGGCCGCGCGGCGGCAAACGGGCGCTCGATAGCGGCGATAGACGGGGGCGGGAGTCGTTTCCGGCCAATCGCCATACTTGCAGCGGAACAATCGATCGGAAACGACTCCCGTCCCCTTCGAGGCCCCAATCGGCGTGCAACTGGCGACGACAACCATCTGCGGAACTTCGCCCGGGCCGCATTTGCTGGTGACCGGTGGCGTGCACGGCGACGAGTACGAAGGCCCTGCGGCGATCCGCCGGCTGGCCGACGAATTGTCGCCCGATCGACTTCGCGGCCGCGTGACGCTCGTGCCTGTGGTGAACGAGCCGGCGTTGGCGCTCCGTGACCGCTGCGGTCCCGATGGCCTGGACCTCGCGCGCACTTGCCCAGGCAAGTCGACAGGCACCGTCACCGAGCAAATCGCGGCCGCACTATCCGACTTGATCCGTGCGGCGGAGTACTACATCGACTTGCACTCGGGCGGAGTGCGGATGCGGGTGTCGCCGCTGGCCGGCTACATGTTGCACGCTGATGAAGCGGTGCTGGACGCGCAGCGCCGGATGGCCTGGGCCTACAATCTACCGATCGTGTGGGGAACCGATGCAGCGCTGGAAGGCCGCTCGCTCTCGGTCGCGCGCGATGCCGGCGTGCCCGCGATCTATGCCGAGTATCAAGGGGCTGGCCAGTGTGATCCGGCCGGCGTGACCGCCTATTTCGAGGGTTGCCTGAACGTGTTGGCCGAGCTTGGGATGATCGATCGCGCGCGGCCGGCGTCGCGCGTCGAGCACGTAGTAGAAGACTGCCGCGCGGGCTCGGGGCACATGCAGGTCTGCTATCCCGCGCCGCTGGCCGGAGTTTTCGAGCCCGCGGTGAAATTGGGACAGCGCGTGCAAGCGGGCGACGCGCTGGGCACCGTCGCTGATTCGTTCGGCCAGCAGCGACAGACGATATACTCCGAGCAGTCGGGTTTGGTGATCGTGCTCAGGTGCCTGGCGCGAGTCGACATCGGTGAGAGCCTGGCCGTGATTCTCGAACTGGATGAAAAAGGTTAATCGTCGCCCGGAAACTGAAACCGCGCAGCGATCAAGCAGGTGTCGTGTGTCTCGCAGTAGTGATCGCTCGTCGCGCGTCCCCCGATCGATGGAGCTGTATCGCCGCGCGCTAGAGCTCCTGCCGGGCGGAACGCAGTTGATCAGCCGCCGCCCCACGCGGTTTGCTTGCGGCGTATCGCCGGTTTACGCCGCGCGTGCCCGTGGGGCGCGCTTCTGGGATGTGGATGGTCACGAGTACATCGACTGGGTCAGTGGCATCGGCGCAATCGTGTTGGGCTATGCCGATCCCGTGGTCGACGAGGCGGTCCACGAGCAGATCAGCCTGGGGACGATGTACTCGATCAACCATCCTTTGGAACTCGAGCTGGCCGAACTGCTCTGCTGCCTGCTCCCTTGCGTCGAGATGGTTCGCTACGCCAAAACCGGCGGCGAAGCCTGCGCCATGGCCGTGCGGATCGCTCGCGGCGTGACGGGGCGCGACAAGATTCTGGTCTGCGGCTACCACGGCTGGCACGATTGGTATCTGGCGGCGAATCTGACGGCCGAGTCGAACTTGAACACGCATCTCTTCCCTGGCATCGAGCCGATCGGGGTGCCGGCGGCGCTGGCCGGCACAACGATTCCCTTTGCTTATGGAGACATCGCGGCGCTGGGCCAATTGCTCGACGATAACCGCGGCCAAGTGGCCGCCGTGATGATGGAGCCACTGCGTTCCGAAGCTCCTCCCGAGGGTTATCTCAACGCGGTTGCCCAACTGGCGCGCGAGCACGGCGCGGTGTTGATCTTCGACGAGGTTTCGACTGGTTTCCGCTATGGACTGGCCGGCGCGCAAGGTTATGTCGGCGTAACGCCCGACCTGACCGTGCTGGCCAAGTCGATCTCGAACGGCTATCCGATGGCGGTCGTCGCCGGCCGCCGCGAGGTGATGGAGCCCTCGGCCCGCATGTTCATTTCGAGTACCTACTGGAGCGACACAATCGGCCTGCGGGCGGCGCTCACGACGCTAGAGGAAATCCAGCGGCGCGACGTGCCGGCGGGGCTGTGGGATTTCGGTGCGCGATTGCAAGCGTGGCTCAACACCGTAGCCGCCGAAGTAGGGCTCGACGTGCGCTGTGGCGGGCTGGCCATTCACCCGCACCTGCACTTTGCCGCGGTCGATGACCTCGCGCGCCGCAAGCTGGCGACCCTTTTCATTCAGGAGATGGCCAAGCGTGGCTGCCACGGCTACGCTTCGTTTTATTTGAACGCCGCCCAGCAAGACGCCGAGCTCGAACAGACAATTGCCGCCGCCCGCGAGACGTTCGCGATCCTGGTCGAGGGGTTAGCCCGGGGCTCGCTCGACGAACTGTTAGAATGCCAGGTGCAAGAGGAGCACTTCCGCCGCCTGGTGCGGTGACGAATTCTGACGTGCAGGGCGCAACGACAAATCAAGGTGACGCGATGATGCAACGGCCCGATTGGAATACTGCGAAGCAAGCGTTCGACCGCGACGGTTTTGTAATCGTGCGCGAGTTTTTGGACGCGGATGAACTGGCCACGCTTCGCCACGAGCTCGATCGCTACATTCGCGAGGTGGTGCCCGGCCTGCCGGAGACATCGGCCTTCTATCAAGACCGATCCCGCCCCGAGACGCTCAAACAAATGCAGCACATGGGGGTCGATCCGTTTTTTCGCGACTATGCGCGGCACAACAAGTGGACTTCGCTGGCCGCGGCGCTCGTCGGCGAGACGGCCACCTGTGAACAGCCCGAGTGGTTCAACAAGCCGCCGGGCGTGGCCCATTCGACTCCACCACACCAGGACAACTACTATTTCTGCTTGAAGCCAGCCAACGTGGTGACGATCTGGCTGGCACTCGACGCGGTCGGCGACGAAAACGGCTGCCTGCGCTACGTGCGCGGGTCGCACCTGGCGGGCCTGCGGCCGCACGCCCGCTCAAGCGTGCTCGGTTTCTCGCAGGCGATCAGCGACTACGACGCAAACGACGAAGGGCGCGAAGTCGCCATCCATCTGCAGCCGGGGGACGCCGTCGCGCATCACGGCGAGACGATACATCGCGCGGAAGCAAACCGCTCGGCGAATCAGCAGCGAAGAGCCTTTGCGATGGTCTTCCGCGGCGCCAGTTGCCAGCGCGACGAGGAGGCCTTCGCGCGCTACCAGGGGGCACTGCGGCGCCAGCACGAGTCGCTGGGCGTGGGGGGCTGAGCAGGCTTTAGCCGACGCGAAGCAGGAAGGGGACGGGAGTCGTTTCCGGGCGTCGATGTCGCTGATGGTTATTGCGTTGATCGGAAACGACTCCCGTCCCCGTCACGGTTGCGCGCACCTCATGGGTCCGTCAAATCAGGCGCCCAAGTGGCCGGGCGGATCGGCGGGATTTCGCCCGACGCCGGCAGCGTGGTTTTCACCGCGTCGCGCAGTTGCGTCGAGAGTTCGGCGATCGTCGTGGCCAGGGCCGGATCCTCGGCCAGGTTCTTGAGCTCCTTTGGATCGGCATCGTGATCGTAGAGCTCGCGTCCTTCGCGCCCCTCGTCCCACTCGGTATAGCGCCAGCGTGGCGTGCGCAAGCTGTAACCATAGAACGGCTCGGGATCGCCCCCCGCGCGACGCGCTCGGCGCCCGCCGCGGGTGACTTGCGTCAGCGCCCAACCGCGGCCCGTGGCGGCCGGATCGCGCAGCATCGGCGCCAGGCTTTGGCCCGCAAGATTCTCAGGCGTTTTCACCGCACACAGTTCAGCCAGCGTGGGGAACAAGTCGATCTGCGAGACAGGCGTCGACACGACCGTCCCTTTGCCGGCGACTCCGGGCGCCGCGATCAACAACGGCACGCGCGAGCTTTCCTCGAACAAGCTCATCTTCTGCCACAGACCGTGCTCACCCATGTGATAGCCGTGATCGCTGGTGAAGACGATGATCGTGTTGTCGGCCAGCCCCGTCCGGTCGAGCGCGTCGAGCACACGGCCCACCTGCGCGTCCATGAAGCTGATCGCCGCGTTGTAGGCTTGCCGCGCCTGCCGCCGTTGGTCGTCGGTCAGGCGATCCTGCTCGGGCTTGCCGCTGGCCAGGCCGGCTGGCGGAATGTCGGCGCGGTCTTCCGACACACCCTGCACCACGGGCATGTCGCTGGCAGGATGTATGTCGAAATACGCCTGCGGCGACACGTACGGCGTATGCGGGCGAAAGAACCCGACGCCCAAAAAGAAAGGTCGATCCTTTCGCGTCGCGCAGCGCTCCAGCACCCAGACAGCGTCCTCGGCGCTCAAGGCGTCGGTATGATACTCGTCGCTCTTGGGCGAGGCATACCAGCTCAGCGTGCCGCCGAAATTGCCCGGCGTCAGCGTGAAGATGTGCGGCTCTTCCTCCAGCCGATCGACGCCGGCGGGGTTCAGCTCCAGTTCCCAGGAGCCGGGATCGTCGTGCCCATTGGTGCCGATCGAGCGCGGCACGTTGTAGTGGAAAAGCTTGCCGACGCGGCCGGCGAAGTAGCCCGACAAGCGAAACGCCTGCGGCATGCTGTGCTGCTTGGGGATCGTCTGACGAAAGACGACGCCGTTGGTGTGGATGCCCGTGCTGTTGGGATACAAGCCGGTGAGAAACGAGTTGCGGCTCGGCCCGCAGAGAGGGAACGCGCAATAGGCGCGATCGAAGCGCGTACCGCGGGCGGCCAGTCGATCGATGTTGGGCGTCTTGGCCAGCGGGTCGCCGTAGCAGCCGAGCAAGTTGTTCAGGTCGTCGGCGATCAGAAACAGCACGTTTGGCCGCGAGGCGTCGGCGGCGCGGGCTCGCGACTCAAATCCGTTCGACAGGGAAGCGAACAAGATCGCGACCAGCAACATGCGCAGCGAAGTGATCATCGTCTAGGCCGATTATCTCAAGTGTTCTTCAGGCGAATCGCACGGCACCCTGTCAGGGAGGACGCCGTGTAGTCGCCCCATCATGCCCACCAGCGCCGTGCGATTCAAACAAAAAGAGCGGCGTTTTCGCAAGCGAACTCGACGTTGACCGAAAACGCATACTGCGTGTCGCAGCACGTGGCGCGGCGGTCGAGCCCAGCAGCGGCGCTCGCTAGCACTTGGCCTTATGTCGAGCCGCGAGGCCAAGGAAACTGGACCTAAAAACCAGTTGTCGATCGATGCTCAACAGAGTCCAATGTAACGGCGCCAGTGAAACACCGAGCTTGAGATTCAGCGGAGACCATCGATCATGCAAGCGATTTGGACGGCGGCACTATTGGCCGGGGGGTTGCTCGGGCATCCCGACCATCACGAAGATCGGCTGCTGTTCCACTTCGCGGTGGGCACGCACCCGATTCGCAATGGCGCCTGGGAAGACGTCTCGCATCAGGCCACGGCGATTCTGGTTGGCAAGCCCGAGGTGACTCAGCACGGTCCGACCGAGTGCCTGCGATTCGCCGGCGCCGAGCGGCTGTCGCTGGCGCGCTCGCTCGACGAAGCCCGCACCATTCTGCCGACGCGCGAGTTCTCGGTGTCGGCCTGGGTGAGCATCGCCCGGACGCGTGAGCACGGCGGGCTCGTCGGCTGTTTCCAGAATAACGAGGGCGCCGAGCAGGGCTGGCTGTTGGGCTACGCCGGTGGGCGGTTCACGTTTTCGCTGGCGACCACCGGCACCGACGATGGCGACGGGCGGTTTACCCATTTGACGGGAGGCTCTGAGATTCGCCTCGGCGGCTGGCACTATGTCGTCGGCACCTACGATGGCGAGACGATGAAGCTCTTTGTCGACGGGCTGTTATCGGCCCAATCGCGCGAGCAGTCGGGCGATATCCTCTATCCCGACGAGGCCGACTATTCGATTGGCGCCTATCTCGACCGCGACGAAAACCATCCGCTCAACGGCGCACTCTTCGAGGCCAAGGCCTACCGCCGCGCGCTGTCGGCCGACGAGATCGGCAAGGTCGCCGACAAAAACGGCAACCTGCTGGCCTGGCTGCCGGCCGCCGAGGAGCTGACGTTTCTGGTGCGGCCCTACTTGCAGTTCGGTACGCTCGACTCGATGACGATTCTCTGCGAGACGTCGCGGCCCACCAGAATGGAAGTCCGCTACGCCGAAGTTCAGCCGCTGGAGAAGACCGCGTCCACGGCCGAGTTCAAGCCGATCAGCGAACTGACCTTGTCGGAGCTCAAACCGCACACGCGCTACTTCTATCAAGTGGTGTGTACCGATGAGGCAGACGTCAAGCTCGAAAGCGAGATCTATTCGTTTCAAACGGCGCCGCCGGCCGACCGCCCCTGGGCGTTCGCCATCATTGGCGACACGCAGCGCAACCCCGAGGTGACCCGCAAGTGCGCCGAAGGGGCGTACGCCTTGCGGCCGAATTTCTTATTGCACTGCGGCGACGTGGTTGACGACGGATTCGCCAAGAACCAGTGGCTCAAAGACCTGTTCGAGCCGTGCGCGCGGTTGATGGCGCACGTGCCGACGTTTCCGGTGATCGGCAATCACGAGAAGGACTCGCACTGGTACTACGACTACTTCTCGATGCCCAAGCCGGAGTACTGGTACACGTTCCGCTACGGCAACGCGCAGTTCTTCATGATCGACACGAACCGCCCGCTGGAACCCGACAGCGAGCAGTTCAAGTGGCTAGAGAAGGAACTGGCCGCGTCAACGGCGGCCTGGAAGTTCGCCGCGCACCATCATCCCTGTTTCAGCTCGGACGAAGACGACTACGGCGATCACATCCGCGGCAACCCCAAGCGCGGGGCATACACGTTCGGTTACCCCAACGCGCAGCATGCGATCCCCTTGTACGAGAAGTACGGTGTCGACATCGTCTTCAACGGACACATCCACGTTTACGAGCGCACCTGGCCGATCTTCGCCATGGCGATCAACCAGGACAAAGGCATCCGCTACATCACCAGCGGCGGTGGCGGAGGGCGGCTCGAATCGCCCGCGCCGCAGCGGACCTGGTTCAGCCTGCACGTGCAGCGGGCGTTCCATTGCTGCCAGGCGGCGATCCACGACCGCACGATCGTCTTCAAGGCGTTCGACATCGAGGGGCGGATGTTCGACTCGTTCGAGCTGAAGAAACCAGCCCCGCCGACCAGCAGCGAACAAGCGGCGGCAGCCGGCAGTCGAGTTGAAAGGGCTGCGGCCACGGCCGCGAACTAACAGTCAGATTGCCCAGGATTTGGATACCTGCATAAGTCTGCGACGGAGCGCACAAAGATGAGCCTGGTCAAGCGTTGTCAGCGGCAGTTCAGCCAAGGCGACTGGCAGAAAGGCCTGAGTTACGAGCGGACGAATCGCGTTTCGATTCTGGATGCGTCTGGTGATCGGCTCTATGCCGACGTGGTTGGCACCCGACCGCAACCCTACGAAGTGCTGCTCGACTGGTCCGGGGCACGGCAAGGCGTGCTGGCCGTCGATTGCTCGTGTCCAAGGTTTGCCGAGGTAGGCGTGTGCAAACACGTGGCGGCCGCGATCATTGCGGCCGACCAGCAGGGCTATGGCGGCCAGGCGTTGGGTTCGGGCCAACTCTATTTGGAAGCGCTCGACGACTTTGCTTCGACACGCGAAGTTGACGCCGACGTTGCGGACTACATCGCGATTGCCAAGCAGATGGCGCAGGTGGCCGACAGCTCGGGCATGTCCCTCGACCAGGTACGGCGATTGGCCGCGGCGCGCGGCGGCGAGTTTTCCGGCGGTCGCTCGCGAAAGCAAAGCAGGCGTCGCCGGCCACGCCAACGCGCGCCGGATTGGCAGCAAAAGCTGGCCGGCATCCGTGGCGCGCAAATGCATCAAGTCTCCGAACGGTTGAACGCCAGGGAGGGCACCGCGAAATCCGCGCAGCTCTGGTACGTAATGTCGCTGGGCGCGACTCGCGAGCACGGTGTCCCTTGCATCTCGATCTATCAACGCAAAATCAAGAAGAACGGCGCTCTCGGCAAATTGACTTTTGCCAAGCTCGATCGCGATGAAATCGATTTGCTCGCCGATCCCCAAGAGCGCCGCCTGGTGAGCATGCTCGCCGGCAACCAGGTGCGTGAGACTTACGGGTCTTCGTTTGGCAACTACGGGACTCGCTCCGATTTCACCGACGTGTTCTTGCGCCCCGCGTTGTTCGACTCCGTGTTGCCGGCGCTGTGCGCTTCGGGACGCTTCGGCTGGCTCGAAAACGATGGCGCCAATCGCGAGCAAGAAGTACACCTGCTCGCCTGGGATGACAGTCCGCCCTACCGTTTCGAACTTGAGGTGAGTCGATCGGCCGACGGCCAGGCTTGGCAATTCGTTGGTGGATTGCGCCGCGGCGATGAAGTCGTTGCGCTGCAGACGCCGTTGCTGCTCCTGGCGCACGGCTTGGTGATTTTCGCCGATCGGATCGCGCTACTGGATTGCAAAGCGGAGTTCTCCTGGATCGCGGCGCTACGCGCGGGCCCGTTGACGGTGCCGGTGAAGGACGAAGCACTGCTCGTCGAGCACTTGGCGACCCTGCCTGAGCCCCCTAGCGAATTGCCATCCGAGCTCAACTGGCAGGAGCGAACGGTCGCGCCGGTCCCCTGCCTGCGAATCGTCAAGCCGAAAGAGAAATGGAAGTGGCAGCTCGAATGTCACTTGAGCTTTCGATATGGCGATCAGGTCGCGCGCCCGGACAGTCCGCTGGCCTGGTTCGACCGCGCGTCGCGTAGCGTCGTGCGGCGCGATCTGGAAGCCGAGGCCGCGGCGCTCGCTCAGTTAGGACGGGTCGGCGTTGAGGACGGCGAGCGGTACGGCTACGACGCGGACTGCTTGCTGGCCCCCGCGAGCTTGAACAAGGCCGTGCTCGAACTTTCGCGCGCGGGTTGGCACGTCGAAGCGGAGGGGCGAACCGTCCGCCGGCCCGGCAGTTTCGAGATCAGCGTCACCAGTGGTGTCGACTGGTTCGACCTGGTGGCGGATTGTGATTTTGGAGGGGTCAAAGCCAGCCTGCCGCAATTGCTCGCCGCGGTTGAGGCCGGGCAGCATTACGTGCAACTGGGCGACGGCTCGCAAGGGATGCTCCCCGACCAGTGGCTCAAGCGTTTTGCGCCGCTGGTGGCCCTCGGCAAGCCGCACGAGCAGGCCCTGCGCTTCGTGCCGAGTCAGGGGGCGCTGCTCGACGCGCTTTTGGCCGCGCAACCGCACGACCAGGTTCGAGTCGATCGGCAATTTGCCGCGCTGCGCGAGCGGCTGCGGCAATTTGAAGGCATCCAACCGCGCGAAGCGCCGCCGTCGTTTGTCGGCCAACTGCGCCCCTACCAGCGCGCCGGTCTGGGTTGGCTGCACTTTCTCGACGAATTCGGTTTCGGCGGCTGCCTGGCCGACGACATGGGCCTGGGCAAGACTGTGCAAATCCTGGCCTGGCTCGAACAGCGCCGTCGACAGCGCCTGGACAAGCGGGGGCGCAAGCGACAGAGCTCGGAGCCGACCACGTCGATTGTCGTGGTCCCCCGCAGTCTCGTCTTCAACTGGCTGGAAGAAGCGCGACGGTTTACGCCCGAGCTAAGGGTGTTGGACTACACCGGCCTGGAGCGCCGCGGCGCTTTGGAGCTGTTCGCCGACCACGACTTGGTGGTTACCACGTACGGCACCTTGCGCCGCGACATCGCCAAGTTGCGCGAGCTCGAGTTCGACGTCGCCATTCTCGACGAGGCCCAGGCCATCAAGAACGCCGGCTCGCAGGCCGCCAAAGCCAGTCGCTTGTTGCCGGCGCGGCGCCGCCTGGCCGTGACCGGCACGCCCGTCGAGAACCACTTGGGTGAGTTGTGGTCGCTGTTTGAGTTTCTCAATCCCGGCATGCTTGGCCGCCACGAGAGACTCAACAACCTGCTGGCCGCCGGCCGCAACGGGAAGCGCGCCGCCAATTCCGACGACACGCGCGAAGACGTCGCGCTCTTGGCCCGCGCGCTGCGCCCCTTTCTGCTACGGCGCACCAAGCAGCAGGTTCTCACCGATCTGCCGCCGAAGTCCGAACAGACGCTCTACTGCGAGCTCGAAAACGATCAACGCGTTAAGTACGACGAGCTGCGCGAGCACTATCGCCGCACCTTGTTGGCGCGGGTCAGCGATGTAGGCGTCAACAAGGCAAAAATCCACGTGCTCGAAGCCCTGCTCCGCCTGCGCCAGGCGGCATGCCACCCCGGATTGCTCGACAAGAAACTGGCCAAGAGCTCCAGCGCCAAGCTCGAAACGCTTCTCGACCAGCTCGACGAAGTGCTGGCCGAAGGGCACAAGGCGCTCGTGTTCTCGCAGTTCACCAGCCTGCTGGCGATCGTCCGCGAACACCTCGACGGCCGCGGCATCGTCTATGAGTATCTCGACGGCCGCACCGTCAAACGACAGGCCAAAGTCGAGCGCTTTCAGACCGACCCCGCTTGTCCGCTGTTTCTCATCAGTCTCAAGGCGGGCGGGCAGGGTTTGAATCTCACCGCGGCCGACTACGTGTTCATTCTCGACCCCTGGTGGAATCCCGCAGTCGAGGCGCAAGCGGTCGACCGCGCGCACCGCATCGGCCAACAGCGGCACGTGTTCGCTTACCGTTTGATCGCCCGCGACACCGTCGAGGAGAAAATCCTGCAACTCCAGGATCAAAAGCGCGACCTGGCCGAGGCCATCATCACGGCCGACAACAGCCTGCTCCGCAACCTCACGACTGAGGACTTGCAGGTGTTGCTGAGTTAACGGCCTTGGTTCGCCGCCCACCGCCGCAACGCGTTCGGGGCGAATTACTTCTCCAGCCTCCAGCCCGACGGATTGACGCTCACGGCCGTGTGCCCCTGGTAGCGATCGTACGTCTGGTGCATGGCCTCGATCGTGTCGAAGTAACCGACGATGTGGGCCGCGCTAAACGACTGGCCTGCCTTGATCGGCCGGCCGTAGACCTCTTCGATCATCACGATGATGCCGCCGGGACGCTGGCTGCACCACGCTTCGTAAACGATCGACGGATCGAGGGTCAGGCCAGCCAGCCAGGGGCCATCCTTGCCGGTCGCCTTGTCGCGCAGGTGATACGCGCGGATGAAGCTCTTGGGCAATTGATGCATGTCACGGCGATAGCCGAACTTCAAATCGGGCGGAAACGGCGCGAAGAACTCGCTCGACGGAATCCGCAGCCCCTGGGGGCCACTCAAATAGCTCAAGTACATTTCGCTGAAGGTATCCCCCTGTTCGTGGCGCACGCAGCCCGGCGTGTCGTTGCGCAGAAACATCTCTTCGGAGGCGTTAACGCTGTCGATCTTATCCATCAGCACGAAAAATCGCTGGCCTTTGGGAAACACGACCAACTGCGTCCAGCGCGAGCCGGGCTTGCGTCCTGGCGCGGCATATTCGAACTGATATGTTGTCTTCACGGCGACATAGTCTTTCCCGCGGATAATCTCGGGCTCGACCGGCTTCATGCGATGGCAGAGCTGCGGCCCCTCGACCATCCGCTTGCGATGGCTGGTGCCGTGCGCCATACGAACATATTCACGGCGCGCGGGATCGGTCTCGTTCTCATACCAGCTATAGCGGCCGACTCCGTTGCCGTCGGTGGCGATCACCTGTTGGCTCCACTCGGCGTCGCTGCCGGCCTCCATCAGCCAGTCGACGACCATCAGCCCATCCCCGACTTCGTGAAAGCCGGTCGCCTTGTCGACGAATGACCCCTTTTCGATGCCGGTCATCCAGTGCTTGGGATCGTGCTTGGGAATGACCGCTTCGAGCTCGGCAGTCTCGATCCTGATGGCGCGGGAGTCCTCGGTGACCTTGGCCCACGAGTCGTCGCCGGCCGGATCGGCCAGCAACGGCAGCGGCGTCATGGCCACAACAAGGTTGACGGTCAGCCAGATTCGGTAGCGGATGGTGTCTCGAAATTGCATCGGTGGTCCTTAGCGAACTAGCGACTCAGACGTGGGTTCGCCGGCTACGTCGGGCGTAATACGCTTTTCTCCGCGCCGCGCGGAGCGGTTATACGGTAGCAGCAGTTCGGCCAAGGTTCCATCGTTGTCTCGACTCCAGATTCGCCCGGCTCTTGTACTATTCCTCGTTGCGCCGAGAATGGCCCCCCGGCCGACCATCGGAGGCCGGAATCCAATTCGGAAGTGCTCCAGTTGGTTCATTCACTGCACAACTATCAACAAACTTGCAGTGACGCGCCGCGCGTGAGCGATGCGGCGACTGGCTGTTGACGAGTGGCGGGTCGATCGCCAGCAGGGCACTTACGGCATGAGCTTTGCACTTCTCGGCAGGATCGAGGAGGCTAAACTGCCAAAATGTCGTTCGACCCGACGGCGATCCCCGCGGAATTTCGCTCCCCTGGCGCAAGCCATTGGCAGCAGAGCGATCCCACGCGCGAGGCGCAGCAGCACTACCAAGGGATCAAGTTCCTGGTCCGGTTGCTCGATACGGCGTTCGAGCTGCCGGTCGTGGGCTGGCGAATCGGATTGGACCCGATCATCGGGCTGATTCCAGGCGTGGGCGATGCTTTGACGACAGCGATCTCGCTGTATGTCGTTGTCGCCGCGCAGCGGCTGGGCGCGCCGCGGATCGTGGTCGCCCGCATGCTGGTCAATGTGCTCGTCGACGCACTCTTGGGGGCGGTGCCGATCTTGGGGGACGTATTCGACGTCTGGTTCAAGGCCAACGTGCGAAATCTGGCGCTTTTCGAACGTGCGCTCGTCGCTGGGCAATCGGGCCGGCGCGGGCAGCACTGGAGCGATTGGCTGATCGTGGGGCTGGCCCTGCTGGCGATCGGGATGGTCGTGGCTGGCGCAGCCTGGCTGAGTTACCTACTTCTGACGTCGATTGGCGCGGCGATGTGTTCGTAGTCCGTGGCGCTATGCGCTGCGTAGCGTATTGCGCGGTGGTCGCATCACGATTGCCAGTGTCATGGCAAGCAAACAGCCCACGGCTGCCGGGAGGTAAGCCCATTCGTAAGACCCCAGCACGTCCCAAACTCCTCCGGCCAACATCGGGCCGAGCACTCCCCCGACGCCGTAGGCCGTAAAGACGAGTCCGTAGTTGGCGCCCAAGTGGCGCACGCCAAAGTACTCGGCGGTCAAGAGCGGGAAGAGCGCCAGGTTGCCGCCAAACTGCATGCCGACCCAGCAGGCGGCGATCTCCAGCGTCCACACGCGCCCCCCCATGCGCATTAATGCCAAAACCATTAAGGCTTGCAACAGCGAGATGGCCGCGAGCGTGCGCCGGGCGCCGAGCCATTGCGACACCGAACCCCAGGCGATGCGTCCTGCCGCATTGAACAGTGCCAACAGCCCAAGCGCGCCTTCGGCTTCGGCGTCGCTGAGGCCCCCTTCGCGAACGCCGAAGTCCTTGAGCGAACCGATCACCATCAGCCCGCAGCTCGACGCGAACATGAACGCCAGCCAGAGCATCCAGAAGCTCGACGTGCGGAGCGACTCGAGTTGGCTGTATTCGGCCACGAAGTCGGCGCCGGTTGGAGCGATCGCACGCGGCTGCCAGCCGGCGGGACGCCAGCCGGCCGGGGGATTTCGCAACAATAGCGCGCCGCAAGAGACGACCACCGCGAAGATACAAGAATACGCCAGGAACGTGCCAGGAACGCCGTAGCTGGCCAGGAGCCCTCCCCAGGCGCCGGCCAGCTTGATGAACAGAAACGCGCCGCCGCCGAAGCCCGCCACGGCCAGGCCGGTAATCAATCCCTTCAGATCGGGGAACCACTTGACGCAGGCGGCGATCGGGCAGACGTAGCCCAGGCCAATGCCTGCGCCGCCAATCACGCCAACCGAGAGCAACACGGCGGGGAAACTCGGACCCGCGACGGCGGCGAGTGCGTAACCCGTGGCCAGTACGAGCCCACCGGTCATGGCGACCACGCGCGGCCCAACACGATCTTGCCAGCGCCCGGCGGCGATCATCACCAGGGCGAAGACCAGGATGCCAGTCGAGAACACGGCTTGCGCCTGCTTGCCGCTGAATCCATAGTAGTGGCGTGCCCAAACGGAATCGGACACCTGAATGCGGCGCGGCACTTCGTCGGCTAGAAAGCGGGCCAGCTCGGCAGCGGCGGCTTCGCGCTGCGAGGCATGGGCGGCGGCGAGTTGTTGTTTGAGCCGGCGGTAATCGGCGACCAGGGCGGCATGCGCCGGGGGATCGACTTCAAGCAGACGTGGAGAAAGCGTGACGGTCAGCTCGGCGCGGCTCGCTTTGAGCGCTGGCACAAAGACTCCCCACCCATAGATCGCCCCCAAGCATGGCTGCACCAACAGGGCGCCAAGCACAACGAGCCAGCGAGTGTGATTCATCGATCAAGCCTTCGCCGGGAGCGAGTCGAGCAGACGGCGCTTGAAGTAAGCTAGGGGTTCGTCAAAAGTCGCCTGCCATCTCGCGCACCAGCGAGGCAAGCAACTCGACAGCGGCCGGCGAAAAGGCGTCACGCTCCGTGCTCCAGAAATTCACCGAGTAGCCGACGCCGTCGCTCGATAGGGGAACGTGAGCGCTGCTGGCAAGCCCCTTGTGGGCGAACCGTTTGGCCAGCGATCCATCGAGTTGAGCCAGGTCGGCATGAACGTGCGGCGCGGTTGCGGCGCCGTAAGTAGCCAGCGCTTCGCCCTCGGCGAACGCAAAACTGCCGGCGGTGCGCAGCGGTGTTTTCAGCTCGGTCGGCTCGCAAGCCTGCAGCACGCGCAGCTTATCCTTGTCGAGCCAGGTCACGCAGACGCGGTCCAGTTGCGGCAGCAGATCTTGAAGCCGGGTGCAGAACAGTTCGAAGGCCTCCGGGGAGCGCAAGGCCTGCCGCGCGACGGCGCGCATCTCGTCATCGAGCCCAACGGTGCCGTCTTTCACGCGCTGGGCGAATTCGGCGGCCCGCGTGAGGGTTGTTTGCGGCTGTTGCAGGTCCTGGTCGACCAGCGCCATGTCAAACCAGCCGAACATCATCTCCTCCCAAGTCTGTTCGCCGAAGCGCACGAGCTGCGTGGCATCGGGATTGGAAGGATTCTCGGGCGAATTGTCGTAGTGGGCCGTGCAATGCAGTTTCGAGCCCCTGGGGGCCAGCTTGGGCTCGGCCAGGACGTAGGTCGTCTGCCAGCCAAAGTCGTACTGCGGCACCGACAGCAGCGTTTCCACTCGCCCGTCGGGCAACACGAGGTCGTAGCGGAAGTCCTTGCCGCGCAGATGCGCATGCGGCGACATCGAGAGGATAAGCGAATCTTGCCGGAATGGATAAAACGACTCGATCTGGTAGTTGCCGTCGCCCGGCGGTATCGCGAACGTGGTATTGCCTGCCACCTGGACGGCCACTTCCTTGCGCACCGACTTGGGATCAGCGAAGATGATCCCGGCGCAACTGCGATCCTGCTGCGCCGTGCCGTTGGGAGTGTAGTGCATTTCAAAGATCAGCTTCGATCCGGCGGGAATGTACTGGGCGAGACCGTCCTCCCAGATGTGCGGCCGCACGCCTGGTGCCGTCGCGGTCAACAGCGCGTTCTTGATGCGCCCGGCAGGGCCAGTTCGCGGTCCGCGCGGCGTCGCCAGGTAGATCACGATGTGATGCGCCACACTGGGATTGCCGGGGCGCGGCTCGATCGCCTTGATCCAACGATCCTCTTTCCAGCCGGGGTCCACGACAAAGCGTTGATAAGGTACCGTTCCCTCGGCGGGCACATCGAACGGTTCGTCGCGCATAAAGAGCACTTCATCGGGCTGGGGAATGAACCAGCCTGGGGTGAATTCAGGCAGCGGCGGCGTTTGGCTTGGGTCTCCTTGCGGCGCTCCGGCGTCGACCCAAGCGCGAACCTGGGCCATTTCTTCGTCGCTGAGCCGCGCTTCGTTGGCGAAGTGGCCGTAGCTTGGGTCGGCGTGCCAAGGGGGCATGCGGCGGCGCGCCACGACCTCGCCGATCATCTCGCTCCAGCCGACCGCGTCGTCATACGACGTCAGCGAAAACGGCGCGATCTGTCCTGGCCGGTGACACGACACGCAATGTCGGTTCAGCAGACGCGAGATCTGATTGGCGTAGGTCACTTCGCTGGTGGGATCGGGCTTGCGTACCCGGCCGATCAAGCAGCCGGGCGCAGCGGTCGACGGTTGGCTGACTGGCTTGTCGCTTAAAAGCTCGTCGATGGCTTCGGCAAGGTCGCGGCGCACTGGCTTGTCGCGCTGGAAGGCCACGCCGCTATTGGCAAACCCATATTGATCGTCGATGCGGCCGCGGTAGCGGATCATGCGCTGTGCGTCGAGCACGAAGACTTCAGGCGTGCGCTCGGCGCCGAATTGATCAGCGACCACGTTCCCCGCGTCTTTCAGGACGGGCATCGTCAGTCCATGCGTACGGGCGAAGGCCGCCAGTTCGGTCAGGCTGTCTTGCTGATTGGAGTCGATCGCCAGGAAAGCCACGCCTCGCGGATGATACTCCTCGTCCAGGGCTTGCAGTCGCGGCGCATACAACTTTGCCAACGGACACTCGACACCGAGAAAGGCAACGACGATGAGTCGTGAGGTTGCAGCATCCGCCAGCGCATGTTCATGGCCGCGAAAATCGGGCAATCGAAAATCTTCGATCTTGCGCGGCGCGGCAACCGCGGCGCGTGAATCGTCGGTCGGCGTCTGCTGAGCGCCAGCTTGTGGCGCGAAAGGAACCACCACATAGAGCGCTATCAAGGCCACGCCGAGCCCGATGATTTCGGCAGCATGCAGCTTCCGCGATCTGTTGACGCTGTTGCCGCGCACTGACATAGCCCATCTCCTCGACGTGGCGACACTCCGAGATCGCGCATGAGATTCGTTCGTCGGCGAACGATTCTACTCGGTCGCCAAGACTAATGGCCAGCACGCTGCTGGATATCGGCCGGCACGATGCCGTAACCAACATTCTGCCAGCCACTTCTGGCGGTGGTAAGATTAACGGTTCGGCGCTAAGTGCGCTCGCTGCCGGCGGCCAGCCGGCTTTAGGCAGCCGGCCGCGAAACTCGGCCAACACCTGGAAACCAGACGGCTTTCGTTTAATGCGCATCATCATCACCGCTGTTGGCCCCGACAATCGCGGATTGGCCGATCCCATCGTCCACTACGTTACCGGCCAGGGCGCCAACATCGCCGAAATCCAGATGTACGACCGCGACGAGGAGCATTTGTTCGCGATGCTCTTGCGGATCGAACTGCAGCGCGAGCAGTACCCGCTACTCGAGCGGGCCATGCAGCAGATCGGCCAGCAAAAAAACCTGTCGATCCGCGTCTGGTCGCCCGAGCTGAGGGCCGAACTGCCGCGGCTGGCGATTTGCGCTACATTTCGCACTGAGCCGCCCCTAGCTCTGTTGCGCGCGATTCGCGACGGAAAAATCCTCGCAACGGCGGCCCTGATGATCGGCAACCGCCCGCATTGCCGCTCATTGGCCGAGCAATTTGGCGTCGACTGGCACTCGGTCGGCGATGACCAAGGCGCTCCTGACGACGAGCGTTTGATCCAGCTTTGCGACAAGTACGAAGTCGACTACATCATTCTGGCCCGCTACATGCGCGTGCTGCCGCCGAGCAGTTGCTGGAAATACGCCGGCGGGCGAATCGTCAATTTGCATCACGGGCTGTTGCCGAGCTTTCCTGGGATGCGCCCCTACGAAGACGCGTACCGCGCGCGGATGCTCACGTTCGGGGCGACGTGCCATTTCATCGTCCCGGAGCTCGACGCCGGCAACCAGATCATTCACCAGTCGACGTTCACGGTGCCGCCGGGGACGAAGCTGACCGACGTCGTGCGGCGCGGCCAGGAGGACAACGAGCCGCATTGCCTGGTCGAGGGGGTGCGCCGGGTAGTCGACCGCGAAGTCGAGTTGCACTTCCACCGGGTGATCGCGCGCGAATCGTGATTCGCGACACCGCGGTTGTGCCAACCGCGCTAGTTGGCAGCCGGTGCCTCGGCGGCGGTTCCGGCCAACTTCTCCGCCAGTTGCCGAGCGTAGTCGCGCACTCCAGCGTCGCTGGAGCTCTTCGACAGCGCTTCGATCGCTGGCAGCAGCCCTACGAGATCGGCAGCTTTGCCGGCCACGGCCATTTTGTCGGCGGCCTTGAGCGCGTTGGCGGCGACGATCGTCTGTTTGCGGGCCTTCGCCGCCGGGGTCGGTTCGGTGTCGAGCCCGCCGACGCGCGCTGGATCGAGCATTTCGGCCAGCACCGGGATCGCTTCGACGTGCCCATGGCGGGCGAGTCCTGTGGCGGCGTTGTAACGCACGTCGGCCACCGAATCGGCCAACAGTCGATCGAGCAGCGCCACCGAGCGCTCGGTTGCGTCCGCATCTCCTGAAAGCACGCCGAGCGCGTAGGCAGCCCGGCCGCGAATGCCGGGATCGGCGTCGCCGCCGCATTGCTCGAGCGTCTGCAGCAGCTTGTCGCGCGACGGCGCCAGGCCGTCGGGCACTTGACTTGCCAATTGCGCGATTGCTTCGAGCGCGGCGCGGCGGACCGGCCGTTCCGACTCATTGCGCTCGGTGGTGGCCGCGGCCAGCAGAGCCTCGAGGCCTGTCGCCACCTCGAACTTGCCCAGCGCTCGGCAAAGGTAGACCCGCAGCGTGATCTCCGAATCGACGTCACGGCCGAGAGTCGCCTTGGGCTCGTTGGCCAAAGCCGACGTGAGCACGCCCGAGAGATCCCTGGCGAGTTTCGCATCCTTGCGCAGCCGGCTCTTGGCAGGTTGCAAGGCATTGGCCAGGTTGACCGCGGCCTGCCAGCGGGCAGGGTTGTCGTGTTCCAAGGCCCGCACGTAGCTCGACGAATCGCCCCCCATGCGCGCCAGCCAGTTGAATCCGAGCCAGACGAGCACGATGATGCCGACGATCACGGCCGGCACGACGAACAACTGCACGATGAAGCCGAAATTCGGCGGCTCGACCAGCGGCAGCGTGTCGGCGGCCGAAACAGTCTGAGGAGCAGCATCGGGTTCGGTCATGACAGCGAGTGGGGCGACAAGCAGGCGGGACGGGGTTGCGATTTCCTCAGTCTAGATGGCACCTATCCAGCGTCAACGGCTCCTCGCGGCGTGCGACAATTCGACCGCGTGAATCGACCAAATATGCGAATTCTCGACCACACCTGCGCCACGGCCGCCGAGAACTTAGCGTTCGACGAAGCACTACTCGAGGACGCGGAGGCCAGCGCGAGCACGGGAGGCGGCGAACCGGCTCACGAGGTATTGCGATTCTGGGAAGCGGATCGGCTGGCCGTCGTGCTGGGGCGCGGCTGCCGTGCCGAGGCGGAAGTCGACCTGGCCGCCTGCCGGCGCGACGGCGTACCTGTGCTGCGGCGCCCCAGCGGCGGCGGCACCGTGCTCGTTGGCCCTGGGTCGTTGATGTATACGCTGGTGCTGAGCTGCCGGCTGCGCCCCGAATTGCGGGCTATCGATGTAGCCCATCGCACCGTCCTTGAGCGGCAAGCGGCTGCGCTGCGGCCGGTACTAGCGTCGGTTCGCTGCGCCGGCACGAGCGACCTGGCAATCGATGTGGTTGACGATGCTGGACTCCGCACGTGCAAGATCTCAGGCAACAGCCTGCGCGTGCGCCGCGATTGGATCTTGTATCACGGCACACTGTTGTTCGATTTCGCCGTCGAAAAGTTGTCGCAATATCTGCTTCCGCCGCCCCGCGAGCCGGCATATCGAGAGCACCGGGGACACGCGGAGTTTGTCACCAGCGCACCGATTGCCGCCCAGGTGCTCCGCGAGGCGCTAGTGCGAGCGTGGCAGGCAACCGAATCGATCGCTCTGGATCGCGTTGATCGTATCAGCGCGCGGACCGCACGGTTGGTCGCCGAAAAATACTCTCGCGACGAGTGGAACCTGCAGCTTTGAAGAAGGCAAGCGCTGGCGCTGGCCGGCACTTCAGCCGATGCCTGCCGTGAGAGGTTCGTCGTCGGGCGAGTGCGGCGTTTTGACACGATCGCGAACGCCAGGCGCCTTGTGCGGCGGACCGACGAGACGCGACTGCGAGTCGGGCGTTGCGGCCGGCGCTATCGTCGCGGGAGCGTGGGTTCCGTCGATGCCGACTGGCGCGACGACGAGCCCGCTGGGTTCAGGCTCCTCCGACCGGTGTACGCTGAAACGAATTCCCTTCCGCCTGGCGAACTGCACCAGGCTATCGAGCAATGCGTAGAACACTGGCGTGACCAAGAGCGCCAACACCAGGCTCAGCGACTGGCCGCCGATGATCACCTTGGCCATGCTGGCGCGTGCGCCGGCTCCCGGTCCGCGCCCCAACGCAATGGGGATCATCGCGGCGACGAGCATCACGGTCGTCATCAAGATCGGGCGGAGCCGCTTATGATTGGCGACCAGTATCGCTTCGTTGCGCTCGACGCCGGCGGCGCGGAGTTGATTCGTGGCGTCGACTTGCAGAATACCATTTTTCTTGACAATGCCCACCAGCATGAAGAGGCCGAACATCGCGTAGATATCCATCGGCGTGCGCATCAGCACCAGCGACAGCATGCCGAAGGGGATGGTCACGGGCAGGGCCATCAGGATGGACATCGGCTGAAACCAGCTCTCGAACTGGGCCGCCAGAATCAAGTACATAAACGCAATCGACATCACGAACGCGATCACGAAGTAATACAACGTTTCGTTGAGCGTTTCGGCCTGTCCGCCGAACGTGAAGCTGTACTGCGGCGGCAGGTTCATGCCGGCCAGCACGGTGCGGGCCCGGTTGATCGCCTCGCCCAGGGGGATGCCCTCGGGGTTGGCCAGTACGGTCACGATGCGCTGGCGATCGAGGCGCTCTATCTCCGTCGGGCCGCGTTCTTCGTTCAAGCTGGCCAGGTTCGATAGCGACACCATGCCCAGGCGCGGCGAATAGACACCCAGCCCGTACAGGTCTTTGATCGACGAACGATCGCCGGGCCGAGCGCGCAACCAGACATCGTACTGTTCGCCCTCGTCGCGGAAGACCGATACCGGCATCCCGCCGACCAGAATGCGCAGCGTGTCGGCGATCGTGCCGACCGCGATCCCCATGTGACTGGCCGCCTCGCGATCGATGGCGACCTGCACCTCGGGCTTGCGCAGCGAGAGCGTCGTGTCGAGATCGGTCATGCCGCCCAGCGCTCGGAAACGCTTCATCAGCTCGTCCGAGTACTCAGCCAGCTTCTCCAGGTCGGGGCCAGCCAGCTCGACCTGAAAGATCTGTGCGCGCTGCGTTCCCTGGAACGGCGACACATCGTTGACGCTGGCGCGCAAGTCGGGATAGTCTTCGAGCAACACGCGGGCCTGCTGCTGCACGGCGAACTGCGTATAGTCGCGCTCTTCGAGCTCTTTCATCCGCACGTAGATCGACGCCCGCGTGACGCTCCCTTCCCCCTTGGCCGTACGCTGCGTGCTGCCGATCGTGGTGAACACGTGCTGGGTGCCGGGTAGCTCGCGCAAGCGGTCTTCCAATTCGCGCAGCACGCGATCGGTGCGATCGAGGGTGTAGCCCTCGGGCGTGAGGACGCTGATTTCATACTCGCTTTGATCGTCGCGCGGGATCAGCGCCACGCCCATTACCTTGGCTACAGGTGCGGTCGAAAAAATCACGAGCAAGGTGACGACGACCACGGCCGGCTTGAGCCACAGCGACCAGCGCAACAGTACCCCGTAGGCGCCGTCGATCGCGCGATAGATGAAGCCTGACTTCGAGTTTTTATGGCCGTGACCGACCGGCTCGAGCTTGAGGAAGCGGCTGCAGAGCATCGGCGTGAGCGTGAACGACACAAATAAGCTCATTGTCACTGCGAACGCCACGGTCAGCCCGAAGCTGGAGAAGAACCGCCCGACGACCCCGCCCATGAACGCCAGCGGCACGAAGATCACCACCAGCGACAGGCTCGTGGCCAGCACCGGCAACGCGATTTCGCGCGTCCCTTGGCGGGCGGCGGCCATGCCGTCCATGCCGTGTTCTTCCATCAGTCGGAAAATGTTCTCGTGCACCACCACGGCGTCGTCGATCACGATGCCAATCGCCAGGATCAAGCCCAACATGGTGATGTTGTTGAGCGTGAAATCCATGTAGTGCATGAAGGCGAACGTGGGGATGATCGACGTGGGAATCGCCAGCGTCGCGATCAACGTGGTGCGCCAGTCGCGGATGAATAGCAGGATCGTCAGTGATACCAGCGCGCCAGCCAGGAGCAGGTGAAACTTCACCTCTTCGATCGACTTTTTCACGAACCGCGACTGGTCGCGGATGATCTCGAGCTTGATGTCGGGCGGGAGCGCGGCTTTAAGCGAATCGAGCTTCTTCTTGACGGCATCGACCACCTGCACGATGTTCGTGCCCGACTTCTTCTGCACCACCACGCTGACGGCGGCCTGGCCGTCGAGCCGGGCGAGCGAGCGGGGTTCCTCGAAGCTGTCTTCAGCGCTCCCCAGATCGCGGATTCGCACCGGGTAGTTACCGCGGTTGACGACGATCAAATCGCGGAACTGATCGGCCGTGGTCAGCCGCCCCAGCGTGCGCAACATGAGCTCGCGGGGGCCTTGGGCGACGCGCCCCCCTGGCACTTCCATGTTTTGTCGGGCCAGCGACTGTCGCACTTCTTCGATCGAGATGCCGTAGGCGGCCAGTTGATCGGTGTCGACCGTGACGTTCATCGCCCGGGTGCGGCCGCCGACGAGCTGCGCGGCCCCCACGCCGTTGACGGTTTCGATACGTTCCTTGATTTGCTTGCGGGCCAGCTCGGTGATTTCTCGCAGGTCGCGGCGCCCCGACACGGCGATCGTCAGCACCGGCACGGCGTCGGTCTCGAAGCGGTCGACAACCGGTTTTTCGGTCCCTTCAGGGAGCAAGTTCACGACCGCGCCGACTTTGTCGCGCACCTCTTGTGTGGCCACATCGCCGTTGGTCGACAGCAAAAACCGCACGGTGACGACCGATATCCCTTCGAGGCTGGTGGAGCGAATCTGGTCGACGCCCGACACGGTGTTGATCGCATCTTCGATCGGCTTGGTGACCGAAGTTTCGATTTCCTCGGCGCTAGCGCCAGCCAGCGTCGTCGTCACGGCGCACACCGGAAAGTCGACATTCGGGAACAGATCGACCCCCAGTTGCGAATATGACAACAAACCAAGCACGACCGGAGCGCTCACAAGCACCCAGGCGAACACGGGACGGCGGATGCAAATCTCGGAAATACTCATGCCGTACGACTCACTACGCGCTAGCTCAATAGATCGAGCGGGCTTTGGGATCGGCCGCCGACGGGTTCGGCGCCGCGGAGGGAGCCTCAGCGGCAGCCGGTGGCGGACCGTCGCTGTGTGGGCCAGAGCTGTTGACCTCTCCTGCTTGCCCGCTCGCAGCACTCGAGCGCTGGCGCACCACCACCGCCGTGCCATCGGCCAGTTGACTTTGACCCGTGGTCACGACCTGTACGCCGGGGGGTACTTCCCCTTCGATCTCGACCCGGCCGTCGGACTCGAAGCCAGTCTCGACAGGGACGGCATGTACGTGGCCGTCGCGGAGCACGAACAGCTTCGTGACGCCGGCGAACCGCACGATCGCTTCGGCCGGTACCATTAACCGCGGCTCGCGCCGCACCACGATCGAGAGCTTGGCGAAGCCGCCCGGCCGCAACAGGTGCTCGTCGTTGGGCACGCTCACTTCGACTTGAAACGTGCGGCTGTCGGGATCGACGGCCGGGTTCACCCAGGCCACGGCGCCGGGAAACGACCGATCGGGATGAGACGCGACATGGACCCGCGCCGCCTGGCCGACCGCGATATAAGGGCTGAAGCGCTCGGGCACCGGGGCCCACAACCGTAAGGGATTCTCAATCGTCAGTTCGGCGACGGCGTCCCCTTCGCGGATCATTTGGCCTTCGGCCACCAGGCGCTTAGTGACGGCGTAGACCAGCGGGCCAGCGACGCCGGGCGGATTGTGCGACGGTTCGGGAGCGCGAATTTCCAGATCATCGAGCGCCTGGCGGGCGACTTCGAGCTCCACGCGGCTGGCATGGGCGGCGGCCAGCGTCGCCCGAGCGTTGAGCACGGCGGCGTCATAGGCCGCCTGGCGTTCCTTGACTTCGAACTCAGCGTTATCGAAGGCTTCGATCGTGCTGACGTTGCGACTGTGTAATTCGCGAATCCGCGCGAAGTTCTTTTGCGCCCGCTCCAGCGCGATCTGCGCCTGCACGACCGTTGGAATCGTGCGGACATCGAACTCAGTCGACGGCGGTCTGGTCAGCCCCAGTTTCGCGAGCTCGGTCTCCAGCCGACGCTGCGCTTGCTCGACGGCCAGCTTGGCGTTGACTGTCTCGAGCTTCACGAGCGGCTCGCCGGCCTGCACGCGATCGCCAACGTCGTGCAACGTGTGTACGACGCGCCCCGATTTTTTCGAGCCGAGCTTGACTTCTTCCCAACCCTTGAGCGAGCCGACGATGTCGATCGCCAGCTCCTGCTCCCGCTCTTCGGCGGTGCCGACGGTGACCGAAACCGGCTTAACCTCGGCTGCGGCCGACGATAGTTCGTCTGCTTCGTGAGTGCAGCCTGAAAGCCAGCTCAGGCCGACGATCGGTGCCAGCGCCAAGAGCCAACGCAACGCATTCATCGAGGTAGTTCTCCACGCCGCCAGCCGGGCGCCGCATCGGGCGCATCGCCACGGGCGGCGAATCCTTTCAACAAGTCGTCGACAAGCCGCTGACCCAGGCCCGGCGGCAGCTCGGCTTCGCGATACAGAAAATCAAGCGTATGCACAGTTACCAGGCCGCGCGCCGCCATGGTGCAGCGCGACGCGGTACTAGCCGCAATCAGGCCGCTTTGCACCAGCGCCTCGACCGTCTCTGACATAAAGTCGGACAGCGCGCGGCCGTACTCGTTGAGCTCTGCCCAACGCGCCGAGCTGTTGGGTCCGAAGAAGACCGCGTAGGCGAACCGCGCTCGCTCGGCGTCATCGCGGCAAAAGGCGAACTGCGCTTCGAGCATGGCGCCCAAGCGAGCCACTGGGTCGCTCGTGCTCGCGACGATCCGCCGCATCTCGTCGACCAGCGCCGCCAGCGGACGACTCAACAGCGCCTCGGCCAGCCCTTGTTTGCTGTTGAAGTAGTAGTAGAGCGTCGGCTTGGTGACGTTGGCCGCTTCGACAATGTCCCGCACGCTCGTGGCATCGAAGCCCCGCTCGGCGAACAGCCGCGCCGCGACGCTGGCAATGTGCCGTGCCACGGCGCTGGTCGATTCGGCTTGTTGCACGTCGGCGGGCATGACAATCAAACGGGCGGTCGTGGGGTGGGGCCGAGTGGCAACCGGGGGGCGGGGGAGCCGTAGCGCGTCGACAGCTAGCCCGCATTTCTCACCAACTTCGTCGCGAGCGGAGTTAAGTGCTTGGATGGCAAGAAGCAGAGTGTGGATCGACCGGAAGCGTATTGGCTCATACGTTGAGGATCGAGACGCACCCGGCGACGCCGCCATCCAACGACTTGGGCTCCGCGTAGCAGATGGCTGGTGAGAAATGCGGGCTAGTTAGCTGGGCGAATTTCAGCTCTCGTGACAGGTTGCAGTCATATACCGACCGGTAGGTATTCTACAGAATCGGCCCGTTGCTCCAATCCCACCTTTGAGGGGACCTGACGGGTTCCGACGCCCCGGACCAAGCCCGAATCTGGCCAGCCGGATTGTGGGTCGAACGCGTGCCATCCGGCATTCGGCACGAAGTGGTCGACTGAGTTCGCGCCGCCACGTTACAGTAAGGCCGCGCCTTCCAAGCTGCTGGCACGCGAAGGGTTGGGTGTAATGTCCACCAGCCACGATCGCTTTTTCCGATCCGAGGAGGCACAGGGCGCGCTGTGGATCGACCAGCTCGCTGACCAGTTCGAGGCAGCTTGGCAAGGCGGCGTGGCGCCTGATCTGGCCCAATTCGTCTCCGGCGAATCTGCCGCAAAGCGTGCCCAACTCTTGGAAGAGCTCATTCGCATCGACCAGGCCTATCGTTCTCTCCGCGGCCTGCCGCGAACCTGGGACGACTACCGGGCCGAGTTTCCTGAATTGCCGCTGCTCGCGCCCTCGGCGGCCGACCCATCGCAGTGCGGCTGCCGACCCTCTGAGTTCGCGTCGAACGATGCATCGGCTCGCGCTTCAGAAACTGAATTGCCAAGTGGCCAGGCGCTGCCGCGGGTGATCGGCTACGAGCTTGTCGTCGAGCTCGGCCGCGGCAGCATGGGTGTGGTGTACAAGGCGCGTCAGCACGCACTGAAACGGACCGTGGCGCTCAAGATGATTCTCGTGGGCTCCTTCGCTGGCCCCGAGCAACTTGCCCGGTTTCGTCTCGAAGCCGAAGCCATCGCGCGCGTGCAACATCCCCACATCGTGCAGATCTACGAAGTTGGCGAACACGAGGGCTTGCCCTTCTATGTGTTGGAATATGTCGAAGGAGGCAGCCTGTCGCAAAAGTTGGGTGGTGTCCCTCAGCGGTCTCGGCGGGCGGCCGAGTTGATCCACAATCTGGCTCTGGCCGTGCATGTGGCTCACCAGCACGGCATCGTCCACCGCGATCTGAAGCCGGCCAACATCCTCATGGCGGCCGATGGCACGGCGAAGATCGCCGATTTTGGCTTGGCCAAACAGCTCGATAGCGACTCGGGTTTCACGTTGAGCGGAGTGGCGCTCGGCACGCCGAGCTACATGGCGCCCGAGCAAGCGGCCGGCCAGGCGCACCTCGTCACTCCCACGACCGACGTCTACTCGTTGGGGGCGATCCTCTATGAAATGCTCACGGGCCGGCCACCGTTCCGCGGCGCGACTCACCTGGAGACGCTCGAACAAGTGCGCGTGTTCGACCTCGTCCGTCCAGCACATTTGCAGCCGAAGCTTCCCCGCGAACTAGAAACCATTTGCCTGAAAGCCCTGGCCAAAGAGCCAGCACAGCGCTACCAAACGGCCGAGGCGTTGGCCGACGACTTGCGTCGCTGGTTGCACGGTGAGCCGATCACCGCCCGACCGGTCGGACCGATCTCGAAGGCGGTGAAATGGACGCGCCGCAGGCCCGCAGTTGCCGCCGCATTGGCCACGGCCATCGCAGCCGTCGCCTTCGCGGCGGTCGGTATTTGGTGGCACACGCGGCAGTTGCAGATCGCGTTGACACAAGCGGACGCCGCGCGCCGGCAATCCGACGAGCTGCGCGTCGCCAGCGACACTGAGCGCGAGCGGGCCGAAGCGATGGTCTATGCCACGGACGTGCGTCTGGCAGCGCGCGCGTACGCTGCTGGGGACGTCTTCGATGCCTCGCGTCGCTTGGAGCGGCATTTGCCGACCTCCGCGCAACACGATCGCCGCGAATTCACCTGGAAGCTGCTGTGGTCCCTGTGCCGGCCCAACGAAGTTGTTTTTCGGGGTCACACTCAGGATGCGTATGCCGTGCGCGTGATCGATGGCGGCCAACGAATCGTGAGCGCAGGGCGTGACGGCACCCTGCGCTTGTGGAGCGTCGCCGACCCATCTCGACACGAAATCCTCAAGCAGTATTCCGCGGAGCTGAACTTCGTGGCGCTGGCTCCCGACGGCGTAACACTGGCCGTCGGAACCGACGACGGAACCGTCGGCATCTGGAACATCGACCGCCGCAGCGAAATCGGCAACTTCGTCGCGCACGCCAACTGGGTGCTGTGCGGGGCGATTTCGCCCCAGGGAGACCGCCTAGCCACCGGCGGGCGCGACAATGTCATCCGAATTTGGTCGCTCGACGGCAAGCTGCAGCGGGAGTTGCCAGGCCACACCTCGACGATCGAGTCGCTCGTGTTCTTGCCCGACGGGCTTCGGCTGGCATCAACTGGCACCGACCAAACCGTGCGCCTGTGGGATTTGGCCTCCGGCGCCGGTGAAATCATCGGAACACATCCATCGACCGGTTACTCGGTCGCCTGTTCGCACGATGGCCGATTGCTGGCCACGGGTACCCAAACGCAGGATATCTACTTGTGGGACCTCGCATCGCGCACGCTGCGTGGCCGGCTCGCAGGGCACATCGAGAGCGTGCAGGCCGTCGAGTTCTCACCCGACGATAGCAGGCTGGCCTCCGCCGGCAAGGATGGTTCAGTGCGCATCTGGGATCTCGCCGGTCAAACCCAGATTGAGTCCTTCGGCGGAAACACTTCACGCGTTTGGTGCGTGGCCTGGTTGCCCGACGGCATGGGCGTGGTGAGCTCGGCTGGCGACGGCACGCTCCGGCTCTGGCGCCACCGCCTCGATCAACTAGAGACGCCGTTAGCAGAAATGCCTGACGAAGTTTCTCGTCTGCTTTTGCGCGACAGCCAACGTCTCGCGTGGACGGTGAGCAGCAATAACCGGGGTTACGAGCTTTGTACGCAATCTGGAAATCAATCGCCGACGGTCCTGCGCAGCCCGATTGCCGGGCGACCTTCCGTAGTGAATTGGTGCGCCGCGCAACGGGCCGACGTGCTGGCGGTTGCCTGGACGAACTCGGTTGGTCCAGGGGTGCCACAGGGTCCCTCCGATATCTGTCTTTACGATGCGGACGGCGTGCGGTTGCCTGGCTCAATCCAATCCAAGCCGGGCGTGCTGTCGCTCGCGCTAAACTCCGACGCGAGTTTGCTGACCCTCGGCTATCGCAGCGGCCGACTCGAGCTGTACGATTTGCCGTCCGGTCGGCTGCGTTGGACGCGGGAAGGCACTTCTGAAGAGATCAACAAGCTCGAATTCAGGGCGCCAGGCGATGAGATCGCCGCCTGGACAATGAAGAACATCCGCGTCGATGCGGTTTCCATCGCCGACGGTCGTAGTCGAACGGTCGTCGAGTTCAAACGCCCACAGACTTTGTTTACGGCGGAAGTGATCAGTCCAGACGGCCGTCATTTGGTCGCTTGCGGTAACGAAGGCATCGTCCGTGTATGGGATTGCCGATCAACGAACGCGGAAGTTGGGCGTCTGGAGTCGATCGACGGCGGACCACGAGCGCTGGCGTTTTCATCCGATGGTCGGTCACTTGCCGTGGGATCGGGTACCGGCGCGGTGACCCTGTGGCATGTGCCGACCTGGCAGGAGCTGGCGCGCTTCAAGACCCGGCTCGGTACGGTTCTCGATCTCTCCTTCTCGCCCGCAGGAGATACGCTGGGCATCGCCGGTCGCACGCCAGCGGGGCATGGCCAGATTCTGCTTTGGAAAACGGACTCGGCCGCGAGTTCGATACCGACGTCGGGCGGTAACTAAAGAGTTGTCACGTCGTCACGCAAGCAGCGCTGCGCGACGCTCTGCCAATACTCGCGCAGGATCGCCAGCTTGCGGTCGACCGTGCGATCGGCGCAGCCCAGCGCCGCGGCGATCTGCTCTCGCGTATGACCTTGCAGAAATAACTCGGCAAACTCGCGCAGATTCTCCGGCATGGTCGCCACGTACTTCTGATAGCAATCTTTCAGAATGGCCTCTTGCAAGGGTGAGTAAGCCGAGTCGTCGACGAGTCGTGTGATGGCCGAACCTTGCTGCACGCGGCCCCCACCGCGGCGCGCGGTCAGTTCGTGGGTCACCTCGTTGCAGGCCTTGCACGAAATGATGTGCGACAACAGGGCCAGAAACTGCTGACGATTGACCAGCTTTGGCACCCGCTGTCGCTGGACCGCGTGGTAGAAGTCCAAAAAGGCCTGCTGGGCGATATCCTCTTCGTCGCTCGGGATGGGCGAGCCGTGCAGCCGGTGCCGGGCCAGGCCTACCAAAGCGGGCCAATAGCGCTGGTGCAGCCGGGCCAGGGCGGACAAATCCCCCGCCTTCGCTTGTGCAATCCACTGGCTCACGGATCCGAGGCTCGGCACGTCAGAACTTCCTGGGGCGCCGGAGTTGGGCTCGCTGGATTCCGACGAAAGGCATCGCCCGACTGATCGAAGCCGGGCACGATCCGACGATCATAGCGACCGTGTAGGACGGATCGCAACTTGCAGACCTGGAACGGGTTTCCATCTCGCCTGCCAGGTCGGTGCACAGCGCGTGGCGCCGCCGGACCCATGCCGCGGATGCCTCGGGATCGAATTCCTTGACCCTCAGGTGTCGGTGTTTTGTCGTGAATCTTGATTTTCCATTAGACGCCCTCGGTAACGAGCCGTCGCGAGCCGCCTGCGCCCGACCAGACGAGCGCGACTTGCGATCCTGGCCGGCCGTGGGATGTGTTGCGCCTACGACGAGCGAGCGCAAGCCGACTTCGGGGTGATCCCGCGACGCGCGCGATTCCGGTACCGGTGTCCCCCCCATCATATCGGGAGAAAGCAAATGAAGATCCTTCGCACGGCACCGTGTTTCGCAGTCTTGGTTGCATCCCTGATGGCGAGCGCCGATGCGCACGCCAGTTCAGTGACCTTTGGCACGGGGATCAATCAATTCGCGATGGAGTTCGTGCAGATCGGTAATCCCGGGAACGCGGCCGATGCGACCGGCAATCCGAATCCTGCCGGCTCGGTTGCTTACGGTTACAACATTGGTAAGTACGAAGTCAGCCGGGATATGGTGACCAAGGCCAGTTCAGAAGGCGCGCTCGGTATCACGCTGGCTGACATGAGCTTGTACGGTGGCAACGGCATCGATCGACCAGCGACCGGCGTGAACTGGAACGAGGCAGCACGCTTTGCGAATTGGCTCAATACCAGCCAAGGGTATTCGCCGGCATACAAGTTCGGCACGCAGCCGGGTGATGTTGGTTACAGTGCCAGCCAGAATATTTCGCTGTGGGTCTCTGGCGATGCGGGTTTCAACTCCTCGAACCCGTTCCGCAACAGCTTGGCACGCTATTTCTTGCCGAGCGTCGATGAATGGTACAAAGCGGCGTATTACGATCCGAACGCAAGTGGCGGCGCGGGTGGTTACTGGAACTACCCGACGGGAAGCGATACTGCACCAACCGCTGTTGCCGGCGGGACTGCAGCCAGTACTGCGATTTACAAGCAGCCGGTCAATCAAGGCCCAAACGATGTCAACCAGGCCGGAGGTTTGAGCCCGTATGGAGCGATGGGACTAGGAGGCAACGTCTACGAGTGGCAAGAGACGGAGTATGACCTCGTCAACAATAGTGGGGGCGGCGCCCGAATTAATCGGGGGGGCAGTTGGAGCGCACTGGCGTTCAATCTGTCGGCGTCGGATCGCGCCGGCGCTAACCCGACGGACGAGAATCAGGGCACCGGCTTTCGAGTCGCAAGTGTCCCTGAGCCAAGTGGCGCTGTGTTGGCGGGACTGGGCATCTTCACACTGATTGCCGGGCAACTTCGTCGCCGTCACCGATGACGGGAATTCATCGCAGCGAATCGACAATCGATATCGATGCGGCTCGCACTGGCATCACGGAAGCCGTGGCGCTCAACGATTACTTTTGTTGCCGTCGGTTTGTCTTGCGAATCCGCCCGACTCTACAATCATCACCAGAATCCTGTTAAAGTGAGGCCGCTCGTACACCTGCCAAACCCGCCATCCGCTCAACTTGAAGGCACGCACCATGGATGTGGCATCAAGCGGATCGGCGGCCTGGCTGGCTCGCACCAAGATCGTCGCCACGATCGGGCCAGCCTGCGGCAACGTCGAGCAGCTCGTCGCATTGGCCACGGCCGGCGTCTCGGTCTTTCGCCTGAACATGGCGCACGCCTCGATCGAGGAGCACGCGGCGCATCGTGACGCCATTCGTGCCGCGAGCGAGCGCGTCGACCGCCCCTTGGGGATGCTGGTCGATCTGGCTGGCCCAAAGATCCGGCTTGGCGAACTGCTGGGGGACGTGCTCGAGCTGGCCTTGGATCAGGAAGTCGCCCTGGTGCGCGGCGACCGGTCCGACGGCGCGAATCAACTCACGACCACCTATCCCACGCTCGTCGACGAACTGAGCGTGGGAGACCGCGTGATGCTGGCCGACGGCACCGTCGGGCTTAAGGTCGTTGCCAAGCAGCCCTCGGGCGTCCGCTGCCGTGTGGTGCAAGCCGGCACGATCCGCAGCCGACAAGGGGTCAACCTGCCGGGTGTGAAGTTGAGCACGCCAGCCATGACGCCGGCCGACCTGGAGCACGCGGCCTGGGCGGCCGACGTCGAGGCCGATTTTCTGGGATTGAGTTTCGTCCGTTCAGCGGCCGATGTGCGGCAACTCAAGGAGTTTCTGGCTCGACGTGAATCGTCGCTGAAGGTCATCGCGAAGATCGAAAAACCCGAGGCGCTCGACGAGCTGGAGTCGATTGTCGAGGCGGCCGACGGCGTGATGATCGCCCGAGGAGACTTGGGCGTGGAGATCGACGTGGCCGAAGTGCCGGTCGTGCAGAAGCGGATCACGGCGCTGTGCCGGCAGTTACAAAAGCCGGTGATAACCGCCACGCAGATGCTCGACAGCATGCAGAATTCCCCGCGCCCCACGCGCGCTGAAGCCAGCGACGTCGCCAATGCCATACTCGATGGGTCCGACGCCTGCATGCTTTCGGGCGAAACAGCGATCGGCCGCTATCCGCGGGCCGCCGTCGAGACGATGAGCCGCATTGCCCGGGCCACCGAGGAGCTGTACGCGCACCTGCCTCCGGCGCCGCCGAACTTGAGTCGTCGCGTCGACGGGGTGCTACCCGTCACCCAGGCGGTGGTTGTGGGAGCTAGCGCGATGGCGCGCGAGTTAAAGGCACGGCTCTTGGTCGTGGCCAGTCACTCGGGTGCCACGGCGCTGGCCTTGTCGAAGCAGCGGAATTTCGTGCCGACCATCGGCACCAGCGACCGCGAACAGACATTGCGTCAAATGTGCCTGTACTGGGGAGTCCGTCCGCTGGCCGCCCCGATCGACGCGATCGGCGCCCTGGTGCGCCACATCGAAACCTGGGGCAAGACTTCAAGCACGCTCGCGACCGGCGACCGCATCGTATTGGTGTCGGGCACACGGTTGGCAGGGGCCGGGCACAACCTGGTGCTGGTGCACGAAGTGCAATAGTGGTCGCGGGAGAACGGCAACGTTGGGGGCTGGTACATTTTTCGGTGTGCGGCGCCGCGATGGCCAGTAGCGTCGTCCGAAAACATGTACCTGTCCCGCGGCATCGCTCTCCTGCTCTCCTTTCTCCTGTCCTGTGCTGAGCTTGCCGAAGCATCTCCTTTCTCGGCCGCAGGCCGTCGGGTGCCACTGCTGGCTTGTCCAGCGGTGCCATCCCCGCGAGCGACGAGCTCACCACGACCGCACCGCGCCACGACGTGGGATGCTGGGCCAAGGGGACGGGAGTCGTTTCCGGGCAACGACCGAGCGCAAGGGTGCGACGCCGACCGGAAACGACTCCCGTCCCCCTCGGCGTGGCACTGCGCAGGGCGCTGTCCAACAACCGGCGCCCGACCAACTTGCACCCTCGCGCGCGGCCATTTTCTGGCCCTTGACAAATGGTCACAAAGGTGTACAGTAATAGGTGCGAGACCTGAGAAGGAATTCGCGCGGGTGCCATGCCCACGCTCGTCGTGGGCATGCCTGCGATCGGTCCCTGAAAACTGAACACCGAACACTGAAAACTATTCACAACAGGAGTAACCTGGCGCGCCAGCCTGCGCGCATGAGACAACACCCAGCACACGCATCTCACCCAAGGACTTCGCGGTTCAATGAACCGTTTGTTTGAGTCGGAGCCGAGAGCTGCGTCCGCCGTGCGCGCGTCGATCGCGCTGCCTGAAGCCTGATCCCTGAGAGGCCTGGAGCCTGCTTAGGACGCAAAACCGCGCTTAGGACGATCTAGGACGCAACGGTTTTGAGTTTTGCGTCCTAAAATAAATCGTTGTTGAGAAAAGACTTAACTACTTTTGACGCCGCTTAGGACGGTTAGGACGCAAATTCCCGGACAACTTTATTCTGGGGGACCCCCCGCGGCCTGCGGCCGGGAGAAGGTGAGCAGGAGACAATGCGGACTAGCAGACGGACCCTTCGTTGTGCGCTCGAACCGAGCTCGGGTCCAATAGCAAAAAGCCGGGACGCAAAATGCTCGACGGGACGCAACCGGGACGCATGCTTTTCCGATTTACGTCCCGGCAGAAGTCGTTCCAAGAAAGGAACTTAACCGCATGAAACAGCAGGCCGGGACGATAGGGACGCAAATTCCCGGAACATTTTATTCTGGGAGGGGGCGGGGGTACTGGCCCGACGGCAGCGCCGCACCGATCGGCTGCACGACAGGGGGCTGCGATACGCTGCGTGAGGTTCTGCTATCGTGTGCCGGAATGACCGCGGCACTCGCTCCAATTCGGGGCGAAGCGGGCGACACGTAACCAGCCTGCGACGCCTGATTCGATGGCGCCACGGTTCCGATCGCCTGGGAGGTGTGACGCACCGCGCGGGCGCATTCAACCACGGGAGTCTGCGGGCGCCGCGCAGGGCGCGAAGTAGCACCGGGTTGCGGAGCCACGGTCGCGGAACTGGCCATGCGGACCAGGTCCGCGGGTTCCATCAGAACCGCATCGCCACTGCTCCTGGCAGCGCGCGTCGTCTGCAAGGTCGTACTGCGCGACACGCGCGGTGCTTGCGCGGCGGCAGTTACGGTAGCAGCCGGCGCTACTGGCAATGTCACCGTGGCCGTCGCTGTGGCGGATTGTCGTGTCGGCGCCGCGACGCGAATCGCGCCCGCCCGCGGTACGTTGGTCAATTCTGGTGCCGATTCGCCCGTACGAGCGGGCGCCGAATTGCGTTGCTCGACAGTCAGCGTCGCCGGCTCGGCCTGGTCGGAAGTCGGTGGCAAATCGGTCCCTTCAGGTGCCGTAGCCGAGGTCCTCGTCAGCGGCGGGCGAGGCGCCGTGACGTCGAACCGCGTTTCATCGAGTGTCTGTTGCAAGAGCTCGAGCGACGGACTCGCCGGACGTGATGGATTACTGCCCTTGTGCCCCTGAATGCTCAACCTTCGTGTTCGACGCCCCGATCGGTCCGCTGCGTGCCCGGGCTCTTCGGTGGCTTCGATCGATCGCGGTTCCTGCGGAGCGTCAGGGGCCAAGCCAGGCGTTTCGGCCGGCGCATCGGTGCCTTCGGCCGAATCACTTGGCGTGTCGGTCGATGGTTGTTGGGCGGGTTCGTCTGGCGTTGTCGGCGGCAGATCGGTCGGAGCTTCGTCAGGCGGAATCGGCTGGCTGTCGGGAATCTCGCCCGGCGTTTCCGTGGGTCGATTCTCCGGCATAATCAACGGCGGCGCATCGGGAAAGAGTGGCTGCACCGGCGGCAGGGTACCTTCGCCTGGCTGCGTGGGTCGCGTGCCATCGGGCAAGGTTTCGCGAGGAGCGGCGCCGGGTGCGACCGGCTCGGCCGCAGGTCCCTCGACAATCATGCCGTCGTACGGGTGCTGCGGGTGACCGCCCGTTGGCGGGCAGTTAGGACAGTTCAACTGCCACTGCTTCCAGCAAGTGGGGTAATAGCCGTAGAACGCCGTGTGCGGGAAGACTTCGGGGGTTTTGCAGCGCCAGGGCCACCAATAGACGCACCTCTGCTGGTCGACTCCCCGTGCGCTGGCGCTGTAGCCCAGGAGCGAGATGGCAAGCGATAAGCGAATCGTCAAACTTCGCATGACGGCGACAATCCTTTGCAACACCGGCTCTCCGCGGCTCCCAGTACTTCGCCTTCGTCAACTAACATGCTGTCTAGAAGAACCCGCCTCCGAAGAAACCACCGCCAGCGCCACCGACGCGATAGGTCTTGTTGGCGCGCACGACCTGACCACCAAGCAGCGTGAAGCCGAAGATCTGCTCAAACGGCGTGGTGACCTTGGTGACCCAGGCGTTGAAGGCGATCCACTTGTCCTCGGCGATGTAGATGCGATCGCCCGGCATCACCTGATAGTTGGTCGTGGTCGACGCGCCTTGCGTGATGGCGTTCCATTCGACCGGCAGAATCTGCTGTTCGCCTTGGCCGTGCGGCGCGGGGCGCGCGATCCAAACCCGCTTCGACGAAATGCTGGCCAGTCCGTTCACCTGCGAGATCGCATCGAGCACGGTTTCGTTGCCAGTAATGGCAAAGCGCTGCAAACCATCACCTTGGCCGGCGCCTTGCTGAATGACGTAGTAGACCTTGCTGTTATAGGCGTAGACATCGACGGAGATGTCGGGGTCTTCGAGAAACTGCGTGAGGTGCCGTTCGATGGCGACCTTTGCTTCGTCGAGCGTCAGGCCGCTGACGTAGACGCCGCCGTAGGTGCCCAGGCGGATCTTGCCATCGGGGCCAACGAGGTGCTCCCCTTCGATCTGTTGCCGCGCGCCCGACTCGCCCAAGGCGATCGACACAACGACCGTTTGCAACACCTTCTCGAGGTGCTTCTTAGCTGCCTCTTGCGCTTCCTCGATTGTCAGGCTGGCGATGTGCACCGTGCCATAGGGGGGGCCGAGGTTGACATTGCCACTGGCGTCGACCTGATACATCCCGAGGATCGGCTGATCGGGCAAGGCACCAATCACCTGAATCTGCACCGTGTCGAGCGGCTCGATCCGGTAGGGAGCTTTGGGAACGATCTTGATCGCTTCGACCACGAGAATATCGGGGGGCTCCACGCGATAGTCCGGTAGGCTGGTCTTGCACAATTCGCGGGGCATTTCGTTCTGGGCCACCGCCGGAATCACCGGCGCCTTGCAGTGCCAGAAATGGGCCGTGTGCGTGCAGCCGCCGGCCAGCATCGCCGCCACGAGGACGGTCACGATGAACGGTCGCTGACGATCGAGCCTCATCGCACGCTTCCCTGGTTGGAATCTCGCCGAAGGCTCGCTTGGTCCACAGAGGCCAGCAAGCCAGCACCCGGGCGCTGGTGCGCGGGCCATTCCGGCGATCCCGCCGCAATGATCGGCCAGACACGCGTGGCGACTTCGGTAAAATATGTGCGATTTAACGCTCGCAGCGACCCGGCTAGCTGCGGTGAGATTGCTGGCCCCAACCCAGCTTGCCAGGGTGCCGCCGTCGGCAAGCCGGTGGAACGCGTCGACCTAGGTCGGGGCTTCGCAAATCGCTAGCATGGCCACGCTCCCAAACGACACGTCCGCCCAGTTCAAGGGTGCATCTCGCATGTCGATCCTCGTCACCGGTAACGCCGGTTTCATTGGTAGTCACTTCGTCGAGTTCCTCCTTGCGCAGGGCGAAGCGAAAATCGTTGGGCTCGATAGTTTCAACGACTACTATGATCCTGCGCTCAAGCGTGCGAACGTCGCGGCAGTTTCAAACGACCCTCGCGTGACCCTGATCGAGGGAGACTTCTGCGATCCCGAGCAAGTGGAGCGAGTCTTTCAAGACCATTCCCCACGAGTCGTCGTTCATCTGGGCGCATATGCGGGCGTGCGCTACAGCGTGGATCATCCACTCGTCTACGAGCGCAACAACGTCGGCGGCACGCTCGTGCTGCTGGAAGCTGCCCGCCGCCACGGCGTCGACCGATTCTTGTTGGTTTCGTCGTCGACGGTCTACGGCCAGGGTGCCGTAGCCCCGTTCTCGGAGAGCGCGCCGCTAGGCGTACCGCTGAGCCCTTACGGCGCTACGAAGCAAGCCGCCGAAACGCTGGGCCTCACGTATCACTTGTTGCACGGGCTGCCAGTGGTCTGCTTGCGGCCGTTTAGCATCTACGGTCCGCGGCTACGCCCCGATTTAGCGCTGACGATCTTCTGCGCGGCGATTGCGACCGGCCGCCCCTTGCCGTTGTTCGGCGACGGTAGCGTGCTGCGCGACTTTACGCACGTCCGTGATCTTTGTGCTGGGCTCACGGCCGCGATGACAGCCCCCGGCGCCATCGGCCAGGCGATCAACCTCGGTCACGATCAGCCAATCGCCATTCGCGACGTGATCGTTGAATTGGAACGCGCGCTGGGGCGGCGAGCGCTCGTGGAACGCTTGCCCCCGAAACCCGGCGACATGCCGCTAACGCACGCCGACCTTTCCAAAGCGCGTCGACTCTTAGGATACGCGCCGAAGATTGCCTTTGCCGACGGCGTTCTGGAATTCGTCGAGTGGTTTCGCGCGTCGCGCCGCAAGAGCTAACCCCTCGAGAGAACTTTGTGCGTTTGGCCGTCGCACATCCGTGGCAATCAGGTCGTGGCCACGAATCGAGTTGATCCGGAAGCATCTTCGCGGGGGCCAGCGTCGGCCGGCAAACTTTCCGGCAACGGCGTCGAATTATCAAAGGGGAGTTGCCCTGTGTTGCGGCGCAAATCGACTAGCGAACGCCGCAAGATCTTGTTGCTGACCTTGCGGCGACGCGCGCGTCCCAAGGTGGATATGAACTCCCAAAATGCAAACCGAAGATTAATTTTCTTCACGCGGCCGGTCCTTTGGTCCGACGTACGATTGCCGGTCGGCGAGCAATACCCTAGCGTGCCGCGTCAAGTTTCGCCAGGCGAACGTTATTGCACTCGTTCGCCAGTGCGACCGATGGAGGGATCGTTACGGGACGATATCGAAGCCCCCCCTTTCAGGTGGATGTTGTCGATGAAAACCGTGCGGGGGCGTTCGAGCGATTCGACATAAAACTGCAGCAAGCGGACGTGCGACAGATCGAGTAGTCGGGTCCGCGGCGACCGGGCGATCTCGTCCAACGAGATCCGCACCTGACTGGGACCGACCGATAGCCGCACCGGCCGTTCGTAGCAGTCGTTCTTCACGCGATACGTGTGGTTAAGGTCGACCACCTTGACGATGACATTCAATGGTGGACCGTCGGAAAGCCAGAAATCGACGACCAATTCGGCAGCATCCCCCGGGCCGCACGCACGGTGTACAGCGCCCAACCAGTCGTTGGGTGGCCACAACATATACACCCCTGGGTACTGGCGAGCCCCCATTTCGACGCAGAAGCTGAACTGGCCCGCTGTGGCATGTAACGGCGAGCGTGTCACCCGCGCGCGGTTGGATCGCCAGCGCGAGAGCTCGAGGTCGTCTTCGAATGAAGCGATCATCGGCAGATCGCGGTGTTGACGCCAGCAGTCCCACAATATCACGCTGCTGGGTATGCTCGCCGCGACCAGAGCAGCCAGGGCCGCGCCGCGCAGCGCCCATCCGCGGGTTGCGCCAGCACTGTCCCGCGCCCAGGTGAACAAGAGCGCCGCCGATACTCCGAGAACATTCGCCCGAAAGTCGAGCCAGTTCGCCGAGCGGCCCGTCAACTCCTGAACAATTTCGAGCGCGCCGCCAACGCCGATGACGAACAGCCCCACGGCGATCGCGGACCGCGCACTGCGCAGCACCGGGGGCAAACTATAGAAGCTCACCAGCGTGACCAGCGCAAAGAGCGGTGCGTGCGACAGGTCCATCAGGGCCGCCCCGCGCCGAGTGCTGACCGGCGCTGGCAGTAACAGTAACGCCAACACCATCACGAAGAAGACTAAGAGAAGCAAGGGATGGCGTCGGGGCATCGCGGATTGCCTGGATGTGGGCGGGCCCCTTATCTTACTCCTGGCCTGTGTCACGCCTACCGCATGTCACGGGCATTTTCGTGGAAAACGCGACACTCGAAGAATCCAGCCCGCTGAGAACCACCGATCGTGACCGCACAACTACTCGACGGCCGCGAGCTCGCACGCCAACTACAAGAAGAGATTCAAGCGGAAGTCGCCGCATTCGTGCGGCAGGTTGGTGTCACTCCAGGCCTGGCCGCGGTGTTGGTCGGCGACGATCCGGCCAGTCAGGTCTATGTGCGCAATAAGCAGAAGGCATGCGAGCGCGTGGGCATCGCCAGTTGGTTGCATCGCCTGCCATCAACGGTCACGACTGACGAGTTGCTGCAGCTTGTCGCGCGGCTCAACACGGACGACGGCGTGCACGGCATCCTGGTTCAATTACCGCTCCCGCCGCAGGTTGATACCTTGCGCGTTCTCGACGCAGTGACGCCCCTCAAGGACGTCGATGGTTTTCATCCCGAGAATGTCGGCTTGCTCGTGCAAGGCCGCCCAAGGTTTGTCCCCTGCACGCCGCTGGGAATCCAGCGACTGCTCGAGCGCCATGGTGTCGATACCGCGGGCCGCGCCGCGGTCGTTGTCGGCCGCAGCGATACCGTCGGTAAGCCCATGGCGTTGCTGCTCGCGGCCCGTGGACGAGGCGGCGATGCTACCGTAACGATCTGCCATAGCCGCACTCCCGACCTGGGAGCGGTCACGCGCACGGCCGACATCTTGATTGTGGCGATCGGTCAGGCGCATTGCGTCACCGCCGAGATGGTCAAACCAGGGGCGGTTGTCGTCGACGTCGGCATCAATCGCACGGATTCTGGGCTGGTCGGCGATGTCGATTTCGCGGGCGTACGCGAGGTCGCCAGCCTGATCACGCCGGTGCCAGGGGGCGTCGGGCCGCTGACCGTCACGATGCTGCTGGCCAACACGCTGACCGCCGCGCGGATCAGTCAGAATTAGAGACTCTGTCCTTTGCGGTGAGGATGCCGTGGCTGGCAAGTCCGGAGGAGAACAGCCGGGGCGTATCGGGCAAGTACTGCTGCCTTGATCCGTGGCGCGCACCTATAATTCTCGCGCGGCCGTACGCTCGACGCTTGCCGCTGTTTCCGCCGCTTGTCTCCGACGCATCTAGAAGGCTGCTTGTCGCCGCGTGGCAGTTTCCGCAGATTCGACAACCGGACTTCGCAGCGTGCGCTTTCGCGTGCCTGATCTCGATTGCGCTGAAGAGCTCCGCTTGATCGAGCGTGGGCTACGCGAACTCGATGGCATCGCTGCGATCGAGCCCAACTACCTGGAGCGCGGACTGCGCATCGACTATAACCCCGCGCAGCTCGACGAAGGTTCGCTCCGTCGCCGACTGAGTGAGATCGGCTTTCACGCGGAGGTCTTGCCTAACCCAACGCTGGCCGTCGTCGCGGCGCCAGCGCCCCGTCCCGCGCTGCGTCGAGAAACATGGGTGGCTGCCGTGCTGCTCTTGCTCGCGGCCGCCGGCTGGCTTTGGAGTGGCGAGCGACCCGCCGTGATCGCGCTGGCCGCTGCCGCGACCCTCGCAGCCGGTGTCCATGTGGGCCGCGCCGCCTGGCGCGCCGTGCGCTTGCGGGCAATTGACATGAACGTGCTCATGGCCGTGGCGGCCGTCGGCGCGATTGCCACGGGGCACTACTTCGAAGCGGCGACCGCGATGCTGCTGTTTAGCCTTTCGCTCTGGCTCGAAGAGTTCAGCTACGCCCGGGCGCGAAACGCTGTTGCTGCTCTGGTGGAATGCGCGCCGCGAATCGCGCATCGGCTCGCGGGAAACCAGGTCGTCGACATCGATCCGTTGCTCGTGTCGGCTGGCGATTTGCTGCTGGTGCGTCCCGGGGAGCGAATTGCCGCCGATGGCCGCGTCGAGCGCGGCCGCTCGTCGGTCAACCAGGCAGCCATCACCGGCGAAGGCCTGCCGATCGATAAAGACGTTGGCGACGACGTGTTCGCCGGCACCCTCAATGGCGAGCAAGCGCTGGAAATCCGCGCCACGCGCCCCGCTCGCGAAAGTGTGCTGGCGCACATCGCGCGACTTGTCGACGAGGCCCGGTCGCGTCGTTCGCCCACCGAGCGGTTCGTCGACCGCTTCGCTCGGCGCTACACGCCGGCCGTCATGTTCCTCGCGGCCCTGGTGGCGACCGTGCCCTACTTCGTGCTACGCCCACTGGGGCTGACGCTCGATCCATCGGCCACGGCCTGGGACTGGCTCTATCGCGGGCTCGTGCTGCTGGTGATCGCGTGCCCCTGCGCGTTGGTGATTTCGACTCCCGTGACAATCGTCTGTGGTCTGTACGCGGCCGCACGCTGTGGCTTGATCGTCAAAGGGGGGCAATGTCTCGAACTGGCCGGGCGCGTGCGCGTGCTAGCCTTTGACAAGACGGGCACGTTGACAACCGGTCGCGCGCGTGTGACGCGCGTCGTACCAATCGGCGAAGTCGACGAACGCCGTGTGCTGGCAATTGCCGCCGGCTTGGAGACGCATAGCGAGCATCCTTTGGCCCGCGCGATCGTGACAGCCGCGCACGAGCGCGGATTCGATCGGTTGCCGGCGGACAACGTCAGTGCCGTGCGCGGGCTGGGCGTCGAAGGCTTGGTCGGCGGCACTCGCTACTTCGTCGGCAATCGCCGCATGTTGAGTGAACGGGGAATCAACGGCGTGCTGCCCGAGGAATCGCCGAGTAGCGAAATCGAGGTCCTTCTGGCGGCCCAAGGGCAGTTGCTTGGGGCGATCTATTTGGCTGATGCGCCACGAACCGAGGTCGCTGAGACGCTCCATCGCCTGCGCGCCGCCGGCCTCGGTCCGATGGTCATGCTCACCGGCGACCGTCGCGAAGTAGCCAACGCGATCGCCCGGCCGCTCGGCATCGATCAGGTGTATACGGAGCTGCTGCCGCAGGACAAGCTCGCGATTGTGGAGCGTCTCGCCGCCGACTATGGCCAACTGGCGATGATCGGCGACGGTGTGAACGACGCTCCCGCGCTAGCGGCGGCGAGCCTCGGGGTGGCCCTCGGGGGCGAAGCGAGCGACACGGCGCTTGAAACCGCCGATGTCGTCGTGCTGGCCGGCAGCTTCGCTCGCCTTTGGGATTTGTTCGACATCGGCCGCCGCACCCGTCGCAAACTTGCGGAGAACATCGTGGTGTCGCTGGCGATCAAGATCGCGATTTTGCTTTTGGCCGCGGCGGGGCTGGCCGGCATGTGGCTTGCCGTCGCGGCCGACGTTGGTGCCAGCCTGCTGGTGATCGCTAACGGCATGCGGCTCTTGCGCGGCAATCGCCCTTAGACGCGTTGGCTTGCGAGCTACTTCGCTCGCGGGCAAACTGACAGGCCCCTGCCTGTCGCCTTGTTGGGAAGCATTTTGGAAGCGCCGTTTTCATCATCCGCGCCCCGCCGTTCGCTGCTGGAGCTGCGCGGCGTGTCGCGTTCGTTTCCCGGCATCGCGGCGCTTGTCGACGTGTCGTTCGACGTTGCCGCCGGCGAGGTACACGCCTTGGTCGGCGAAAACGGGGCCGGGAAAAGCACCCTCATCAATCTCGTTGCCGGCGTACTGCGACCCGACACCGGAGAGATGCTACTGTCGGGCGAGTCGATCGAGCTGGGCAGCCCTGTCGACGCGCGCCGTCTTGGCATCGTTACCGTTCATCAAGAAGCCGAGTTGTTCGCGACGCTGTCGGTTGCCGAGAATATGGCGCTGACCGTCGGCTTGCCGCGCTGGGGCGGCGTGTTGGTCGACCGTGGGCGAGTGTGGCGCGAGGCCCGCCGTGTCGTGGCGCACCTGAGGGAAGCGATCGACGTGTCCCGGCCGGCCAGCCGCTTGAGCGTGGCGCAACGCCACCTGGTGCAGGTCGCCACGGCGGTCGAGGAACAGGCCCGCCTCGTTGTACTCGACGAACCGACCAGCGCGCTGTCGGCGGCCGAAAGCCAATGGCTGTTCGCGCAGATCGAGCGGTTGCGCCGCGCTGGCGTCGGCATCGTATATGTGTCGCACCGGCAGGACGAAATCTTTCGCCTGGCCGACCGCATCACCGTGCTGCGTGATGGCCGACGCGTGTGGAGCGGACCTACCGCGGAGACGGCCCCCGGGCGACTCGTCGAGCTGATGGTTGGCCGCGAACTGAGCGGCTGCAATGCCGTAAATCGCGCGTCGACCGCGCGCGAATCGTCCGACCGCGCTGCGCGAAATGCTGCCGCGCCACCACGACTTGAACTGCGCGGTTTATCGAGCGCCGAAGGCCGTGTGCAAAACGTCTCGCTGACGGTCCGGGCTGGCGAAGTCGTTGGACTTTACGGACTCGTCGGCGCGGGTCGTACCGAGCTGGCCAGGCTGCTGTTTGGACTGGATGCGTCGACGAGTGGAGGAATCCTCATCGACGGCCGACCGGTTCGCATCCGTTCGACTGCAGACGCCATGCGCGCCGGCATCGCCTACTTGCCCGAAGATCGACTTCGCGAGGGCATCTGTCGCGAGCTCTCGGTGCGCGCGAACACGGTTCTAGCAACGCTCGATCGCTACGAGCGCGGCCTGCTGGCCAGCGCCGCGCGAGAACGTACCGCTTCACAACAGCAGCTCACTGCACTCGGCGCCCGCTATCGCGATCTCGAGCAGCCGATCGGTGAGCTTTCTGGCGGCAATCAGCAGAAAGTCGTCCTGGGCCGCTGGTTGTTGTCCCAGCCGCGCGTGCTGGTGCTCGACGAGCCGACGCGCGGCGTCGACGTGCGCAGCAAGGCCGAAATCCATCGTTTGCTCGCCGACTGCGCTGCCGCCGGATGCGCGCTATTGCTGATCAGTTCCGATCTGCCCGAGGTGCTGGCCAACAGCGATCGCGTGTTGGTATTTCGCCACGGCCAGATCGCCGGCCAATTTGTGCCGGGCCAATGCATGCCGGCCGAAGTGGCTAGCGCCGCATTACCGCCGAACGCGGCGCCGACGATACCGGCCACTGATTCGGCGATCGACGGGGCGCGCGCCGTGCGCCGCCCAATTCGTAGGCGCGTCCCACCGAGCGAGGTGGGACTGGCGATCGGTGTCGGGGCCTTGGCGATCGTCTTGGCCGCCACGGCTGACAACTTTCTCACGGCCAACAATCTGCGCGGCCTGGCGACGGGGGCTTCCGTCTGGACGATCTTGGCCCTAGCGGCCGCGCCCGTGATCATCGCCGGCGGCATCGATATTTCGATCGGCGCGATCTTCGCGCTGGCGGCGGCCGTGGGCGGCTTGGTCATGAAGCTCGACGCACTGCCACTGGCGACCGTGCCTGCTGGTATCGCGGCCGGCCTTACCGTGGCGCTGGGCGCCGGTCTGATAAACGCCGCGCTAGCGCTCGTTGGTCGACTGCACCCGATCGTCGTCACGCTGGGAATGATGGGAGTTTACCGTGGCCTCCTCTCGCTGCTAACCGGCGGCCAGACGATTCACGAGCTTCCTCGGGCGTTTGATTCCTTGGCCAACGGCCGCATCGCCGGCGTCAATGGCTCGGTGCTCGTGCTCGTCGTTACGATCGCCGCCGCGCAGCTCTGGCTTGCCCACAGTGTCGTTGGACGGCATTTGTATGCCGTTGGTGCGAGCAACTCCGCCGCGCGACTAGCCGGCATCTCGCGCGGCCGAGCCTGGCTAGTGGCCTTCGGCGGTGGAGCCCTGTTGGCTGGGCTCGCCGGTCTGTTGCAACTGGCCCAAGATGGCTCGATGCAATCGGTGATGGGAACCGGCTACGAGCTGCGCGCAATCGCCGCCGCCGTGATCGGCGGAGTGGCCATCAGCGGTGGCCGCGGCAGTGTCATCGGCGTCGTGTTGGGAGCCCTGCTCTTGAGCCTGGTCTCCAACGCGCTCGTGCTCTGGCAAATCTCCCGCTATCACCACGACCTGGTGGTCGGCGGGCTTATCCTGACAGCCGTGCTCTGGGACCTCGTGTGGCGCAAGTTCGAACGATAACGCCGCCGCGCTGGAGGCAGTGGTCGGCGGCCTTGGCGCCGTGGCTGATGCTGCTCTTGGCGCTGGCCCTCTTGAATGCCGAAGAAGTGAAGCCGCGCGCGGTGATGCGCTTCTGGCCGGCTTGGGCCGAAACCGGCACGCTGGCCGTGGCGCTCACGGCCATCATGCTCACCGGCGGCATCGACCTGTCCATCGGCTCGATCATGGCACTCGCCGGCATGACTCTGGGCCTGCTGTGGCGCGATGCCCATTGGCCGATTGCGGCCGCGGCCGTGGCCGCCGTGCTGGTCGGAGGGCTCGCCGGCGCGATCAACGGCGCGCTCGTCGTACTTGGGCTGCCGTCGCTGGTAGTCACCTTGGCGACGATGGCCTTCTATGCCGGGCTGGCGCTGGCGATTTCCGGGGGCGAACGAATAAGTGGCTTGCCTGCCGATTTCTGCGAGTTGGGACGCGAGCGCATCGCCGGCGTGCCGACTCAAGTCTGTTTGCTCGGAGCGGCGCTAATGGCCGGCTGGATCGTCGTGCATCACACCCGCTTCGGCCGCTACTTATTCGCGATCGGCGATAACCGTACGGCCGCCACGTTCGCCGCCGTGCCAGTGCGGCGACTCGAACTGGCGCTCTACCTCGCCAGCGGGCTCGTCGCCGGGTTGGTGGCCGTCTTCTATACTGCTCGCACGGGGGCTGCGATCCCGACAGCCGGACAAGGGCGCGAGCTCGAGGCGATCACCTGCGTCGTGCTGGGGGGCACGCTGGTCACCGGAGGCTTCGGCGGCATCGGCCGCACGGCACTGGGGATCGTGGTGCTCGCGCATTTGGAGATCGCGCTGCAGTTTGCCGATCAACTGAAGATCACGTTGCCGGGCAGCGACTCGCCCTGGCAACTCACCGGACAAACACGCTTGATCATCCTGGGCATGCTGCTAATCGCCGTGGCGATTTGGAACCAGCGAGCGCGCGGCACACGAGCATAACCGCACAGCGAGAGCTTGAAGGAAGCAACTGTGAAGCATCGATCCGGTTCAGTTCGATCGCTGGGATTTCTGCTTCTAGTGCTTGCCGTGACCGGTTGTGGCGGCACGGCGAACCACTCCGATCTTCCCCGCGATCGGGGCACGCTCCGCATCGGCCTGATGCCCAAGCTGATTGGCATTGCCTACTTCACCGCCTGCAATCGCGGCGCGCAAGAAGCCGCGGCCGAGCTGGGGGTCGAAGTTACCTACGACGGCCCGCCGGTCGACAAGGTTGAAGAACAGAACAAGATCGTCGACCGCTGGGTGGCGCAGGAGTTCGACGTGATTGCCGTCGCGCCAAACGATCCCGAGGTGATCGCCGAACCGTTGCGCCTGGCCCGCGAGGAGGGAGTCGTCACACTGACTTGGGACGCCGACGCGAACCCAACCAGCAGCCAGCGGCAATTGTTCGTCAACCAGGCGCCAATCGAGCTGGTCGGCTTTGCGCTGGTTGATGTGCTCGGCGAAGCGATCGGCGGTGAAGGCAAAACGGTGATCATCACCGGCTCGGCGACATCCCCGAATCAGAACGCCTGGATGACGGCCATGCACCGCCGGCTAGCTCACCGCTATCCCAAGATCACGCTTTTGGAAACGCTGGTGAGCGACGAGGATCAGGGTAAGGCGGCACAATTGGCCCGCGACGTGCTGGCCGCCCACCCCGATCTCCGCGGCATCTGGGGCATCACGTCGATGGCCCTGCCTGGCGCGGCCAAGGCGGTACGCGACGCGGGCCGCTCGGGCCAAGTGATCGTCACAGGGCTGGGACTCCCCAACGTGATGCGAGAGTACGTCAAGGATGGCACCGTGCCGCGGTTCGTGTTGTGGAACGCCGAAGACCTCGGCTACCTGACCGTACACGTCGGCGCGCGGCTGGCTCGAGGCGAGTTGCCGCCAGGCCGACACGACTTCGGCCGCTTGCAACAGATCGAGGTTACCGAAAGCGAAGTAATCCTCGGCCCTCCAGTCGTGTTCGATAGGGCAAACATCGATCAATACGACTTCTGATTTACCATGAGCAAGACGGATCGCGCGGACGGATACCTGTAACGGCGGGACTCTTTCGCCATGACCGACGTAGCGGCACCCGCACCTGCTCGACCGCGCAAATTGAAAGCGCAGTACGAAGTTGTCGGCGATCGGCTGCGCGTGTTTCGCCGACGGCGGCAGTGGTTCGCTTCGGTGTTCATGGCGCTCTGGCTGACCGGCTGGACGGTCGGTTGCGTCGTGCTCGCGGCGGTGGTCGTCCAGCAGCGCGAAGTGTTCATGCTGCTGTTCGCCGTGCCTTTCTGGGCGGCGTGGTTCTTCGTGGCGGCGATGCTCATAGGGCAATTGTTAAACTTCGAAGAGTTCGAGCTCGATCGCGAAGGAGCCCGGCATCGCGCGCAGGCGTTGGTGGTGTTGTCGCGGCGCGAGTTGCCCCTGTGGGAACTGCGCACGGTCGAAGTTGCCGCTTGGCAGCGCTCTGAAAACAGTGATTCACCCCCTGAAGTCGGACTGGTCTTCCGGACTTGGGGCCGGCCGCTCCGCGTTTTTGCCGGGTTGCCCGAGGCTGAACTGCGCTGGCTGGCCGATCAACTGACCAAAGTGCTCGACGTGGTGCGCCGCGCCACGCAGTCGGCTGATCTGCCGGACATGCTAGCGAAGTCGACAGACGACGCCGAGCTGCCGTTGCAACTCGCGCCGAGCGACATGGAAGTTCCGCCCCCCAGCGACTGTCAATGGACGTTGACCGAGAGTTTCCAGGCGATCGAGCTGACCAGCCGAGGACGCTGGAGCTGGGGCGCCGTGCTCGGGCTGCTGTTCATCAATTGCTTTTGGAACGGGATCGTCTGCGTGTTTGTCGCCGTAGCCAGTGGCCTTGCCCCGGGCGGGCCGCAAGGTTGGGAACGTTTGGGATTGATTGTCTTCCTGACGCCGTTCGTCGCGATCGGATTGCTGATGTTCGTGGGCCTCGTGATGACGATCGCCGAACCTGTCCGCAGAACAAGCTGGCGCGTTTCGCCGCGTGAGATCGAATGTCGCTGGCGCTGGTTCGGGTACGGCCCTCGGTGGACGTATCCCATCGACGACATCGCCGGGTTGGACCGCATCGAGCTCGATAAGAGCGACGGCAATAAACGCGGCCGCCTCGGCTCGCTGCGCGGATCCTGGCCGCCGGCAACCAACACGAACGATTGCCCCTACCGGTTGTCGTTGATCCGTCGCGACAACGTCGAAGTCTGCGAGATCGGCGGATTGACCGAAGGCGAAGCCCGCTGGATCGCCGACCAGGTACAGCGCAGTCGCCTGGAGCGGTTCCGTTAGCGGCGGCCATTCCTACGCCAGAATCTCGCGGATGGGCTCGCCGCGCGCGATCGGGAACGGCCGCCCCAACGGATCGTGTAGTACGGTCGCCGGCGATAAGCCCAGCGACGTGAAGATCGTGGCCAGCAGGTCGCCAGGCAGAACCGTACCTTCACGTGGCTCACCCCCCAGCGCATCGGAGGCGCCGTGAATCATGCCGCCGCGAGTCCCGCCCCCCGCCAGCGCGATCGAGAAGACGCTCCCCCAGTGATCGCGCCCGCCAGCCGCGTTGATCTTCGGTGAGCGACCGAATTCCGACAAGCAGACGACCAGCGTCTCGTCGAGCAAATTGCGTGCAACGAGGTCCTCCAAGAGCGCCGAGAAGGCTTGATCGAACGGTGGCACTAGCGCCGTGCGCAGGCGGTTCGCTTCGCCGACGTGCGAGTCCCAGCAGGGGGCGTCGGCCGGCTCGCTCTTGTCGCGATACCAGTTGACTTGCACGAGACGCACGCCCGCCTCGACGAGGCGTCGCGCCAGCAGTACGCTCTGGCCGAACTGCGATCGGCCGTAGCGATCGCGCGACTCAGCCGGCTCGTCATCCAACTTGAAGGCGGCCCGCGAATCGCTCGATGTCAACAGGTCGAAGGCTTGCCGCGTGGCGCCGTCGTAGCCGCCAGGCACGCCCGCGAGGCGTTCAAGATCGCGGCTCAAGCGATCGAGTCGCCCCAATAGCTCGCGACGCTGCTCGATGCGCGACAGCGTCAATGAGCTAGGTAGCGTGAACTCTGGAATCTGGAAGTCGCTCGAGGCCGGCTGGCAGCGGAACATCCACGGATCGCGCGGCGCTCCCAAGAAGCCGGCGTCCTGCCCGGGCCACGTCGAACCATCGGTATTGAAAATGTGATGCGGCAGACGCACGGCGGCTGGCAGCGAAGCTTCGGCCCCGTGCAGATGTCGCACGACCGCACCCAGGTTCGGCCAGTTGTTCGGCGCGCCGGGGTTGGCGTTCTCGGCGTTCATTGGCTGGTGCGGCACACCCGTCATCATGTAGTAGCCGCTCGACGAGTGGGCGTTGTCGCCGGTGCGTACCGCCCGCAGCAGGCAAAGATGCTCGGCCAAGCGCGCCGTCTTGGGCAGCAGCTCGCCGATCTGCATGCCGGGCACCGTGGTCTCGATCGGCGCGAACTCGCCGCGCACTTCAGCGGGAGCATTGGGCTTAAGGTCCCAGGTTGAGTGCTGCGGCGGGCCCCCCATCAAGAAGAGCACGATGCAGCTACGCGCCCGGCCGACCGGCGCGGCGACAGCCGCCGTGGCGGCATGGGCTGAAGTGGCTCCGTGTAGCAAATCGACCAGCGATAGGCCGGCGACCCCCAGCCCACCGGCGCGCAGCACTTCGCGCCGCGAAAGGTGGTGCCTGGCCATCGGCGATACGAAGCGCGACCGCATGCAAGAGGACTCCGCCTGACCGTTTGACGAATTCGCTTAACAGAAGCGTAACAAAGCCTTGCAGCGCGAGTCCAGCAGAATCGGGCAATGTATCCGGGGGATGCAAATTTGCGGTTGTGCAGCGACCATCTGGCTGGTCAGAATGGTCGAAACGGTCGGCCGCCGGGTCGTGGTCCCGGCCGACCATTTCCCGCCGCAACCGAGCCCGCGACAGACGATTCAACACAAGGTAGTTCGCATGAGCCGCATGGATCGACGCAGCTTCTTGGGGAGCGCCGCACTGGGGACAGCCGCCGGCTCGCTGGCCGCGCTGGGGGTCACACGCTGGACGCGCGGCGCAGAGGCCGCGACGGCCGCAACGGCATCGAGCGAGGCCACCATCGCGCCAGTTAACCGCCCCGACACGCTGTTCCTCACGTGGCAGCGCGATCCGACCACGACGATGACCGTGCAATGGATCGGCCCCGATCTGTCGGTCGCGCCGAAGATCGGCTACGCGCCGCAAGGTCAAGACTCCTGGCAAGCGGTCGACACGCGCAAGACGGCCTACCCCATGACCGATCAGTTCGTCTACCGCGCGGAACTGACTGGGCTATCACCGGGAACCGAGTACCAATTCCGCATTGGCGACTCTGGCGCGCCGCAGCGCTTCCGCACAATGCCCGCCAAGGCGACCGACTCGTTCACGTTTGTCTCCGGCGGTGACTGCGGCGTGAATGAGCACGCCATCGCCAACAACATCATCGCCGCCAAGCAAGACCCCATGTTTGCCATCATCGGCGGCGACTTGGGCTACGACAACGGCCGCGACGCGCCCACCAGCATTCAGTTCATGCGCAACTACAGCCAGCACATGGTCGACACCCAAGGGCGGTTGATTCCACTCGTGGTGTGCATTGGCAATCACGAGGTCAATGGCAGTTACAATCGCAAGCGCGAGCACGCCCCGTTCTACTTCGCGCTGCACGATGGACTATATGCCGACACCAGCTACGCCGCGCTCGACTTCGGCGATTATCTCAGCCTGATTCTGCTCGACGCCGGCCACGTCACGTCGTTTGGCGACGCCCAGGCCGACTGGCTCGACAAGACCCTGGCCGAGCGAAGCAGCCGGCCGCACGTGATCGCCGTGAACCACGAGCCGGCCTATCCGTCCAACCGACCGTTCGGCGGCTTCATCGGCGGCGGCGGCGGGAATCGCAAGCACTGGGTGCCGCTGTTCGAAAAGCACAACGTCGACTTGGTGCTCGAGCATCACGATCACACGTTCAAACGCACCCACCCGATGCTCGGCGGGCACATTGACAAGAACGGCATCCTCTACCTGGGCGACGGCTCGTGGGGCAAAATTCGACCCGTAACGATGCCCGAAAAGCGCCCTTATCTAGCGACGGCCGCGGAGAGCTATCACTTCTCGGTCCATCGGCTCGAAGGCCCGCAGCGCTTCCACATGGCGATCAACGACTCGGGCAAGATCATCGACGTCTGCATGACGACCAAGCGCTCGCAGACGCCGGTGTCAGGCTAGCGACGAGAGGTCAGTCGCTGGTGTTCAGAGCTTGGCCGTAGAGTTTGGTCCGCGCGGTTGTTGTCCCCCGGACGACAATAAACCGTTGTGGGATGCCATTGAATCCCGACAGACGCCACAAAAACGAGGACTTCCACGCATGCGTGCATTGATCACTCGCGGGGTACAGATCGCCGCCGTCGCATTGCTCTTGGCGCTTGGTATCGTCGCTAATACGCGTGCGGTCGACAGCACGGCGGCCGCGGTTAAGCCTGCAGTTAATGCCCCCAGGTTCTTGTGCGCCCGTGAGCCGGTCGCTAGCTCGCCGTTGCGCCCGCCCGCTCATTGGAGCGCCACCGAGAACGTCGCCTGGAAGACCGATCTGCCGGGGCTCGGCTGGGCCTCGCCCATTACCTGGGGGAATCGGTTGTTCATTACCACCTGCGTCAGTGCCGGCGAAGAGCTCAAGCCCCGCAAGGGACTGTATCTCGAAGACCTCGACGCCAACAAATACAAGCCCGACACCGCCGAGCACGAGTGGCGCGTTTATTGCCTGGACCTGAGCACGGGCCGCATCGTCTGGCAGCAATTGGCCCATCGCGCCGTGCCAGCGAAGCCGCACCACATCAAGAACACGCTGGCCAGCGAAACCCCCACCACCGACGGAAAGCGGCTATACGCCTACTTCGGCAATGTCGGCATGTTCTGCTACGACCTCGATGGCAAGCTGCTCTGGAAGCGGTTGTTCGACGCCCACGAAACTAATCTCGGCTGGGGCACGTCGAGCTCGCCGGTCGTCTACAAGGACCGCGTCTACATCCTCAACGACAACGAAGAGGATAGCCATCTCTTGGCCCTCGACGCGGCGACGGGCGACGAGCTGTGGCGCATCAAGCGTGAAGAAAAGACCAACTACTCGACGCCCTACGTGTGGGAAAACTCGGCCCGCACCGAGCTCGTGATCTCGGCGATCGGCTACGCCCGCTCATACGATCTCGACGGCAAGCTGCTGTGGCAGCTCAAGGGACGCTCGATTCTGGCGATCCCCATGCCGTTCGAGCGATTCGGCAACCTGTATCTCACCAGCGGGCACGTCGCCTGGGGCGAGAACCCGTTCTATTGCATCAAGCCAGGGGCGATGGGCGACATTTCGCCCGGTGCGGACGGCAAAGGCCCGCTCAATGAATTCATGGCCTGGTACCAGCCCAAGGCGGGGCCATATCATCCCACGCCGCTGATCCTGGGTGAGCAAATCTACATCCTGCTCGATCGCGGCATGATGCTGTCGCTCGACGCGAAGAGCGGCGCGGAAATCTATCCTCGCAAGCGCATCCCCAACAGCCGAGCGTTCACCTCCAGCCCTTGGACGGATGGCGAAAGCGTCTTCTGTCTGAACGAAGATGGCGTGACATTCGTCATCAAGCCGGGGAGCCAGTTCGAGGTGCTCAGCAGTCACGCGCTGGCCGAAGACGACATGTGCATGGCCAGCCCGATCGTGCTGGGGGACAAGCTGGTGATCCGCACCAGCGCTCGGGTGTACTGCTTGCAAGAGGGCGCGAAGCTAGCCGCGGCCCAAAAGCAAGCGGTGGACAAATAGTTGTCGTCAGCTACCCGCCTGTTTTTTGTCCTATTTCGCCAAGCCGGCAAATACCTCGCGCGGTTTCAAGTAATTGAGCGCCGAGAATGGGATGTTGTTCAACTTGATCGCGGTGTCGCAGGGCGACAGGTTTGCTTCGATCAACCACACCTTGGCGTGAAACACCAGGTCGTTCATCGAGCCGGTAACCGAGCGATTGAGCGCCTTGGAGAAGTTCACGGCTGCGCTCGACGGCTTCACCACGGACAGGAAGGGCGCTTGCAGGTTGTCGTCGGCCATTTGCTCGCCCAGGCAGCTTACCGCGCGGGTAATCAAGCTCGCGTCGTTCGTCACGCCACGCGCTAACATGACGACGGAATACAACGACGCCGTATTGGTGATCAGTATGTACGGCGTGCGGTCGGCTGTAAAAACGTGCGCCGACCAATCGGCCAGCGGCTTCGGGTCTGCCGGCATTGTCGTGGTAACCCGAGCCTTGATGCGACCGGCCAGCTTCGAGGAAAGTCGGATGATCACGGTTCGTTTGTGTGCCTGCGGAAGCGAGCCGAATCGGACGAGACGGTGGTATCTCGACGAATCAGCATACCATGCTCCATTCCGTCTCAGCAGATCACGACGCCAGGCTAGTCGCTGCTAGAATATCCCCATGTCCTGGTATGCCCACGTCATCCTGATCCGCTGGAACCAGCCGCGGCCGCCCCAACAGGTCGTCGACGAATTCCAGTGGCCGATTGTCGACTCGGGCAACGTCGTCGGCTTCGAGGACGCCACCTCGTCGATGGACACCATCGGGTTTCCGATCGGCGCGTCGGGCGATTGGACGATTATCTGCGATCCGACGTTTCGCTTCGTGCGCCCTGATCGCGGCAAGGGGCTGTGGATCCCCAAGATCGCCGCGGCACTGCGGAAGGTTTCCGCCGGCGGGGCGCTCGTCTTTGGAGTGCTGCTCGAGGGCTCGACCGATACGCACGGTTTCGCCGTCTGTTCAGGCGGCAAGCTAACGCGCTTCTGGCTTCGCCAGCAGGAGCGCGTGGTCACCAACCGCGGAACGCCGTTGGCCGCCGAACGCGGACTCTTTGCGGACGAACTGCAAGGCGACGCGGAACGAGCCGTACTGCGACTGATGGAAGAGGTCTGTTTGCCGATGGAGCGGCTCGACGAGGTCGAGTTCCATGTGTTCCATGTGCCACCGCCTCCGGAACCAACGATCGACGACTTGATCGCCCAGCTCGACGGCCCCGACTGGCGACAGGCGGCGAATGCGGCCTGGCACTTGTCGAGAGAACGCATCCAGCCCGAGCGAGTGATTCCGGGGCTCATGAAGCTGCTCAAGTGCGATGACGCTGATGCGCGCTCGATCGTCGCCGCGTGTTTCGGCGACTACGGCGCGCAAGCGGAAAACGCCGTGCCAGCCCTGATCGTAGCCCTTTCCGACGAAGGCCGCGGGTTTTTTCAGGAGAAGAAAGCGAGCTTTCCCGTCCGCTTTCGGGCTGCCTTCTCGCTCGTCAGGATCGATCCCACGCGGCCGGAAGTCATTCCGGTGCTGCGCGAGGCGATCCACTACCGCAAGCTCGACTACGCCCGATCAGAAGCGTTCGGCATGATCCGATTACTCGGTCCCCGTGCGGCCGAGCTTACGCCCGACCTGCTCAAGCTCGCGGCAGGCAAGGATCGCCACGGTCGAGTCCGCGCGCAAGTCGCGTTGCACCTGATTGATTCGACGTACGAAGTTACGGACGATGTCGCCAAGAATACGTTGTCGCTGCTTGCAGAATACGGGCTTGAACCCGGCCCTGTGCCGGTTTCCCCAAGCAACGCTGTCGGCGAAAAAGCTACCTGAACAACTCCGTCGCGGGTGCCATGCTCCACGCTTGCGCTTGCGTGCTCATCCAGGACGCGCGAACAAACTTCTTCCCCAAAGGCCGTCGAGCTAGCTGAAATGTGCTCCAGCAGTTCGATCAGGCCGGTGGCGCACCGCTACTGTCGCCGGCGCCTTCGCACGATCGACTGCCAACTAGTTGGGGACGGTGCGCGTGGCCGAATCGAACAAGCACCAGGTGCCGCGGACGAGGCGATAGATCGCGTAGTGGCCGAGGCAATTGGGTACGGTGCTGAAGGCCCAGCCATCGGTCATCGGGTCGTCACAGACGGGGCGAAAGTACAGATCGCGATGCGGATGGTTCGGCTTCATCGGCACGAGCCGCGCCAGCCATTGGTCGCAGCCGATAGAGTACGTCGCCATTCCAGCGTCGCCGACGATGTGGAACGTCCCCTTCTGTCCGCAGTAGATGTATTTGGGATAGCAGCATGCCGCGCTATCCTCGATCGTCGCTGGCGGCGCTGGGGTTTGCGCCGGCTGTAAGGCCACGCGGCTCGCTGGTGCGGGGAGCGCATGAATCACCGCGCGCTTAGTCGTCAAGCCGGCGATCTCGTCCACCGGCGGGGTACGGAGGATGGAGCGCGCGTCGCGCGTTGAGATACCACGCGTCGTCGGCGTCAACGACTCGGCCGCCAGCTCGCGCGGCTCGCGCGACGCGGCCGCGAAGGCCACGAAAGCGCGATCGCTGGGACTCAAGTCGCTGAAGGGCAGTTGCGTCACGTGCCCCTCGTTGCCGCGCACGGTGATCCGCCCGGCCCCGAACCCGACCAGATCGCCTTCGATCTGGGTTCCGCGAGCATCGGTCCAAGTGCGAGTGAACGCTGGAGCCTGCAGGCAGCAAATCCAGAGACACGATAGCACGATGTGACGAAGCATGAGCGGGTCCCGTAAGGGTGGGCGCACGAACGGTCGGTGCTGGCGCACTTGGCCGCTGGATCGTGGCGTTCTGGGCGGGTCAAATCGGTGAGCGCGCAGGCTGGGTGTGCGGCGGCGATCGGATAGGGGGAGGAGGTCCGAGCGCACGTCGCGGCGAGCGCGCCGCTTTGGCGGAATACGGCGGCGGTGGCCCATGAGGGGAACAGGCAACCGCTACGAGACGCTAGGTCGCCGGCGGCGCGGTGTCAAATCGCCACGCGGGATGTGATTGCTTACGCCGGCAGGATCAAACCAGCGTCGTTAAGGGCGCCGCGAGCCGGCGAAACTGCTCCGTCGGCATGGCCACGGTATCCCAAGCCGGGGAAATGGGCCGGGCGTGGGCGGCGTAATCGCGCCGCCGGATGGCCACAAATCCATAGAGGCCGCCGCGAAACTCGAATAGTTCCTCGGCAGGCAACGGGGCGCGATTGCCGACCACGTTGTAAGCGAAGACGAACAGGCCTTCGAACGACTGGCCGAACAACTGCTCCCAAACGGCCAGGCTGTCGAGATCGTCGCGCGTCGACCAGTTTTTCCAATACTGCTTTTGTTCGCCTGAGGGGAAGCGCCGCCCCTTGACGTCGACCAGCCACGTGCGGCCCGCCGCCGCGGAGACGATGAAGTCGAGGCTTTTGAGCGACTGCTGGGCCATCAGGCTCCGCCGCGATTCGTCGACCGCCACGTAGGGCACTGCTCGGCCGCGCAGAAAGCCCTCGAACGCAGCTTCGTAGTGATTATCGCGATTGGCCATCGCTGCCCCCTTCAGGTCTGCGCGCCAATCGTCAATAGGCGCTGCACGGCCGCGACCACCTCGGCGAAGCCGTCGCCCAGCGAGACCGACTGTGATTGGCCGCTGGTCAGGTCTTTGATCTGGCACTGTCCGGCGGCCAGCTCGTCTTCACCCTGCACCAGCGCCACGCGGCAACCGCGCTTGTCGGCATACTTGAGTTGCTGCCCGAGCTTGCGTGCTTCGGGATAAACTTCGACGTTCATTCCGGCAGCCCGCAGCGCGGCAGCCAACCGCAGATAGTCGACCAACCGATCCGCCGCGAAATAAGGGATGAAGACCGGCGCCGGCGTGGCCACTTTCTCAAGCAAGCCGAGTTCCTCCATCGCGGCCAGCAAGCGATCGAGCCCCAGCGAAGCTCCGATCCCGGGCAACTCTTGCGAAGTATACAAACCCGCCAGGTTGTCGTAGCGCCCGCCAGAACACACGCTGCCGATCCCCGGCAACTGCCCCAAGAATGTTTCAAAGACGACACCGGTATAGTAGTCGAGCCCGCGGGCAATCGAGACATCGACCGCCAGCCTTTCTTCCGCTACTCCGGCGCCACGTACGGCCGCGATGATCTCGGCCAGTCGCGCGACCCCCTCCTCGCCGCGTTGGCTACCTGCCACGAGCGGCCCGAGCTGAGCGAGCACTTCGTCGTTGGTGCCGGAGACGGCGGCGAACTTTAAGACTTGCTCGGCTTGCGGCCGCGTGGCGCCGGCCGTGGCGATCATTTCCTCGGCGACTTTTTCGGGCCCGATCTTGCGCAGCTTGTCGAGGGCGCGCAGCACGTTCGTCGACTGTTCGCCCAGTCCAATCCGTTCGAGCAGGCCGTTGAGGACCTGGCGATGATTGACGCGAATCGCAAAGTCGCGAAAGCCCAGCGCCTGAAAGAGGTCATGGATCACCAGCGCCGTTTCGATATCGGCGGCGGCCGCCCGCGTGCCGATCGTGTCGAAATCGCACTGCACGAATTCGCGATAGCGGCCGCGCTGCGTGTTTTCACCGCGCCATACCGGCGCGATGTGATAGCGCTTGAAGGGCGTGCCCAATTCAGCGATGTGTTGCGCGGCAAACCGCGCCAGTGGCACGGTCAGATCGAACCGCAGGGCCACCCAGCGCTCGCCATGATCCTGAAATCGGTAGAGCTGGCGGTCGGTTTCGTCGGAGCCCTTGCCGGTGAGGATCTCGAGATACTCCAGCGCCGGCGTGTCGATCGGGCTGAAGCCGTAAGAGCGATAGACGCGCCGCGCCGTTTCCATAAGCCGTTCGCGCGGCAGCATGGTCGCTGGGGGATAGTCGCGAAACCCCTTGAGCGTGCGCGGTTCGATGCGTTTGTCGGTGCTCACGAGAATCCGATGTCTTTTTACCTGGTTGTGCCGCGTCGCTTGGCTAGCCGCTGGTTCACCGATCAATTCACAATCGGCAAGAGCGACGGCGCCGGCGTCCGAAACGTCGAGGCCGTTAGCTTGCGCTTGGCGCGCTTCGAGGACTTCTTCCCAGCGGGCGAACCATTTTCCGCAGTCTGGGCGGCGGTTGGCGGCGGCCCTAGGAGGGCCTCGGCGAATTCATAAATCTGCTCGGGGGTTTCAAAATACCGTTCGTAGACCCAGTCGTCCTCGTATTCGCAGTCCTTGGTCGAATAGTCGCGGCAAATTTGCGGCCGCGTCTCGTAGATCGCGCAGCGATGGTCGCCGAGCAAGTGCTGGCACTCGTTATGCACGATCAGGTACCAGCTCTCACCCTCGGTGAACAATGACGCCGGCGTGTGCATCAGATACCAGCGGATGAAGTCGAAATCATTCCACGTCGTCGGTTTCTCGAGCGGCAGGGCAAAGTACCGGCAGCACTTGGCCGAGCAGTGATTGCAGAGCACGTCGCCGGGGGGCAACTGATCGCGGGGCAACTTGGCCAACGGCAAGCTCATCAGGACTTTCTCTCTCTGGCGACAGGTTTCGATCGACACAGGTTCGCGGGATGGCGGCTCTGGCCGGCAGTACCCAAGCCGAGCAACGGCCACGTTCGGCGGTCTGACTAGCTTATCGAATTGCCTGTCGCTGACCAGACGCCAGGCGACCAACGCGGTTGGGGCCAAGCCCGAATACGAGGCTTTCATCGTTACCGCAGGGGTCAATCGGGCTGCACGTCGATCACGGGCGTCCGGCCAGCGACGCTCGATTGCAACAGGGGTGTCTGCGTGACTCCCACGAACTTCTGCCCGACGAATTCACGGACGCCGTCGTGCGTGTAGCCGAACAACTCGTCGAGCGTAAGCTGACCGTCGCCATTGCGATCCGCATCGCCTTTGATGGCTTGCAGCACGTGGTAGGAAAAGACGCCGTGTGCCAGATCGGCGTGTTCGTAGCTTGACTCGCGCGGCGAACAAGCAAACAGCACGGCCACGCCCGGCGGCGGCTCGGGCAACACCGGCTGTGGTAGGTTGTTGCGGTTCACAGTCTGGCAGGTGTCGATCAGCAGCAGTTTGAGCTTGGCAGGACAATCGCGCAACAGTTCGTAGAACTCCGCCAACGAGATCAACGATTCCTGGCGGTCGGGGCGACCGTCGGCAGGCAGGTAGCAGTACATTCCTCCCTCGCCGAGATCACCCCCCATGCCGGTTACAGCCAGGAGCACGGTGTCGTCGGCGACGCACGCCAGTAGAAGGCGTTTCAACTGAGTTCGGATATTGGCGCTGGTTGGCGCGAGCGCTAGATTGTCCGCTTCACTCCATTGCGTTAACAGGTGAATATTCTTGCGCTCGTAAGCGTGACGCAATAGCGCTCGCGACAGCTCGTCGACATCGGCTTCGGTGTATTGCAGATCGATCGTCTGGCCAGGCAGCTTGTACGTGCGCACGCCGACGAGGAAGGCGAATCGCTCGCCGTGCGTGCGAACGGTCGCCAACTTGGCAGAGTCCTGTCCGCGATTGCCCAGCGCGACGACGGAGTGCGGTCCGGCCGACTGGCCTTGGCCCGATACCAACCACCAGATTGCCAGCGCGATCCCCAGTGTCGCGAAGGCCAACCCGGCGGCCAATCGTTTGCGCCGGGCGACTGAGGGCGCGCTTCGGTCAGTGGCTTCGCCGGCCAGAAACCTGCGCAGGTCTTCGGCCAACTTGTCGGCGCTCACGTATCGGTCACCAGGTTTCTTTGCCAGACAGCGCAGACAGATCGCGTCGAGCGGGGCGGGAATCTCCGCGCGGCGACGACTAGGAGGCGCGGCGGCCTCAAAGCGGATGCGATCGAGCGTGCCCGCCAGCGACGCATCGCGATAGGGCGGTTCGCCGGTTAGCAGCTCGTAGAGAATGACGCCGAGGGCATGAATGTCGGTGGCAAGGCCCATCTGCTCCGAGTTTCCCCAGGCCTGCTCTGGCGACATGTAGACGCAGCTTCCGAGAAGCGCTTCGCTCTGGGTGAGATTCAGGTCTTCGCCCAGGCATTTCGCCAGGCCGAAGTCGGTGATCTTGGGCTCGTCGGCAGTCCAATCGTCGGCGCTCGTCGGCTGCTGGTCGCCGTTCGACGTGGCAGAATCGGTCAGCGGTGGTGCCAGCAAGATATTGGCCGGCTTGAGGTCGCGATGAATAATCCCTTGCCGATGCGCGTAGGCGACGGCGCGGGCTAGCTTTTCGATCAAGGCCACCGATTCGTGGATCGGTTGCGGTTGCCCGTTCAGTCGCCGGTCCAGACTGCCTCCGGAAACGTACTCCAGCGACAAGAAGGGCAACCCTTGATACTCGCCGTAGTCGTAAATCTGCACGATCTGTGGATGCGTCAAGCGGGCGACGGCCTTAGCCTCAGTTTGAAAGCGCTCGCGAACCTTGGCACTGGCGAGCGCCTGGTCGCGAATCATTTTCAAGGCGATCACGCGTTGTAGTCGCAAATGCTGCGCCAGATAAACAACGCCCATGCCGCCGGCGCCTAATTCGCGCAAGACCTGGTAGCCGTCGATCTGGGGAAAGGGGACTCGTGAGTTTGCTGACGCGTCGATTGGTAACTGCCGGCCGCGCGCACCAAGTTCAACCGTGGCGTTCGCGGAGCCGACGAGCGCCGGATCGACCAAGTTCGCCTCGCCCGCGGTGGTCAACTTCGGCCGTACAATCTCACCTGACAAATCGCCCAGCAGGCGGTGCATCGCGAGCTGCCGACCCAGCGCCGCGCCAAGTTGTGGAAAGCGACGCTCGTATTCCGCCAGTGATACTTCGTCGCCCGCCTGTTCGCGGAGGAGGAATTCGGCACTGAGCAGTTGCAGCACGGCATCGTCATCGGTCGCTAGTGCGGGTTGCCGCGCGAGCAACTGCTCGCCCAGCAGGCGATCTCCGCGCTCCCAACTGTGGAACTGCGCTTCGCGCAACTGGTCGAGAATCTGTTGGCGCGACGGGCCGCTCATTCGGGCATCTCCGCGAGCCCTAACTCCTCGCTCACACGGTCCAGCCCGCGCTTGAGCTTCTTGCGCAGCGCGTCGGCCCCGGCGCTCATTTCGATGGAGATCTCCTCCCACTCGTGTCCTTCGATACGGAGGTCGACGAGCTGGCGCTCCTGTTCGGTCAGGCGCCGCCGAACTTCGCTCAAGAGGTCGTTGTGCACGGCTTGTTCGTCTGGGCCGGGCTGTCGCTCGGTGACTTGATTCATGACCTGCGAATCGGCGTCGGCGAGGCGCTGCTGGTCGCGCCGCAGCGACTTCATCCAGCGCACTTTGTCCAGCAACTTGTGACGTGCCATCGTCATCAAGAGCGCCGCCAGATCGCCCGAGTCTTGCAGATCATACGCCCCCAGCGAGACACGCACGAAGAACTGAGCGAACACCGACTGGCAAACGTCGGCCGAGTCGAGTAGCCGGCGCAGCCGCGGATCGGTGAGTCGCACGCGAACGGCGCGGCGAAGCTCCGGCTCATAGCGGTGGACCAGCTCCGTGGCCGCAAGCGGATCGCCCTGCTGCAATCGCTGGCACAGGTCTGACGGTTCGTCGTCGGACATATTCCGTTGATTCACAATGGCTTAGACGCAGCACGCCGTCGGCGGGTTTCGAGCGGCAAAGAAATCTCCGCAGATTCTGTCCGCTGCCAGGCGCCCTTTTCGCTGAATCCTATACCGGAGCTGTTCCGGCGAACTGAGGAAACCAACACGCTAGATTTCCAGGAGTATAGCCATGCGTATCGCGACCAAGGAATCTCTGTTTGCTGTTCTGGTGATTGCGGCGGCGATAGCGTCGGTCGCGGTTCCGGCGACCGCCGACGAACGCGCCGCCGACAAGCCGCCCGCCGCCTATTCGGTGTGGACCGCCAACTGCTCGCGATCGTTGCAAATGAGCGCGACGTGCGATTCGCTGGGCGACGCCTTCTCCAAAGCCGGCGAGCTGCGCGCCGAAATGTCGAACGATGTCAAAGCGCACGACTATGTCATCGTCGTGGCCGGCGAACCGAAGTGGGACCAAATGCTCGCGCTGTTTCAGCACCTCAGCGCCGGCAGTGAGCTGAAGCAACCGTGCCAGTTCGAGGTCTACCGCTCGGGCTGCCGATTCGGTTGGCGCAAGGTGGACCTGGGCACTGACGTCGATCTCGCCAAGGCCGAGGCAATGGTGAAGGCGGACACGGCTTTCCGCGGACTTCAACTGGTCTACAACCTGTCGCCGGCCGACGCCAGCTAAAGCGTCCGCCCGACATCGGCTGAAAGACTATGCACGCACTCTCCCCTCGCTGGCGCGCCAACGCGCGCTGGCGAGGCGGCTTGTTACGCAGTGGACTGCACGCTGCGCAGTGACCCGCTTGCCACGCGGCCGCCTGCGGCGCGCTACGCCGGAATCTCAACCCAGGCGCCGCTCTTGGCGCTAGCCAACACGGCGTCGCACACCCGCTGCGTGTGCAGTGCGCAGCGGAAGTCGGGCTGCGCTGCCTCGCCAGTTTCCAGTCCTTGCAGAAAGTCGGCCAGCGCATTGATGAATGTGTGCTCGTAGCCGATCGTGCAGCCGGGGACCCACCACTTGTCCATATACGGGTGCTCGCCGTTGGTCACATGCACCTTCTGCCAGCCGGTCAAGTGCCCTTCAATCTTCTGTCCGGTCTTCGGATCGGCGTACTTGAAGTACTGCAGGTACTGCGGATCCTCGAGATCGAAGTAAACGCTGCCACGCTCGCCGTTGAGTTCGAAGGTATTGAAATTCTTGCGGCCGCGGGCGTAGCGAGTGCTTTCGAACGTGCCCATCGAACCGTTGGCGAACTGCGCCAGAAACATGCAGGCATCGTCGATGCCGACCGGCTGCACTTTGCCGGTCTCGACATGCTTTCGCTCTTTGACGAACGTCTCCGTGGCGGCGGTCACGCGGCGGATGGGGCCGTTGAGCCATTCGGCCGTGTCGATCGAATGGGCCAGCAAGTCGCCCGTCACGCCTGAGCCGGCGACCGCCACGTCGAGCCGCCAAAGCGCCGCCCCGCCCTGTGGCACGTCCTCGGCGATCGTCCAGTCTTGCAGATAGGTGGCGCGGTAGTGGAACGGCCGGCCGATGCGCCCTTCGTCGACCACCTGCTTGGCCAGCGCGATGGCCGGCACGCGGCGGTAGTTGTACCACACCATGTTGGGCACGCCGGCCTTCTCGACGGCGGCGACCATCTGCTCCCCTTCGGCGACGGTCATCGCCAGCGGCTTCTCGCAGAGGATCATCTTGCCGGCCTTGGCCGCGGCCAGTGTGATCTCGAGGTGCGTGTTGTTCGGCGAGCCGATATCGATCACGTCGATGTCGTCGCGGGCGATCAGCTTGTGCCAATCGGTCTCGTAGCTGGCGTAACCCCAGTTGGCGGCGAACTCCTTGATCTTGGCTTCGTTGCGGGCACAGCAGGCTTCGAGCACCGGCTTGTGCTCGAGCTTGAAGAACTGGCTCACCTGGCGATAAGCGTTCGAGTGGGCCCGGCCCATGAAGCCGTAGCCAATCATGCCGATGCGAAGTGGTTTGGACATCCGAATGCTTCCCTGATGACGAACGAGCGTGAGACGCGGTAATGCGACAAGCCGATGCGCTGTCGAAGCGCAACATGGTGGGGGATGCCGGGCGGGTTTGCAACGGCTGGCGCAGGCCAGAGACCAGAGACCCGAGAATCGCGGCGAGCGGTTAGGGATTAGGGGCTCGATATGCACGTGGGCGTCGACCTTCGTCTCCCCACCTGGGGGTCCCCCAGAATAAAGTTGCCCGGGAATTTGCGTCCGGGTGCGTCCGGGTGGCTTCATATTGCACCCGAACTCGAATAGCAGGCTCAACTTGG
>JAIESQ010000006.1 GCA_019745975.1 Pirellulales bacterium
GTCTTGCAACCGCAGCTTGAGGGAAGAGCCGTTTTTCATGGAATACCAGTTACCGACGATTTCTCAGAAAGTGCAGGCCGTGAAACTGGACAACGGTTTCGCCCTTAAGCCAGACGAAATGCTTCATGCCGGCGCCCCAGTAACCATACGTGCCGGCCGGCATCGGCTTGGCCTTCGCTGCGTCGAACTCGGCACCCATACCAATGTTGAACGTTCCTGAGATCACAGTGATTCGTTCCGTTTTGGGATGAGTATGAGGCGGGATGCGGTAGCCATCCGGCGCCTTCACGCGAAACACGAACGGCCCCTCCTTGCTCGGATCGCCTTCCAGGACCGCAATCTTCGCCCCCGGCGGAAGCGACGGAGGCCCCTTCTTCCATTCCGTTTTGTCCGCGGGATACAACTGGAACTCATCCTTCGTGTGCTCGTCGGCTGAAAGCGATGAGCTTGCCAGGATTGCGACAAGGGCGACAGCAAGTGTTAGGTGTTTCATGGTTAATTCCACCCAGTCAAATGAGAATCATGGCTTTTCGGCTCGAATCACCGCACATATGGACAGCTCATGACCGGTCCGCGCATTGCGACCCGACCATAGGACCTGCCCGTTTACCAGGCCATTCGCTTGTAATCGACTAAGGAAGTCCTGCTGGACCAACGCACCGCCGATGCAACGGAACCAGTCATTGAGCTCGCGGCGCACTTCGTGTGGCAGATCGCTTTTGAGCACGATTTCGGCAAAGACCGTGCGACCACCCGGCTTCAGCAGGCGGGTGACTTCGCGCATCATCGCATCCTTATTCGGCGACAGGTTGAAGATGCCATTGGCCGTGACGATGTCCACCGAACTGTCCGGAAGTGGTACTGCGTCCGCCGGCGCATGAAACCATTCGATGTTTGAAACGCCAACCGTTGCCAGATTGCGGCGGGCTTTCTCCAACATCGCTTCCGACAAGTCGACGCCGAACAGTTTTCCAGTCGGTCCAATCCGTTGGGAATACAGGTACAGGTCGAGACCGGCCCCACAACCAAGATCGAGCAAGGTTTCACCTGGCTTGGCATCGACAAACGCCTGTGGATTGCCTGCGCCGGTGAAGGATTCCGAGAGACCGATCGGCAACCGATCAAGGAGATCGGGCGAGTAACCTACGCTTTCCGCGAATTTGCGGCCGACCGGAAAATTGAATTTCTGTAAGGGAGAAGTAGCCACGAGTCCGTAGCGCTCTGCAACAGCCGACTTGATCTCGTCCGGAGCATATTCGGCAAGTGGCTTCAGCATCGTTTGTGGCCTCGCAATCTCCTCGGTGCCTATTTGCTCGCGTTCGGAAAACCCGCCTTGAGCAGGTCTTCGTAGCCGGGCTTCAGGGCGCGCACCTCATAACCCTGTTTCTTGAGCAGTTCCGCCGCCTTTAGTGAACGCATCCCAACCACGCAGTAGGTGTAGAGGACACGATCCCCCGGCAAATTCTTGGTCATCTCGGCCGTCTTGTTGCGAAGTCGAAACTCGCTCAACGGCAAAAAGATCGCGCCGTCAATATGGCCCTTGTTCCACTCTTCCTTGTCGCGCACATCGACGAGCACCGCCTTCTTTTCTGCCACCTTTGCCTTCACGGCTTCGAGCGATTCCTTCGTGTGCTCAAGATCGGCGGCGAGCGAAGCAGCGGCGCCGCCAACGGCCATCGCGCATAACGTCGCCAACAAACAGAACGATCGCATCTTCGATAGTCCTTTCATGGATTGCGCTCGGGGTCAAGCGAGGATGTCTTGAATCACGTGGCCATGCACGTCGGTTAGCCGTCGATCGGTTCCGTTGTGCCGGAACGTCAACTTCGTGTGATCAATCCCTAGTAGCTGCAGCGCCGTTGCGTGCACGTCGTGGCAGTACACGGGGTCCTTGACGGTCTTGTAGGCAAACTCGTCACTTTCTCCATACGCAATGCCCCCCTTAATTCCGCCGCCGGCCAGCCAGGACGTGAAGGCGAACGGATTGTGATCGCGTCCTTTACCTCCCTGCGAGCAGCACATGCGCCCAAACTCCGACGTGCAGATCACCAGCGTTTCATCGAGCATTCCTTGAGACTTCAGGTCCTTGAGGAGCGCTGCAATGGGTTGATCGAGCCGTTTCGCTTCGCGGCCGTGATTGTTAACCACATCCTCGTGACTATCCCAGTTCTGACGAGGAAAGCCGGCGTTCAATGCGCCAGACCACACTTGGACGAAGCGAACACCTCGTTCCAAGAGACGCCTCGCCATCAGACATTGCCGACCTGCAGGGGCAGTCGTGGGATCATTAAGACCATAAAGCCGATGAATCGTTTCACTCTCCCTTGAAAGGTCCACCGCTTCCGGCGCGGAAAGCTGCAACCGCGCGGCCAACTCATAGGCATTGATTCGCGCTTCCAAGTCGCTGTCACCAGGCCGCTGCCTCAGGTGCTCACCATTCAGCATTCGCAGGAAGTCGAACGTATCGCGGTCGCTTGCAGCGTTAAGACGCTCGTCCTCCGGTGGAAACAGATTGTGAATCGGTGGCATCGATTCCCGAGTGGCGAGTGCGGTCCCCTGATAGGTCGCCGGTAAGAATCCGGCTCCCCAGTTGATAGGGCCGTTCATCGGAAAACCTCGCGGATCGGGAAGAACCACGAAGGCAGGCAGGTTCTTGTTTTCGGTTCCAAGCCCATACGTGACCCACGAACCCATCGACGGAAAGCCGGGCAAAATGAATCCCGAGTTCATCAGAAAAATCGCCGGGCCATGCACGTTGCTCTTTGAGTTCATTGAGTGGATGAAGCAGATGTCATCCACGCACTCCGCCAAATGCGGAAAGAGCGCCGAGATCCACCGGCCGCACTGTCCGTGCTGCTGGAAAGGCCAGTAGCTGGGCTGAACACTTCCAGGCAGACTCTCAAACAACTCGACTTTCCCGCCGGGCTCGAATGCCTTGCCGGCGTACTTGTTGAGCTCCGGCTTGTAGTCGAACGTGTCGATGTGGCTCATCGCGCCGCTAACAAAAATCTGCACCACCTGCTTCGCCTTCGGCGGATACTCAGGAAACTGCCGCGAAGCGTCGGCCGATTTCGCCTCGGCGCCCATTGCTCGCTGGTCGTCTGCCAGCAAGGCCGCCAGCGCCATAGCGCCAAACCCACCTCCGACGGACCAAAGGAAGCTGCGCCGGTCGACCAACTGTGGTTGATGATCGCTTAAGCGAAAGTCGTGCATGGTAAACTCCCCTCGGTGAGGGCTTGCTACGATTGATCGAAATCAGTCCACATACGCGAACTCGTTTGAATTGAGCAGCGCGCGACAAAAATGAAACAATCTGTGCTTGGCAATGAAGTCCCGGGCAGCCTCCAGTTCTCTGCCGGAGGGCTCCCGCCCGAGTGCCAGACGATAGGCCAACTTTGCCTGGGACGTATCATCTTGATTTGCGGCCGACAAGCGGCGGGCGAAGTGCTCCGCTTGTGCGATTATGAACGGGTCGTTGAGCAGCGAGAGTGATTGCAGGGGCGTCGTCGTCGAGTTCCGCGCCGGCGTGCAGGAGGACGGCACCGGGAAATCGAGCACATCCATGAACGGATCGGGTGTGCTGCGGGCGATGAAGTTGTAAACCGAGCGCCGTGTTTGTTGCGGTCGAGGAGTACGATCGAAGTAATCGTAGAGCGGAGATTTTCTGAACTCGTAGCGAAAGGGCATGAAAGCCGGCCCGCCCATTGTCAAATCAAGCTGCCCGCTTACGGCGAGCACGGAATCGCGAACGACCTCGGCGTCCATCCGACGACGATTCATCCGCCACACGAGTTGATTGCCGGCATCAAAAGCGTCGCCTTTTTCATGTCGCTGTGAGGATTGCTGATACGTGCTACTCAGCATGATCAACCGGTGCATCTCCTTGATGGACCATTTGCGCTGCTGGAATTCGCTCGCCAGCCAATCCAAAAGCTCCGGGTGCGAAGGGCGCTCGCCATTAAAGCCAAAATCCCCAGGGGTGCCCACGATGCCGCGGCCGAAATGGTAATGCCAGATCCGATTGACCATTACACGCGCCATGAGCGGGTTCTTGGGATCGGTCAGCCAATGAGCCAGTGCCAGGCGGCGCTCCCCTTCGGGAGCATTGGCATTCGTCAACTCGGCAGGAAGCGCATGAACAGCACTCAGTGCCGCGGGCGCGACCCGCTCACGCGGCGACTCCGTATCACCACGATGCAAGACGTGCGTCGACGGCGGAGTCTCGGGTACCCCGGAATACGTTAGCTCAACTTCGGGCAGTTTTGCGTACTCGGCTTCCAAGGCGGCGATTTCAGCGATGAGAGTCGCTCGTGTCTTGGCAGTCTCTTCCGTACGGTCAGCCGCCGCCAGCGCATCGTTCTCCGCCACCCCGATGCGCTTCTTATGGATATCCAGACGAAGTTGCTCCATCCGGAGCGATTGCTCCGGCGTGACTTGCCCTTTGAGCACACGATCGCCACGCCGGACTCCGGCAAATACAGCTTGCAGGCTGTAGTAGTCTTTCTGCGGGATCGGATCGAACTTGTGATCGTGGCATTTGGCGCAGCCGACCGTAAGACCGATCGTGGTTGTCGCCACGGTTGTGAGCATGTTGTCCAAGTCGGTCAGGCGAGTGCCACGACTCGCCGCAGTCCCCTGGATTGCGGTGATAAACCCGGAGTAATCCCACGGGCCGGCAGTGAGAAAGCCAGTAGCGATGATTCCTTCGGGATCGCCAGGAGCAATCACATCCCCCGCGATTTGCTCCGTCAGGAATTCGTCGTACGGTGTGTCGTTGTTGAAGGCCTGAATCACATAATCGCGATAGCGCCAGGCATTGAAGCGCGGATAGTCGAGCTCAAAGCCATGCGAATCCGCGTAGCTTGCCAGATCGAGCCAGTGGCGCCCCCAGCGTTCTCCGTAACGAGGAGATTTCAACAAGCGATCGACAACCTTAGCGAAGGCGTCGGTCGACTTGTCCGCCACAAATTCATCGACTTCCTCCGGCGTCGGCGGTAAACCGTGCAAATCGAACGTGGCTCGACGAATCAGGGTAATGCGATCAGCTTGGGGAGACGGCTCCAGCCCATTCGCGGCAAGTTGGTCGGCGATCAACGCATCGATCGGCGTTTTCACCCAATCGTTGTTCTGCACAAGCGGCGGCTCTCGGCAAACGATGGGCCGCAGTGACCAAAGTTCCGCACTAACGGTTACGCCGTCGGGCCAGGATGCACCCTCCTTTATCCATTGCCGAAACCTCGCAATCTGCTCGATTGTGAGCGGCTTGCCGCCTTTGGGCATCGCAGGTTCGTCGCCGCTCATCATGTCAAGCAAGACGCTGGCGTCGATATCACCGGGCGCAACCGCCGCCCCGCTGTCACCCCCCTTAAGCAGAGATTCACGGCTGGTCACATCCAGGCCACCTTCTTGCTTCTTCGGTCCGTGGCACGAGGCGCAACGCTGTTCAAGAATAGATGCAATGCTTCGAGCGAAGTCGACCTCAGCGGCGACAAGCGGCGCTGGTGCAAGAGCGATCGCGAAAACACCGATCACCGTCCCTCGCACGCAAGATGCAGCGGCATACGACGCGTTATGCAGATGGCTCATTGCCGTTCTCCTTGTGCAGGCTTCGTGATGATCGAGACTCATGGTGGCGCCGTGCAATGCGCTCCGACGCGAAGCAATGAACCGACGACCGCATCGATTTCTTCCGCAGTGGTTTGGCGTCCAAGACTGAATCGCACGGCCCCCAGAGCGACATCACGAGGCGTCCCCATCGCCGCAAGTACGGGACTAATCTGAGCACTTCCGGCGTGACACGCCGAACCGGTCGAAGCGGCGACGTGCGGCATGGCGGCGAGCAGATCGCTGCCGACACGGCCGCGGAATCCCACGTTGAGGGTGTTGGGCAGCCGTTCGGTCGGATGCCCATTCAAGACGACTTGGTCGCCAAACGACACCTGCAGTGTTCGCCAGAAGTAATCTCGCAATTCGGCGATGGCCTCGTCATCGATCCAGTAAATCGCCAGCTCACAAGCCGCGCCAAGCCCGACGACCTCCAAGATGTTTTCGGTGCCGGCGCGGCGACCGGCTTCGTGATCAGCGCCATGAAGCAAAGGCTCCAGCTCGATGCCTTCACGGATAAAAATCGCCCCGCCCCCCTTCGGACCATAGAGCTTGTGCCCTGCGACCGTCAGAAAATCGACGCCCATCGCATCCACATCGACGGCGATCTTTCCGACCGTCTGCGCCGCGTCCGTGTGCATGAGCGCGCCATGTTCGTGAGCAATCGCCGCGATCTCTGCGACCGGCTGGATCGTCCCGACCTCATTATTGGCGTGCATGATGGAGACGAGCGCGGTTTCAGGACGCATCGCGCGTCGCACGTCGCCAGGAGCGACACGTCCGTGCCGGTCGACTGGCAACCGCGTTACCTCGGCGCCGAGCCGTTCGATAAAAGCCAGGGGCTCAAGCACGGCGGGGTGCTCAATGACACTAGTCACGACATGAAAAGGCCTTCGCAGACCGGCCTCCTTAAAAAACAGCCCTTTGATCGCCTGATTGTTGGCCTCGGTCCCGCCCGACGTGAACACAACCTCAGTCGCATCGCACGAGAGTAATGCCGCGACTTGTGACCGCGCCTTCTCGACCGCGTCACGCGCCGGCACCCCCGCCCAGTGCAGGCTCGATGGGTTGCCAAACGGCTCCGACAAAATACGAGACATCGCCGCTATGACTTCGTCGGCTAGAGGGGTTGTCGCGTTGTAGTCGAGATAGACTCGCGAGCTCATCGCTTGGCGACCTCGCGGCGCGGGACCTTTCCAGATGATTTGGCGTCCTTGGCAAGCGCTTTCGCCAACCGTTCCTTATCCGCCTGAATCTCCTCCGGAGTTCGTTTCACGATGGGGTCTTTGCGGCCAACGAGCGCAAGCATGTCCTCGACAAGGGCCGGCCGGCAAAGGTAATAGCAGCGCAGCGCCCCGTCTTGGGCATAGTCCACGAGTTGCGCATGCCGCAAAACGGCCAGATGCTGCGAAATATTGGCCTGGCGAGCCGGAAGCAACTCCTCCAAGTCCATCACGCACTTCGGACCGGGGAGCAATTCCACCAGAATGGCCAGCCGGGTAGCGTGCGAAAACGCCTTGAGCAGTTCTGCGGCGGCTTGAGAATCACTTAGTTTCATAGAAAGAGCCCAGATATTCGGATATTCGACATTCCGAATATATTATCGACGGCATCGTGTGTCCGTCAACCGGAGATCGAGCGGGGCTGCCCCCCGGGCTGGTCCACTAAGGAAGTCTCCGGCCACTGCCCGCTACGAGCTGCCTGCCGTCGTGGAACGCAAGACGGGGATAAGTGCGCAAGAGATTTCACCGCTCGACATCGCGTCCTTGCAAATCCGGTTCGCACACGTTCACAGGATGTCGCGTCGCAGATCGCTGCGCGTTATTCGACCGACCCAATGAGCGCGAGCATCGCCCGGCGCATCGCGTCGGGAAGGATCGGCCAGGCGAGAATCACCCGTCGCAAATCAGCGTCACCCAGTGCCGATTCGAGCCACCCAAGGCGCCCTGAATGCAGCGCATTTGCAGCGCGGCACATTTCGCAATCGACGCAACTGCAAGAGGCGCAATTGCTTGACGCAGAATGGGGCTCAGGTTCAAATCCTGTCGCCCCGACTATTCCTCGAAATGAGCCCTTCGGCGAGAACGTCGAAGGGCTTTCTTATTTCCGGGACAAGAGTTGCGCCGTCGAGGCGTGAGTTCAAAAAGACGATTTCGAGGATCCGACGTTTTTCTGAGTAGTCGGCACTAAGCCACTTCTCGCAAAGAGTTTGCGAAAGTTCAAAAACTTTGGCCGCTAAGTCGGCCATTTCATCGTGCGAGCGGTCGAGCACGTCAAGCTGAAGCTTGATTGACGATAAGCGGTCGCGCTGCTCTGTCTGCTTGCGAGCGAAGGTTTCCTCGTCGATCTCTGCCGCAAGCCGCATGTTGAGAAGCCGATCTTGCTGGTTGACGAGGAGCGTCTCCTGGCGCTGAAGCTCAGCACGCTGAGCTAGCGAGTCCTTTTGGGCATCGCGTGTTTGTGAGCGGAGTACCGTCTGGAACCAGTCTCGAACCTCATCATCGCCAATGTGCATCCGCTTGAAGACCGCCAGGATTTGGATGTCGAGGTCAGCTTCTGTGACGCGGATTCGCGGATGCCCCTGAACGTTGTAGTACGTGCAGCGGTAGTAAGTGTACGCCTTTTCACCCTGGAGGGTCTTTTTGTACTTTCGTTCCCCTGTAATGGGATGGCCGCAATGGCCACAGGTGAACACCTCGCCCGAATAGGTCATCTCGTGGGAGCGGTAGACGTGATCGCCAAGGAGGGCCTGAACACGGTCCCATGTGCGGCGGTCGATGATCGGCTCGTGCTTTCCTGCGTACCACTGGCCGCGGTGCTCGATATCGCCGATGTAGGAGCGATCCCTAAGGATAGCGTGCAGTGAGCCGCGGAAGAACTTTGGGGCCGATGGGCGATAAGGTCTCCCCTCTTCCGCCATCCGCTCGATAACGCCGTCGAGCGTCAGGTTTTCGTAGGCGTATAGGTGAAAGCAACGCTTGACGTTGGCGGCGGTCTCCGAGTCGACTTCGATAATCCCTCGGCCATTCTTCCGCACGTTGCGATACCCGTAGGGCGCCCTTCCAATGAACCAGCCTTCTTGAACGCGGCGAGCAAGGCCTTCCCGGACATCCACCGACTGCTGCTCAGTATAGAAGCTTGCCATGTTGGCAAGCGTCCTCCGCATCATGCGGCCAGCAGGATTGGAGTCGGTCGGCTGCGATACAGAGATGAACGGTACTTGGTACTCGGACTCAAGTCGTTCAAGCTCGACGTAGTCGAACAGATTGCGAGCGGCCCGATCAACCTTGTAGAAGAGAAGGCCGTCGAGCTCGGCGGCGTGCTTTTTCGCATAGGCGACGAGTTCGCGAAATGTTTTTCGCTCGTCGACTTTGCTCGCTGTTTCAGCGATGCGGAAGAATCGAATGATCGTGCCACCGGTCTTCTCAGCGAAGCTTCGAAGGGCATCTTCCTGGACTTCGAGCGAAAAACCTTCCCGTTCTTGCTCGCGGCTGCTGACCCGAGCGAGTGCAGCGTATTGCTTCATTGGGCCGACTCTCCTTGAAAGACGTCGATCAAGCGACCAACGCTTTGAATGATCGCGAGCGCGTCTTCGGGAGTCAATGGCTCGGCATAATACGGTTGCCAGACGCGAATCGTCTGGTTGATCAGCTGAGCATTGACCCAGCTCGGAGCGCCGGCCGGCACAGGATTTGCGCAGGCCGTTTCGCGGGCGGCTTTGCTAGTTGAGGAGCGACGAACCATGTGCATCGAGACCTGCCAGTTCGTTTTGGCCCGCGGCGGCCGGCGCCGCGTGGGCTCGATATGTAGATCGCAAGGGAGGGGTCCACGCGCACGGGGAGCAAGCCGGTGGGTGCGACCAGAGGCACCGCAGCAAGGGCCAACGTGCATCAGGCTTGCGGAGCAAGTCCTAGAGCCTGCTGTTGGCCGGGCGAGGATTATGGGGCAGTGCCGCCGGGAGTCGGGTCCCAGCGGGCTGGCGGACGGCCGGATGGTCAGTCGGACTCACCCGAGCGCCGTTTCCTACCGCTGAGCTGGGGCTGTCTCCGCCTGCGTTAGGTCTTTAATCGGCTTGCGCTGCGCAAGCAGGCGTGGGAGTACTTCGTGTGCTCCATCCTGGATGACGAACCAGCGCCGCTTGTAATGGATGATCTCTTCCGAGAGTCCGTAGCGGAGAAGCTCCTCCCGGTTCGCCGGCACGCCGTTCAGAATGAGTTCCAGCACGTCGTCGCCCGCGATCCGGGCACTTGCAAGCCTCCACCCGTTGTCGAGTTCGATCAGGGAGCCGCCGGCCAAGAGGTCGAGGACCTCATCAGTTGTGGCTTCGGCAAGCGGAGTGCCGATGCCGAGTCGTAGCTTAACATTGGGCACGTCCGTGGGACTCAAGTTGAGTCCGACCAGCGCCTGGCCGTCCGCGAGCACAGCCCGCGCGATCTTGACGCTCTGAATGCCGGATGAACCCATGACCTTGTCGTAGATGGGGAAGATCGCTCCACTCAGAATGTGGAAACGACGCGCCTCCGTGGCGGGCGTGTTGGCGTATTCGGCATCCCACCATGCGCGGGCTTCTGCGGTTTCGACACGCTCGTACTTCTCTTTGAGCTCCTGCGGTTCCAGTGATCGTCTCGGGCCTTTCACGCCCGTCAAGTTGACCTCGTTGCGCGCCGCATCCCAGTGTTCTGACACGGCGTAGATTCGGCGGCTCTGCCGGTTACGGTAAAAGCCCAGTTTCGCTCCACGGGCAACTGTCTCAAAGGGGTGTCGCACGACATCGACCTCTCCCTGCAGGTCGTGCAGCATCGTTCTTGCACCCGAGGCCGGGTCGACAAAGAGGGTCTCAGGCTCCGCGATCCGTTTGAGGTTCCTTGCTCGAATCTCCTCGACTCCAAAATCGAACGCACTCTGACGTTTCGCGGCTTCAACTGCCTCCACATAACGCTCGTGGAAGAGTTCAAAGATCCGGTTCTGCATCTCGACACGGAGCACCATGATCCGATTTAGAAACTGCTCGACGTTCGAGACGTAGTTGTCACGGACAGCGGTCTTGTCCTTGTCGAGGACACCCATCCGATCCAAAACGCGCATGCCGATCCCATCCTCACTGTGCTGGCCCGACTGAATCTGTCGGTAGAGCCGCGCCAGCGCCGCTTTGCCGAACTCGTCCGTCACATCTTCGGGTCGAAACAGGTCGCTCGAAAGCGAGTGCCGCTCTCCTTTGGTGAGGGCACCTAGCGCTGCCAAGCGCTTGGAGACTGCGTTGACGAGCCGCTTCTGGCCGGCCAGGTCGAGTAGCACAAGGCGTATGACTGGCGCGGAGCTTTGGTTTGAGCGATGGACGCGGCCAAAGGCCTGCATCTGCTGATCTGCCGACCAGGACAACTGGAACGCATAGAAGACACGCCGGTCTTGGTTCTTCGCGGCAACATCCGCGTGGACGCTGATCCCTGTGGAACCGGCCCCGGAGATGACGGCCAGGTGTTTTCGGCCTTGCTGGAAGAGCCTAGTCTCGTACTCGTTCAGTTCCCGACGCGGGATCCCTTCGAGTTTGCGACGGACATACTTGCCGTTCTCGAAACGATGCATTCGGCCGCTGATCTCAGCTACATTGCTGACGCCGAACCTTGCGACTAGCGCGTCCAGCGGGTTTTGCGGGAAGTCGAGGTCGGCCACTTTGTCGAGCAGTTCCTTCTGGCGCCTTTGGTTCTCGCGGTTGATCTCAGGGTTCCCGGCCGCATCCTCAATCCGCACGCGGACCACATTACCGGTCACTGGGTCAGTCTGTTCTTGGTACTGATACAGGGGGAACTGCTTCTCGATGAGCTGCACTATCATTTCGCGTGGCGTGGCATCGAGTTCGGATAGTTCAGCTCCTTCAGCTCTCGCGTCCCGGACCTTGCGGTCGGACTGGGCCTCGCCAGTATTAAAGAGGCTGAGCACCACGGAGCGGCCCTGGCTGAGGTCTTGCTCAATGGATGGGATCACGTCAGGGAGCGTGTAGGCCATCATCAGTTGCAGGAAGAACCGCTGCTGCGCCGAGTAGAACTGCGCATAACGGTTGGCGTTTCGACCTTGGCAGACATTCTGTTCCGCCGATTCGAACGCCACGAGGAGTTCCGACCAGAGGTCGGCGATCTGGTCATACTGCTGCGTCTCGCCCTCAGTCAGCCGATGCAAGAGCGGCTCGTACTCGACGGCGCTATCGGGCACAAAGGTCCCATCCGGCCTGCGCGTCGCGCCGTAGCTGATCGTCCGTGAGAGATATGTGCCGACGCTCTTGAGGTCGCGGCACAGCATCTCCATCGCGGCGACTCCACCGCGCTCCATCGCTACCAGGAACGCTGGGAAATCTGCGAACGGTGCGCCTGCGCCCCACAGCCCTAGTCGTTCATACGGGGCCATGTGCCGGGCTTCGGTCGCCCCAGTTGCACTGAAGTAACGCACCCGAGCCTCTGGAAAGAGCCGCTGAAGCGTGATCCCCATGTTCCCACGGAGCGTGCCGTGGTCCACAGTGGCCTTGCCGCCGTGCGGCGTAGCGGCGGCGTTCTTCATGAGGTGCGCCTCATCGAACGCAATGACGCCATCGAAGTTCTCTCCGAGCCAGTCCGTCAACTGTTTGAACCGCGGGCGCTCGCCCGCGAAATCGGTGCTCAGCATCGTGTAGGTCGTAAACAGGACGCCGGCATTGGCGGAGATCGCCTCGTTCGGCTTGAACCTTGCCTGATGGACGATGGGAAGCGGGAGACCCACCGCGTCGCGATCACGCTCGGCGTCGGCGCAGAGTTGATGTGAAGCCGAGATATGCACGTGCCGTCTTCGGCCCTGCTCGAGCTCGTTGTAGATGAAGGCATAGATTTCGCGTCCCTTACCGATCCCGGTGCCGTCTCCGTTCCAATGGCCTTTACGCGACCCGTCGGGCAATAGCGCATTGGTTGCCTGACCGGCATAGATCACATCCTCTAGTTGCAGGTTGGAGACACGACCTTCTGCGATCACATCGGTCGGTAGATGGTGGCGGTAGGTGATATCTGGCGGTTCGACGCAGGCCATCGCTGTTGACTCGACCACATTGGCTGGATGCGGCTGCGCGCCCCGCACTACAGCCTTCTGCACTCGGTATGCGGCGAAGACGGTCCCCTCCTCAATATCCACCGCCTGTGGGCCGACGAGGAGTTCGAGGCCGCCTACAGCATCTCCATCTGATCGAGAGTCGCGAGCATGAGAGACGCCGCCCAGTTCCGCATCGCTTCCACCTCCATTGGGAGTTCCACTCCCTCGCGTTCCAGGATCAAAGTAATCGTTCTGAGGAGCCTGTCCCCTTGCTCCATCACTACTCGATTCCAAATCAGCCACTGGTCGGTCGTAATCGAAACCTCGCTGGGCGAGAGGACTCCCCCCGCTCCGTCCTCCAAGAGAGAACCGATCAATTCGACGATCGGTCCCATTTCGGATGTCGGTCCCTGCGAATACCTCGACCGCAGCACCTCGGCTGCGCGCTCTTTCGTCTTGTCTGCAAACTCGCCCATATACGTCCTCCTTTGATAAGCCTCCAAGTAGATCAAGCGCCGCACGAACCGAGAGTCCGCTCGCGGTAACCATGGCCGATCTGTTCGTAGTCGGCCCGTCGCGGTCGATCACGATAATCTGGTTGTCGAACGTCGTGCCAAACTGCGCGTACTCGCGTCCGTCCATACCGACGTTAGCTCGCACGCTATAGCGTTGGGCGATGTCGGACCACCATTCGCGGAACGCCGGGCGGTCCAGAGCCATCCCACATCCGACGATGGCCACTAGGCGACCGCCGGGCTTGAGCCGTAAGAGCGCCTGCTCGATATGCCTCGCGCCAAACGCCGTCCGGTGGCCATTCACTCGGCCGCCTGTCGCCGAGAACGGCGGGTTCATAACAACGGCGTCGTAGAACTTCTCGGGTGGGAGGAGGTTGTCCAGCCGCTCTGCATCGACCGCGTACGGCTGGAATCCAAGTAGCGTCAGGAGTGATCTCCTTCGCTCGTCGATCTCGTTCGTATCTACATCGGCACCAGCCAGCCGTGCCAGGGTCGCGAGGTTGCCCGTCCCCGCACTCGGTTCTAGGACCTTCATGCCGGCACAGAGCGAGGCAGCCTTAATGACAGTCAGCGCTTGGGCCGGCGGTGTGCTGAACTGTTGGAAGTCGACTTGGCTCTGGTCGCGCCTGGTCTGAAGCGGCAGTCGCTCCTGCCCAGTGAGGAGCCGATCGATTGCGGCTTGCGGATTCTTGAGGTCCAGGCCGACGCGGTTCAGATAAATATTGAAGCCCGCCTCGGCCGCATCGTACGCATCGCGGGCATGACCCGCGGAGCTGCCGAAGATGTCACGGGCCAGCTGTGAAACGGCCGTGTTGTTGAAGCTGGCTGCGGGGTCTCCTTCCAACCGGGCAGCGAACTCAAGCGCAAAACGCGATGTCGGGTGCTGGTCCGGAGAGACGAGCGTCGCCGGCGGCACTGTCAGGCCACCGAAGTCGAAACTCAATTGGTGTTGCGACCCCCCAACCGACCCCCGTGGCGGTGTATTGCTCGCTGGTCGGGGGGCTGATGGGTCGCTAGGGTGTTTCACCATAGTCTTCGTGGTTTTAGCTGTCTGGGTAGTGATGAGATAGCCAGCATTCACTAGAGATATGAGGGAAACACGTACAAGAGTTGCGTAACGGCGCGGGACGCTGCGCCAGGAGCGGTAACGTCCCGCTATCATTGACCAGAGTTGGCCAGGGTGCAGGTGCTACGGATCTCCAGCGGTTCCTACGCCCGATCGTCCGAGGCTTTCAGCGCTAGCCCTGGGGGCGGCTAGGGTGACAGTGTCTTTCGCGCCGCTCCGTGTTCACTGATCGCCTTGAGTCCGTCACAGCCGCCTAAAGTGAATCGGTTCCCTTTGGGTTGCCGACAGCGTTTGGCTGAGTGAAGAGCGAGAACTTCTTCGTCAGACCTTGCATATCTTCCTGTCTGCCAAAAAGGAAAACCGCGACGTACTCGACGTCGTCTTCCGGTGTGGTCTTCGTCTTCTGTATCTGTGCCTCTGCCGATGGGCCGAGCATCGTGTCGGTGAACGCTTGGCATGTGAGACCGACGGCAAGTGCTGCGGACCGCAGCGTGCGAAGTTGGTTGGTGTTCTTCGCCTGTAGGACGATTACTGGCCAATGACTGATGGTGGCCAGCAGCCTCTGGTCGGGACCCTGGTAATCGTGGAACTGGCTGGCTGTCACTTCATGACACTGCCGCGGCATGCCGAGGGCAAGATGCGCCATAGCGTTGAGCAACTGCGGCAGCGGTGTCGTGCGGTTGAGTACAGCGACCCATTTGTATTCGTTGTCCGTGTACATTACTCGATCGACCTTTCTCATATCTGAGGGGGGTAGGCAAGGAGAGGCCGGAATGGTGACGGCCTCCCCTGCCGGTTAAACAGTTCACATGCCGTTCGCCACCTTCACCGCCTGGCTCAATGTGATCGGCTCAGTGGCATCGGCTGCCGAGTCTTCGACTTCATTGAACGATTCGAGCATGCGGTGCAGGATGCGGCGGTAACCTCCCACGTAGTGGATAGGCGATGTACCCCGCTCCGCCGCGAGTGCTTGGAACGTAAAGAAGGGCTCGGTCCAGCGCTTCTCAAGTGGCCATAGATGGTGGCTGCCATGCACCGGGAGGTCTCCGACGAGGATCGCCAGGCGGAAGGGGGCATGGTAGAAATAGAGCCGCGCCCACCAGAGGGTCCACGCGGACAGCCACTCGAGCCCGCTCAAGCCGCACGCCGGGAGGGGATCGCCCAGATGCCGGTTGACGAGCATCGAAAAGTAATGCTGCTTGGCAGACTGACCAGGCTGACGTCGACGCGTCCAGAAGTGTTCCGTGACGAATTGGCACATGGCTGACATGTGATACAGAACGGTCATTGGAAAGACGCAGCCGATAAAGAAAGGCAGCCACGTCTGGGTTGCTGTTACGGCAAGGGCGACGATGGACCACCATGCCAATGTCATCGCACGTCGGTATGCAGGGCAGCTGACGACGTTTGCCCTGACTCGGGCCAGCAGGAACACCGCGTGGACCCTGGGGGAGAGCAAGGCCCGTACGACCAGTCTCCTGTTCACCTCGGCATCGACACCCTGCTCAAGTCTCATCACCTCGATGATGAACTTCCGGTCTACGTCGGCGTCTGAGGCGAGTTGCGGGTGATGGAGCTCTTTGTGATCTTCTTGATAGCCGTCGAAGTTCTGCACGACGAGTACGGTGGAGATTACTTCTACCAGGGCACGGTCGACAGCGGGGTCGCCGCTGAGGTTGTCGTGGACTCCTTGGTGGCAGATGAACACCTGAAAGGTGCGGGCTGTGCCGACGACTAGTAGCCACGCGATCGGTAGACCGAACCAGGTGTATCCGCCCTGACTGACAATTACGAATGACGAGCAGAGCCCGACGCCGAGGAGCGCCGTCGTTAGCAAGACGACGACCCACCAAGGCTTTGTGGGGAAGAAGGGCTTCTGGCCAGCGTATGGGTAGCCGCTGAGCCAAGTGAGGAATGGCTGCATCAAGCGAGGAAGGCGAACGTGCCAGTCGGTCCGGATGACGGCGATGTCAGGTTCACACTGCCCTGCGACGCGACCAGGCTGGTCGAGCAGGACGTGGTGGGTTGTAGGTCCAACCTCGCCGAAGTCCCGTTTGTTGGAAGTGGACATGTTTGTCCCTCACATAGAAATGGGGCGAACGGAGCGACACGCGCGGCAGAAAGAGGAAGCCGACCTGCTGCGTCACAGGCGGATGCCGCACGCCCCCCGCGCAGATAGATCGCAGGGGCGGGTAAGACGCGCAGAGGGCGGTCGATGAGATGTCCGCGGAGAGATACGAGAGCTGTAGGTGCGCCTCGGTTGGCTGGCAGCCAGCTCTACCGCTCTTCGCTGCGCCTTTGAGCGAGCATGTCCTCTAGGCAGTTTTCTCCAGGTCGAGGAGGAACAACCCTGCCTGGGGGTTCTTGGTCCGATGCTGGCGCATCTGGTCGTAGAGATCCTTGACGGTGCGGCCGCGGGCTTTGAGCTCGTGTGCGAGGAGGAGTGCGGTCTTGGAGGCTTCGCTCGCTGAGGAAGACGCGTGAGCTCTTAGGAACTGTGCCCACCAGTCTGGGAGGTCATGCGGCAAGAACGTTGAGAACAGTTTACGTAGACCGGTCTTCTCGCGGGGGATCAAGAAGTCGAACCGCTCCACGTCTCTACGCACTGGTGTGAAGAGCTTGGTGAGGTTCGCGGGAGTCTCGTAGTCGAGGAGCTCGTGGCTGGCGACGAACGGGTTGTCGCGGTGAAGGAAGCGCGTCGAGAACGAGGTGGCCGGCAGGTGAGCTAGCCGCTCGACAAGGAGTCTCGACAAGACCCTGTTGGCCTCATCCGTGCGGTGGGCCGCGAAAGTGGTCAAGTAGTCTTGTATTGGAAGGTCAAAGCGCTGTAGCTCCTGGCATAGCGACAGGACGGTCCGGTGCGAGTGTCTGTCTCTAAGCTTGAGCCACAAGTCAGCGTATGGCCCAGTAAGGTCTGCGGTGTTGAGCTGTCGTTCACGTTCGAAGATGTCGCGCGGGTCGCGGGGGCGTGCCTTGACCATCGCGAGGACAGAGAACGGCAGGATCGTCGAGGGATCGGCGGCTCGGACCTTCGCGAGCTCGGGCACGGGGTCGAAGTTGGAGTGGAGGTAACTCCTGGCCTCAAGCCAGCGACACCGCGTGGGCGAGTTCTGGCTCATCACCTCGGCTGAACCGCAGAGTCGCATCGCCTTGTTCAGATAGGCTACCCGGTCTTCTGATGGGCAACCGGGATCGCATGCGGCTTCAATGCACGCTTCGATGAGCGTGTCGTGGCAGGATTCTCTTATCCTCTCCTCAAGGTGAGGTAACGCCTGACTCAGAACCCGGTACTCGTTCTGGAACGTTTGCGTCTGGAGTCGAGCGATGCACTTGAGTGCGTGTTGCTTGCACGTCGAGAAGGTGGTGAAGTCACCCGCCTGTGCAGCGTAACGGAGGCCGACCGTCGTCGCCATGAGGCCGTCGAACCACGTCGACTCAGTGCGGGAGAGCTTGCGTGCCGTATCCACCGCCAGCGTCACGAAGTCCTTGCTGCGGAGCGTGTAGTTGTACTGCGGGAGTGGCTGACGTTGCCGTCTGGCTACTAGGCTGCGGACATGGTCGCTCGATGACAGGGTCGCCTTCGCGGCCTTCGCAGCCCGGAGGAGAGACACCAGCTCGGCGTAGGCGATTGTCCGAGCGATGGACGGCTCGGCGCGGGCATGTTCACCGAAATGGCGCGCCATCGCTTGGACAGCTTGGTGGATCAAGGGGAAATACTTGGTGACGGGGAGCAACTGGTTCGTCACGAGTGCGCCTCCCCAAGTTGTGATAGCGAGCGCCGCAGTGACCTTGGTCGAGGTCACCGAGACTAGGTCAGGCTTGGTCTCAGCGAAGCGCGTGTCGCTCACGGTGAGGAACAACTGTGGCAGGATCTCGTTCATGTAGTTGAAGAAGAGCCGCTCCGTGCCCACCTTGAGCAGCGATTGCTCGGTCTCTTCGACGAACGGGTTGCGGTGATCAGGGCCGGGTCGTCTGCCGAGGTTGTATTGTGAGTCGTAACCGTAGGCGACAGCCCCGAGCGAGTTGTCTGCCTTCAGCATGGTCACACCGACTTCAGTGTCGGTGTCGATACCGATCGTCTTGCGTTGTGAGAGCGCGCCGAAGTCTGTCGTAGCTTGTCCGGTGTCCAAGACAGCATGCCAGATCAACGCGACCTCCTCAGCAGACAGCCCAGTGTCAAAGGTCTTAGAGCCGTTGATTAGCAAGGAGCTGGGCTGTCGAGGATCGATACCGAGTGAGCGGATCTGCACAAGGCACTGTGCGCTGCCCTCAACGACGATGCCACCTGGCACGGCCCCGTACCGTTTCACCGCCGCTCGCAGGAAGTCGGCGTCGGTCGTGGTGACGACATTGACGTGAGTCAGGTCCAAGATATCGCGGGGACGCAAGGCCGGGATCAGAAGATCGGCCACGACCGGTATCTGAGAGCGCACTGGGGTTCGCGTTGGAATGACTTTGCATGGAGGTGTGGCCGCGACGGTCTTCGGCTTCCGCGACTCTGGAGGAGCTGGTTGCGGGCTATCGTGGCGCGTATCCGAGCCATGCACTGGCGCCGCATGGGTCTGACCGCCATGGGAGCCGCTCGCCTTCGATTGATCAGCGGCCACGGGCGGGCGCCCGACTGTCTTGGGACTTCGTGGAGGCTTCGCCGGTGGGCTGGCGATCGAGGGTGTGTTACGGGCGCCATCGGTTGGGACCTGAAAGTCGCGTCCCTTAGTTAATTGTTGGTCGCGGACCCCGGCCGGCTCCTGGTGTACAGTCGGGGTCGCCGCTGCTTTACCGGCCCCGGCGCTGTCCGCTGACGTCGCGGACGACTTCCGTCGCTTCTTGGCGCGGCGCGACTCCTGACTGTTGGAGGACGTCGGTGTAGTTGACGTGGGAGCCGATGTGTCCGGTGGCCGACCGCCATCCGGTCCACTGCTTGAAGCGATGTCGTGAGCTAACTTCTTCGGCCGTGGCCTCTCCATGTGCTTCAGCAAGTGCTTGAGATCAGGACCGGCGTGCGACTTGTCAACGTAGAGGCGTGTGCTCTCGCAGGCTCGGGTCGTCTGCACGTAGCTCAGATGGCGATCCTGCATCGGGCCTCCCAGGAGCACATAGACGCTGGGGACGGTGGCGCCCTGCGCCTTGTGCGTAGTCATCGCGTACCCGAGCTGTACCTCCTTGTAGTTCCGATACGGGAGGTAGACGGTCTTCTTCGACTGGTGCAGACGGACTGCCATCGTCTTGTTGAGGCGGTTGAAGCCGAGCACTTGGCCACGGTCACCGTTCTTGACCTGGTACAGACGCGAGTTCTTGGTGAAGAGGACGATGTCCCCCGTGTGGAGCTTGACGTCGCCGGTGATGCAGTGCTCCGTGCCGAGTGCCCCAGCTTGGAGACGAGACGATTGACACATGGTGTTCAGTTCACTGACCTCGGCGCGAGTCGCGGCCAACACGATGTGGTCACTGGGGTCTGCGATCCCCTGGACGGACCAGTCGCGGACTATCGAGAGCATCGTCTGGTCCCGTTCCGGCAGGACGCTCAGCCGGCCGCGTTCCGCGAACAGCTTGATTGCCTTGGACACGGCGCCGGCGGCGATCAGTTTGCCAGCCTCACGGTGCCAGCTCGGTTTCGGGTCGTCCGGTTCGACGGCCTGTCGCACGACGTGCTGTAGGTCCGCGCGCTTCGTGGCTCGCGCGATAGGGGCGAATGCTCCACCGGCTTCGACAGGTTGCAGTTGACGACGGTCACCGACTAAGACGAGCTTGGCCCCCGCCTTCCGCACGTGCTTGAGCAACTTGACCATCTGTCGAGTCCCGACCATCCCGGCCTCATCGACGACAACGATTGTCTTCCGGTCCAGCCGGAACCGGCTGCCGTCATAGGCATAAGTCCGCTTACCCGTGAGGAGCCGCTTCAGCTGTAGTTTATGATGCCGCGCGAAGTCTCGGCGGCCGTCGAGTTGAAGCAACCTCATTGCGATGGTGTCGCTCTGGATGCCTGAACCTTCCTGGAGGTTGGCGGCGGCGACCGCCGAGAGAGCCATCCCTGTGACTCGGTAACCCGCCTTCTCCCAGGCTTGGCGCGCGACCTTGAGCGTGAACGTCTTACCCGTCCCTGCCATACCTTCCATCACGTGGACATCGCCCGGTGTAGTGACGAGTCCTATCACGGCGCTGCGCTGTTCTGTGTTGCGCCTGGACTCGTCGTCCGTGAGCGTAGGGCCGAGAGGGAGCTCACGGTCTAAGATCCGCCCGACGACGCGTGTGCCGACGACGTGCGCCGAGTCGGCCTCGCCCTGGGCGATCGCCGCGAAGAGCTCCTTTTCGAGTGCCCACATCTCACGGGTTGTGAACACGGTCTCGTCGTGATGCGGGCCGAGCGTGAGTATCTCGGGGTTTACCGCGAGATACCCTCTGACTTGATCGATGACGTCGGTCGCCGGGACTCCGTAGGCGACGACATCGATCGCCACGCCACGGACCAGTTGCTGTTCGGAGAAGTAGCTCTCGGTTTCAAGTAATTCCGCGATGACGCGAGTGATGTGATCGTCGAGTACGGGGACTCTGTTGTCGGGTACGACCCGTCCGAGCAGCCGCTCTGCCATCGCTTCGGAGAACCCGAAGTTGCTGTTGGTCGCTTGCCACCGCCGGAAGAGTTCGCCCCTTGGCGGTGGGGACTTGCGTTTAGTCTTCCGAGTGTCGAGGGCGGCCATCGCTGCGGCCTTCGAGGAGTGGCTCCGCTTCGACCCGAGCTTGGTCTCGATCTGTCTCCTCCGTGTCGAGTAGTGGTCCACCAGTTTCTTCGGCACTCCCCGGACGGCAAAAGCCTTCTCCTGACTTTCGATCTCCAGGCCGAGTCCGTTTCGTAGGAGGTACGCGAGCTGCGCGCGGTAGATCGCTCCGGCGGTCAGTTTGTGTCGGTAGAACGGGTCGCTGAGTATCGTGCCGAACGTGCCATCGGCACGCCCGGCAGCGTTGACCAAGAGGCAGTGACTGTGTAACTGGGGTTCGAGTTCGCGGCTGCTCCCATGTTCGAAGATGGCCACGACAGGGTGAGCGCGCTCGCGGACCTTGCCTCCTTTACCGCGTCGCGTAAGGAGAGCGGTGTCTGCAAGGTAGTCCAGGGCTGCCTTGACGGCCTTATGGTGGAACTTCCTGATCTTCAACCGGACCGCGCGCGGGGCCTGGGTCCACAGGACGCTCACCGATTTTGGGGCGGAGAAAGTCAGGTCCCACGCCTGTTGGTGGTCTTTGGCGCCGGCGTTCTGGATGAGGACTCTGCCGTCCGGCGAGAACCCTTTGCATAAGGCTTTGAGCTGCTGCGCTGTCACGGTGCCAGTCAGCCCGAGCGATCTCGCGCCTCGTCCCCACCACTGACCGGGTGGCTCGCCCGGGCGGAAGTAATAGTCGGCCGTGGCCTGGTCGAGGTAGTAGTCGACGTCTTGGATCCAGTGGATCGAGAGCATGGTACTCCTCTAGCGTTACCGCTAGATGACAATGGAGGTCTAGTATCTGCCTGGTGTCGTCCGCCGAGACTGGTCGATGGCTCGGAGGAGCGTGTCCTTGTGCGAGCGTTGCGACTGCTTCAGCCGCTCGATGCCGTCCAGCACGTCTGTCCAGTCAGTCTCCATCCGCTTTTCGATCGACTCTTCGACGTTGAGGCCCACCTGAGCCATCGTGCACAAGTCGCCACGGAGGGTCTTGACGGCATCAGCGACGGCGGACTTGATGGACTGGATCTCCTTTCGGAAACGCTCTTCCATGTCGCGGAGCTTGGCTTCCATTGCGACCATCACTGCTGATTCTGCGGCGGGGTCGACCGACTGCTTCGTGTCAGCCGGGGGCTGTGCGACGGCGGCGTGGAGCGCTTGCATGACCTGGTCGCGGACCCATTCGCTCTTGCTTTGACCACTGGCTTTAGCCATCTCATGGGTCTGTTCTTCGATAGCCTGCGAGACTCGGAACGCTATGGTCTTCGTGGCGTCGGGCATATCAACCTCAGGTCTTGGTTAGCAGTTTGCACCGTAAACAACAGCGGCGGACCGCTGTAAAACACGGCCGTTTGCAGACGGTTTGCCAGCCGTTTGCAGCCACCTGACAATGCCGTTTGCACCCGTTTGCGTTGGGGTGCATGTCAGGTGTGCATCCATGCTCGGAAATGAAAGCCGCCCATCCGTGGGCGGCTTGGAGTCCGTTTGCACTGAGGGCAAGAAAGCTCATCGTCTCTTCTCCCACCACCGGTCACGGAAGATGACGATGGCCGACGGGAACGGTGCGGCCGACTTGGCTTCACCGAAGCGGAGCCGGCCCCTTACGAATCGGACCTCGCCCCGAGTGGCATAGTCTTGCCACCATGCCGTATCGGTACGGGCAGGGACTAGACAGACGACCGTCGCGCCTTGTAGCGACGACTCGTACGCCTTCTTCATCCAACTCCCGATCTCGCGACCGTATGGGGGGTTCATCCAGCAAGTCCCCTTCCACTCCTGCTTCAGGCCGTCTTGAGTCGGCGAGAAGTAGCTGTGGCACTTGGCGTTGGCGGGGAGGGCGCAGACGTCAAGCTCGAACCGGAACTCGGCATCCAAGCGGTCAAAGACCTCCTGGGGTGTTGCCCATTGGTCGGTTAGGCTTGACAGCATTCCGCGATTGATTGGCACGGCGTGGCTCCGGCAGATAGGCCGGTCGCTTGTGTCCAGGTAGTGGGGACCAAGGAGCGCCCGGCTATAATCAGATCGCACCTCCGCTGGGATGGCGCATGGATCCTGAGCAGCCACAACGGATACGCACTGCGGAGCCTTCAAGAAGCGAGGGGCCCTGGCAATGGTTGACGAACGGCCGATCACAGAACTGCTGAAGAAGGTCCAGTCGGGCGAGCGCGACGCGGCAGACGCGATCGTGCAGCACTTCTGGGAGGTGGCCAGACGACACGCCGAGCGGCATTTAAGCGCCCGCGTCCGCCGACTCAAGGGAGGGAGCGACATCGCGAACGCTGCACTCCGAAGTGCGCTGAGCTACCTGAGTAAACCGAAGGCAGTGGTCAGGAGCCGCGACGACTTTGAGGACCTTGTCCTCGACATTGTGCGGAAGAAGTCGAAGGACGCAGGTCGACGGAGCAGCGCGGGTAAGCGCGACGTCCGGAGAGAGCAACAGCTGTCTGGGCTTGATGTACTCCCAGGAGCGGCCGAGCTCGCCGATGAACTGGCCATGGCAGAGGAACTGGCGGAGCGCATTGAGGAGATCTTGATGCGAGAACCGAGCGAGAAGAGGCAGGTGATCAGTCGCCTGGGGATCATCGTTCACCTGGACCCAGCGCAGGTCCAAGAAGCCCTCACCACCCCGGGTTCAAAGGGAGAGGTGCCGGCCCTCAGGACGATCCAAGAGTATGTCAAGGACGCTAAGGAGCGGCTGGCGGACGCGCTCCGCGAGGAGTACGAGAACTTCGTGCCTGAGAAGAAAGAGAAAAAGAAGAAGGGCTCGACGGCATCGAAGCTGGCTGATCCGATCAAGGGCAGCGATGAGGCGCCGAAGAAGGGGTCGAAAGAAGCATCGAAGAAGGCAGGCGGACACGGGGCCAAAGGCCGTGGGAAGCGATCTAAGGGCTAGAGCCAGAGCGGCTAATTGCTCGACTGCGGATCTCCTCTGGGAGTTCGATTGTGAGCTCGGTCGAGGCAGATCTCCGGACTGGGATCGGTACTTGTCGCAGTGCCGCTCGTCGACGGAGCGGGCGAAGCTCATTGCTGACATGACAAGTACAGAGGTCGAGCGCGTCGGCTGGAAGACCGAGCGGGTCAAACACCGGCTTGGGCTGTTCACTAAGTACAGCCGCTCAAGACCGAAGCTTGCGGCGGTAGTCCGCGGTCTCTATGCCGATCGGTTGAAAGCGGGCGGTTACCCTCGACTGGAGGAGTTTCAGCCGCTCGGGATCCCCATGGATCGGCTCCGACTCCGTGCGGAAAACGAACCTGTGTTTCTCGGGTACGTCGTTTCCGGGCGATATCGGTTGGACAGGCTGCTTGGCGTAGGAGGCTTCGGGGTCGTGTACCGCGCTCGGGATCGTCGTCAAGCTGGGGCTGTTGCGGTCAAGACGATCCACGGTGCGGATACATCCACAAAGCGCCTGGCCCGCAGGCTCTTGGAAGCGGAAGGCAACGCGCTGTGTACGCTGGCTCACGAGGGGATCCCGAAGCTGGTCGATCGCATCGCCGATGGCCGTCTACTCTGCTTGGTGCTTGAGTACGTTGACGGTGGGACCCTCTTCGACCTCTTCAAACAAGGATGCGTCACAGTAGGACGGGCAGCGAGGCTTGTCGCTGCGATTGCCGGCACGCTCGATTTCGCGCACCGCAGAGGCTACATCCATCGCGATCTGAAGCTCACCAACGTCTTGCTCAGCAAAGACGACCGACCGTACCTCGCTGATTTCGGGCTCGCCTTGACGAGCGACGACCAGTTCGACCGTGACGGAGAATGGGTCAGCTCGCCAGGGTACACGGCTGTAGAGAGTCAGTTGGGCATGACTCGCGAGATCGACGGCCGGGCCGATGTCTTCTCGGCCGGGGTCATCCTCTACGAGTTGTTGACTGGTAGTGCACTCATGTCGCGCGAGTGTCGAGAGGGCTCGCTTGTAGAGGGTATCTTGTTGGAGAGAAGACGGCTCTGGTTCCCGAAGCACGTCCCCCACGAACTGAGACGCATCTGCAAGAAGTGCCTGCCCCGGGATCCGAACAACCGTTATCACACCGCGGGACACTTACACTCCGACCTTAACGCCTTTTTGGCTGAGGGACGCTATGGCCAAGAGAAAAGCACTTCCACTCGATGAACTGAAGCTCTTCGCATGGCGAGTCGGGATGAAGCTTGGCTCGGCTATCGATCGCCACCGGCATGCACACTGGCACCTCAAACAAATGGAGGGTGCTCCTGACAGTGGCGCCGCGAAGCCCGACGTTGGTCTGCCTTACGCGCTGGCCAACGAGGTGGGGATGATGCAAGACTTCGAGGCTTGCATCGGACTGGCCAAGTCGCTTGGGTACAAGTTGGCTCCGTTAGAAGGGAGTGACGAGTGCCGGAAGCTCTTCTACCGGGCCAATAAACTTACGCCGAAGGAGGTGGAGTGGATCCCCGGCTTTCTTGGAGCCGTCGACAAACGTGTCGAGGCCGCGTATGACGAGATAAAGGAGCGTCTCAAAAAACAAGGGCAGCCGATCACGTCGCTCTTCGACCTCGCGGTGCATGTCTCGATGACCATCACTTCACCCGATGAGCCAGCCAACATTTCCCGGCTCGCCTCAGAGGCTCGCGTCCCGCCGGATTGTCTGCAGCCCTTCCTTACGGCGCTCTCCGAAAAAGTCGACGCCGACGAGATGCGCAAGGAGCTTGCGCGCCTCGACAAGTGTGTCGAACGGAGCATGCTCTACGACGACTCCGCAGGGAGCGGCAAGACTGGCTGATCCGGATGTCGAGGACGTCCTGCAGGATTGCGGGCCGCCTCAACGTCGTCCGCGAGTGAGAGAGGCCTCGATCGTCCTAGCAAGTGACTCCGCATCGTATCTTGCCGCCGCTTGGAACCGTAGTAGAACAATCCCGGCGGCCGATAGAGCTTGGTCCAAGAAGGCGTCCCTCCGCTTGCGGTGGTCCAACTGATGCGACCGGTCGTCGAGCTCGATCGCTAAGAGGATATTGGTCGATCGCCAGTCACACAGGACGAAGTCTAAGTGCTGCCGCGCGATCAAATGGCCGAAGCCTTCCTTCCAAGCAGTCTCGCCGCACGTGACGAGGTCAGCTAGTCGGACCTTGAAGGCGATGAGGTAGCGGCCGCGGACTGCTGCTCGGAGTGCAAAGTAGAACGCGGACTCGCCGCGGCTCAAAAGGGTATGGCGCGGCTTGTATGGTAGGCGTCTTCGGACCCTCGGCCGACGGATGGCTGAGCTGTTTGACCGGTTCGCTCGTCGCATACATCTGTTATGGAGCGATCTAGGCGGGCGTGACATGAGCGCGCGCTCAGATGATCCCGAGCCGCCATGTCTACGGTCGGGGAGCGACTGGCCAAGCTGGTTAGACGCCGCGGTAGCCGTTGGCGTGAAGCCATTCTTGAACAGCGACCTCGATTATGTCCTGGCGCGTGGCGGGTGTAAGCTTCTTGAGACGCTGGTGCAACGAGGCCTCAGTGAGTAGTTCGTTCGTTTCTCGGTGAAGTCGCGTGGTCACGTTTTCGAGAACGGCCCGTGCCTCGGGCTCTGCAGGTGGCGTGGACCGGATACGGCGTTGGCGCTCTGCCTTTGGCCGCTCGGGGATCGTGATTTGAGCCTCCTGCGGCCGTTCCGGATCTTGCATTTGGTCGGGGCGGGTTGCTTTCGATGCCTTCTTTGCTCTGACGGCGTCGATGATCCCGCCGACGTCGGCGGCGACTTCTGAGTGAACAGCTGCAAGATCGGAAGCAAAATCGGATCGTCTATCCATTTGCTGCTTGCTCCATCGATTCAGGTGGCTCCCCTCGCCTCTTGGGGATTGCGGCCAAACACTCCCCGAAGAGTTCGTTGTACAACGATTCCAAGTCGCCGGCTGCTTCTCTTCCGTCTCGCGAAATGTTGCGCGTCACAGCGGTGTCGCAGGCGTCGCGGAAGGCGTTGAGCCGGCGGACTTCGGCCTTTGCAACAGACATTCCGAGTTGCTCAAGTTGAGAGCGGAGTCGACGCGTCTGTACATCCGCCTTGGCAGTGAAGGTGAGGACGAGCGACAACACGGGGCGCGCTCCAGCGTTCATCTCTTGAGCCAGGCGGACGAACTTCAGTGCGTCCTTGATGGCTCGGACGTCGGGCTTGGACGGCTGGAGCGGGACTACGGCGAAGTCGGCCAAGAGCGTGATCGTCTGCGACGCGTCTCCCCCGCTCCCTGGGCTGTCGGCCACGACGATTTCATGGCTCGCGAAGAGTTCAGAGCGTGCCGTGCGGATGTCGTCCATTTCATGGGCTGAAACGACCGTGATGGCCGGTTCGGCTACGGTAACCCATTGAGCCGACGTTTGCTGTTCGTCCGTATCAAGCAATGCGACCCGAAACCCTAAGTCGAAGAGCCAGATTGCAAGGTGCGAAGCGAGGGTCGATTTTCCCACGCCGCCTTTTGTGTTCGTAAAGACAATAAGCATCTCGCCATAACGCTAGCGCATGACTGTCCAACCTGGCAAGGCATTATTTTCTGGGCAGGAAAGCGTTCTCGACAAGCGAAACAAGCCTTGCTGGCTTGGCTGGCAATGCCAGCCAAGCCAGCAAGGCCACGGCGACATGCTGACGACGGTGAAAGGACATTTCTGTTGCGACGAGATCCCGAAGCGCGATAGGGTCGGTTCAACTCGCTTGAAGTTGTTTTCTGCATAGGGCAGTCGGCTCTTCAGTAACGCTCCATGAGTCAACCGGGCGAGATTTCCAGTGACGCGTCAATGAGTGCCGAGGCGCGGGGACGCGATAAGTCATTGAGGCGAGAAAAGTCTTTTGCGATGAGGCAACCGGGCGAGGGAAGATGAGTCATTCGGGCGAGGGTTATGAGGCATTTGGGCGAGCGAATCAGCGAGTGATGAGGCATTGCGGCGAGAATTTCCACCGCAACGGCCCGAATCGACACGTGAATCCTTCCTATAACTCTTGTATTAACTATGAATAACTAACAACAACACTGGTGCTGTTGTTCACTTTGAAAGGAGAGATGGGAAGAGGGGCAAAACTCAAGAAGAAACTCGACACGCGGCTAGCCGATTTTCGTGACGGAAGGGACGAGAACAACTTGGCGGAGTTTCCGCTTGCGCTTTTGGCCGACCGAGTGCCCGAAGGGCAGAAGTCAGTCGAGTACCAGGACACGATTACTGATTGGAAGACGGGGCAGGTCGTCCACCGGCGAGTCTGCATCACGGGGAGCGACAAGTTCGGGCTCCCGACCTCGAAAGACGAAGATGTGCTCTTGGCCCTGGTGCAGCTCACCAAGATTCGTAATGACTTTTCAAGTTCCGAGGTCTTCTTCACCAAACATCAGGTCATCGAAGTGCTGGGTTGGCAGAACCGCGGCTGGGCGTACGAACGGGTCGAGGAGTCGCTGCACCGCTGGAAGGGCGTTTCGGTGCACTACTGGAATGCTTGGCGGGACAATGCGAAGGAAACGTGGAATGACAGCGAGGCGATAGGCATCCTTGAGTACGTGAGGATCTCCGACGGGCGACGTACGAAGGGCGGGCGCACAAATCACGCAGACGGTGGATCCCAGATAGTCTGGAACAAGATGTTCTTCGAGAGCTTCCGCGCCGGCTACCTGAAGAAGCTCGATTTCCAGACCTACCGCTCCCTGAAGCGGCCGGCAGCCCGTCGCGCGTACCGATTCTTGGACAAGCGGTTCCACCACTCGGACGTTTGGGAGTTCGATCTGCGTGTGTTCGCCTGTGAGAAGCTTGGGTTTAGCCGAGGCTATGATACGGGACAACTGAAGGAGCGAGTGCAGCCGGCGCTCGACGAATTGGTCGCGGTGGGCTTCATGGAGTCGCCACGTTACGAAAAGCAAGCTCCTGGTGTTTGGAAGATTCACGTCCGAAGAACGGATCCCGTCGATCGATCGGTGCCCGGGGTCGGTGCCTGCGACATAACACGAGTGCTTATGGCGCGAGGGATAGGTGCCAGCATCGCTGCACGGCTGGCCAAAGATTATTCGCGTGAGCAAATCGAGGAGAAGGTTCGCTTCTTCGACGCGTTGATCTGTAAGAACGATTCGCGGGCCCTTCAGAATCCAGCAGGGTTTCTTGTCTCGGCGATTCGCGACGACTATGCCGTGGCAAAGGGCCGACTTGGGCCGGGCGCGAATCGGAAGCCAGGCAACACAAAGGGCAGAGTTTCATCCGCCCCAAGCGAGCCCGTGACAGTCAGCACCATCAGCGCCGGCAAACCGGGCGACGTTGACGATGTAACACGGCTTCGTGCCTATGAGCAAGAAATGACAGCCGAGCATCGCGTTGAACTCGAGAAACGCGCCCTCGCTGAAGCGACGGCATTCGAGCATCGAACGCTCGAGCGTCTGCAAGCGACAAATCCGGTCCTGTGGGCCCAGCTTCGCGACAAGCTGGTAATGGCCTGCCTTGAGCGCGACGGCATCTGCCTCTGAGAAAAAGTCCTAGGATATGGAGACTTCACACGGTGTCCGTTCGCAGGACCGAGAACCGTCGCTAAACTAAACGGCAGCGTCGGCCGGTTCGGTCTCTCCAAGTGCCCATGTTGCATGGTAGCGCATGTCCACGTCAGGATCTTTAAGTGCTTTGGTGAGAGCCGACTCTGCGCCTCGCTGTTTTGAAAACGATGGCATAAATGACACCTCCGGTCAGTCCATAGTCAGCAGCGTTATGCTCTGAGGTCATAAACCTGTGACTTATCGCGAATGCGCATACCGTGCGTGGGCATTCATGGGTCACTTGGCCCATAACTCTTATTGAGTGGGACGTGGATAGGTCCTGCCATCGTCAAGCTTTTAAACGCTTTGATGTTGATCTTCCAACATGGGCAGCACGCCCGGTAAACCTGGCTACCAACCAGGCTAAGGGGATGGGGTTAACCTCCCGTCACGTGCTGTGCCGGTAGAGCCGGATGCCACGAGAGTGGCTTGTCCGTGCTCGATGGAGGCTCCTCAGAGTAATCCTTTCACCCTTTGTTTCGGTGAAAGAGTAATCCTGAGGTTCTATCCAATGGCGAGAGATCGCCTCTTCGGAATGAGGGCGATGCGGAAAGACCTTGGCTTCGGCCAGGGCCGTCATGGCTCAAAGACGGTGAATGGTCATTCTGACCAGTAATCCGCCCACGGGGTTCGTGGCCCGAAAGGGCTCGTTCAACGTTGGCCGGCGTAGGGAGCCAGCAGGTTGGTGACAACCGCTGTCGGACGGTGACTCGTCCGGGTACCAAGCGAAAAACTTGGACGTAAAGAGCTCAACTACGAAAGGCCCGAAAGGGCTTGCCGGTAAGTTCTCCAAGAGACGTTGCCGAGATTGTCGTTTTTAGGCCAGTAATTGGCCTCGGCGACGGCGAATAGCGTTGGTCCATGGGTAAGGGAGGAGCTTCTGTGTTCTACCCCCTGAAATCGAACGTCGTCCTTTCAGATGGCGTTCGGAAACTATGCCGCGGCGGGAGCCCGGACATAGGACCAATGGCCCTCGGGATAACACCCGATAGCCACGTGACTCGGAGAACGGAGAGCATGACTAACGCAGGAAGGACTTAAGCTACCGGGTTGGTTACTCGGTGCTTGGCTTGTCAGCCAAGTGATTGAAACGCTTGAGTCTGGGAGTGTGGCCCAAGTAGAAAGCCCGGCTCCTTGAAGGCGTAAGCCTTTCAAGGAGCCTGGACGGTGTGCGCGGCAAGGCAGTCGCGACCCGCTGGCGTGTCAACGGGTGGTGCCGGACACAAATAGCCACGACGAAAGGGCTGACCGGTGTTCATAACCGGTTGGAAGATCAAGGCGGTCGAGGACTTCTTCAAATTTGAAGGAGTCTCTCGACAGCCGGTTTCCTTGGTTGGACGTAAGGCGGCCTCAAGAGACCGGTCCTGGCGGACAAGTCTCCTGTGGCAGTGGATTGACGGTGAACATTCGTTGTGTCCCTTCGGACACAGCAGTTCGCTTTTTTGGAGGTTTTGGAAAGCGGTACGCCTATAAATTTGGCGGCGTGCAACTGGGAATACAGTTCGCATGCCGCCAGGAGGAAGGCGTTTCGCGACGAGGTTTCGCAGGAAGGTCGAGGTTTTTGAGGAAAGGTTCCTTAACTTCGTCCGTTAAATGCGATGCTCCGATCGATGGTCAAGGCCGGGCACGATGCTGGCTGCGACTGTCGTTCTGATCCGCTTTAAGTGGACTGAACGAACGGCGCGGGGTTGGCCGAACAATCAACCCCATCTTCTCGGCCACTTATCGGTCAACCGGTTGAAAACACTTCTCTGCCGGCGTTCTGTCGCTACACACACACTCGCGCCTAGAGCCTTGGCAGTTCGCCCTGAAGCATTTGTACGTGTTTCCCGGACAAGTGGGCATGGCCAGCTACCGCTACTCTGCATGCTCGGTTCGGGGTTTCGTTCAGCAGCTTGCGAGCAACTACTTGCCGCATGGCTACTGGTTCTACGTCTCAGGCGTCGTGCCGGAGGGGAAGGATCCAACGAAGGTCGACCGGAAGCTCATTCGGAAGTACGGCGTTGACAGGTCGAGGCAATCACGCGCACGAAGAAAACAAGCGGGATTTGCCAACCTTCATTACCTTCGCTTTGACCGGTACTGGGTCCTCTTGGCCACCCATGGAGCACACGAGTTCTTTGAGCTGGAAGCCAGGAACATCCGCGATGTCAGAAGGGTCGGCATCCAGTTTAAGGGCTATTCCATCGGTGTGAAGAAAGGCGGGTTCGTTCGAAAAAAGGACCGAAAGGAGCCGGCGCACCCTGACAACAAATACCGAGTCCGCGTTCAAATCGCGGCCAAACGATACCGAGAGATGAAGGCGTACTTCGTCGATATTGCGACGCACCGGTCTGTAGACGCTCTCGCTTCAGAACTTTACAACGTGCCGTTTGAGCCCTACGCCCCGGTCCGCCAGCAGATGCTCAACATCCTCCGACTGGTCAATCGAGTTCGAAAGGAGGCGAGCTACGAGCTTGTGCCGCCGACAGTCCTCAGGTACCTCCGGCGAATAGTGAAGCCATTTCAGTCCGGACTCGATAGGGAGCGCCTTCCGGTTAGTCCAAGTGTGGAATGCGCCTCGTCGACGGCTTCCGGTACGGATTCTGAAACAGGCGTTCGTTTGGGGGAGGAATGAAGGAGGTATCTCAAAAGAACTTTGGGCTATTGATTGCCTACGTCGTTCCGGGGCTCGTGGTCCTTTGGGGTGTGAGCTATTCCTCCGAGACGGTGAGGATGTGGATTACTACCGCAAACGAGGCATCGCCGTCCGTGGCAGGCTTCTTGTATGTGACTCTAGCCTCCCTCGCGGCCGGTCTCGCTTTAGATGCGGTCAGGTCAGTTACGATTGATCATTTCCACCATCTGACGGGCGTCCGAGCGCCGAAGTTGGACTTCTCTGACTTCCAGGCGAAGTTCTGGGCGTTCAACCAGATTGTGGAAAGCCACTACAGGCACTATCAAGCCTATGCGCACATGGCGATCGCCGTGCCGTTCGCCGTCGTCGCTTGCGACCTCGCAGGTGGTGATCACACACGTCACCTCTGGACGGGGGCCGCGCTATGCCTGCTTGAGGCTATCCTCCTTGTGAGCTCCAGGGATGCGCTACGCAAGTTCTACGCGCGGGCGGGCGACCTCTTGAGGAGTAGATAGACCGCGGACGTATCTCGCTGGGACGGACGCGACGATGGACTCAACCTCGGCGGCACCAGCCAGGAGAGCACCTGGTGCCGTCCGATTCGATCCATGCGGGGGCCGAATAGCTGGATCTGAGAGTCGACCGCAAGGTCGCGGACCATCCTCGCCCAATGGAGTGGTGGATAGTCACTACCGGTGCAGAGGCATACGATCGCCGAACCCGACGTCCGCCTGAAAGCCGCGACCCATTTGGTGTAAATGAGGAACCGAGCCTGAGTGGCAAGGGAGCCGGGTGATTCGGTGTGCTTCGCTTCTCCAACGAACAGAGTCGAACTCTCGATGGCCAATCGGAGCACATCGGGTCGGCAGCCATCCGGCAGGGACGTAGCCAGAGACAGGTGACAGCCGACCGAGTCGGCGAGCGTCTCTAGGAGCCGGACCCTGGCCTGATGCACTGAACACCGTGAAGGAGTACTCACTGGCGACACGGCTCGACCCCGATCATGCGAGCGGCAGCCATCAACTCCGACAACAACGTGCTGCGGGTGACGCTGGGCGTCGGTTCGTCACCCAGCAACTGCTGCGCGGCCCGCTCCTTCTCCAAGAGGCGACCGTACTCCTCTACCTCGATGGTCCCGTCGCAGACCAACACGAAGTATTCGACATCTCGCGTCTGGCCGCGACGATGGATCCGGTCGAGGCTCTGGAGGTAGTGTGCGGCCTGGTTCGACATCGACTCGTAGATCGCAATCCGTGCTCGATGGAGGGTAAGCCCGGCCCCTGCCGCGGCTGGGTTCGCGACGAAGAGCATCGTCTCGCCGTCACTCTGGAACCGTTGGATCCGCTCCCGTCGCACGGTAACGTCTCCGACAGTGCCGTCATAGCGAGCGGGTCCGTACCGCATGTAACGCGCCATGATGGCGTCGATCGCGGCCGTGAAGAAGGACCAGACTATCACCTTCTCGCCTTCGCTGTCGATGAACCGGGAGAGCAAGGAGTCGAGGGCCAGTAACTTGGCCGGTGTCTCGCTGTAGCCGGGGACAAGTCCCGCTGGGTTCGAGCAGATCTGTAGCAGGGCCGAGCGACGCGCCAGGAAACTCATGAGCTGGCGCTGGAACGTAGCGTCATCGGTGGCACGGATGTCATGGATCAACCCTAACAGCGCGCCCTGATAAAGGTCGGACTGCACCGGTTGGAGTGGTAGCAAGACCTGGTTGAAGGTCTTCTGCGGCAAGTCAGGCAGGACCTCGCGCTTGCAGTGACGGACGAAGAGACCGCGGTCGTTGATCGCCCTCTGGATGACCGTACGCGCCTCGTCGCTGTCGTCCGGGACCTCGACGCCGAGGAACGTGAGACCGAAATCAACAGTATTGAACTGCTGAACCAAGTCTTGGGGGGCGTTCGGGGCGGGTGTGCCACAGAGGACGTATGCCCTCCCACACCACTCTCTCAGGCGGCGGAGCGCAGCGGTGCGCAGTGCGTCCAGGTTCTTCGCGAGGAACGACTCGTCTATCACCAGGACCGCCCTGTCGCCGTAGCGTGTGAGGACGTTGCGGAGCTCGGTCTCCAACGCGACGGCGGTCTCGTAGTTGGTGACGAACACGTCAGCACCCTGTGACAACGTATGCCGTTTCTGACGCTTCGTGCCGGCGACGATCCGCACGTCGTACCGATCAGGGGCGAAACGGCTGAAGTCGTTCGGCCATTCGGCGATCATGCTCTTAGGGGCGACGATCAGTGCGAAGTCGGCCTGGTCACGGGCAACGAGCGTGTCGTAGGCAAAGATCGTGGTGACTGTCTTCCCTGCGCCCTGCTCATCGAACAGACAGAGGCCGTAGCTGTCCTCTAGGGTCATGCAGGCGACGTTGACCCACTGGTGGTCGTCGAGGACGGTCAGGTCAGGGTTGTCTTCGAGGAGGGCTGCCGCCGCTGCCCGACCGCCGGCCACCACTGAGTCAACGAGGGCCTTGAGGCGGTCGTGGTTCGCCCGCGCCCGCGTGCGGTTCAGCAACATCCGAGCCGTGTCTGGCGGGAGTCGGACGTCGAGCTCTGTCGAACAGTCGTAGAGACAGCCCGCGGCGAGCGTGTCTACCGACACCCCGTGCGGTTCAAGTCGCCAACGGACACTCGGATGCAGGCTACGTAGACGGGCGAAGAGACGGTGCCGTTGTTCGGGGTCTCCAGGTGCAACGAGGAGGCGGTCTGGCACGCTACATGCCCGGACTGTTACAGAGACGCGGTCGTTAGGTGTCGCCATCCTCGCCTCCGGTTTCCAGCGAGTCCCTGACGACTGTCTCAACGCGCTGGAGTGCAGTGAGGAGACGCTCAAGGTTGGTCTTCTTGATCGTGCCGTCAGAGAACGCTCCGACAGGGACGTCCATGAGCCACTTGACGAAGGCCTCGATACGGGTGTTGGCACCGATCTTGCGCTCCTCTGCCCGACGCGCCTTAGCGATCCGGATGCTCTGTTCGAGGTACTCCTCTGCCTTGTCGGCGTCGGGCTCGTTCCGCGCTTTGAAGAGCAGCTCGCGTGCGTCTTCGTCAGACGCCACGTGCTTAAGGTCGCGTATCTGCCGCCAGTTGACGAACCGACCGTCGAACAACAGGTCGAACACTGCGTGCCGTAGGGCATCGTCCTGGCCGAGCGCGAACGCGACGCCCCCCTCGGACTGGCCCTTGGAGAGTTCGTCGAAGTACTGGAACGCCTCGCTGGAGCGGTGTTGTACCTCAAACGTGTCACGGTGCTTCTCTTCGACCTGGTAGGCCTCGAACTGGTCGGCCCAGTCCATCATCTTGAGGTAGCGGTTCACGACGTTCGTCGTCGGCCCGAGCGCGAACCGCATCGACAGCTCTTTCTTCAGCTGCGCCTGACGGCGGTTGTTCGGCGCCGACCCCTCGAGCGCCAGCACCGACTCCCACTCTTGATAGACCTTACGGGCCTTGATGTAGTCGGGCCACTCCTCCTTGTAGTCGGGTTCGAAGTTCAGTGAGACGACCACACGGTCACGGTCATCGTCGGTAGCATGCTCTGTGAGCTGCCAGACGTACAGCCACTCGGCGCGCCGTTTCTGCTCTGCCGTGAACTCATCGTTGTTGAGGATGAAGTTGCAGGCGGTGACCCGCCGGTTGCCATCGAGCAAGGTCCCGTCAAGGTCAATGATCGGTGGCTTGCGTACACCGTTCGTGGCGATCGAGCGGGCGAGCGAGAGGATCTCGAACTGGTCGGCGTTCGTGATCCCAGGCAGAGACGCCTTGCTCATCATGAGGTCGAGCAGCTCTTGCGGGTTCGGCTGTCGTCCGTATCGCTGGGCGAACTGCGCGACGTGGATCTCAAGGCGTTCGTTGTTCTCCCAGAGCTCGATGTCGGTGATCCGGACCCACCCGCCGTTCATCGGCACCTCCTTGCCATGGAACATTGGGAGCGGGAACACGGGCGAGGGGCCGATGCCGTCGCGCGCCTGGAGTGTCACGCGCGCGGCGCCTCTCGTGTCGCGCGCTGACCTACCACTGGCTTCGAGGATCTGTTCGACGACCCTGTCGAGGTCGTCGTCTAGGCAGATCGGGATCCCCCTGGACAACGCCCGCTCACGGAGGAGAGTGACGGCCCGTTGTAGGAGGGAGCGGAGTTCGGCGTCGGAGAGAGGCTGTGCTCGGCCTTGGGCGAGGACCGCCTCGAGCTCGGCCCCCACGTCCTCTGACAGCCTATAGGCTGCCTCGATCACTGCGCCTACTTCGCCGTTGAGTTCTTTGCCGACGGTCATTGGTACTACCCTGGGCTGTTGGTGAAGACGGGGTTCGGAGCGCTCAGTCATCGCCGTCGGCCTCGTCCTGGTAGCCGACGCTCTCAAGGATCTGGATCCCCAGTCCTTCATCGTTCGCAATCCGCTGCAGGCGCTGGAAGCCGCGCTGGCGGGCCTTCTTGGCGGCGTCACGGGTGATCCCAAGGGTCTCAGCGACGACCGCGTCAGGGAGGTCGGCAAGGTTCCGCTGAGCTGCGTCAAGGATCAAGGCCATCACTTGCTGCACCCTCACTTGCCCCAACCGAGGCAGCAGGTCGCGTACCAGCTGGAAAGCGCGCATGCGCCGCCGGTCGTAGTCGATCTGGCGGTGTTCGCGGCCGACGAGCTCATCGAGCACGGAGCCGTGTCCGTCGACTATCTCGTCGACCTCAGCGGAACACCCCTCACGCTGTCGCACACGGAAAATGTCGGTGAGCTTATTGGTCGCCACCTTCATCAGGAAACTGGGTACATCACGTATCGCGACGCCACGGCTCGACTGATCGTAGAAGGCATCGATAGCCTCCGAGACAGCTTGGTCAACATCCAGGTCGACGCCGGCGCCGCGCGCGGTGCCTGACGAGCGGCCGCCGTCACGGTCAGCCTTGACCTGGAGCCGGCGTTTCAAGCCATCCAGGAACCGGCTGGCCGCGAGGGCTTCCAGCATGCCGGTCGCATCGCCCGCGGCGGCTGCTAGCCGGGCCCTGTCGAGCAATTGGCGTTGCTCGATCGCGTCGGCCGCGGCCGTGGCTTCCTGCGAGGTGGGGTCTGGCATCGGAACGATCCCTCAAGCCCGACCGCACTACTCAGCGTCGCCTGGGACGGCGGTCTGTGATTAGTCGTTGGCGGGGACAGCCCGGACCGAAGTACCTCCCGGGGCCACGACCTCCCTCGTGCCAATGAGCGGCTAGATTCGGGGGATGAGATCGAACGCGATCCGCCGTGTCAAGGGGCTCGCCAGACGTCTTGGCCCGCGCGGAGCCATGCCTGCGGAGTGCCGGGTGAGTTCGGCGATGCTTTTAGAGCGACCGAGAAGGGCAGGCCCGTTTGAGTGGGCACTGATGGCAGCGAGGGCTCGTGGCGACGCAGACCGTGCGGCCGTGCACGATCGCGTTGACGTGCAGCGAGTACCGGATCGAAGGCGGGACGATCGCTTCGAGCGCGTCGTGGATGGAATAGGTGGTGGTGTCGCTCGCGAGGAGGCCCAGGCGAGACGTGAGACGGGCTACGTGGGTGTCAACCGGCAGGACGTCGCGCCCCAGCGAATACATGAGGACGCACTTGGCGGACTTAGTGCCGACTCCCGGTAACGATATCAGGTACTCGTGCGCCGCCTGGTCGTCCATGCCCCGTAGTGCATCCAGGTTGACGACACCGAAGTCGGCGCGCAAACGCCTCATGATGGCCTTCAGCTTCGGCGCCTTCTGGTTACTTAGCCCGGCATCCTTAATGATCGATTTCAGCCGCCGCACGGGCATATCGACAAGCTGATCCCAGCTAGTCACAGCGCGTTTCAGGCGGTCGAACACTCGACCGAAGCTCTTACTGGTCGTCATCTGAGAGAGGACGATGAAGACGAGCTCGTCGAGCGGGTCCTCCTTGTTCCCTAAGTCCGGTGTGCCGTGGAGGTCCTCTAGGACGCGAGTAACACGCTCAGCCCTCCTGGTCTTTGAAGCACGAGTTCGACAGCCATCGACGCCGGCCGCAGCCGGTCGGTTAGCGGTGAGAACCATTGCGCTGCGAGTCGGTGAACTCGTCCTTTTCGATCCTTCTCCGTGCGATCCCGTTCAGCCAGTTTAAGGCACTCCGAGCGGATTTGATACGACGCATGCGGACGGGGTTGAGGATCGTGCGTGGCCTGTCCGCAATACGTTTCAGTAGGTCGCTATTCAGGCACACGACGCGGCCGCGCTTGCGGCCCTTGTTCCGGCGACGCATGATCTTCCGCAGAGTCCGTCCGATGGCTTCTCCGAGACCAACGGGCACAGCGTTGCCGATCTGTTTGTACTGTTGTGGCGGCCCGCCCGCGAACACCCAAGTGTCCGGGAACTGCTGGATGCGTGCGTACTCGCGCACGCTCAGCGGTCGAAGCTTTGTTGGGTGGCACAAGAGGGTCGCTTTACTCGACGGCCGCGTCGTCAACGATGGTGCCGGGCGATCCCAATCGAGTCGACGATAGAACCCGGAGCGACCTCCCCATGACTTATATGCTGCTCCCATGGCGAAACGTTGCGACCGTTTGGGGATGTCGCGCCAGTTCCCTCCGGCCGGCACCACCTTGAGATACTTGAGCCAGGCGGGCGGGATGTTGATGTAAACGGGCTTCTTTTCGTCCAGCCCCTCCAACGCGTTCGAGAGGCTGACCCATGCTGCTTCCTTGTCCGTCGCCTCTTTTGCGTGCGTCGCGGATGGCATCGTGACTTGTTCGCCATCTCGCGAGCCGATGAAAAGCAACCGTTCGCGCACCTGAGGCACACCGAAGTCCGCGGCGTTCACTCGGTCGAACACTGTGTAGTACTGGAGCCTTCGGAGCTGGTCGATAACGAACTTGAACCCAGAACCCAGTTCTTCCTCGGCTGTCAGGGGTGGGAAACCAGGTCCTCGTTTGTTGAGGGGCCGGTGTTTGATCGCCGCCGACAGCATCCCACTCACGTTCTCGATCACGAAGAACCGCGGTCGTGTATCGCGGACGACGCGTAAGTACTCATGGATCAACATCCCTCGCGGGTCGGCTAAGGAGGCTCTCTGTCCAGCCGTACTGAAAGACTGGCAGCACAGGCCGCCGACGACGACGACCGGCTCTCCTTTCTTGAGGCCGGCGGCGCTGAGGATCTCGCGGCTCGTGATGTCCTCTAACTTCCGTTCGATGAGCGGGAGTTTGGGGCGGTTGAGCCGGATGGTCGCGGCAGCGAACCGGTCGCACTCGACGGCGACGCGGATATCGAAGCCAGCACGTTCTAGTCCGAGATCGAGACCGAGTGAGCCTGAGAAGAGCGAGATGACAGGGAGCCCACGCCTAGCCATCTTCGGTGTCCCGTTGGGTTTGCTCCTTGAACTCTAGGAGTCGCTGCGGATCGTCGAGGCGCTTGAGGAAGAGTTTGACCGCGTACTGAGCCACGTAGGTCAGCGAGAGGGGTGGGTCGTGTCCTTCAGCAACGGTCTTCAGTCGCTCGTACGCGGCCACATCGAGCGTCACGGTGAATCGTTTGGTCTCCGTAACGGATCGTCGCGCCCGTCTCACCATGATGCACCAAATTGAACCAATTTGAACCGCCTTGTCAATCACAGCGGCCCTGGTGGGGCCAGCGGCTGTCCGTAAGTCTAGCTTTTTTAACGGGATGCGGCCGTTCGTCGCGGCTCGTGGTTAGAGGGCGGCATTGACCTATAGGGACCCGCGAGCCCGATGAAGTTGGGCTGTCCCCCATATCGTCTTCTCTTGTCTAGGCCAGGCCGGACGTGTTACAAATTGTCGGTAGATGTCAATATTTACCTACGTTTAGTAACACGGTCCCGCCATGACAGACGCTACATCCAAGAAAGAGCGCGTGCTGGCCCTCGTTAAGAAGGCTGGGGTCCTACGTCCCCGAGACCTGGCGGCCCACTCGCTCCCGAGAGAATACCTGAGGCGACTCCATACGGAAGGAGTGCTCGAACGACCAGGGCGGGGACTCTACACCATTGCCAACACGAGGCCGACGCAGCACCACAGCCTAGCGGAAGTGGCCAAGAGAATACCTAAGGGGGTGATTTGCCTCCTATCCGCCCTCCAGTTCCATGACCTGACGACCCAGGCGCCGTTCGAGGTTTGGCTGGCGATCTCGGTCAAAGCACGCCTGCCTAAGCCCGACTACCCGCCGATCCGGGTCGTCCGCTCATCAGGGACTGCGCTGAACGAGAACATCCAGGAACATCGGATCGAAGGGGTACCTGTCAGGATATACGACCCTGCAAAGACGGTCGCCGACTGCTTCAAGTACCGTAACAAGATCGGCCTCGATGTGGCGCTCGAAGCGCTCCGCGATTGCCGCCGCCAACGGAAGGCCACAGTGGACCAACTCTGGAGAGCAGCTCGCATCTGTCGAGTCTCGAATGTGATGCGGCCTTACCTGGAAGCGATCGAGTGACGAAACACAGTCCAAGGAACGTCGCCGCCTCCGTCCGCCAGCGTCTGTTGAACCTCGCTCGCAGCCAGGGCGAAGACTTCCAGCTGGTGTTAACTCGCTACGGCGTCGAGCGGCTCCTCTATCGGTTGAGCCAGTCTCGATACCGCGGACAGTTCATCTTGAAGGGGGCAATGCTCTTCCAGTTATGGGGCGGGGGGATGCACCGGCCGACTCGCGACCTCGACCTCTTGGGCCAAGGACTCAACAGCCCGCCCACCTTGGCCGGCATCTTCACGGAACTCTGCACCCTAACAGTGACGGACGACGGCCTGCGGTTCCTCGCGGAAACAGTTACGGCCGAACAGATCAAGCCTGACGAAGAGTACCAAGGGATCCGCGTACAGCTCGAGTGCCGATTGGAGAACGCCCGCATCCGTCTGCAGGTCGACATCGGCTACGGCGATGTGGTGACGCCGCAGGCCGGCGAGATAACTTTCCCTACCGCCCTTGACTTTCCGGCCCCGGTGCTCAGGGCATACCCAAGGGAGTCCGTCGTCGCGGAGAAACTACAGGCGATGGTCTCCCTTGGGATCGCCAACAGCCGTATGAAAGACTTCTACGACATCTGGTACCTGGCCGGTCACTTCATCTTCGAGGGCGCGCTTCTATCAGAGGCGATCGCGAAGACATTCGAACGGCGCCAAACGCCCATCAGCGACGAGCTGCCACTCGCTCTCAGCAAGGAGTTCGCTGACGACCAGGCGAAGCAGACACAGTGGCTGGCATTTATCCGAAAGGCGAAGCTTGCCCCCATTGATGTCGCACTGCACGAAGTCGTTGCCGAGATACGCGCCTTCCTGTTCCCCGTACTGCATGCACTCGCGAAGGCAGAGAAGTTCGGCCGATCATGGGATCCCAGCGGTCAGTGGACATAGTGATCCGAAAGAGATCGCCGGGTCTGGCGGGTTCCGGATGTGCCGAATCTACGGGGATTTACGCAAGGTTGCTTGACCCTTTCGCCGATAACCGCCATGATAGGCATAGGCAGGAGCACTGTATGCGCGCGTTTTCCTCAATCCTCATGGCGGGTTTGCTGACCATCCAGGCGGTCTCTGGATGGTGCTGGCACTCCGCGCGCGACTGCGCTGGTCTCGAAACATCCGCGGCCCCCGCAGCGTGGATCGTCAAGTGTTGCGACGGCGATTGCGAGGGCGCTCACGACGGACAGCCTTCGCAGGATCCGTGCAAGTGTCGGCTGGAGTGCAGCGGCATTTGCACGTTCGTACCTCCCGAGAAGACGCAAATCGATGCGCCGCAACTGGCGGTTTGCTTCGACTATCTAGCTGTGTTTCCCACACTGGCTGACAGCCAGGCTGTGTCCACCAATTGGACCAAAGTCGCCTATGGCGCCTCCGAACTGGAGCCGCCGCTCCGACTTCACCTCTTGCATCAAACCCTCTTGATTTGATGCTCTCCGCCCACGACTGACCCTCTGCGGTTGGTGCTGCGCGCTCTTTGACGAGAGCTCGGCATTTCTTCGGGCCCAAAAACCAATTTGCTGCGTCTGATCCGTTCACGCTGGGATTGATTCCTCGGAGCATTAATTATGTCTCAGTCTGCATCCACGCACCGCAGCCTCCTGATGCCGTCACCAGCAACCAAACCGTCAGCAAACCCAACAACTCCGCCTCGCCGACGGGCCGTCCTTTGGCCGTGGCTCATAAAGATGATTCCCACGACAGCCGTGGTCGGTGGATTGACGGCCCTCGCGGTTTGGGGTCATAGCACCGACTGGAAGCTCCCGAAGTTTTCCGCACTCATCGGGAGTGCCGACTCGGTCCAACGGGACTGGTGCGAAGAGCATGCTGTCCCCGAGTCGCAGTGCGTGGAGTGCAACCCAGCCCTGCTGCCGAAGGGGCCAGACTACGGCTGGTGTACCGAGCACGGAGTCCATAACTGCCCGCTCCACCATCCGGACGTCGCCCAATTGAAAGAGACGCCGACCATCACTCCTGCTGACATGGAGCGGGCAAAGCGCGCCTTGGAACTGGGAGACAGGCCGCAAAACAACACTGCCTGCAAAGTGTACCAGCGGCGGGTTCAGTTCGCATCGGTCGAGGCCGTGCAGCAGGCCGGCCTGGACGTTGAACTAGTCGAACGCCGAGCGGTCAGTGAATGGATCGCCGGGAACGGCGAGGTTACGTATGACCAAACGCGATTCGCCAACCTTTCACCACGTGCAGCGGGGACGATTTGGCGCGTCGAGAAGAAGGTTGGCGACCGCGTACGCGCGGGCGAGGTAATGGCAATCCTCGACTCGTTGGTGATCGGACAGGCGAAGAGCGAGCTGGTCGACGCGCTCGTTCAGGAAGAACTTCAACGGAAGACGCTGCAACGGTTGCAGGCTCTTCCCGAGGGCGCGGTCGCCGGCCGGCAAGTACGGGAAGCTGAAGCGGCATTCGAGAAAGCGCGCGTTGCCGTGCTCAAGACGCAGCAAACGTTTGCCAACCTGGGGATCCCTGTCGACCTAGAAATGCTCAAAGGTCTCTCGAACGAAGAACAGATGGCTCGTCTGCGGCACCTTGGTTTGGAAGATGCCGTTTCACCCGGACAGCTTGCGACCGTCGCGACAGCCAACCTCTTGCCGATCCGCTCGCCGATGGACGGACTGATTGTGGAGCGGCGCGTCGTTGCGGGCGAAGTCGTCGATTCAGCGGCGATCCTGTTTCAGATCGCAGACACAAGTCGGATGTGGCTGGACTTAAGCATCCCACTCGAAGAGGCCCGGAAATTATCCGTCGGGCAGCCGGTCCGATTTCGGCCAGATGGAAGCCAGCAAGAGCTCACCGGTACGCTGAACTGGATCAGCACCACCGCGGACCAGAAGACGCGGATGATCAAAGTCCGAGCGGAATTGCCGAACGCCGACGGCCGGCTCCGCAACGAGACTTTCGGGGCCGGCAGAATCATCCTGCGTGAGGAACCGGAGGCGATTATGGTCCCCAATGAGTCCGTTCATTGGGAAGGCTGTTGTCATGTCGTGTTCGTGCGCGACAAGCATTACTTCGACAGTCCGGAAAGTTTCAAGGTCTTTCATGTCCGCTCGGTCCGGCTCGGGGCGAAGGAGGGCGGTTTCACTGAGATCATTGCAGGTGTGTTGCCAGGCGAAGTCGTCGCAACGAAGGGGAGCGGTGTGATTAGCGCCCAGCTCTTGAAGAACAACCTGGGTGAAGGTTGCACCTGCGTCGAGTAAGGAGGCTCTGTCCGACCATGCTAAATTCGATCATCGATTTCTCGCTCCGACACCGCGCTCTCGTGATCGTGGCGGTCATCGTGTTCGCCGCCGCAGGCGTCGTCTCGTTGCAGCATTTGGACATCGACGCATTCCCGGATACGACGCCGGTCCAGGTGCAGATCAACACGGTAGCCCCCTCCCTATCGCCGGAAGAAGTCGAGCGCCAGATAACCTTCCCCGTCGAGCAGGCGATCAGCGGCCTCCCGGGTCTAGAGATGCTGCGTTCGATCTCAAAGTTCGGGCTATCCCAGGTGGTAGTGACGTTCGAGGATGGCATCGACATCTACTTCGCGCGACAGCTGATCAACGAGCGGCTCAACACGGTCGTGCTGCCGGACGGTATTAACCGTCCTCAGATGGGACCGGTGTCAACGGGCCTTGGCGAGGTCTTTCACTACGTGCTCACGTACGCGGGTGTGGATGTCTCCAAGCTGCCCGAGTCGAAACGGATCGAGCTTTTGACGGAGCTGCGGACGACGCACGACTGGGTCGTCAAGCCGCAGCTGCGTTCTGTGCGCGGTGTCGCTGAAGTCAACAGTTGGGGCGGCTATGAGAAACAGTACCAGGTCCGCATTGACCCAGACCGATTGATCAAGCACGAGTTGACCTTTGACCAGGTCGTCACCGCCCTTGCCGAGAACAACCGCAACGTCGGTGGTGGGACGATCACGGAAGAAAAACGCCTACAGCTCGTCCACGGCGTGGGCCGCACCGTGAACGCGCAGCAGATCGAGAACATTGTAATTACCTCTGAAGACGGCGTGCCTGTGCGCGTGCGCGATGTGGCGGGCGTGCAAGTCGGCCACGAGATCCGCCGTGGAACCGTCACTGCAAACGGTCGCGGTGAAGCCGTACTCGGCCTAGGTTTCATGCTCATGCACGAGAACAGCCATGATGTGACGTTGGCTCTCAAGCAGAAACTTGAAGAGATCAAGAGCACGCTTCCGACCGGCATGCAGATCCAGACAGCGTACGACCGGACGGAACTGATCGACCACGTAATCGAGACCGTCAAGAAGAACCTGTTGGAAGGTGGCCTCTTGGTGGTTGCGGTGCTGTTCATTTTCCTCGGCAACCTGCGAGCCGGGTTGATCGTGGCGCTGGCAATACCGCTTTCGATGTTGTTCGCATTCTCGGGCATGCTGCAGTTCGGGATCTCAGCCAGCCTCTTGAGCCTGGGGGCGATCGACTTTGGGCTCGTCGTCGATAGTTCGGTCGTGATGGTCGAGAACTGTGTGCGTCATATTGCACACGGGGACAACCGCAGACGGAGCATGCTCGACGTCGTCCGCGACGCGGCTGTCGAGGTCCGCAAGCCGACCATGTTCGGCGAGCTGATCATCATGATTGTCTACTTGCCGATCCTGACGCTGGAAGGGGTCGAGGGGAAGTTGTTCCGGCCAATGGCGTTGACCGTGATCTTCGCCCTGGCCGGGTCAATGGTCCTGTCGCTTACGCTAATGCCCGTGCTGGCGAGCTTGGCTCTTCCCAGGCGTATCGACGAACGGGAACCATTGCTTATCCGCGGCTTGAAGCGGATGTATAGACCAGTCCTGCATTTCACGATGACTCACAAGCTCGGCGTCATCGTCTTTGCCGTTGGAGCACTGGTCGTCGCATTCGGTCTGATTGCTCCGCAGCTCGGGTCTGAGTTTGTACCGAAGCTCTCGGAAGGGGCCATCGTCGTGAACGTGGTTCGACTGGCGGGCACCGACCTCGAAGAGACGAACCGCTACAACACGCAGATGGAACGGACACTGTTGGAGAAGTTCCCCGCGGAGGTCTCCCAGGTGTGGAGCCGTGTCGGCACGGCCGAGGTCGCAACCGACCCGATGGGCGTCGAGCTTACTGATCTGTTCATCACGTTACGGCCGCGCGACCAGTGGAAGCGAGCCAGGACTCAAGACGAGTTGACGGTTCAAATTCAGGAGGAGCTTCGCGACCTGCTCGGCCCACGCCTTGCGATGACCCAGCCGATTGAAATGCGGATGAACGAGATGATCTCCGGCGTCCGCTCAGACGTTGCGGCGATCCTCTACGGGGATGACTTCGACATCCTCGTCGGTAAGGCCAGTGAGATTGAGCGCGTGCTCCGCTCCATCGACGGGGCAGCCGACGTGAGTACGGAGCAGATGACCGGGCAGCCGGTCCTGCAAGTCCGGATCAAGCAGGAGGAGATCGCCCGGTACGGCATCCCTGCAAAGACCGTGCTCAGCCTCATTGAATCCTTAGGAAGCAACCATGTCGGCGAGGTGTACGAGGGTCAGTTGCGGTTCCCATTGGTAGTCCGACTTCCCGAGAACGTCAGGGCAAATTCCGATGCCATCAAGTCGATCCTCGTCGCCACGCCGTCGGGCGAGAACATCCCGCTGTCGCGGCTTGCGACTGTAGAGACAGTCGAGGGACCGAACACTATCAAACGGGAGTGGTACCAGCGTCGTATTACAGTCTCTGCCAATGTGCGTGGTCGCGACATGGGGAGCTTTGTGGCCGAGGCCCGTGAGAAAGTCGCTCAACAAGTGCAGTTGCCACCGGGCCGGTACCGCGTCGAATGGGGAGGTCAATTCGAGAACCTGCAACGCGCTCAGTCGCGCTTAATGCTCGTGGTCCCCATTGCACTGGTCATGATCTTCGCGTTGCTTTACATGACGTACCGCAACCTGATCGACTCGGTGAGAGTCTTTACCGGTGTCCCGTTCGCATGGATCGGGGGCATCGTCGCTCTCTGGGTCCGCGACATGCCGTTCTCGATCTCGGCCGCGGTCGGCTTCATTGCGCTGTCCGGCGTGGCAGTGCTGGACGACATGCTTCTGGTCTCAACGATCCGCCAGTTGCGAAGCCGAGGGCGCTCATTGGACGAGGCGGTCGAGGAAGCCGCGATGACTCGGTTGCGGCCGATCCTCATGACGACTCTCGTTGCGAGTCTGGGTTTCGTGCCTATGGCGTTTAGCACGGGGATGGGGGCGGAGGTCCAACGTCCGCTAGCCACGGTCGTCATCGGCGGCGTGTGCAGCGCGATGATCATGAGTCTGCTCGTGCTGCGCGTCCTGTACATGATCTTCAACCGACCTGTCCGCTCGCTCGACGACGAGGAGGCAAGCGAGGGAACACAGGGATCGTTCGACGCTCAGCGGGAATCGGAGGTTGTTTCGGCAGGGTTACCTTAGCGAAGGGGCAACTGCCCCCAAAGGAGAGACGATGTCTTTCAATGTGAATTGGATTGGGTCTGCACTGGTACTGGCAATCGTCGCAATTTTCCTGAGCGGCTGCGGAGCGAACCGAACAGACCAAGGCGACGCGAACGTTAATCCTATGCAAGGGGCGGCGGCGCAGGCCCCAGACCAGAGCGGTTGGTGGTGCAAGGAGCACGGCATCCCTGAAGGGATATGTGCCCAATGTAGCACACAACTGGCGGCCGATTTCCAGAAGAAAGGGGACTGGTGCAAAGAACACAACCGCCCCGAGTCACAGTGCTTCATCTGCCATCCAGAACTGGAAGCCAAGTTCGCCGCTCAGTACGAAGCCAAGTTCGGTAGCAAGCCTCCGGCGCGGACGGAGTGACGGACAGAAACCCTATAACCAAAAGTGAATCTGATTCACTCGTTCAGTCTCCCGACCTGGGTGACGCAAGCAACGCATGTCCATTCGAATTGAAAAGGCGGATAGATATGGCACGGAAGAGACGACGTGGACGGCCAATGACCTATAAGTTTGCCGAGCGCAAGCGATTGGCGGGACTTGTCCGCTTGCACGGTGCAAGCGGGACGCGCGAGATCCTGCAACGGTCTGTCTGTGATTCGACACTGCTAAAGATCGCTAAGGAATTCGGGATCGAGCTCAGAAAAGGGCGTCGGCCCCGAGAAGCCGCCTAGGTCGCGGCCATAATGCCAGCGGCTCAAGGAGGTGGCAGCGCGCCACCCGATCGAGCAGTCGAAGCATTGAAGCAAGTTCAGTGGTGCGATTTAGGCATGTGTTCCTTCATCTTTTCAAAGGGAGTACGAGAATGGATTCTCAAAAGGTAGCGACAAGATGGTTTTTGGCAGCGCTGATCGCGGTTGCTCTTCAATTCCCCCAGGCTGTCTGGGCGGCGGAACCAAGCACGAAGACAGTGATCACGACAAGAAAGCTGTGCCCCGTCTGCGGCAAGAAGATTACTGAGGAGTTGCGTCAAATTAAGGGCGTCGCCGACGCGCGCATGGACATTAACTCAAAAACGTTTGTGGTCCTGCCGATCAGGGCCGTCAACCTCTCGCCACGATTGCTTTGGGAAACCGTCGAACGGGGCGGTGAGCAACCGATCCGGTTAATCGGGCCCAGCGGAACGTTCGAAGAAAAGCCGAAGGCTTAGGGAGGCGAGTGGGGAGCTGTGAAGGCCTAACTCGGACGAGTGCTGCGCCGTTATGGCTGCGAGAGACGCTCGCCGGTCAGGGTGTCGTCCAGGCGGTTTGACAAATGAAGTTGGGAACGAGCGTCAACTAAGAAGGAGAAATAAGCCATGACAAATCAGAGTAGTGCCCGCAGCGCCGGCCAACAACCTAGCAGCTCGCGAAACTGGTCCATCCTCATCGGTCGAGTCGCATTGGTTTGGGCCTTGGGTGAGGCGCTCCTTGCAGGGCTGGCAAACCTGTCGAATGGGTCACTCCTCGGGGTCAGCGAGCAACATTTCTCGCTCGACGCTATCGTCGCTGCTTTGGTTGGGATTGGATTCATCCTCGACGGTTCCGCATGTCGCCCTGCTTCTACTCGATAGAACTTGCGCCGCATGCGCGCACATTGCATATTTGCAGTGGAGAGTTAGATGAGATTGAAGGAGTTCGCCAAGTTTTTCTGTGGCTTCGAGGCGTTCCATGCCGTCTTCCACACGTATTTGTGGTTTTCGGGCACTTCGTTTACGGCATTTGGCATTACGGCGACGCCAACGCTGAACGCCACAGCCGCTCTTGTGAACGGTGGTATCGCCGTGATCCTCGGCCTCTATGGTTGGAAAGCGTGGGAGCCGCGACGACCAACTGGCGGTCCAAGATGAGCAGCCGACACCACGCAGGAGAGACTGATTTCGATTCCGACGCACGTCGTGCGGCGAATTCGGCCTTGGCAGGAAGTCAGACCATGAGCAAAGGCTTCATATGGACGCTTCGCGAGGCATTTGCCTCTCGCAAGCCACAAAAAGTCGGCGAGCGGCAGAGCGCTCGCGTTGCCGAGATGGTTGCCTATGCGCGCGCCAACTCGCCCTACTATCGCGACCGCTACCGGGACTTGCCGGAGCGCGTCGAGGATCCCGCACTCTTGCCCGTTACCAGCAAACGGGAACTGATGGCCCACTTCGACGACTGGGCCACGGATCGGGAAGTGACCATCGAGAAGGCCCGCGCGTTTGCAAGCAATCCCGACCTGATCGGCGAGCAGTTTCTGGGTAAGTACACGGTCGCTACAACCTCCGGCACGACCGGAACGCCTGGCGTCTTCGTACTGGACGCCCGGAACATGGCTGTGACTGCGGCTATGGCCATCCGCACTCTCCGGGCCTGGCTCGGGCTCGGCGATATCCTGAAGATCCTGGCGGGCGGCGGTCGCACGGCGATGACGATTGCGGCCGGCAGTCACTCCGCTACGGCTGTTGCCGCGGCCCGCTTGCACAAGTCACCCTCGCGCAGCAAGAGGGTTCTGGTGCTCCCCGTGCACGCGCCCCTCGAAGAGATGGTCGCTAAGCTCAACGAGTTTCGCCCGGCGCTGCTCGCCCCGTATGCCAGCATCGCCAAACTCTTGGCCGCCGAGCAGGGAGCCGGTCGCCTGCACGTCAGCCCGGTGCTGGTGGTCTGCGCGGCAGAGGGACTTGCGGTGGGCGAGTATGACCGGATCGCCAAGGTGTTCGGCGCCAAGGTCGAGAACAGCTACGCCGCCACCGAGTGTTTCTTCTTCAGTTATGGCTGCAAGGAGAGGTGGCTGCACGTCAACAACGATTGGGCCGTGTTGGAGCCCGTTGACGCCGACTACCGGCTCGTCCCGCCGGGCGAGCAGTCGCACACCGTCCTGTTGAGCAACCTCGCCAACCGGGTGCAGCCGATCCTCCGCTACGACCTCGGCGACAGCGTCCTGCAGCGGGCCGACCCCTGCCCGTGCGGCAACCCGCTGCCCGCGATCCGCGTTCAGGGACGCGCGTCCGACGTGCTCACGTTCAAAAAGGGCGGGGGTGAGCGAGTCTCGATTCCGCCGCTCGCATTGGAGGTTGACCAAGTTCGCGGAGTCGAATTGTTCCAAATCGTGCAAACCACACCGACCAGCCTGCGGGTGCGCCTGCGGCCCACCGCCGGGACCGACCCGGACCACGTATGGCAGACGGTGCATGGCGCAATCGCGCGTCTGCTCGCCGAGCACAAGCTCGAACACGTTGCAGTTGAGCGCGCAGAGGAAGCACCGGAGCAGTCAACCGGTGGGAAGTACCGCGCAGTCATCCCCTTGGAGGGGCCTAGCCTTGGCGACAAGTAACAAGTCCCTTCAAAGGCTCGAAGTGCGCGTCGGCAACGTCGATTGCGAGCACGATGCCGCGTCGCTGAAGCGCGCGTTGTCCGGCGTCGCTGGCGTCGATGACGTGAAGGTGTTGCCCAAAGCAGCGAAGGTCTTCCTGACTTATGACCCGGCGACGACTTCGGTCGAGGTGCTTAAGGCAGAGCTCGGATCCCTTGGTTTCCCGCCGCAGCAGGGCGCGGGCGTACCCGCTGCACCGAAGCCCTGGCGCAATCCCAAGGTGCTCACGTCGGCATTGTCGGGACTCCTCTTCCTCCTTGGATGGTTCATTGCCCAGGCCGGTGCGCCGGCACCAGTTCCTACAACTATCCATGTCGCGGCGATCCTCATTGGCGGCTACTTCTTCGGGCGCGAGGCTATCGAGGAACTGATCTTCGATCGTCAGGTCGGGATAGAATTCTTGATGAGCACGGCGGCGATCGTCTCCACGTTCATGGGTGAGGCGGCCGAAGGTGCGATGTTGGTCTTCCTGTACTCCATTTCCGAGGCAGCCGAGGGGTACACCGAGGAAAAGACTCGGTCTGCCATTAAGGCTCTCATGGACCTGACGCCGAAGCACGCGCTCGTGAAGCGAGACGGGCGCGAACTGGAGATCCCGGTGGAGGAGATCGTGCTCAGCGATGTGTTCATCGTTCGCCCAGGAGAGTCGGTGGCGACCGATGGCCGCGTGCTAGTCGGTAGATCTGAGGTCAACCAAGCGCCGATCACTGGCGAGAGCGTGCCCGTCCAGAAGCAGCCCAGCGATACCGTCTTCGCCGGGACAATCAACGGCGAAGGCGTCCTAGAGGTCGAGGCAACGAAGACCTTCGCGGAGAACACGGTCTCTCGGATCATCCAGATGGTTGAGGAAGCACAGGAGCGCAAAGGGAAAAGCCAGAGGTTCATTGAACGATTTGGCGCGCGCTACAGCCCGGCTGTCCTGCTGATTGGTTTTTCACTGGCCGTTATACCCCCACTCATGTTCGGGGCCGATTGGCAAGCATCTCTCATCCGTGCCACAGTGTTCATCGTTGCGGCAGCGCCTTGCGCGTTGGTTATCTCTGTCCCAATCACTCTCGTGGCATCTCTAGGGACGGGAGCGCGTCAAGGCGTACTGATCAAGGGGGGCATGTACCTGGAAGAGTTGGCGAAGATCAAGACCGTTGCACTAGATAAGACCGGGACGCTGACCAGGGGTGAACCTGAGGTGACAGACATGCTGGTCTGCGCCGAAGGACGAGCCGACCTCAAGTCGTCGCAACAACTACTAGCTCTGGCCGCAGGCATTGAGCGGTATAGTGAACATCCGTTAGCGCGGGCTATTGTCCGCCACGCTCAAACGCAGTCGGTTGGGCTGGTTGAAGTCACCGAGTTTCAAGCTATGACCGGCGCGGGCGCATCCGGCCGTTTCCAGGGTCGGACTATCTACATCGGGAAACCGGATTTCTTCGAGAAGCAACTCCGCGTCAGCCTGGACTGTGTCCGTGACGAGATCGAGCGGTTACAGGACGACGGTAAAACGGCCGTGCTGCTAGGTGATGATGAGAGTATCTGGGGCGTACTAGCGCTCCGCGACAACGTCCGTCCCAATGCACGAAAGGCTATTGTTGCGTTGCATACTGTTGGTGTGCAGAACGTGGTCATGTTGACCGGGGACAACACACGTACCGCTCAGACGATCGCCCGCGAGCTCGGCATTGACCAGGTCTACGCAGACCTGAAGCCAGAAGACAAAGTGGTCAAGGTGCGAGAGCTAGCACAGAAATATGGTCATGTCGCGATGGTTGGGGATGGAGTAAACGACGCGCCAGCTCTTGCCGAGGCTACTGTCGGCATCGCGATGGGGACCGCCGGGACAGACGTTGCACTGGAAACGGCGGATGTCGCCTTAATGGCCGACGATTTGGAGAAGATGGTCTACGCCTTACGCTTGGCCAGACGCACCCAGTCCGTCGTCAATCAGAACCTAGTCCTCTCCATGGTTGTGATCGGAGTCTTAGTCGTGGGAGCGGTTGCCGGGGTCTTTTCGCTGCCGATCGCCATCGTGGGGCACGAGGTCAGTGAGTTCGTTGTGATCGCAAGTGGCCTGCGCATGTTGCGCAGCTGAAAGATAAACGAGACTCGCAGCAATCAACCGTCAGTCGGAGACAGCCGCTCTTGCATAGTTCTCTCAGGAAAAACTATAAGTGCGAACAGGGAGGTTCTCATGTGCGATATCAAATCATTCACCACGGTCACGTATTTGTTGGCAAGAATCGGCTTCCGATTCTTCCTAGTCGGGTTGATAGTGTCAGTGCTCCTCTTCGGGGCAAATCGGCGAGCGAATGCACAAGCACAGCTTGCCGAAGACATCATCGTCATCACCAAGGGATTGAGAGAGCAGGAGACCGGGCGGACGACTTCGCACTTGGGGAACGCCCCCGGCACCGGTCAGAGTCGCTTTGGCATCGCGCCAGGGAGCGGCGAAGCAAGGCTAGGAGAGCGTATCGCAGGTCCCGGGATGGCTCGTCGTGACGTCCTCGCTGCAGCTTCTGCTACCGCTGGTGGCCAGGCATTCGGTGCTCCTGAAGCCATCATCGCGCCGCCGCCGAGGCTCTCGGCCGCGGATCTGCCGCTTTACGGCCCTCTGGAGGTGCCGCGCCCAGAGGAAGAAGGGCCGCCAGATGGGCTGACTTTGGACGCCGCAATCGAGCGGCTGGTGCAGGCCAACCTTGACCTGCAGACGAAGTTTCAGGAGATACCTAAAGCCCGCGCGGACATCCTCTCGGCCGGATTGAGAGGTAACCCGCTTGTCTTCGCCAGTGCGGATGACGTGCCGTATGGCCAGTACTCTCCACAAAGGCCTGGCGAAAACGGTTACGGTATCACTGTCATTCAGCCAGTGGATGTCAACCACAAGCGTCGGGTGCGGATCCTCGCGGCTCAGCGAGCCAAGCGTGTACTTGATGCACAATATCAGGACGCGGTGCGACTGGAGATTGACAACCTCTATACTGCGTTTGTGGACGTGCTCGCAGCACGGGAAGCAGTCCGGTATCTAGAAGCCAGCTTGACCGGTCTCAACGAGGCGTTGACCGTCACCAAGCAACAGCTTCGAGGTGAGGAGAGGTCGGGCATCGACCTTGACCGCCTCACCGTCCAGAGGGACTCCGCCTTGATCGCTTTAGACGAAGCCAAGGCATCACTGTCGAACGCCAACCAGTTCCTCGCAGCGCGACTGAACCTTCCGGCGAACGACCAACTTACCGTGCGAGGTAGGATCACTACTCCGACAGATAGCATTGCACCCCTCGAAGAACTTATAGGGATGGCTATTGCGAACCGTCCAGACCTGACGGCATACCGCCTCGGGATTCAGCGAGCCCAGACGGACGTAACCCTCGCAAGAGCAGAAGCATTCCCTGACATGTTCGTGTTGTATACGCCGTTCGGTTTCAGGAACAACACACCCACGGGTGGCCAAGACGCGACCTCGTGGAGCCTCGGAGTAATGGCGAGTGTTCCGCTGTTCAACCGGAACCAGGGCAACATCCGTCGAGCTGAGATCAACGTGTCACAGACAACTATCGAGTTGGCTGGGGTGCAACGGCAAATCGAGACCGAGGTGCGTGGTGCGTGGAGAGACCTTGAGACTGCACGGGGAGCAGTGGATCGCCTTGAACGCACTGTGTTACCCCGCGCACGCTCAGTGCGCGACAAGACATTCAGTCTATTCAAGGCGGGTGAGGAGGGCACGATCGGCTACCTGAACGCACAGCGTGAATACAGCGAAGTCGTTCGGCAGTATCGCGACGCGCTGGTCCGGCATCGCCGCGGCGCCCTGCGGCTTAACACGGTGGTCGCACTGCGAATGATTCCCTAGCTGAAACAAGCCGGTCATCGCCCTCGGGAGCTCGCATTGTTTGACTAGGCAGCGGCGATGGCGTTCACGGTCGCATAAGGTCGTCGACGAGTCTGCCCTTGCGCTAGGTCCCTCTTTGAGGTAAGGTACCCAGCGCGAGGCGCATGCGTTCAGTTTTTCAAAGTCTTTCATTGGTGGTGGTTCTTGCCCTGATTGGGGGCACTAAACACTGCATTGTCGAACGAGTCCTCGGGAGCGCGGTCCCCCCTCTGCATGCATGTCCGGTAGACGGGGACCCTGACGGGGATGGTTCGACGTGCGAGTCGGTCCTGCCTCTTGCAACAAAAGCAACTGAGGCAGACCGTTGGTTGGGTAACGGATCCGAACAGCCCCCAATGATCGTGTCGACTCTCTTCGGCCCGGCCACTGTTCCCCGTCCGGTCACGCCCTCACCCTCGATCTTTGAGCAGCCTTCAGCTGTCCGGGCTCGTCGCGACTACTTGCTCGCTGCCCTTTCTGGGGCCCCAAATGCGCCCCCGTACATCGCGCGATTCGCAACCTAGATCTCAAGCGTACCTATTTTTTTACGACGACACACTTACGGAGTTCCATGAAACTGCTTTGCGTCGTAGGACTCGGCTGTACTGTCCTACTGACTATCACGCTCTGCCCCGCACCCATACGTGCGCAGGGCAAAGCTCTCACTATCGACGATGCCGTCACTGCGGCGCTCACACACTCAGCACTCGTCCAGGAGATCGAAGCAACTTTTGTCCGCCAGAAGGCTGAGGCGTTTGAGACGCGAACGCTTGCGAACCCTGAGTTTGGAACTGAGTTGGCTGTCCCGTCATCCTTCGAACACTCGCGGGGAAGGAACGAAATAACTGTCAACCTTGTGCAACCGGTTAAGCTCACACATGGGACGGTGAGGAACAGGCTCGCTACGTTAATCGATATGGCTGGGAGCAGCGAAAGAGAGCGCGCGTTGCTTGAGCTGGCCGCGCGCGTTCGCATCGCCTTCGCGAGAACCTGGGTCCTCTCCGAGCGCCGAAACGCCTTTGCGACACTGATACCCCGTGCACAGGCCCTGGATCGGTTCGTCACTGCTGGGCTGAGAGTAGGGGCGTATGGCAAAGGGGAGGATGCACTGTTTCGGGCGGAGGTCTTCAAGGCTGAAGCTGAGCTAAAGGGGCTTACGGCGGAGAGTATCGCGGGGCTCTCGGAACTTTCTAGGGTCAGCGGATACTCTTTCGCGGACACTAGCCTCGCAGCACCAACACTGCCGGTTGTCCCGGCGGCCGACCAGCTCAAAGTCCGATTCGAGCGCTCCGAGACGAAGGTCCAAGAACGCAGCAAGATCCTTCTTGACTTAGCTAGGGCAGCGAAGGAAGTCGCGCGCGGCGATGCGTACCCTGAGTTCAGGCCCCGAATATTCTTTTCTCGCAGCAACGATGGGGTCGACCTGGTCGGTCTCGGAGTCTCGTTCGATCTCCCTTTTTGGAGTCGCAATACCGCGGACCGGATGAGGGCCGACGCCACCTTTGCAACGGCCCGAGCGAACCACCTTCTCATCGATACTGAGAACTTCAAAATCTCGATTCTGGAAACGGCAAGGTCGTATTCGATACGCAGAGAGGAGATCCTCTTGTACCAACAGCACATCCTTCCCCTGGTTCGGCGGGCGCTCGAAGCGACGGAACTGCAAGTGAGGAGCGGTACTGGCAGCATCTTCCAACTTTGGCAGACTCTGCGCGAATACGCCGACGCCAATCAGCACTATCTAGAACTATGGACGAAGGCGTTCACGGCCCACGTGGAGCTGTCGGTCCTCTTGGGTGAGGAGATCTGACATGAGGTGGCTATACGGATACTTGGTTATTTGCCTGATGCTCGTGCCGACCTCCATAGTGGCTGGTGAAGAACACGGCGACGGGGACGACGAACGAGAGGGATCTCAATCGGGCGTGGAGATCAGTGAGGAAAACCTAGAACGGTTGGGGCTCCGTATGAATGAAGCTGGACAGGGGAACATCGTTCAAGGGATCGCGGCCACGGGCCGCATCGTTCCGGTCGACGGTCGACTCGCGAACGTCAGTCCGCGTTTTACAGGCGTCGTGACACAAGTCTCGGCGAATGTCGGCGACCACGTGAAACCTGGCAGCCCGCTCGCGGTGGTTCAGAGCAACCAGAACCTCCAGCCCTTTACCCTCACGCCAGCGATCGCCGGTATCGTCATAAAGCGGAGCGCGACTCTGGGGGAGGTCGTCACAGAAACAAGCGTCCTGTTTGTCGTCGCCGACCTGTCCGAACTGTGGGCCGAGCTTGCCGTCTACGGACAGGATGTCGCCAAAGTGCACATAGGCCAAAAGGTGATACTATCGGTCGCTTCGTGCGCGAGCATCCCGGAAGGGACACTTGTGTTCCTATCTCCGGTCACTGATGAGAAGACCCAGTCTCGTATCGCCAGGGTTCACTTTCGGAGTCCAGACTCGTGCTTGTCGCCGGGGATATTTGTCGATGCCAAGATCATCACCGAGGCGACCCAGGTTCCCTTAGTCGTCCAAGCGGACGCATTGCAGCAGATCAATGGGAGACCGACCGTTTTCCTACAGGAGGGAGAGTACCTCCGCCCCCAGGCAATCGTTGTGGGGAGAGCCGATGCACAGACGGTAGAGGTGCTCCAGGGACTTACCGTGGGTACGCGCTACGTCACGGGGAACACCTTCATACTTAAAGCCGAGCTTGGGAAGGGCGAAGTAGCAGACGAGGACTAAGGGGGCGGTATGTTGCGACGACTAATTCAGTTCTCGGTAGACCATCGTTATTTGGTCGTCCTTCTTACCGTCTTGGCCTCTTGCGTCGGCGCGCGTGATCTCTTACGGATCCCGATCGACGCCGTGCCGGACATCACCAACAACCAAGTGCAGATAAATACTGTGTACAGCGCACTAGCGCCCGAAGAGATCGAGAAACAGATCACATTCCCGGTTGAGACAGCGCTTGCAGGGATCCCGGGCCTCGACCATACGCGTTCCCTCTCCAGGAACGGGTTCTCTCAGGTCACGGCCGTGTTTGCAGATGCTGTCGACATCTACTTCGCTCGACAGCAGGTCCAAGAACGATTGAGTGCAGCGAAGGAGGGCCTTCCACCGGGAGCCGAACCCCGAATGGGTCCTGTCTCGACCGGGCTCGGCGAAGTCTATATGTGGACCGTCGAGTACGAACATCCGCATGGCCACGGAGCAACTTCTGTTGACGGGACTCCTGGCTGGCAAATCGACGGCAGTTACCTGACGGCACGAGGCAAGAAGCTGAGGGGCGATGTCGAACTTGCGGCGTACCTTCGTGAAGTGCAGGACTGGCTCATTCGTCCCCAACTGCGTTCGGTCGCCGGCGTTGCAGGGATCGATTCCATTGGAGGCTACGTCAAACATTACGTCGTTGAGGTTAGCCCATCCGCCCTGCTTGCCGTGGACCTCTCCGTGGCGGGTATCGTTGAGGCCTTGGAAGAGAGCAACCTCAGCACTGGTGCTGGCATCATTGAACACCGCGGCGAAGCATTCGTCGTTCGCGCCGCGAGTCTGCTCGTTGACGAAGAACAAATCGGCCAAGTTGTCGTCGCCGAGCGAGATGGTGTTCCGATCCGGCTTGGTCAGATCGCCAAGATCGCAATCGGCCGTGAGCAGCGGACTGGTTCCGCGAGTGGAAATGGCGAAGAAGTCGTTGTCGGGACTGCACTCATGCTGATCGGGGCTAACAGCCGCACAGTCGCCGACGCCGTGGACCAGAGGGTAGCTGAGATAAACCACACGCTGCCAAGCGACATTCGTGCCAGGCCTGTGCTCAATCGAATGAGGTTGGTTGACGCGACCATTGCCACCGTCAAGAGGAACCTCGTCGAGGGCGCCATTCTGGTAACAGCCGTACTGTTCTTGCTGCTCGGTAACATCCGCGCGGCACTCGTTACAGCAACCGCAATTCCACTTAGCATGCTGCTTACTGCTATCGGGATGGCACACACCAAGACGTCGGGAAACCTGATGAGCCTTGGGGCAATCGACTTCGGGCTAATCGTCGATGGCGCGGTTATCATCGTCGAGAACAGTCTCCGGCGACTGGCTGAGCGTCAACACCAGCTTTCGCGTCGGCTCTCACTTGAGGAGCGGCTGCGCGTCGTCAGCGACGCTACGAAAGAGATGATTCAGCCATCGGTCTTTGGGCAGGCGATCATCATCACAGTCTATATCCCGATCCTTTCTCTGACTGGGACTGAGGGGAAGATGTTCCAACCCATGGCGCTGACCGTGATCTTCGCCTTAGTCGCTGCGTTTGTGCTGTCCCTGACATTTGTCCCTGCCATGGCGGCCATTGCCTTCAGCCGCGAAGTCAGGGAACACGACGTGCGCGTGGTCTCGGCCGCAAAGGGTCTCTATTGCCCACTGCTCGACCTCGCCCTACAAGCCCGTCACGTGGTAATTGCGGGGAGTGTCGTGTTGTTCGGGGCGTCACTCTGGCTCTTCACTGCACTGGGGCAGGAGTTCGTGCCATCGCTGGATGAAAAAGACCTACTAGTTAGCGCAATGAGGATTCCCGGTACCGGCATCGCTCAATCAACAGAGATGCAGCTCGAAGTAGAGCGCACGGTGTCTCAGATGCCCGAGGTGAAGTTCGTCTTCTCAAAGACGGGGACCGCAGAGATCGCTTCGGATCCGATGCCTCCCAACGTATCCGATACCTTCGTAATCCTTAAGCCCACGCACGAGTGGCCCAATCCGCACGAGCCGAAGGCACGACTGGTTGAGCGCATGATGAAAGACCTAGCCCCGGTCCTAGGCAATAATTATGAATTCACACAGCCTATTCAAATGCGTTTCAACGACCTGATCTCCGGTGTAAGGAGTGACGTGGCAGTAATGGTGTTCGGCGAAGACTTCGATGTGCTCTTGCCGGTTGCGGATCAAGTCGCGTCGATCTTGCGTGAGACGCCCGGTGGTTCTGACGTCAAGGTAGAACAGGTCTCCGGTCTGCCCTTCATAAGTGTCAATGTCAACCTCCTTCAGGCCGGCAAGCTTGGCCTCAGGCCTGCCGAGATCCATGCGCTGGTTGCCGCCGCTGTCCAGGGGCAGGAGGCAGGTTTCGTACTCGAAGGAGACCGGAGGTTTGGGATCCTTGTAAGGTTCCCGGAACAATTTCGTGCTGACCCTGAGTCGCTTCAACACTTGCCGATCCCTATCCCAGAATTAAAGGAAGGCATGCAGTCCGTGTTCGATGCGGGCGTGAAAGCCTATGACGCTAGCGCTTGGACGATCCCGCTCAGAGAGATTGCCAACATCGCCCTTAACGACGGCCCGAACCAAATCAGCCGACAGAACGGGAAGCGACGGATCGTGGTACAAGCGAACGTGCGTAACCGGGATCTCGGGTCTTTCGTCGCAGAGGCACAGAAGACGGTTGCTCAGCGCATAAGGCAGCCCCCTGGAGTATGGATGGAGTGGGGTGGCCAGTTCGAGAACCTCTTGAGAGCTAAAGGACGCTTGGCGGTTGTAGTCCCAGTTTGTCTGTTCCTGATCTTCGTCCTGCTCTTCTCGACATTCGATTCGGTGCGAGACGCCCTCCTTGTCTTCACTGCCGTCCCACTTGCGCTCCCCGGCGGCGTGATCGCTCTTTGGTTACGCGGGATGCCATTCTCGATCTCAGCTGCAGTCGGGTTCATCGCTTTGTCAGGGATCGCGGTACTGAACGGACTCGTGCTCATTAGCTACATCAACAAGCTCATTGACGAAAAACCTTTGCGCGAGGCCGTCACAGAGGGTGCGATAACGAGGCTCCGCCCCGTACTGATGACAGCTCTTGTGGCTTCGTTGGGATTCGTCCCGATGGCTCTAGCGACTGGGACTGGCGCGGAAGTTCAAAGGCCGCTAGCGACTGTCGTCATCGGTGGGTTAGTCACAGCAACCGCGCTGACACTCTTCGTACTCCCTGCGCTCTGCCTGGTCGTCCGCCGCAAGGGTTAACAACAGACCTGTGGGAGTCCGAACCGGAGCGTTCTTCTCTTGGGACGGATTCGCCGGGGAGCGATGCGACGTACTTTACGGCTATGCATCGATGAACACGTAGACCCCGAAGTCCGAGGATCGGACGCTGGAGTGACCGTCAAGGAAGATGTCTCGGCTGAATGCCTCGTAGTCGATGTAGAAGCGGAGATGCTCCGGCAGCTCGTGGGCATGTAGCTCATCGAATAAGTCTTGGGCATATGCCAACTCGGAGTCCCAGCGCCCGCGGTAGGCATCTAGGAACGACTCTTCTGTCGCACTGTCGTTGCCGACGTGCGCCGCGTAGGCGGCAAAGGGCTCTCCGTACTCATCAACCAGCAAAGCTAGCCTCGACACCTCGGAGAGCGGTTCGTACTCGTCGATGCGGATTTCGCCGAAGCCCTCGTAGTCGTGGATGGCCCATTCTTGCGCGATGGATTCGGGAGACTGCTTGAGGAGTTCTTGCACTTCCTTGTGGAGTGAGTCCGCGTCCTGGGCTGCATGGATCCATTGTCCGTGGAGGGTCCCGGCGTTGTATGCCGCGAGGCAGGCGACGTAGATCATTGGCTTCAGTTTCTGATTCATATCTATCCCTTCGTAAAAAGTAGTCGGTTGGTTGGGCTGGCCAGCTCGGGCCAGCCCGTTGGTTCTTAGGCCGCGGCGTCGGTTTGGCCGTGCTCGGCGATGTACCGGATCGCCTCTAGGGCGAGTTCGACAACCGCTTCGAGTTGTTCCCGGCTATAGCTGCCGTGCTGCCATTGACCGCTGCGGTCCTTGTAGGGCCGCTTGATCGTGGCTGAGAGCCAAGAGCCACCGTCTTTGCCGGTTTGCTCGAAGACTGCCATTTGCACGCTTCTCTTGTTGTTGGTTAGTAGTGGTTGCTTTTTCATTTTTTTCTCCTTTTGAAAAAGTGGTTTGTTCTTTCACCCGGCGCTGAAGGACAAACCACTTTGGAAGGAGGAGGGGAGCGGCGTCGCAGCCAGAGTAGAAGTTGACCGACTGGTCGCAGGGCAAGTGACAGGCGCGGACTGGCACGGCTTTGCGTGAGGGAGGGTTCCAAGAAAGAACTGGCTGCTGCGGGCGACGAAAAAAAAGCGACTCAACGCTACCGACAGAGATGGGCGTGCGTCGGAATGGCTCTGGGAGCTGAGCCGGCGCCAGGTTCTTTGCTCCGTGCGATCGGGCAGAGACTTGGAATTGGCATCAGGGCGGAGGGCACACTCGGTCCCCCGAGAACTCGCCCCGCCGAAGATCCTGCGTTGGGGAAAAAGGAGAGAGTGGTCCAACGCGGCGGCCGGAGACTGGCTCAGTGGCCAGCCCTCAGCGACCGACACCGATCGAAGGGATACACCAGGTCCGATTGGAGAAAGGACATATCAGACGAGGATCCGCTCGATCTCGTCCAGCGTGATCTCGTCACCGGTGCGATCGTACAGCTTGGTGGTCCTGGGCGACTCGTGGGCGGCGATCGCCTGGGCATGTTCGATTGTGCCGCCGTTTTCGAGATAGGCTGTTATCCCCGTCGCTCTGAAGCTGTGGCAGCAGATGCGCTCCGGGATGGCTGCCTGACGAGCTCGCCGCTTCACCATCCGTAGTGCGTCGTTCCTCGTCATCCCGCGCGCGGTGGTCCGGCCATGGCGGTCGATCGTGCGGAAGAGGGGAGACTCGTTGTCGCCCGCGATGCGCGCCGCCAGGAGGTAGCCATCCAAGTACGCCTGGGCGTTGTGGTGTGCAGGGACTACGTGCTCTTTGCCACCTTTCTCGCGGAGCCGAAACCACGAGCGCTTCCCTTCCTGAAAGTAGTCCTCGACCTGCATCGACACGGCGGCGGATACGCGAGCGAAGCTATACACCATAAGACCAATCAGCGCGCGGTCGCGGAGACCGATGACCGACTCAACGTCAATCGAATCAAGAAGCTGGCGTGCCTCTCCTGCGGTGAGGACGGGCGTCTTGCCACGCTTCACGATGTGCTTCGGACCACGGACGGAACTTGCGGGGTTGGTCTCGATGATGTGGCCGACGACTAGCCAGTCAAAGAGCATGCGGATAGCGGCCAGGTGTTGCTTCACGGTCGGGGCCGCATAGGCGGTCAAGAGATCCTCGATGTAGCCGGCCACAACGATCGGCTGTATCTCGCATAGTTGCCTCACACCTCGCGACTCGGACCAGTCGAGGAAGCTTGCGACGGCCCGTGTGTACGCCTCGCGCGTGTTCGCGTTGCGGATTTGTGCAGCGAAGAACTCGAGGAACTTCCGAGCTGCCTTCTCGCCACCGGCCCGGACCAGCGCGGGAACGACGGGCGCGCTAGCGGCGCCCGCTTGTCGTTTTCGAGCAAGCGACTTCTCCATCAACCTCCATTTCCGAAAACTTGGCCATGCGCACCATGCGATCACCGTGACACGGCCCTTGAAGATCTGTCAATCCGGCACATTACGTTCAGGATGCCGCCGCACAACTATTCCGGCAGGTCACAGACGATATTCCGCGCACCGTCGCCATACTTGCCTGCATCCAAGTAGGGGCCGCTCAAATATCCGCGCGGCGTGCAAACGCCGACGCGTATGAGTACGAACTGGAGGTCACCTGAAGAACTTGTCCAAGAGGGCTTCGACCGTTCGTCGGTAGTAATGGTGAATGAGGCGCACGACGGTTGGGCTCGGTGCATCCGCACCCGAATTGTGGGACTTAACATTCTTGATGTTGCGCATTCCTACGGTGCGAGGTACTTGGCCATGGAAGCACTTACGCCAGAGGTCGCCGGCGCTGCAAACGCAGGCAAATGTTTGCCGAACACGACTGGTGGCTACGTGAACCAAGCGGATCTTAGATCTCTGATCGCGGAGGCGCTACGACTTGGATTCACGCTCATCGCGTACGATCCCGACTTCTGGACGTGGCGCGAACCATCATGTGCCTTCGAGTGCGCGAAGCAACGAGATAGGATGCAGGCATCAAACCTTGCATCGGCCTGGCGGCAGGACGCAAAAATGCTTGTGTGGGCAGGGAACTTGCATATAGCTAAGGCTCCCCTGAAAACGCCAAACGGGCCTTACCCGCAAATGGCTTACTGGTTCCGGAACCTGACGGAAATCGAACCGTTCTGCATCGATCAGACGGTGACGGTCGATTGGGCTCACGGCAACGACCGCGGGTCTCAGCATGTCGCTCGGTTTCGTACCGAGCTTCACGGTTACGGAGGCACGGCGGGTTTCTTACGCGAGGAAGGTCCCGATCCATTTCAACAAGAGATATACGCCGATGCCTTTCTGCTGTCACTCCACAATGCAATGACAGTTACCGCACCCGTCGCCTGAAATCGCAGTCGGTGCCAGTCCGTTCGTAGCCAGGCGTGCCAACTCGTCAGCAATGGCCTCACTGATTTGCATGCCAGTCAATTGCTCGATCCAGCCCCATTGCCCGGCGGCATTAACTTCTAGAAACACATAGCGATCGTCTTCGGTGACGATCATGTCGATGCAACCAAACCTAAGGCCCAAGCGGCGCATTAGTGCGCGCAGACTCCGTTCAATCTGTGGCGGAAGCGTAAATGGCTGATGGTGCGGCGTTTCGGTTGGCACGTTGACGAACCGTCTGAAATCGACGCGTGTGCTGGGCCTCTCTTGAGAGAGGATTCTGCATGCGAAAATCGCGTCGCCGACGATTGTAATCCGGACATCGCATCGCTTTTTGATGAACTGCTGGAACATCACCGGCGCGATCTGGATGTGGTCCAATAAGGGTAGCCGATCCCTTGTTAGGAGTTGGGAAAAGAGAAAAAGAGACGGACGAGTGTCGTCTTGTGGGATCGCGGGCTGCCGAACAAGTCGTGGGCCGTAGGCCCGCACCAGCTCATCTGCGTTACTGTTGTGTAACCAGGCTCCTCCCGAGACAGTCTTGAAAAGCACTTGCTCGTCGCATTCGTCAAAGAATTCCCGAGCATGCGTTGGATCATTGGTCACCAACGTTCTGGGAACGGCGAGGTGCAAGCTGCTTGCAACCGTGAGCTGATAAAGCTTATCGGTAGCACGATCCTCAGCCGCAGGGTCGTTCATCCACGGCGAGTGAAGGGTGCTAATCAAGCCGGTCAGGAGGGCACGACACTCAGTGTCGGCAAAGTGGCTTTCTGTCTCTGTCAGTCCCGCGGCAGAAACCGGCGGTACTGGCCTTCGGTACCACACCGCCTTGATGTATCGCGTATCAACTTCTCCGACAGCAGTCTCCAAGCTGGCCCAGACTTCCTTGCCGGCGATGTTCCACTGGATTGCTGTCGCTAGGGGAAACGCCTCGGTGTTGAGGCGGAACCACCGCAGACCTCGCCGTTCCAAGTGTGGGATTAGCTGGTTGACGTTTTGCTCGGCGAGGTTCGTAACGATCAGAACGGTCGGCGGTTTCATCGCAGGGAGGCTGCAGAATCGTAGCCATCACCTTTGGTGCTGCCGCCAAAGGTCGTGCATGGCGAGTCGCCAGCTCCAGTCACCTTCAAACCATCAACGAGTTCGGAAAAAACGCAGCCTGCCTGGCTCAATACGTCAACGGCCTTCTGTTCTGCGAACAGAAGAACGAACGGAGTGCTTGTTTTGGCGGTACCGGGCAAGGGTGCCGCGACCATCAGATTCTGAGCGCCACGTTGACTTGCGTTTCCCTTTCGGCGTGGAGCTCCGGGTTTTGCAGCATTCGACTTCCGGTTCAATTTCTTCTTCGACATTCTCCTGACCTCCTTCCCGGTGGTACGGCGCTCGGTGCATTCGAAGGTAATCCGGCAGACTGTGCCAACAGCGTATCAACCCCCTCCGGCCAAAATCAAGCCGCGGCGGCGGTCATCAGGCATTCGGAAGGAAGGCATCGCTTTCAAAAGCATGCGGGAATTGGTCGATGCTCCTCGAAGGCGGCACCTGCTTGGCGGCCGGCATAGGGGCACACTGGTCGCTCGATGACAATTCGGGAACTTACGCCCCCACGCTGCCTCATAACGTCCTTTATGCGGCGGCCCTAAGAACCCGTTATCACTTGGTGGAAACAGTTGCCGGCCTCGGTGTTTGAGCGGACGATTTTGCGAGCGGGCATGCGGCGACGAAGTTTGAAGACGAGCCGAGTAAACAGGAGAGCCAGTCGGCTGGCTCGGCCTAGCGAACTGCGTGACTAACCTTTCGTGATTCAAGCTTTCTTTTGATCGATGGATGTGGCATGCTCGCCGAGTGCTGATTGTTTTTTGAGCGAGCCTCTTATGACATCTTTTTCAAACGAACCCGTACCTCACGCTTCATGGAGCGAAGCACGCGAGAATGCTGCTCCTACGCAACGAACCTTGCGCCTAACAACGCTTATTGAAGGGTTGAAGAATCCTGACGTGTTGGCGTGCCTTCAATCGACGAGAGCACTTGTAGACATGGGCGAGAATGCAGTAGCGGCTCTGCTCGGCGTACTCACGGAGCCAAATCCGCTGGTGCGCTTTGTAGCGGCGTCCGCTATTGCAGAGATCGGGGCCGACAAAGCGCCCTTTCTTGCTGAAGCACTTAAAGTCCTAAACAGGGATGTGCGCCTAGAGACGGCATGGGGTCTTGGACTGACGGGGGCTATTGGTGCCGATGTAGTGCTTACTCTCGCTGATGCACTTAAAGACAAAAGCGTGAGTGTGCGCCTTCTGGCAGTGTGGGCACTTGGACAGAGAGGAGTGGATGCACGTCTTGCTGTTCCCGCTTTGGCCCAAGCACTCAAAGATTCTGACGAGGACGTGCGATATGAGGCAGCGGCGGCTCTTGCAGAGATCGGAGCAGATGCGCGGGATGCAGTACCGGCCCTGGTTGAAGCCTTCAAAGATTTAAGTAAGGAAGTGCGCTCCCATGTTGTGTGGGCTCTAAGGAACATCGGGCCTGATGCAGTCTCGACACTTGCCGAAGCTCTCAAGGATCCAAACGAGGAAGTGCGCCGTCACGCAGCATGGGTTCTTGTAAACATTGGGGGAGATGCTGTGCCGGCTGTTCTTGACGCGCTCAAACACCCGAGCCAACTTCTGCGCTTCCAGGCTGTGTGGGCTCTAAAAAACATCGGACCGGATGCCGTGCCCACACTTGCCGGAGCCCTCAAGGATGCAAGCGCGGAAGTGCGCTTCCTAGCCGCATCGGCGCTCGGAGAGATCGGCTCGGAAGCGTGGAATGCAGTACCGGCTTTGGTGGAAGCCCTTAAAGACCCCAACAATGAGGTGCGCTCCCAGGCGGCGTGGGCACTTGGAAGGATTGACCCGCGTGTGCTTATTTGAAAGGTCTGGAAGGTGCTTGCGATGGTCAATTTCGAAGAATGCGAAGACCTGACGGACGCAGAAATCCAGACCTTGCTTGAAGCGATCCCTCGCGACCTTTTTTTGAGAGCGATCGCAGGGTCGAACGAAGCGCTCAAGCAGCGGTTCTTTAAGAACCTTTCCGCTAAAGCGGTGCAGTGCATTGAGGGCGACCTCAAGCAGCTCAGGGCTGCTGCGGATGACGTTGAGAATGCACGACGAGAGGTCGTAGGTATCCTCCAGGGTCTGATTGACAAGGGCACGGTCGCCGCGCCGTAACGATGTGCGCGACGCGACCGGTCAACGGACTTGGAATCCGGAAGCCGAGTCAGGCCGGTTTGAGGAACTCTACGAAGGGAACAAACGCGATATCTACCGGCTTCAGGCGCTCGAAGGACCGGCTATAATGCCAGTTCCATTTTTAGAGCCTGAGCGAGGCATCTCGGAGTGACCGTCTCATGCAGCCTTTCTCCGTGCATCGTTCCAACCCGAACCGCAGCGCTGAGATGCACAAGACTTTGCTCTTCGTTCAGCGTCGGCTGTGCCGCACCATGAAGAATCAGAAGGTCGTGGGCCGCCGCGACTGGAACGGCCGGAAAGTCTCGCAGGCGGACTTCGATGCCGGCGACCGCAGCGCACACGTCTGTCCGTTCGTGCAGGATGCGCTAGATCGCGACTTCCTTTGGCTGGAGGAGTCAAACAAGAGCACGCAAAGCGACGTGGAAGCTCTCCTGCAAAACCAGGTCGATCTCTTTATTCATACTCCCCCAGTCCACGACCCCGTGGCAACGCAACTACCTGCGAAAACGCCGGACCTCTGGAAGGCGTTCATCACCATTTTCCCTTTCCTGCCGCTGGACAGCAATCTCATCCGGTCAATTCATCTGACGCTCAAGCCGCAGTTCGTCGCCAAGGGCTTGATGATCGGGGAGTTCTTTCCCGGTTTTACGGGTCAGAAAGGCATCCATAACGACGTTGACTTTTTCCCGGGCATTGCCCCCTACCCCCTGTTCGCGATCAGATACATGGTCGAGTCGGACCGGCTCTTCAATCGCGACCCCCTGTACGACGCCCACTATCGCCGCTATTTCCCCTAGTCCGTCTTCGCTCCCAGGAGGGACGGCAGGTATAATTGAGTGTTGTCGGTACCTCGATTGGACGGAGAAACCTGATGGCCTCTCAAACTTTCCGTCTGGATGTGTCGGCGCGCGAGCGCGTCATGACGCTGTCCGGGGATCTCACAGATACACCGAGCGCTCGTGAACTCATTGCGAGCCAACTAGGAAAGGTTGCCGCGAGCAAGGGAAAATGGCGGATCGTCGCTCACGAAGCTCGCGTACTGCCGACGGGTGCAGAGATGTGGATCGAATACGCTCTTCAATCCCTCGCCGATTGCGAGTTGAAGTACGAGTTCAGCCAGCTTGCGTTGGTGCTCCTCTATGATGACGAGTACCGCGAAAAGCACCGGAACTCAACGTTCGAGGAGCAACCGACCGGGATTCAGGCAGCAGAAGATACGGCGGGAGCGACTACACTCTGGTAGTGATCACCGTCGCGGCGGATATGTAAATAGCACTTCTCACGAGATCGGCTATCTCGGCTCGGAACGTCGGGCTCTCCCGAAAAATGGCTTTCCAAAAGTCGGGGTTTACCTGGATGCCGATTTTACGAGGGCCATCATCGCACTGGATCGCTGCGCGTGATTTGGCAACGATCCAGTGTGAATGCGGTCTGCAGTGTCAGTCGGTTGGATCCGTGGCGTTGAATTCGGAGGTGAACTTACGCGTGAGTTGAGGTACGGATGCGGAATCGCAACGAGCCAACTATGTCGCTGACGGACCTTTAAGAGCACGCGTCTTGGTGAATGCATCCAATGCGTCCGCAGCTTGCTGATTCAAGAACGGGTTCGAGAGGATCTCAGCCCTTCTCGCTTCGTCGATGACCCCAGCCTTGACGCTCTCCTCAAGCCGGTGCTCGATCAACGCGAAATCCCGCCTGGCAGCGTCGACAACAGCGCAGATCAGGTCTGGCTGCTCACACGCATAGACCATGCGGACCATCTCGGTCTCGACCTGGCGGTTCGCGTGCAGGTCGTTTAGGTATGACATCGCGCGTGACAGCTTCTCCGCTTGCGCGGTGATGACTTCGCAGTCGAGGTCGTCTTTGGGGACCTCCGACTCCATCTTCGTGAGTCGCGCCGACACAGGTTCCGCTAGCGTCCCTTGGGCTGCGGCATCGGCTACCGCCGACCTCAGTCCCGCCTGAGCCTGTTGCAGGCGTCTATCGGTGTAGTCGTTCGTCAAATGGGTTTGTCGCTTCGCATCCATAGGCCTCCTTAACTTAGGTCTCAACAGTGGATATGGGCCGCTGGATCGATGGCGCAACATAACTAAACAGGTTGGCTGACGCGGTCGTGTCGCCGATCTCGGCTGGCACCCCTTGGATCAAGGGGTTACTGACTTTGAGATCCCAATACTTGCCGTCTCATCAGGCGGCGTCTCCCGCCGGATCCTATCTCGCCGTAGGACTTTGCAGTCCGGCACCTGGGTCTGCGATGCCTTGAAACGACCGTGAGTTAGCGGCGCCCAAGAACTTTCTCTGCGCTGACACGTGCTCACCGCGATGTGAATGTAGCGGCCCACTCGGCCACCTCGGTGGACTGGAAAGGGCCTTGTCCATGCCGCGGGATGAGGACGGATTTGCCGTCCGCTGGACTAGCGGCGAATAGATCTCGCAGATGCGAGAGAAAGGTTTGGTGTCTTATGTTTGGTGACGGACCGTTCTTCGGCGGTAGTATATTCCAGACTCCGGCGTGGCAAAGCCCGCCGGTGCCTCAGTACGGGTACTACACGTACGGCCCCAACCACTCGGGGTTCGTGAACAGTGGGTTCAGTGGCCCGACGTTCTGCGGTTACAAAGCCGAGCCCTACAAGTCGCTCGACTACTATGACTGCAACCGTCCGTACAGCTATTGATCGCCACTGTCCGGGAAGTGGTCAGCCTAGGGGGCGTCGGAAACGACGCCCCCTTCTTTTTTGCCGGGAGTTGAGAGCGATAAGGCACATGGCTACAGACGGCTCTAACAGGAGATCGTCAGAACGCGCTGCACTGACCGCGTTGGACGTCTGAGCATGAGGCCGGCTGATACTCAGAAGGCAGTGAGATGGGTACGAATCCCCGTGACGTTGTACAGCTGGACGGTCGAACCGCATCTGAAATGGAGAGAGGTTCGGTGGTGCGTAAAGAACCTCTCTGGCGGAGCGGCGCTGGTCAGAACTGTTCGTTCCGATCGTTGCCGTTCCCGTTCCCGTCCTGAACGTGCTGGAAGATCCACGTGTGAGCTTGGTCGGCGACCTTCGCCACGAGGGCTAAGTCGTCGCGACCGAAGCTCTGGGAAGTCTTCCAGTCGTCGCCATCCTTGTAGAGCCGCTGAAGGGTGACGTTGTGCCTAGTGCGTCCGTCGACTTCGTTGGCCCAGATGGCGGCTTTCACGTGCCCGAAACGGACTTCATGGACTGGTCGATTCGCTGACATGATAGAACCTCACTTGAACAAAGAGCTAAAAAAAACCGCACTGGCCTACGCAGCCAGTGCTCCGAACCACTTGCCGCGGGAGGGAGTCTACGACTCTTCCGCGCGGCGGCAATCGGGACAGAGGCCGATGAAGTTGGCCGACGGTAGATCAGGCTCATAGCTGATATCCGTCCAACTGGACTTCCCCACAAAACGTGGGGAAGGCCAAACCTTCATCCATCGCTTGCTCATACGTCCCGATCTCCATCCCGGCGTCGCATCGCGCACAGATGAGCGAGAAGACGACACCGGGCGAGACCTTTCCTGACATGACAGTGCCTCCTTATGCCGCGACTGCTGCTAGCGCCAAGAGCTTTGACGCTTTCTCGTCCGCGTCCGTGCGGTCGCCGGCGTTGGAAGTCTCACGTGCAAGCCGCGTCAGGGCGTCCACCAGCGCGAAGATGGTGAACCTCCCCTGCTGCGCGGCTATCTCCAAAGCCTGCTTTGCAACGCTTCGAGCGATGCCGTTCTTCGCCAGGACCTTCATCACTTCCTCAGCGTCGTCGCCGAGCTTTGTCTCCATCGCCTTTTGGATCACCGTCGCAAAGCCATCTCTTCGCTTGTCGCGTTCGACGACTAGGCTCTCGATGATCCGACGGATCTCGCGGAGGGACTCGTGGACGTTCGCCGTATGCTTTCGAGTGAACTCGAAGACATCCACGGCGTCCCAGACGATATGGTTCTGGCACACGGCCTGGAACCAAAAGGTCTGGATACCCAGCGAGCGCCGTCCCACTTCCGAGTTCCAGATGAAGAACCCGGGGGCGAACGCCTCGCCGTCGATCTCAGTCCAGCCGGCCGGGTCGATGAGAAAACAGAACAGGTCCTGTTCTCCCGAATACAGCCCGGTCGCTCCATTGAACCCCCTCTGCGGGGGCTGGAAGTCGACGGCAAACTCCTGGAGCATGGCGATGAGGTCCGCGTCAAAGAGCCGCGTGTAGCTTGTCCCGTGGATCGAACGGATGTTCTCCCCTTCGGTAAAAAGCTGGAGCGGCTTAGTGCCTCGCGGAAGCGTCTCCGCGAAGACTTGCGACGCGGTCTCTGGAGAGAGTCGGTTGACCGTCTCCTTCCCTACCCCGGCCAGTTTGCAGAGCTGGCTGAAGCTCCAGTCGTTCATCAGGAAGGCGCCGTCGTTCCCTGCTGATAGCAGGAGGCCATTTCCGTCTACCGGATCGATGGCGAGCTGCGCCGGCAGCTGCCAACGGTCCTGGGAGTGCTCCTGTTTCGCCCTACAGTGGACAGACAACGCAGCCAACGACTCGAACCTCTCGTCGTCGGTCCTGCGGAACAGTTCACTGTGGGCACGTGTCAGGTTCTGCACGATCTTTGTCCTTTCTGTTTGGAACCCATGTTTGAAACCGACCATCGGTCTCATGAAAACCTCATGGATTCAACCTTTTGCACCACCGACCTCTCGTCCACAAAAGCCTTGCTGTTGCCGACGAGTGGCCGGGTTGCCTACCTCTACCCAGATTGGCCGTTCAAAGAACGAGCATTTACCAAGGATATAAGGGTTTCCCTTACAGACGTGACATGTGTGGAATGCGCATTCCATCGCGGCACGCAGTAACGAAGAGGGACTTTCGCCTGCCTTCGTCGGCCTGTCATCGTCGGGGCTCACCCAGTGAGGCCGTCCGGCCCTTGGCCCCGACGAGGACGGGACAGAGAAGGCAGAGTCGTGCGAGAGTGCTCTCCGCACGTTAACGGTGGGTCCGAGAGAGCCTGCCTTTGTTGGTCCGATTCCGAGGGGCTCGTCCGCCGGCTGCCTATTGGGACGGCGACTAAGGTGTGCTGGCCGAGTGCCAGTCGACCGGTGGGTTCACACTGGCCTCTAGTCCAGCGTTCAGAAGAGCTCGTAGGCCTCTTGAGCTAACTCCGCTAGGTTACGAGTTCTTCGCGGCGGATCGTCATGGCGAACCAGCTCTCTCGGTCTCTGTGAGCGATGGTCACGCACTGTTCAGTCGTCCCGTCTGGGTTCGTGACGACCCAACCGTTGACGACGAGGTCGCCCTTAATTCGCTTGAAGACTATTTCTTGATTGACCATGTTGTCCCTCCTTGATCGGTAGTGGCCGGTTCAGCCACGAGTAAGTTAGTCGTGCGACCGGACCACGTAGCGTCGGGGGCAAGTCAAGGAGGAACGTACCGAAGGGCGGCAATTCCTTGACTGGTCAGCCTCGATGCGCAGTGAGGAAACGGAAGACCTTATGCAACTCGTGCTGAACGGCGACCGGAGGGAACGACATGCGCGACACAGTCGCAGAGCGGGCATTGACGGAGGAGCAACGGTTGCGACGCTGCGATGAAGGGCCGCTGAGCAGACGGCTGGGGCCGTGTGGTTCAGTCACTCCGACGGGCCGGGTGTTGCGTCGACTACGTGTCCGTCACGCCGGCGCCACACCGGCGGCTGATCCTCGCCGCGTTCCCAAACCAGATCGACACCCCATGCGGCGCCGACGCCAAACGTGAACTCGGCAAACTCTCGGAGGACCGGAGGGCTCGGGCCGAGTCGTTCGCCCCATGGCCGGCCTGGTTGGAAGACGAAGGTCTCGGAGATCTGCAACACGACCTCACCGGGCGGCCGGTAGTCAACGACAAAGCCCTCGACGACCTCCGTCAGCCTTTCCCGGCGCTGGTGCATCTGCAACGCGATCGCCAGTATCTCCTCGTCGGTTGGGACTTGGAGCGGGATCGTGGTGTTGCTCCCCCGCGAGCCTTCGGGCGGCGAAACGTACGCATAGGGGTAGCTGCCGCGACCCGTGCCGACATCTGTCCAGCCAGCGCGCACGAGCAAAGGACGGTCAGCCAAGCCGACCTTGTAGGCGTTACGGCCATACTTCGCAGGAGCCTTGCCGTATGTGTCGATTCGGACTTGGATGCTTCGGAATCTCATGTGCTCCCCCCGCGCGCCGCCTCCGGCAGTCTTGTCTGGTGTTTTCGTGAGGAGCGGAGCGCCGTTGCCAGCGCGTGGCCCTGTCATCAAGGATATTGGATCGCGGTCGTCGGTTGAAGCGCAGCGTAGTTCAAGGAACAGCATAGGTTCGAGACGGCGACTGCTATGTGGTGGTCCCCGAAGGCGGAGTTCGGTCTCAGGCGAGGCGGTGGACCGCGTAGCGCCCGGCGGGGTATCGGTTCGATGCTACGCGCGGGGGCGGGCTGACTCAGTCCTCGTCGGGGAGCATGACGGTGATGACCGGCTCCAGGTCATCGCCCGCACCGCAGACCGCCTTGAGCGTTACGAGCTCGTCGAGACGGTTGTGATTGCGGACAGAGAGCCCGAAGAAGAGCGTATCGACATCGAGGTGGCGGCGGATGGCACACGAGAGCATCCACAGGATGTCCCAGAGCCTGCCCGCTTCGTCCTGAGCTTGGACGCCTTCGGGTACTTCAATGTACTTGGTCCAGACGGCTCGCGTCAGAGCTACCGGATAGCGGAAGCCAGCCTCTCGGGCGGTCCCTGTCACGTCGATGAGCACTCCGTCTTCGATGGCGTGCTGTCTGCTGTAAGAGCTGATGATGTCGTTCATGGTTGTCCTCCTTGATAAAGGGCCGACCGGCTGAGGCGCCGGTCGGCCGCGTGGTTATTCCGCCCGTTGTTCCTCGGTCCGGATCAAGTACGCATGTGCGTCTTGTGCCAGTTTGACCAACGACACCAGGTCGCTGCGACCGAAGCTGGTCGAGTCTCTAGGCTGGTCTGCGGTGTAGTACACCCGCGAGAAGGTCACGCAGTGGCGGGTATCCCCTTGTTTCGTCTTGTTGGCCCAGATCGCGGCACTGACGCCTTGCTCCTTGAGCTTGTGGATTGGCTTATTCGATCCCATGTGGTTTCTCCATTTCAATGGTGGCCTTAGGCGGCCACGAGTTAATTAGTCGAGAGGCCACAACGCGGAGCAACCGAGGTACGTCAAGGAGGAACGCACCGCCAGGGCGGCAATTCCTTGACGCTCCGCCTCGGGGCGCAGCGAGAGGGAACGAGATACTAATGCGAGGTGGCCGCGAGGCAGCCAGTTGGAGGAACCTCACGAATAGAGCATCCGGAGACGGGAGCAGGTTAGACAAGGAGTCGCGAGTGGGGCAAATCAACGGGGGACCCCTGGTACTCGGGTTCACTGAGCGACTTTGTGCAGGACCAATCGAGTGCGTCAGCGGAAGGCGCTTACGGAGTTGGGGGCGAGGTCGACGAGAGCACGGGCTCGGGATCCCGGCAACTGGCGGTGGTAGTCGGCGGGGCGCCCGGCTCAGCAGAGGGACACCCCCATGATGTGTGTGGCAGCACCGGTCGAGATAGACCGCCCTTGTAGTTTGACGACAAACTCGCGGTCGCCAATGCGGACCTTCCTAGTTCGGTGAGCAGTGGGCGTCGATAGAGCGACGGCCGGAGCTTCATTCTGGTGCGCAAATCTAGGTGCCTGGGAGAGGCGCCCACCGTCCGGCGCACGCTTTACCGTGGCCGGCGCAGGCAGCAGCGCTTGAACTTCTTGCCGCTGCCGCACGGGCAAGGCTCGTTGCGACCGACTTTAACGCGGGAGGCGCTCTGATGATGGCTGGCTAGCTCAGTCGCGATGCGGGTGGGAGGGAGGAGCGGACGGTCGGTGAAGCGGTGTACCGGGCCTTCACCGGAGACTTCCAGCTCCTTCTGGATGTCGGCGGCCGAAGACTCCATTTCGGGCGTCCATCGATCGCCTTCTAGGATGACGACGTCGAAGGTGCGGTACGGTTCTTCGCCAGCTTCGGACGCAATGCCCAGCACGCGTCGATACCGTCGGTGTTTGCTGGCGACAAGGAAACAGTAGTCGCGCAGGTATTGTTGCCGAGCCTGACGGTACTCAGTGACGGACGGGAAGGCATTGGGGACGAACACGAAGACGTAGAGGGTGTCGAGGAGCGATGGTGACGCGACGACCCTGTAGTCGACCCTATCTTTCGTGCCATGCGTCCAGCGTTCGTACATCTTCGCAGCGAGGAAGGCGCGGGCCCAGCGCGGTTCTTTCGCCATGCAACGGAAGATCTGTTCGTTCGCGGTCACGGTCTCGGGGCTGCCCTGGACGAGTGTGCCGGCGAAAGCATGCGTGGCGAACTCTTGGATGATGTGGTCCCAGATATAGCTTGGCTGGAGAGTTCGTCGCGATTCGCGGTACCAGTCGGTCTCCGTGACCAGGTCCCAGGGACCATCGCCGACGTGCACGAGAGCGCCGTCCTTCGCCTCGCTCAACAGGGTGCGCCAGTCGCCGGTGTGGACGTAGCGGCTCAGGAACAAGCCGAGGAGGTTCTCTTCACCGGCGACGTGTCCGATCTTGTTCGATTGGAATAGTGCCTCCTTGAACTCAAGGTAGGACACGAGGTCGGTGACTGTGTCGAGTTCTTTCAGGATCAGCGGGAGGGTGAAGTCATCGAGGACATGGAAATACCGTGCGTCGGCGCCGACAGAACCGACTGCGAAAGGCTGGACATCGAAGGCCTGTAGGTCGTAGTGGGCTCTGCCGACGATCGCGGGCGAGAGCGAGAGGCTGCCGCTGCCGCCTCGATGCTGACGGCAGCAATCCTGTGCACCTAGGGCGACGACGATCCGATGGAAACGGCACGTGGCGATATCAGGCAACGAGACCGGCAAGGGCTCAGTGCACTTATTGTCTAAGTAGACTCGGTCGGGGTGCTGGTTGAGCCAGCGTTCTGCTCCGATCAGTTGTCTGGCAGACTCGCTGACCGTCTTTCGGAACCAGCGGGACCAGTCGAGTTTCACGTTGCCGGTGTCAGGGAAGGCGCAGCTCTTGTCGGAGAAGAGGAGGATGTGGTTGTCGCAGACGACGGTCAGGTCACAGAGCTCCTTGGGTCCGCCCTGGTCGCGGAACGTGTTCGCATAGCTCCAGAAACCCAAGAACGTCTGCTCGCAGAGTCTCGCCACCAGTCGCTCGCTCGGAGTGCTCCCTTCGGATTTGGTTGGGGCCATCATCCATGTCCGTGGCGGGTGGCGGCGGGGCAGAGCTTCGAACGGGTTCACTCCGGCAAGAGTGTCCTGAGGGCTACTCTCCGTGCGGCAAGTCGCGGATCCAGTTGCTCAGTACTTTGGCCGCGGCACGGGCGACGGTGACCTCGAACTGCTCGTGCTTCTCCGCTGCCGCGGCGCGGTACTTCTCGGCGTCCCTGATGTACATCAACTCGATCACGTTGAGGACGTAGAACTCGAGCTTGCCGTCGTCTTCCTCAGGTCGATCGAACACCAAGGTCTGGGAGTTGACTAGGTCGCGGCATATCTGGATCGCCGCGAACTGTTCAAGCGTAAGTGCGAGCGACGTGGACCTCTCGATCGCTTCGGGTTTCTTCTCGACATACATGGACTGCAAGTTGCTTGCAATCCAGCTGGCGGCTTCTTGTTCGTTGTACTGCATGGGGTTCCGCGCTGTGCTCCGCGACCTGTGCCTAAGGACGAATGTGGCGTTGGGCTGTTGGATGCAGGCGAGTCGCATGGGCGGGCGTCGTCGTCGTGTCCCTAACAGTTGTCGTGGGCGGGGACAGGTAAATTCAGAAGAGCCTCGACTGGGGCCGTCGATTGACCCGCGGCTTTGCTCAGGCCGTAGGAACAACACCCACTGCGAACGGCCAACGCTGCGCGTCCTTGAAGCCGTCCATGAGCTGGGTAAGGGAGACGCACGGGTAATCGGGGATGAAATAGCTGGCGTACGTCGGGTGCAGTGTCACCAGCGCGCCCGCCAAGTGGGTCGGCGCCACTCGGGGGCACCCGGGCAGCAACGAGGACAGACCTGTGCAGACGGCCGGGAGGTTCGCCCGCACCCAGGTGAGCTTCCGTCGCAGCTGCTCGGCGTAAGGCTTGCTGCCGGTGACGAAGCTGCTTATGTCGTCCCGGAAATAGCTCGGCTCGGAGGCACCATCGACAAATTTGTCTTCTAGCAAGACCAGCAGCTGGTGCTCTGGCAGATAGCCGAGGTAGTCGATCTCTCCAACGGCCGGCGGGGTTTGGATGCGGTCAACCCCTAAGCCGATCCCGTCTTTCAGTGACGGCTTCCCAACGAAACCAAGCACCGCCATGTTGCTGTCTACCTGGTCTTCGAACCATTTGCCCACTTTTCTCTGGAGAGCGGCGAGAGCTGTGTCGATTGGGCCAGCCTTCCACTCTGGAGGACAGCGCTGGAAGAGTGTGCCCTTCATTAGCTCGAACAGGCATTCGCGGGCCATCGTGCGCGACCACACGAGGTGTGGCCCGGTCTCGTGCGGCATCTCGAAGAACGCGCGGCGGAGGGCGCGGTATTCCTGCTTCGGCTTGAAGATCGTTCGGTTCTCTTGCTCCATTTTCAGCTTCGGGAGCGAGAAGCCGTCGAGAAGCTGCTCGATCGCATCCGCGTGCCAGCCCGTCGCTTGTCGGATCTGCTCGATGATGAGCGCACGCCGGACGAACGGGACATCGAAGCTGTCGGGGTCTGGGACGACCGCCCCATCGACCACCTGCATCAACGCCTGGATCCCGTCCTTGTATCCGAAGCCGAATGCAGCGCGAAAGCCCTCATCGAGCTCCGCGGCCTGGTAGTTCAAGTCGTAGCGGAGGGGCAGGCCTGCCAGATACTCTTTCTGTCGGGCAGTGTCGCGGCCAATCCGAGATGGGAAGTCGCTGTATCGCTCGAAGTGCTGGACCTTCAACTCAAGGTAGTCCAACGTTCCTTCGGGATGGATCGTGAGTACCGTGTCGTCGGGATGGACACCATGCGTCTGGTCGCTCAAGTGGTAGAGCTGGACGAGCATCTCGCTGCATATGACGATCGTGTCCAGGTTAAGAGGCATTGCCGCTCTCTCGAGCGCCGGTGCTTCGGGCGGTGCGAGCATCGCCACGACTTCCGCCAAGTGTTTCAGGGCGCGGCGAATGAGCGGTCCGTGGTTCGCCCAGTACGCCGTGTCGTCGCCCGACAGGCGACCTGATTTGTGCAGCTGGGTGACTTTCGCCGCCGCGTCATACTGGCCGAGGAGGAACTCCATTAACTGGCGTGACGCTGACTTCGGGATCTCGGCGTGCAGCAGGCTGTAGAAATGGGCGAACCGCGACTGGATGATCTCGTTGATCTTCTTGGGGTCCTTGTAGACGCCGCTTGAATAGCCGTCGCGGAGTTGCTTCTCGGCCTCGGTCCGCGCGAGTACCTCGCTCTGAAGTCGCGGGCGATACAGGAGGACGCCGCCAACCCGTTTGACTTCCATGTGGCCTTCCCTCTGGTCAAAGCCCGGACTCTGGTGGCGTCGGAGCAGGTCATTGGCGGCGAGCAGGCCGTCGCTCTAGGTTTCGGCAACTCGGGGGCGTAGCAAATGCATTGCTGCGCCGCGATGGCCAGATGCAGGCTGGACGGACGGTGCCCCGCGGCACTCAATAAGTTGTCGCGGCCGGGGACAGGTTTTCTTTAGTGCGGGCCGTGGTCCCTGTGGCTACTTGGCGGGGATTTGGCTCGCAGACCCGTACCGAGCCCGGAGTAGGCGCTGGGGACTGGAGGCCCCAGCTCCCGGGAGAGAGATGCTGGCGATCGGTCGGATGCAGGGTGCTTGAGACCCGAAGGACCGCAAGCTACAGACGCCGGAGATCGGACGTAAAGTCCGTCGTCGAAACGCCTAACGTGCGAGGCGACCGCCCCTAGTTTCTAGGGAGGACTACGAGAGCCGGCGTAATGCCCTGATTTGGTGTAGCAGAAATGGGCTGGAGTATAGAGCAAGAGGGCGCAGAGAGCGGTGCGGACCCTGTCGATAACTAAATAGGCAAGGGGCCTAGGGTTGGGGCGTGGTTGAGATTGGCGTGGTCTTGAGAATCGGTGGGGGCGCTCGTCGATGTGGGTAAAGCGCGGGCTGCAATTCTTCTTCGTGGCTCTTCTCCTGCTTCGGCCGTTATACGCTGTCGCTCAAGGGCCATCGAGTCGGCCTACCATCTCTGGTCCACCGGTCGAGATGTTCTTCCGTGACGGGACGAGCCGGACAGTGGAGACCGAAGTCCCCGTTCCCGACTTGTTTCGGATGGAAGCCCCGTTCGTCGAGCGGAACATCCGCTTCGACTATCTGAGCACGAACAATCTGCACGAGCCGCGCTCCGATGAATCGCAGTTCTTCACGGAGGTCTCGTATTCGTTTTCAGACCGTCTCGGCGTCATCGTGGCCAGTCCGTTGTTACTACGCGACAACTTCTTCGGCCCGGACACCGCGGGCTTCGGCGACCTGGAAGCTGGTGTGCGCTACGTCCTCTTAGGCTACAAGAACGACGATCCCTTCAAACTGGCGTTGGGGCTCAACGTGGCGGCGCCGACGGGTGACGTCGACCGAGAGCTGGGTGCAGGGCAGACTTTCATCGAACCGGAGGTCTTGCTTTTTCAAAGAGTCGCCAGGCAGACCTTCGTCCAAGGGCAATTCAGCTTAGGTATCCCGACGGCAGACGATGGTTCGAGTACTGAGTTCGGTTGGAACGTGGGACTAGGATACGTGTTCACTGACGTTGCAGCGTCCCAGTACTTCAAGTTTCCGACTGCCGTGTTTGAACTCAACGGGGGCACAGCGCTTGGGGGCTTCGAGGCTGGCACCACAGTGCTTGATGTGACCTCTGGACTGAGATGGACGATCGGCAGCAAGGCGTTTGGAGGCGTGGCCGTGAGTGTCCCCGTTACAGAGTCGAGGGAGTTTGAGGCTCAGTTCATCTTCAGCGTGATTTACCGGTATGGGGCTCCTGAGGAGGTAGGCAGGGATCCGACATCGTCACGAGCATACTTTTAGCCAATTAGGCCTTAAGTGGCTATCGGCCGGACGGCAGGCGACCGGCATCTGCGGCTATCAAGCCTTGCAACGTCGCCAGAAACGTCATCGCGGAACCTCTTGACGATCTCCTTTCGCGATTCCGTCAGCAGAGCTGAGTCGGGACCTTCGGTTGCCTTATCTGTCTTCCTTGCGCAGAGCCAGCCCGCCGCCAGAACTGGCCGCGGCGACATATCCTCCTCCGGCGTGAATGTCGAAATGGCTTTCGAGGGACGACGCGCTGAATTGAGGCAGTCGCTCTTCTGGCCGACTAACTGTAGAGCGTGTCGATGCCAGGGCCAGGAAGAGAGCTGCGGAGACGATGGCCGGACTGCCGAATGCGCGACGATGCGAACGAGGAGGATGCGGAACGCCTCAACGACGCCCGCGCCTTTCGGCTGAAGAGGTGCCACTTCCCCCGCTCGCTGACGCAGGTGAAGCGAGCTCGTTCGCGCTCGGGCAGTTTGGGTATGTCCTGGCCGCGCAGGATGAGGTACCTAGCCCATTGCGCGAGGCATCCGATATAGCGAAGAGGTAAAGGGAATAGGTGGATCCCGCGACTAGTGCCGCTAGAGTCACATCCGTGACGCTGGCACCAGCAAGGAAGAAGAACATTGCCGAACTGAAAGCTATCAGCGCGGCAGCGACGCCCACTTCCTCCCCAAAGAATCGCTTCCCGTAGCTCCAGATGACCACGAGTAGAGCGACGGCAGCCAACCAGCTTGGGAGGCGCGCTGTCCACTCATCGATTTCGAACAGACGATACGCACTGGCCGTCAGCCAAAAGTGCAGCGGTGGCTTCCCGAAGTATGGGACTATCCCTTCGGGCATCGGCAGCCGAGGCGTAAGCCAATCGTGCAAGAGTACCATCTCTTGCGCGACGCTCGCGTAACGTGTCTCTGTCGGATCGAGCAGGTCCGTGTACCCTAGGAGGAAGCCACGCAAGAGAACGGCGCCCAGGAGCAATAGAAGAGGAACACGTATGACGCTGGTCATGTGGTACGACAGTAGCGCCTCATTAGTGAATCCACAAGGTCGAGCGCATCTAAGGCCCGGCGTAGGCCCGATGCTTCCGACGCAGGGAGACCGACCTCGGTCGTCCTAAGGCACGGACACGGGAGGCGCAGAAAACGCCGTTGGCGACTCCGAGCGCAGCTTAGAAGGCATTGGAGACAGCGGCGGCGGCGCGAAGCCGTAGATGGTCTGAGGAATTGCGTAGCTGAGCCAGTTGAGCTTTGAGGTTCGACAGTCTCGGCACGAGCGCCCTCTCCTAAGGAGTCTTCGCCTGCCTTCGTCCGCCTGTCATCGTCGGGGCTCGCCCGCTGAGGCCGAAGGGCCGTTGGCCCCCGACGGGGACGGGGCGGCGAAGGCGAGGTACTGTCCGTCTCCGCCTGCTGGATTTGCCGCAAACAGCGGGCGGGCTACAGGCGGACCTGCCTTTGTTGGTCCCGATTCGGAGGGGGCTCGTCCGGGGTGCTTGGATTTAGAGGGGGGATCAGGTAGAACTAGCGCTCGACAATCTGAATACCCTGATGGGAACCCGGTCAGGCAAAACAAACAGGGCGACGGCTAGTGCAACGCAAGCACCAATCCGGCGTCCTGTTATTTTTTGCGCTGATGCGCAGGAAAGGAAGTTTCAGATGATTGATGCTGAATTGCAGGTCCGATTTGCGAGGGCGGTTTCGGAACTCTCCGCCGTGGCCGAAGCAGCGGGAATCAATGTCGCGGACGAGGACACGGATGGTGAGGTTCGCCTCTGGCTCGACGGCAACGATGCGCCCCTCGATTGGGCCGGGCCAAAGTTGACATCCGATGAGTGGTTCTTTGTCACGACGCTCTATGGCCCGTGGAACCTGGGGCGTCAACGCTCGCTGATTCGAAGGTGCTTTCCCCGCTTTGTGAGGCAGGCCGGGCGAGAAATGCAAAGCGTCTCCGACGAAATGTTTGTCGACTGGGGCTTATTGGCTTGGATGGGAAAGAGGCTTTGCCGAATGGCCGAAGTGCTTAAGAAGCTCGGCATGACGATGGAGAGGTACGCGAACTTGCTGCGCGACTTGGAGGCAATGGCGACTCCGGAGGATCCGATGCCCGGGCTCGATCGAATCATGCACGACCATCGGGCCGGGGAAGGAAAGACGCTGAGCGTCTTTGTGCGTGACTGCGCAAAAGGGAACTGTTTCCCGATAGACACTCGGGTCGCGAAGCAGCTTGAAGTTTTCGGGCTTCCCAGAGACGAAAGTTGGCTCGTGAGCCGTTGCCTTGGGATGGGATTGAATCCGCGTCGGATCGCACGAATCTTCTACCAGGCGGCAGACCCGTCAGAGCGTACGATTGGCCGTAAGTGCATGGCCAATCGTAATTAGCGACTTCGACCACGTCTTTAGGGGAGTCAAAAAAAGTTCAATAGCCGTCCTGTTGCCCCGATTTGCCTTTCTTAACGAGTCATCCTTCCCGACCGACACATCAACACGAACGCCAGTTGCCTGTTGCCCGGCCGATAGTGCCTCGGCCCAATAGGCAGGCAATTTGTTGCGGGGCGTTGGGCGCTGGCAGACCTCAATCGGCGGCTCGGCAGCACCGACGGTTAGTACGCCCCTGACCACTTTGTTCGACGTGCGCTTGCCCTGGGCTCACTTCTCGAAGGCCAGATAGAGCTGAGCGTCACCTTCACCGGTATTCGTTGACACCAGGCGATATCGACGCCGATCGGTATTTCCCGGAAGCGACCATCTTGATTTATTCATCAACGAACACCGACAAACTTGGCGACGTTAAGCCGAGCGTCACGGACAAATGGTTGCACCTATTAGCGATAGCACTCGCGATAGGCCTCAGCTGGAAGGCCGCGTGGGCCGTCATCGCACGTCAACGCCGCGGGCCCGCGCGGCAGAATGAATGGCTATGAACAAACCGAAACGCCGCTGGTGGCCAATTCATTTCTGCACGTCGATCGTCAGCGCGTTGGCGCTGGCGCTCGTGACACCGTGGCCGGCACAAGGGGCCGACAAGCCGGTCGAGCCGACGACGGTCGTTTACAAACAGGTCGGCGAGACGAAAATCGAGGCCGACGTCTATCCCTGTGAGCATCGCGCCGGCGAGCAACTGCGGCCGGTCGTTGTTCACATTCATGGCGGCGCGCTGATGATGGGCTCGCGCCGCGGCGTGCCGGGCAACCTGCGCGAGTTCTGCCGAGAGCACGGCTTGGCGCTCGTGTCGATCGACTACCGGCTGGCGCCCGAGGTGCTGGTGCCCCAGATCATCGAGGACGTGCGCGACGCGTTCCGCTGGGTGCGCGGCGCGAGGGCGAAGCAGTTTGGTTTCGATCCGGCCAAAGTCGCGGTCACCGGCGGCTCGGCCGGCGGATACCTCACGATGATGACCGGCTGCGCGGTCGAGCCACGCCCCGTGGCGCTGGTGGCCTACTTTGGCTACGGCGATATCGACGGGCCGTGGCTCACGACGCCCTCAAAGCACTATCGCACGACGGTGCCGCTGGTGGGCGAGGCCGAGGCCCGCGCGGTCGTTGGCGGGCAGGTGCTCACGGGCGCCGTGCCCGGCGGCAAGGACCGCAAGCAGTTCTATCTGTGGTGTCGACAGAATGGATTCTGGCCGCGCGAGGTGACGGGCTGGGACCCGGCGCGCGACCGGGACAAGTTCACGCCCTATTGCCCGATCCGCAACCTGGGGTCCGACTATCCGCCGATCCTGATGATTCATGGCACGGCCGACACCGACGTGCCGGTCGAGACGTCAAAGGCGATGGCCGAAGCGCTCGCCGAGCGCAAACTGCCGCACGAGTTGATCCTGATCCCGAATGGCGAGCATGGGTTGGGTGGTGGCGACCCGAAACTGGTGGCCGAAGCGCACCAGCGGGCACTCGAGTTCTTGATGAAGCACTTGGAGTAACGGGGGGTGGCACGTCGTCGCGAAGAGTCTCGCGCAAAGGCGCGAAGGCGCAAAGGATCACGTGTCGGGCGCTCCGCAGAAGGCGCCGGTGATGCAGAGTTCTAGATGTCAATGGCGAAACAGCGGTACGAGTTCAATGGGCCGCGCGATGAAGGGAACAGCCAAGCCGATTAATTGAAGCGAGTCGGGCGTTTCCTCAACGCGATCCAGCGTGGCGACCACCCACTCGTAGGGCCGCCGCTCGGATCGGGTCAGTTCGACTAGTCGGTCCACGTAACCTTCGAGAATAAAACTGCCGAGTTGGGCAACGTCGCTGGCGATATAATCGGGCCAACTTTGCTCACCTCGGCGTCCCGCTAGATCGAAGACTCCGTTGACGTGCGCTCGTCCGACGGTAATACAATACGACAACGCGCCGGCGGCTTCCTTGACGGGCTGGAGATGGACCCAGACGACGCCGAAGCTAACGGCGGTAGCTCCCACCACGACGGAAGGGTCACGAGTCATCGCGAGCCACTCTGACTCTTAGATCAAGCACTGCTGGACAAGCCAGCAGTGGCACCCGGCGCACAATGTGCAAAGACCTTTGCTCCGCGTACTCCGCGCCTCCGCGTGACAGTGGCATTGCAACTCACATGTCCGCGTTACTCGGGCATGCGGCCTTCGGCCAGTTCGCGATCCCAGTCGCGCATCAGCGGCCAGTCGGCGGCGCAGGTGCCGAAGTCGGCCATGTGCAGATAGCCGCGGACGCGCTCGATCGTGCGGTCCAACAGCGCGTTGTCCTTGCGGAAGATCGGCCCGTGGCTTGGCAGCAGCCACTCGACGTCGCTGGCCCGGATGCGTTCCAGCGATTTGACGAAGGCCGCGATGTCGCTGCCGTGATGGGCGTCGATCACCCCCACGCAGCCGTCGCGGTAGATGTTGTCGCCGCTCAACAGCAGGTTGCCCAGCCGGAACGAGAGTTGGCTATCGGTGTGGCCGGGGGTGTGCCAGACTTCGAGGTTTAGACCGCCGACCGTGATGCGATCCCCTTCGTCGACCAGGTGGTCGAGCTTGACGCTGGGCATATCGAGGTAGATGCCCTGGGCGGCGATCTGGGCGTACGTTTTAACCGGGTCGCTGGTGGCCAGTGGTTCGGCGGCCAGGCGATGCCCGTAGGTGGGGGCCTTGAGCAGTTGCCGGGCTTTGGCGAGCCCTTGTACGTGATCGACGTCAGCATGCGTGGCCACGAGCCCCTTGCAAGCCGAGAGCGGGAAGTCCATCTGCCGGATCAGCTCGACGATTTCTTCGACGGTGTCCTCGAAGCCGATATCGATCAGCAACCATTCGTTGCGGTCGAAGACCAGGTAGACGTTGCAGCCCAGGCGTTCGCCCGCCTGGTAGTTCAATTCGATGACGTTGGGAAATACGGGCTTCCGCTTGATCATGCGCGTGGGGCCTTCCGTCGAGATAGGAGCTCGAAACGACGCCTGGCGGCGGCGGGGACGATCGTTTGCGATCTCTGGCCGGATTCTAGAATGCCCGCCGCGCGGCGACAACCGGGCGCGAGGCTTGCGGCCGGAGCACGTTGCAAGTCGATCGGGACTACTGTGCACTGGCAGAGCCAGTGGCACCCGAAGCGCGCTGGCTCTCAGCGGCGATGATCGCCGCGAGCCCTGCGCGGTACGACGGATACTTGAGCTCGATCTTCAGTTCGCTTCGCAGCCGCGAGCTGTCGATCCGTTTATCTCCGTCGTTCCGCTCGGCGGCCGGCGAGTCGGCGGGCGGCTCGATGAACCTTGGCGGCGGGCCGCCGGTCAAGCGCGCGACTTCGGCGAAATACTCTGCACGCAGCACCGGCTGGCCATCGGAGACGAGATACAAGCGCGGCGGGGGAACGGCTAGCGCTTCGGCGGCGAGGATGACTGCGACCGCGTCGTCGACGTGGATCAGGTTCAAGTAACCGTGCCGCGGCGCGGCGACTGGCTGGCCGGCCGCCAGCTCCGCGCGGCGCGGCACGCGACCGGGTCCATACAAGCCGGCCAAGCGCAAGCGGATCGAGCGCTCGCCCAGCGAGTGCGCGAGGAGCAGTTGTTCGGCGGCCAGCGCCACTTGGCCCCCTTCGCGCGAGGGCTCGCAGGGCGATTCCTCGTTCACCCAAGCGCCATCGTGCTGACCGTAGACGCCGGTGGTGCTGATGTAGACGAGGCGAGTGGCGTCGGCCGGCAAGCGCCCGAGCACATTGCGCAGACCCTCGACGTAAACCTGCTGGCGCGAGTTTTCCAAGCGGCGATCGAAGCCGATCGCATAGAGCACGGTATCAAGCGGCGGCAACTCTGCCAGCGCTACGAGCGTGTTCGCGTCCGTGACATCAGCGACGATTGGCGCGATCCCCTGCTGGCGCAGGTCGGCGGCGCGCTCTGCACTGCGCGTGACCGCCAGCACGCGGTCGCCGGCAGCCAGCCAGCGCCGCGCGACGCGGGCACCCAGGTATCCGCAACCGAAGATGAGTTTGGTGGTAGGCAAGCCGTCACTTCAAGTGCGTCAGCGGTCGTCGAGCGGCTTTAGATCGGTCGAGGCGGTGGGCGTCGCGACCCGCGCGCGCTCGTGCGGCGGCGCTTCGAGCCAGGCGGTCAGCAGCACTTGCGCGGCGACGGCATCGAGGCGTTTTTTCTGCCGCTTCTTGGTGAAGCCGGCCGGCGCGAGCTGCTCGGTCGCGAAGGTTGTCGAATAGCGCTCGTCAAAAAACTCGACCGGCACGCTGGTCGTCTCGTGCAGCCAGCGGCCGAACGCGGTGGCTTCGCGCGACTTGGCGCTTTCGTGGCCGTCGAGGTGGACCGGCAGGCCGACGACGAACAGCCGCACGCCCTCTTCCTTGACGAGGCGCACGAAGCGAGCGGCGTCGGCCTGGCGACTGACCCGCGTGTAGGTCTCGAGTGGCGAGGCCAACGTGCGGCGGCGATCGGTGATGGCGATGCCGATCCGCACGGTGCCGTAATCGATGGCCGCCACGCGGCCCGGCTCGGTGTCGCTTGTGGGGAGCTCGGCGGTCATCGGCTGCCGCGCGTGCCGCACGCGCCGGCGACCGCGCAGCCGGCGCCGCACGATCCACATCCGGCGCCGGTCGCCTCGTCGGTGCCGCAGCCGGGTCCGCAGCCGGCCGTGACTGTTTCGACGAACCCTCGGAACTGCGCCTTGGCGTCGTAGGCATCAGCCAGCTCGGCGGTGAGCTGGTCGAGTTCGGGCGGCATGTCGCCCAGGAAGTAGAAGACGAGCGTCTGGCCGTCGAAGAGGTGTTCGACGTCCAAGAGGACGGTCGGCAACGCGCGCCGCGCGAGTTCGGCGGCGCACGACTGGCTGGCGGCCAGGCGGTTGCGCTCGAGACGGGCGGCGAGCAACTCGTCTTCGACCGTCATACCGCGGATGATCGTGCCGTCTACCGCGCTAGCGCCTGATCCGGCGGCGGGCCCCAACGGCAGAGGAATATCGTCGGGCGGAGCCAAGACGTGCCCGATCTCCAGCCCGCGACGGGTGCGGACGATCACCCGGCTGCCGCGGGGATAGCGCGCGGCGTCGGCGGAGCCGAACGGGGCAACGTCGGCCATGGCGCCTACGCGAACGAGGTGAACGCCTGTCATGGTTATCGAGCTCGTGAATCCGGGCGGTCGCGCCGCGGAAACATCCTTCTATTTATTGTGACTTCGGCCAGAAGTAGTGCCAAGCTGCGACCGATTTGCTGCTGTGGCCGCAGGCGGTCGCCTTGTCCGGCCTGCGGGGTTCTGTTGTAATCCTAGGGCTGGCCTCGGCGTCGGCAATCGGGTAACTGACGCGTCAAACCCCTCGGCACGTACGAGAAATTGCACTCATGATCGACCGATTGTCGACTAAACGCGAAGCTGCCAGCACGGCCACGACCACGTCGGCCGCAGGCAGTTCGGGAGCGGATCGCTGGCACGACCTGGCCGATCGGGTGCTGGCCGGACAGCGGCTGACCGAGGACGAGGCGCTGGCGATTCTCGCCTCGCCCGACGACGAATTGATGGACCTGCTGGCGGCCACCTATCGTGTGCGGCGCCGGCACTTCGGCAACGAGGTGCAGCTTTACTTCTTGATGAACGCCAAGAGCGGGCTCTGCCCCGAAGACTGCTCGTACTGTTCGCAGTCGAAGGTTTCCGAGGCGGAGATCCCGCGCTACAACCTGCTCGACGAACAGAAGCTGATGGATGGCGCGCGGATCGCCGCCGAGCGTCAGGCCAAGACGTATTGCATTGTGATCTCGGCCCGCGGCCCGAACGAGCGCGAAGTGGCGACGATCGAGTCGATCGTGCCCAAGATTAAGTCGGCCTACAACCTCAAGGTGTGCGCGTGCCTGGGGCTGCTGCGGCCCGATCAGGCGCAGCGTTTGGCGGCGGCCGGGGTCGATCGGGTGAATCACAACCTGAACACGAGCGAAGCGTATTACGGCGACATTTGCACGACGCACACTTGGCGCGACCGCGTCGGCACGCTCGAAGCGGTGCGCGATGCCGGCATGGAAATGTGCTCGGGCGGCATCGTCGGCATGGGCGAGCGCGACGCGGACGTGGTCGAGATGGTGTTCGCTTTGCGCGACCTGGGCGTGCACTCGATTCCGATTAACTTCTTGAACGCCATCCCCGGCACGCCGCTGGCGGGCATCAGCCGCTTGAACCCGCGGTACTGCCTGAAGGTGCTCTGCCTGGCGCGGCTGGCCAACCCCGCGAGCGAGATTCGCATCGCCGGGGGGCGCGAGTTGCACCTGCGGAGCTTGCAGCCGCTGGGGATGTACGCGGCCAACTCGCTGTTCGTGGGCGACTACCTGACGACCAAAGGGCAGCCGGCCGAAGACGACTACCGCATGCTCGCCGACATGGGCTTTACGGTCGCGCGAAACCCGGAACCGGGCACAGTGCTGGCAGGATGCTCAAGCGCGACATAACGACGCTGGCCCGGCTTTGGCGGCAATCCGCAAGTGGCCCCCGTCTGGCAGCCGATTCAATTCATCAGGAGTCTGCATGAGCCGAACTTGCTGCCGCCGAATGGTCCTGCCGCTGCTTTGCGGAGTGTGGCTGGCGGGCAGCGGTGTGACCTCGGCCGAGGAGCTGGCTGGCCGGGTGATCGACATACCTGACAGCGACGTGGTGGTGATCCAGTTCGGGACGCAGCAGCGGACTGTGCGGCTGGCGGGGGTCGACGCTCCCGAGATGCCGCAGCCGTACGGTGGCACCGCGCGGATGGCGCTGGTACGGTGGGCGAGCGGTCGGCAGGCGATCGTCGAAGTCACGCGGCGCGAGCAGGGCGATCGTCTCGAAGGGCGCGTGTTGGTCGACGGCCGCGATCTGGGGCGCGATCTGGTCGATCAAGGGCTGGCCTGGCGGTTACCGCTGGTGGACGAATCGCGGGCCGGCGACTACAGCCGCGATCTGGCCGCGGTCGAGCGCATGGCGCGGCGCCGCCATCGCGGACTCTGGTCGCGCAGCAGTCCCCTCCCTCCCTGGCAGTGGCGCGAGCTCGAGGCCGAAGCTCAAGGGATCAACGACAGCCAGCTCAATCTGCCCTACGACGTGAATGGCCGGTACGTGCCGAGCAGCCGTTGATGTGACTTGTCCGACCTCGTTGTCCCCCGCGCTCGTATGACAGCCCCGCTTGTTGCTGATCGGTTTACCTCCACGGGGCTCGAGCGCGCCTGGCAGTTTCTGGCCGACGCCGCGGCGACCGATCGCACGCCAGGGGTTTCGGCCATCGTCGGCAGTTCGCACGGCGCCAGCGAAGCGTGTTGGTTTGGCCGACAGGGCGTCGCCCCCGAGAGCCCGCCCTTGCGGCGCGACGCGTTGTATTTGATCGCCAGCCCCACGAAGCCGATTGTCGCGATGGCGGTGATGATGCTCGTCGAAGAGGGGCGCGTGCAGTTAGCCGATCCGGTGTCGGCCTACGTGCCGGAGTTCAACTCGCACGGCAAGCGCAACATTACGCTGCTGCATTGCCTGACCCACACCTCGGGCCTGCCAGACATGTTGCCCGACAACGCGCGGCTGCGCGGGGCGCAAGCGCCGCTGTCGGAGTTTTTGTCGCGGGCGTGCGAATTGAAGCCCGACTTTCTGCCGGGCTTCGACGTGCAGTATCAAAGCCTGGGCTATCTGCTGCTCGGCGAAGTAGTGCGGCGCGTGACGGGCCGCCGGGTGGGAGAGATGTTGCGCGAGCGCGTCTTCGCACCATTGGAAATGCAGAACACGTCGCTGGGGCTCGAAAGTGGCTACGAACGGGTGCCCGAAATCCGCGTCACCGGCGTGCAACTTTCGGGGGCGTCGTACTGGAACGAGCCGTATTGGCGGCGGCTGGGAGTCCCCTGGGGCGGGGTATTTTCCGATGCCGTCGATCTGGGAAAGCTCTGCCGGCATCTGCTGGGGATTCATCGCGGGGAGCCGGGGATTGTCAGCCGCACCTCGCTGGAAACGATGACCGCCAACTGGTTCGAGCGCATGCCCGATGTGCCCGAGCGGCATCGTCGCTGTTTTCCCTGGGGCCTGGGGTGGCAACTGCACTGGCCGGCGCATGCCACGACGTTTGGCGATTTGCTCTCGCCGGCGGCGTACGGTCACTGGGGCTCGACAGGCGTATTGCTGTGGATCGATCCGCAGCGCGACGCCTTTGCGGTGGCGCTATCGACCGAGCCGCTGGAGCTGGGGCGCCGCTGGCTGGCGCGATTCACGAGCACGGTGTGCGCGGCGATCGCGTAGCCGGCGCAGCGCATCTTCGAGCGCTCAATCTCTTCGCTGGTGTGCCTTGATGGAGTTGCTGCTTCGCTCTGATCGAGCACGCGAGCGCGCACGATGTTGTTCGACGGCGCGCCGCGCATGTCGCGCGCCACGCGCGCGATTGAATGACTTCGCAGCGCTGGCGACGAGCAAATTGGCGCGAATCGGCGTCGAAAACTTTTTCAAAAAAGTTGCGCGCCAAATGGTGAAATTCTGTTGCACAAATTTGGAGAATCCGTACAACTAACGTCCAAGAGTGATCGGTCAAGTCGCCAGCGCGCGGCGCGACGACACTCGCCGCGAGTCGTCGGCGAAGCGCGAACGAGAGTCGCAGTGCAGTGGCTGAAACGATCTGACCGTGGCACTCGGGAAGAAACGAATGGAGCGTTTTAGTCAAGGGTGAGCATCGTCGGTCGTTGTTCTTCGAGAGTGTTCTCAAGCGACGACCGAGCGAACGTCACCGCGACACTTTTTAGGAGGATGGACTGTGGCAAAGAAGAAGAAGGCCGCCGCGAAGAAGGGTGGAGCGACCAAGAAGAAGGCCGCGAAGAAGAAGACCGCGAAGAAGAAGAAGTAGCTTCGTGGCGGTCGTCGGATACTGACCGCGTCAACCGCACCGGTGCGAGCGCTTGCGCTGGCCGTGGTTGTGGTGGCCGAACGCGGTCGGCTATCTGCGACTTGCTGGCCACAACGAGAAAGAGCCGCCTACCGCATTTCGGTGGGCGGCTCTATTTTTGCGCCCCCGGGTGACGGTTCCGCGGCCAGCCGCCCCCTTCCCAGGGCTTTGCCGGGCCGGGGGTTAGAAGAATTCGCCCAAATTGTTTGACGCGACCACGTCGTTCCGCTAGGCACAGAACCTCGCCCGTTACTGATTTCCAACCGCTGACCCCTCACCGTTCGTACCTACAAGATCGGCAGCGGCACTGAGGGCGGCGCTTGCTTGTGCCGCGTGCTGATCTCTTTGACGAGCCGGTAGCACAACCCCTCGAGAAACGGCGCGCAAGTCGGATCATCGAAGCTGGCGCCGACGCGCCCCTCGTCGCCGTTGACGCGCATCGCGATGTTGATCGGCACTTCGCCGAGAAAGGGAACGTCGAGCTCGGCGGCCTGCCGCTTCGCCCCGCCGGAACCAAAGATGTCGTACCGCTTGTCGCAGTTGGGGCAGACGAAGTAGCTCATGTTCTCGACCATGCCGAGCACGGGAATGTTCACCTTGCGGAACATGGCGATCGCCTTGACGGCGTCGATCAAGGCGACATCTTGCGGAGTGCAAACCACTACCGCGCCGGTCAGCGGCAAGAGCTGCGAGAGGGTCAGCGCGATGTCGCCCGTGCCCGGCGGCAAGTCGATGAACAGGTAGTCGAGCTCTCCCCAGTCGGTGTCGCGCAAGAACTGCGTGATGGCACCGTGCAGCATCGGACCGCGCCAAACGACGGCCTCTCCCGGCGGCACCAGGAAGCCCATCGACATCACCTTGACCTCGTCGACCACGATCGGCTGGATCTTCTGGTTGACGATCTCGGGTCGGCGATTGACGCCGATCAAGTGCGGCACGCTCGGTCCGTAGACGTCGGCGTCCATCAGACCGACTTTGCAGCCCGCACGGCGCAGGCCGTAGGCCAGGCTGGCGGCGATGGTGCTCTTGCCAACACCACCCTTGCCCGAGCCGACGGCCACGACGCTCTTGGCGGCCAGGCCGATTTCGCCGAGTCGTTCGGGGGGGCGTTCGTGCGTAGCGAGTTTGACCTGCACGTCGGCCGCGGGAAACTCGCGCTGCAGGCGTTCGACCAGTTCGGCGCGAGTTTCATTCCAGAGGGGGGCCGCGTGGGTCGTCAGGGCCAACGTGAGCGCGATGCGCCCCCCGCCGACGGCGAGGTCGCGAACCTGCTCGAGCTTCCAGATGCCGCGGCCGGTCTCGGGGTCTTGAAAGTCGGCCAGCACGCGCTCGACGTCGGCGCGCAAGATCGATACGTCGCTCATGGAAGCTATTCCTCGGCTTGCAAAAGGCGGGATGCGCCTCCCCAAGGGAGCGCGTCCAGAATCTGTTGTTCCCAACTGCGGGTCGGGCTTTCCAACTCAAGACAGTAGTTTTCGAACCAGTCGACCAGGGGCTGCAATTCGCGGACCGACCAGGCGCAAGCCGTCGCGCCGGCCCAACGAGCGGCCGCCTCGACGCCCCGCTCGGCGCGGCTCCCGGCGACAAAGAGGGCCCGCGCGGGCCAGGTCGCCCGCAGTCGGGCAAGTTGCTCGCAAGTGGAAACCCGATTGTCGCTGGTGACTTCGAGCAGGACGCCGGCGGGCCGAAAGCGGTCGATCGTCGCCGGCAGCTCGGCGAGGCGCCGCAGCGAACGCAACAGGGTCACCGTTCGTCGCGAGGCCTTACTGGGCGGTGACTTGCTCGGCGCGCGGCGCGCTTGCCAGGTCTGCCAGCCGAGTCGCCAACGGTCGGTTTGTTCGCAGACGATCAAGGTTGGGGTCACGGTCGTCATTCGGTGACTAAGCCTACCTGGAGCATGCGGCGGTACAAGCGGGGGCGGGTCGTTCCCAGCAGTTTGGCCGCCCGCGACTTGTTCCCTTTGGCCTGCCGCAGGGCGCGCTCGATCAGCTCCCGCTCGACGCGGCGCAGAAAATCGTCGAGCACTATCGGCGGCTCGGCGCGAGGCGGCGTGGCGGGTTGGGCTTCGGTCGCCAGCCGAAACCAGCGCGGCAGATCGCGCACTTGCACCAGCGGGCCATGCGCGGCGCGATGAGCTTCGCCGAGCACCTCCGCAAGTTGTCCCACATTCTCCGGCCAGGCATACAGAGCCAGGAGGTCGATCACTTCGGGAATGACGCCCGCGAGCTGTTTCTCGCCGTCGGCGTTCAGTTGCTCGACGATCGCTTGGGCCAACAGGGGGAGATCGGATGACCGCTCGACTAGCGCAGGGATCTCGATCGCGAGCGTGCTGAGCGCCGCCGCGATGTCGGGGCGAAATTCGCCTCGGGCGGAAAGCGATTCGAGCGGCGCAGTCGAAGTTCCCAGGATGCGGATCGACAAAGGCGCGTCGGTCAGTCGGGCGGCAAGCTCGCTCTGCGCTTCGCCTGGCAGTTGCTCGACGTCCAAGAGCAGGAGGGTCGCCCTTGGCGGCCGTGCATGGGCCAGCGACGCCGACAGCGAGGCCCAAGTCGCGCGGAGCAATTCGGCGCTGAGCGAGCGGCAGGGCAACGTCGCCGTGGGCTCGAGGGCCTCGTTGCGACCCAACTGGAAAATGACGCGGGCGGCGTGCGCGCGGCCGCTGCCCAAGGGCCCGATCAGCACGACGTTGGCACGGCTGGCAGCGGCCAGCTCGAGCTGCGCGCGGACACGACGCATCGCTGGCGAATCTCCGGCCAGGCTGGCCAGGCGGTAGCGGCGGCGCTGCGCGGCCTGGAACTTCGCGAGCCAATCGTGCAGCGCAGCGGCCGAATCGGGATCGGCCGCCGGAACACGCTTTGTCGCCGCTTCGGAAGGTTCGCCAGCGTGCTCCGCTTCCCAGGGATCGACAAGCGCGAGGACCGCTTCGAGTTGCCCGGCGTTGTCGCGCAGCGGCACGAACTGGCACCAGCGTGCCGACACATTCTCGGCCGTCGGAATGTGCAGTTGCACGGTGGCGCGGGCGCCATCGAGCACTGCCGGCGGAGGGCAAAGCGCGGCAGCCAGGGCTTCGCGAGGGGGTAACTCGGTGTCGGCGCAGAAGTAGCAAACGCGACCGACGAGTTGCTCGACGGCGACCCCGGCCCAGGCAGCCAGGGCGTCGTTGGCAAAGATGATCCGCCGCCGCGCATCGATGACGTACACGGGACCGGCCAGGCACGCCAACAGTCGCCCAAGCTCGGTCAGCGGACTGCGCGGTGATGCCATGCCTGCGAGTTTAGTCTTGCCGCGCTGCGGACGGAAAGACCCCACACGCGTAGCGCTTAACCGGCGGAGAAGAGCGCTGCCAGGCGGACGCCAAACACCAGCGCGCCGACCCCCACGGCACCGACGGCCACCAGGAGCACCGCGCCGCTGGCGATATCCAGCGCGTCGCGCAGGCGTTCGTCGAAGTCGCGTGTGATCGTCTGCGAAATCAGCTCGAGCGACGTGTTGAACAACTCGGCGACGAGCACGGCGGTCACGCACAACAAGAGCAGGCACCATTCGAGCCGCGTGACCCGCAGCACGAAGCCGGCCACGATCACGGCCAGCGCTGCGAACAGGTGGACGGCGAAGCTGCTCTGATCGCGCACCCCCTGCCGCACGCCGCGGAAAGCATGGCGGAACTTGCGCACCCAGTAGCGGGGGCCGGACAACGGTTGAGGCGACCAGTGGGTCATGGGAACAGGCTTGAGTCGTGAGGCTTGAGGCTGTTAGCCGCAGACTGAGCTTGTCGTAGCCCGCGCGCTAGGGTGTTTGACGTTTGGACTTGTCAGCTCCCGTTACTCCAATCCGAACGCGCCGGCGACCGGCACGCGCATGCCGCGTGCACGGCTGGTGGGCAGGAACCGCGGCTCGACCATGATTGTGCCGCCGACGTTGTTCTTGCTGGCGTCGACCGTCACACCCAAGCTCATCAGGAACGATTCGCCGATGCGTGTAAGGGTGAAGTTCTGGCCGATGTTGCGGCCGCGCAGATCGAGCGACGCGCCAGCCGAGGAGAGCCACTTCGGGCTCAGGAGGTAGCTATACGAAGCGGTGAGCACGTCGGCCTTAAAGGCTTGCAGGGCCCCCGGCACGTACGGCCCACGCAGCATGCGCAAACCGACGTAGAGGTTGCCGCGCGGCGGGCGGGTGAGGAAGCCGCCGACGGAGACGATCTGCTGCCCCTGAGTGAAGAAGTCGAAGATGCCGTCGGAGACCAGGCTGAAGCGGTCGCCGACGTTCCAGCGATAGTCGTAGTTCAACAGACCGAACGGTTCGCCGAAGTTATCGCGGCCAGGATTGGGAAACCAGACCACGCCGGTGTCGAACAGCATCCAATCGATGATCCGCCGCTGCCCCGGCAGGCCGCGCTTGGTTTGCAAGCGTTGACGCAAGTTGAGCCGGCCGGTCGCCAGCGTGTCGGCGATTTCGAGGCTCGGGCTGGTGACGTTGCTCGCCAGGCCGTAGCGCACGGCGTAGAGCCGCTCGTCGAACTGCGGCGGGATGAAAAATGGCGACGCGTTGTTCACCATGTTCGGCGGAATTCCGAAGGTCGTGTCGATGAAGCGGCGACGGAACAAGAGAATGTTGTTGTCGTCGATTCGCTCGTAGAGCGGCAGATCGGTGACGCTCTGGCTGCTGTCAGCCCAGGAGAAGTCGGTTTCGAGCGCCACCTTGTGCGCCAGGCCGTGCACGTTAAACAACGTGCTTTCGACGTTGGGATTGCTGCTCCAGAAGGGGAGCGCGGCCCGCACCCCCGCCTGGCCGTAGAGGCGGTTGAAGTTCGAATCGTTGAGCGACGCGCCCCAGTGCGCGGCTTCACCCAGGCCATAGGGAACGACCTTGAGGGGCCCGAGGTTAAGGGGCAAGTCGATCTCTTGGCGCGTGATCAGGCGTTCGCCGCGGCGCGGTTGTTCCCAGGGGAGCAGGTGCCATTGATCGGCGTCGTTGGGGTCGGTCGGCGGAGCCGAGACGCGCAACTGGCCGTAGGCGGCGGTCGAGTGCTCGTACCAGGTGAGCCAATCGCCCAACAGCGGCTGGCCGAGCCAGTAGTGATCGACCTTCGGCAGCCAGTTCGGCTCGGTGAAGAAGGGGTTGAGCCGGACGTCGGTTTCGAGGTTCAGCGAGCGGTTATCGCGCAGCCGCTTGAGCTCCAGGCCAGTCGACGGGTCCTTGAATTCGTCCCACTCCTTCTCGTAGTACTGTTCGAGGAAGTTGAAGTCGCTGATGTAGCCGACCTGACCGGTGAGTTGCCAATCGCCGGGGAGCAACTGGCGATGGCGACCCAAGACGCGGCCGCGCATGGGGTGCGGGAAGGTTATCGAGCGGCGATTCAGGCCGAGGTTGTCGATGCCGGTATCGTAAATACCCCAAGCGTCGAGCAAGCCCGAGGCCGGCCCATCGAGCCCGAACAAATTCTGTCGGCTATAGAAGAACGAAGTCCCGCCGGCCGGGCCGCGCTTGCTGAAGTAGTCGCCGTTCAATAACCAATCGGTGCCGGCAGGCTTGTTGCGGATGCCGAGCAACTGGTAAGTATCAAAGCTGGTGAGCAACTGGGTGCCAAAGATGCGGTCGTTGCGGAACAGGATCCGCCGCAGGTAGAAGCTCGGCTCGGTCAGGTCGGTCGCCAGTGTGGGCCAGTAGAAGACCGGCACGGGACCGAGGAATGCAAGGTTGTTGCGACTGGTGGCCAGCCGCTGATGATCGACCATCGGCTCGCCCGTTTCGGGGTTGAGCATGACGGCGCCGCTGGCCGGATCGACGCGCGGGCGCTGCAAGTCTTCGACGAAGATTTCGCCCGCCTGCAAGCGGTAACCCGGCGACGCCAGCCGGCTCGAAGTCAGGTAGCTCTGCTGGGCGACGAAGCGATCGCGCCCGGTAATCCGCAAGATCTCCGACTTGAGCTTGAGCATGCCCGCGTACTCGGGCACGGGGGTGAGCAATTCGGCCTTGATGACGACGCCGTGCTCGTTGGGGACGTTGTAGTACATGCGATCGGCGTAGACGACGCGATCCCCTTCGCGGAAGACGATGTTCCCTTCGACGTAGAGCTCGAGCGGGACGTCGTCGGACTGCAGGGTTTCGGCGAGCAGGTTCGGTTCGGCGGCGCCGGCGGTCCAAACGACAACGCGATCGGCGGCGATATCGAGCACGCCGACGCCGGGCAGGCCGTCGACGAGCACGCGCACGCCGTTGTCGATGGTGCCGATCCACTCCATGCCGGTGCTACTGGGGAACCACTTGATCCGCATCGGCACCGTGCTGCGCGGTACAACGCGCACACGCCGCGGGGTGATGGGGGGACGGCCGCCGGCGGGCGGAGCCGCTTCCTCGGGCGCGACACTCACGGGGCCTGGCGCGGGAGCGACGGCGGCGTCGGCCGGCGGCGCGATGGGAGGCTGCGCCACTGGCGGGGCAGCCCCAGGCACGGGCGCGGCGATGGGCATCGGCGGGTCGGCGGCCGGCTGATTGAACTGCGCTTGGCGGATGCTCGCCCAAGGCTTCGGCGTGCGGCGGGCGTGTCCGCGCAAGTAGACGGGGGGCTTCTGCTGGGGCTCGACGCGCGGCGGCGGAGTGTCGAAGCGCAAGGTGCGCGTCGAGACGAATTCGCCGAGCCAACTGGCCGATTTCACTTCGGCGCGCCCCTCGGCATCGACGAACTCGATCGCGACGTTGCCTTCGAGGTAAGTGCTGACGCGACTGAGAGGCTGCCCGGCGGGGCCTTCTTCTTGCGAGATCCAAAGCACGGCTTCTTCGGAGCGGGCCACCGTTTGCCCCTGGCGCAACTCGCAATCGCCCGAGAGCACCCACACGTCGTAGGCCCCTTGGACCCAGCGCTGCGCGGCGCGGGCGGTGATCGAGAGGGGCTCGCGCGCGTCGGGAATGGGCATGAGCACGTCGGCGCGGGCACGCGCGGCGAAGAGACCGATCGCGAAGACAAGCCCGATGAGCAGCGCGCGTAGCAGACTGCCGGCGCGCATGGCGCGCGGGGGCGCGGAGCGACCGTTCGCGCAACGTGCGCGCGGCCGCGCGTGCATCGGCAGCACCGACTCGAAGCTCAGCAGTTTGACGTTCCTTCGGTCGCGCGGAGAAGGACGTAACGAGACGCTGACTGCGTCGTCGCAACGCGAAGGTGACAAGACCTTTAAGACATGAAAACGGAACCCCGCGCGGGGGCGGATTATAAGAACGCCGCGCCGCCAGGGTCAAGCCGGGTTGGAGGTCGTGCGGCGCGCTTCAAGTTCAGATTGCAGGGTCACTTACGCCTGCTAGCGCTGCGGATGCTGCGCGCCGCGCAGGCGGCTCGCGCCAGCAGCCGCCAAGAGGGCGACGACGGGCATGACCGGGGCGCGCATCCGCAGGTCGCTCCAATAAACGGCGTGGACTACCGAAAGCGCCACGACCAGGAGCACGCCCGCCAGCCAGCTTGCCCGCCTGGGGCTGTTTGCCGCGACGGTCAAGCCGACGACGGCCAGCGCAAATTCGGCAAGGTACCAGGTGGCGATCAGCCAGCGTGTGCTGGCACTGTCGAGAGGCGAGCCGTGCGCGCTAGCGTGCGGCGCGAGGCTCCAGAACCGGCCGAGCCGCACGGCCGTCGCGCGGACGAAGCCGACAGGATCGTCGCGCATCGTGTCGATCGCTAATTGCCGCGCGAGGCGGTCTTCGTCGACTTCGTTGTCGATGCCGGCCGCACGCTTGCGGGCGAGCCAGTCGTCGACGAACTCGCGCGAATCCCAAATGGTCCCCCACGCGCCTTCGCGCAACCAGCCGTAGAAGCGCGTGTTGTTGGCCAACAGCAGCGTGTAGCCGCCATGCGTAGTGGTGACGATCGGCCGGCCGAGCTCGCGCCAGTTTCGCGCGGCCCACGGCGCGAGGGCCAGCGCGAATGCCGCGATAGCCAGCGCCGGTTGCAAAAGTTGCCGAGTTCTCCAGCCATACCCAGCGGACCAGGCCATGATCAAGAATCCCCAGAGCAGGAAGGTTGGTCGGCACATGACCGCCATCCCAAGCAAGATGCCGGCGGCAACCGCGCGCAGATGTGGACGTTGCTCCGCGACGAGGATCGACCACGCACCCACGGCCAGGAGCGTGGCCAGCGTCTCGGTCATCACTTGCGCCGACTGATAGACCAAGAGCGGATCGCAGATCACAAGCACCGCGGCCAGCAGCGACCACCGTCCAAGTCCTAATCGCCAGCCGAGATACAGCACGAGGAGCGCGGTCGCCACTCCGCAGATGACCTGCGTCACTCCGACCGAAACGACGAAGGCGCGCTCGGCCTGCTCGGGCCCTGCCCAATCACTGATCCACAGCAGCTTGGCCAGGAGCAACGGATAGAGGGGTGGTCGCCAGGCGGTCGGCTGTCCGTCGCGCAGCAAGTCGCCGTGATCGACCAGCGAGCGGGCGACGACGCGGTAGCCGTCGGGATCGCGCGCGAGGTTGTCGGCCAACCGCCAAACCGCCGCGCCGCGAACTGCCATCGCCAGGAGCGCCACGGCCACGACGGTGGCAATCGTCGGTCGCTGATTGGCCCCGAGGGAAGTGGTAATTGCAACCGCCTTCGTGCAAGTGCCCGCCGCCGCGGGGCGTTGGTCGCAGTGGCGGGCGCGTGTAAAATGCCGGCCGCCCGCTCCAAGTATTGGATTATCCGCTCGACCACTTCCACCCGCCACCCATGCCGCTGACGACGATATCGGAGCGCATCACCGCGGGGCTGATTCGCTGGCGAATGCCGCTCTTGGCGGCGGCCGTCGTCGCGACGCTCTTGTCGGTGCGACCGGCAGGGCGGTTGGGCTTCGACCGCTCGGTCGAAAACATGTTCGCGCCCGACGACCCGCTACTGGTCCCCTATCAGCAGCTCAAGCGCACCTTTGGCGGCAACGAGCTCGCGCTGGCGGCCTACGTCGATCCGCAACTGCTGACGACCGGCGGCTTGGCGCGATTGGGCGACCTGACGACGGCTCTGGCCGCCGTGCCGGGCGTGCAGAGCGTGCTCAGCTTGTCAGCGGTGCCGTTCGTGGCCGATTTTCTCGACAAGCCCGATCAATTGCAGCCACTGTTGGATGTGTTCGAAGGTTACCTGGTGAGCAAGGACCGGCGGACCGCGGCAGTGGTCTGCATGCTGGCCCCCGAGGAAGACTCGAACAAGCGGAGCGAGACGGTCCGGCTGCTGCGCGAACACGTCGCCAAGCACGACCCCACCGGCGTATTGACCGGCGAGCCGGTGATGGTGTGCGAGGGGTTCCGGTCGCTGGAGGAAGACGGCGAGCTGTTGGGGCGGATCTCGACCGGACTGCTGATGCTGACGATCGTGCTCTGTTTTCGCAGCTTGCGGTGGGTGATCGCGCCGGTGGCGGTGGTCGTGGCCGCGCTGTGGCTCACCAAGGCGCTGCTCGTGCTCGGCGGCTTCCGCCTGAGCATGGTGAGCAGCATGCTGTGGTCGATCATCACGGTGATCGGCGTGGCCCACGTGGTGCACATCATCGTCAAGTTCCGTGAGGAGCGCGAAAAAGGGACCACGCCGCGCGGCGCGTTTCTGGCGTGCGGCAGCATGCTGACGGTGCCGATCATCTGGGTCTGCCTGACCGACACGGCGGGCTTCGCGTCGCTGCTGGCGGCGAACGTCGGGCCGGTGCAGGATTTCGGCGCGATGATGGCGATCGGTTCGGTGTTCGTGCTGTTGTGCATCGCCCTGGTGTTGCCTGGCGTGGCGTTGTCGGGCAAGTTCGACGCCGATCCGCATCGCGCTTGGGGGGAAGAGAATCTCGATCGTGGCCTGCACGACATTGTCTATTGGCTGGAGCGGCGGCCGCGCACCGTCGGTTTCGCGGCGCTGGTGTTCATCGGGGTATCGCTCATCGGTTATCGCTGGCTGGAGGTCGAAACCGACTTCACAAAGAACTTTCGCGCGTCGAGCCCCGTGGTGCACAGCTATCAATTCGTCGAGACCAACCTGGGCGGGGCCGGCGTGTGGGACATCTTTCTCCCCCTGCCGGCCGAGGTGGACGCGGCGTTCTTCCAGCGCGTCGGCGCGCTGGAAGACGAGCTGCGAAAATCGGTGCAGGTGGTCAACGAGCGCCAGGAAATGGTGCCGGGCCTGACCAAGGTGCTCAGCGTGGTCGACACACTCGACGCGATGCGAAAGAGCTTCACCGCGGCGCTGGCGGGTTCGAATCTGTCGCTGGAGAACCTGCTGCCGCTCGAAGAGCTGCTCGACCAGTTTCGCCGCGCGATGCCGGGAGCGTACGGGGCACTCATCGGCCGCGATCCGGTCGACGGTCGGCAATACCTGCGGATCATGCTACGCGCCCGCGAGCGGCAGCCGTCGGATCAGAAGAACGTGCTCATCGCGCAGGTGCGCGAGGTGTGCGCCAAACACTTCGGCGAGGAGGCCCGAGTGACCGGCTTCTTCGTGCTGTTGACGAACCTGATCGACAGCATGATCCGCGATCAGTGGGTGTCGTTCCTGATCGCCACGACGTCGATCTGGCTGATGATGGTCGTGGCGTTCCGCAGCGTGCTGTTGGCGGTGATCGCCATGATCCCCAACGCCCTGCCGATCATGGTCGTGTCGGGATTGATGGGCTGGCTCGACGTGCACATCAACATGGGGGCGGCGATGATCGCGGCGGTGTCGATGGGGCTGGCCGTCGATTCGTCGATCCACTACATCTACGAATTCCTCGACGCCCGGCGCGACGGGCTCGGCGTGTACGCGGCAATCGATCGCGTGCACCAGAGCGCCGGCCGGGCGATGGTCTTCTCCACGCTATCGCTGGTCGTGGGCTTCAGCGCGCTGGTGTTCAGCCAGTTCGTGCCGCTCGTTTATTTCGGCGTGCTGATGGGGTTGTCGATGATCGGCGGCATGCTGGGCAACTTGATCTTATTGCCGCTCTTGCTGCGATTGTGGTCGGGCGAGCGGATTTAGTGCGTTCTTCGCACAGTGCGATCAACTAGCCGACGCGGCTGCCGGGCGCGTGCTAGTGCCGGCGGGTTGCGAGCCGGTCGCGGGTGGACGCGCGGGCGTACTGCCCGGCGTGGTTGTCGCCGGCGGTTTGGCCGGCGCGGGGCGCGGAGTGCTCGGGTTTGCCGCGGGGGCGGTGGTCGGCTGCCGCGGCCGCTGCGGCGCGACCGCCGGAGCATTCGTCGGAGAAGCTGGCGCGGGAGTCGCTGGTTGGGCGCCGCCGACAGGCATCAGGAAGTTCAATTTCTCCTGCCCCATGTTGGTCCAGAAGGTGCCCGGCCCGCTGTGAAACAAGCGCAACTGGACGTTGGGGTTGAGCTGGTCGGCTAGCGAATAGCGCAAGTAGGCGTCGGCATCATGCTGGAACGCCTCGAGCGTAAGCGGGAAGAGCGAGTTCTCGGCCGTTTCGCGGAGTTTGACGACCGAGGCCTCGGCCTCGCCCAAAAGCTGCGTGCGCTGGGCTTCAAGCGCGGCGATCTTGGCGCCGTACTCGGCCTTGAGCTTTTCGACCGAGGCCTCGGCGCCGGTGCCGAGGTTTTCCACCTGGCGATCGAGCTCGGCCACCATGCGGCGCGTTTCGGCTTCGACCTCGGCCACGCGCTGCTTGATCAACTGCTGCTCGCGCTCGACGTCCGCTTCACTCTGAGCCGTGGCTTCCTTAGCCTTGTTGGTACGTTCGGTTTCGGCGGCGATCTGCTTGTCGCGGATCGGTTGCAAATAATTTTCCGGGATCACGATGTTGCGAATAAACGCCGAGTGGACCGTGACATTCTTCACTTTGCAAACGCGCGTCAACTCTTCGGTAAACTCCGTTTGAAACCGCTCCCGCTTCGAGCCTTCGAGAAAATCCTGCACTCCGTAGTCGATGCCTTTGTCGCGGCCGATCGAGTGCGCCTGCACGTCGACGACGTTCTGCTCGATCCGCTCGCGGGCGCCGTACTCGGCCACCAGGTTCGGCATGTCGCTGGGGAGTATCTCCCATTCGATCGTGCAGTCCATGCTGATCTGGAAGCCACCGCGGCTGGTGAACGTGATGGCGGTGTTCTGCTGTGGATCCTGGTCGTAGCGGAAAGTCGTCTGGAAGATGCCCACCTTGGTGAGCGACACTTCGTATTCGCGCGTGTTCAGGTAGTACAAACCAGGCTCGAGCACCGTGGGGACAATTCCCTGATGGGCGGGGGATTCAGCGAAGCGCCCCTTGCTCGGCAGGCCGAGCTTGCGGCGGAGCACGCCGACAAAGCCCGCTGGAATATCGACGGCGTCGACCAGCTCGACGTTGTAGCCGTGCAAGTTGATGCGGTAGGTGCCCGGCGGCAAGACATCGCGGCGGATGCCCTTCTCGCCATCATGTTCAGCGAGCACACGGCCGGGCGGGAGCGGCTTGCCACCCTTGGAGGTGACGACGCCGACCTTGCCTGGCGGCACGACGAGATTGTCTTCGAGCTCCCAAGTGTAGAGGATCGGCATGACGAAGTGCCAACCTTCGCCGTGAACGGCGCGGAGCACGCCCTTCTGACCGGGCTCGGCGAGGACTTCGTCGGCGGGCAGTTGCGCCCCTTCCTTGGCCACGACCACCAGATGTTTGCCTTGCGGAACGTAGGCGAAGAACTCGTTCCACGTGATCAAAAAGATCACCAGCAGTGCGAAGAACAGCACCGCCAGGACGATCAGCCGCCGGCGCCAGTAGCGGAACGACAGCGACCCCTTGCGCGGGGCGAAGGATTCGAAAGTCTGGCTCATGGTAGCTCGATCCGTAAAGGTTAAGTTCTCAGTGCTCGGTGTTCAGTTTTCAGTCCGAACAATCGCTGCTTCACTTGTCAGGCATACGGCGACTGACGTTAGGCACTACAGTTCTCAATACGCGAGTGATGGCGACCGTTTGCTGAAAACTGAATACTGAACACTCATTATTACTCTGGCACCGGAGTGACGACCGGGGGCGCGGCGGTCGAGGCCGCGTCGGTCGTTGCCGGCGACGTCGTCGGTATGGGTGTCGCTACGGGCGCAATCGAGAGTGCGGCGGGCACGGTCGTCGCCGGCGGCCGCGACGTGAGGTACTCGGCGATCAACCGTGCGAACTCACTGTCGTCGGACGCAAAGATCTCGGAGATGGCCGGCCCGAGCCGCGCCAGAATCTGGTACTGCGCGTATTGTTGCGCGCTGCCGAAACCGTCGATCGCCGTTTGCAAGCCAGACACTTTCGCCTGGTTGTTGAGTTGAATGACGGCGGCATCGGCGCGGCCGCGGGCCAAGGTGGCCTCGGCCTGATTACGGGCCGCGTCGAGGGTCACCTGGGCGTTGGTCAGATCCTGTTTGAGCCCCGATTCCTCAACCTCGAGCATTTGCGTCGCTTTCGTTTTGGCTTGGACGACGCGCGTTTCGGCTTCGACCTTTTCGCGGGCCTGTTGCTTGAGCGCTTCCTTGGCCTTGAGCTCCTGTTCGGCCTGGTATTGCCGCAGCCGGACGATGTTCTTTTCGCGCTCCACGCGGGCCAGCTCGCGCTGCGAAATCTGATCCGAAAGCTCGTCGGGCGGGCGCATGTCGGCCAAGGTCACCGCGCGGACGTCGACCCCCATCTCGGTGCAGCGCGGCTTGACCTTGCTCAAGAGTGCTTTCTGCAAGACCTCGCGGGCATTCGTCGGCTTGGCGGCCGGCACAGCGGCGGCAGCCGCGGGTTGGCCCTCGGCGGGAGCGGCAGGTGCAGCCGGGGGCGCGGCGTCGGCCGGCTTCGCGCCGTCGACCGGGGCGACGATGTCCTCGGGCTCGGCCGCCGTGAGAATAAAGTCGCGAGCGTCGAAGTTGCTTCCCTCGATCCGCGCGTAGCCGCGAATGTGCGGCAGGATCACCTTCTGCAACACTTCGTTGGCCTGCTGCTCTTCAGGCGTGCTGTCACCTTGATGCAGGATGCCTTCGTCGGTGATGCGGACCAACAGCTCGGGCGCGCTCTCGGGGCGCACGGCGTATTCGACCACGACGTAGGGCTTGATGATGAAGCCGTCGCGCGAGGGAAACTCGATGTCGCCCAGACCGACCCGATGGCTGCGAATGTCGATCGGGTCGATGTTCTCGACGTACGGATTGATGTAATAGGTGCCAGGGGGGAGGGGCTTGTCCTGCACGCCGCGAAAACCATCGGGAACGGTGTAGGGGCTTTCCCGCTGGTCGGCGGCCAGTTGACTGGGGTCTTTGCCTACCTTCAGCGTGCGGACGCCGACTTCGTTGATCTTGACTTCGCGCGCCGTCTCGGGCGACCAGCTATAGGCGTAGGGGTTCAAGCGATAGCTACCGGGGAGCAGCACGTCGCGGACGATGCCGCGCTCGACCGTCGGTTTGTCGCGCGCCAGCACGTCGCCGGCGGCGATTCGTTCGGCCGGGATCGACTTGCCATACATCCGCGTGAGCACCCGGCACTCGCCCGGTGGGACGTATACCATCTTCTTGCGCTCGTAGGACCAGAAGATGGGATTGAGAAAGTGCCGCCCTTCAGGGAGCACGTCGAGCATCACGCCTTTGTAGTTGGAGTCGGGCGCGACGATTTCGCCTTCGGGGAGGTTCTTTCCCCAACGCGACATAATGACGAGGAACTCGCCCGGCGGCACCTCGATGCGCTCGACTTCCCAGTGCCAGACCTGTTGCACGATGCCCAGACCGACACCGATCGCGATCAGTGTCGTCCAGAAGCGAGGTCGTTTGTAAAACGCCATGCGAGTAGTCCTGCTGCGTAGTGTTCCGTGTTCAGTGAATTCGTTGTAGCCACGGGGGGCGACGCGATTAGTTGTGACCGTTGGTTTCGGTTTGGGGGCGCGGACGCGGGGGCTGCGCGGCTTCCGCGGCGGCTTTGTCGGCCAGCGTGCGGTCGAGTTCGGCGCGCAACTCGGCGAGCTGCGATTCGAGCACCAGCGGATCGATCGGTTGCGGCTGCCCGGCGATCGCCAGGTCGGCCGTGTCGGCGTAAACGCGTTCCATGGCGCGGGCGTTGAGGGCCTTCTCTTGCACGAGGCCTTCGGCCTTTTGCCAGTCGGCGACGGCGTTGAAGGGATCGAACTTGTTGGCGATCGCGTATTGCTGTTCGGCCGTCTTGGCTTCGGCCAGTTGGCTGAGCAGGATGCTGCGGCCGACTTCGTACTGTCGCAACTGCAGCTCGAGCAAGTAGAGCCGGCGGCGCGACTCGGCCATGAGCTTGCGCTGTCGCTCGAGCTGCGCGCGGAAATTCTCAATCGCCATCCGCTCGAGGTTCAACTTGTAGAGATCGGCCTGCGCGGCCAGCGCGTCGTGCTGCGTGGCGTGTTCGCGAGCGTGCTGTTCCAGAGCGGTCACGTTGGCTTCGCTTTGTTCGAGATTGTGCAACAGCTCGGCCTCGGCGATCTCCGCCTGGGCCACGGCCCTGCGGACCGCGACGACGTGCTGCTCGTGCTGGCGCACGACTTGCGTGAGGATTTCCTCTGGATCCATGCGCTTTTGCGTGATCCAGTTCCAGCCCTGCTTGACGGCGCTCCAGAGCCGCTTTGGTCCGACGACCAAGGTGAGCAGCAGAAGCGGCAGGCCAAACAACAGCACAAGCCGCAGCACCAGACGTTCGAGGTATCCCATGCGAGCAGTTCCGGTCGTCCGGGCGGGCACAGCGACAAGCAGACCCACCGACGGAATCGTGAAAATGTAGCTTGCCGCGATTGTAGGGGCGCGCGGGGCGGCTGGCCAATGATCGGGCGCGGGAGCGCCGCCGCCGCGGCGCAAAGTCTGCATTGGGTAGGGGACAGATCCACGTTGTCGGGCGACATGCATGGGCGCAGCCTGACCTTGACGCGGCGCAGACAAAAGGAACTGTCGCCGACGCGCATCCGCGTGTGGCGAAATGGCAACACGGATGTGGCGTTGCCGAATGGAGCATGGCACGAACGCGTTGGTTACTTTGACCGTGCGGCATCCGTGAGCTATCCGTTTCAGTAGCGATGGCTTTGATCGCGGGCATTCGCTCGCGCGCATCGCGAGTTCGGCTCACGGCTGGCGGCCCTGGCTTTTAGTGAGTCGGGCTGGGCACATCCGAACAAGCTAGCAAGTCGCGGTTCTTCGATGCGTCACGGATACTCCAAGATGACTGGCGTATTTGCACGGCAGCGCTGTTCGCGCGAGCGGCGCGGCGCAGTGGCGGTCGAGGCGGCAATCGTGATGCCGCTCTTGATCATCATGATGTTCGGCATCTGGGAAGTAGGCCGCCTGATCCAGGTGCAACAGGTGATCACGAACGCGGCCCGTGAGGGTGCGCGCGTGGCGGCGGGCGGCTACGTTGACGGCACGCCGGTGACGGTGAGCTACGTCCAGACGACGGTCCGCAATTACATGACGGCGTCGGGACTGCCGACGGCGGCGGCGACCGGCTCCGTGGTCACGCTGACCAACACGAGTGCGAACACCTGGACCGATCCGGTCAATGCCATGCCGCTCGATACGTTTCGCGTGACAGTGCAGATCCCCTCGGGCGCCGCGTTCAACAGCCTCCCCTGGTCGACCGTGTATCACCTGACGGGCGTGACCAGCTTGCAAGCGATCGTCAATTGGCGTTCAGCCAACGACACCTTGATTAGCGTCGACTCCTCGTTGCCCTACTAAGTGAACCAGCGCATGAGCCAGCGCAGAGCGATCGACCGACCGAACAGACAAGCCCAGCGCCGCCGACGTGGCGCCGCCGCGGTCGAAGCGGCGCTCGTGTTGCCGTTCTTGATGATGTTTCTGTTGGGCGTGATGGAATACGGCCGCTACGTGATGATGCTGCACGTGCTACAGAACGCCGCCCGCGAGGGGGCCCGGTACGCGATCGCGCACACCGAGCCGGTGGTCGTGTCGGGTGTCACGTATGGCAATGCGACGACCGACGTGACGAACGTCGTCAACAATTTCCTGGCTGGCCAATCGCTGAGTGGCCAGACGGTGCAGGTCTACCTATCGGATACCTCGGGGAACAACATCGGTACCTGGACGAACGCGGAAGCCGGGGACCTGATCTGTGTGCGCATCAGTGGGAACTTCAATTTCATCGTCCCCAGTCTGCTGCGCGTATCGAGCTCTTTGAACGTGAATATCCAGTCGGTGATGCGGAACGAAGCCACGTAGGCATAGGAGCGGCGCCATGTGCGGCAAATGGCAAACTCGACGAACTTCGCAACGGCGCGGTACGGCGCTGGTATTGGTGGTGCTGGCGCTGATTCCGCTGATGGCCTTCGCGGCGTTGGCGATCGACTTGGGGCTGTTGGCCGTCGCGCGCACGCAGACCCAGCAGGCCGCCGACGCCGCGGCGATGTCGGGCGCGCGAGCGATCAACGGCAACACGGCCAACAACAACAACTACGCCAGCGTTTCACCAACCGCGACCACGGCCGCCACGGCCAATTACATTCTCGGGTCGCAGGTGCAATCGAGCCAACTAGCGCTCGACATCGGCCGCTACACGTACAGTAGCGCCAACAAGCGATTCGAAGGGCAGTTCCCGGGCCCCACTGGCGAGAACTGGAGCCTGGTCAAAGCCACGATCTCGGCCAACGTGAGCACGAGCCTGGCCTTTTCGAAGGTGTTCAACGTTGGCACGACCAACATGACCGCCATGGCCCTGGCGGCGCATCGGCCGCGCGACGTGGCGGTGGTCCTCGATTTTTCGGGCTCGATGCGCTTCGCGAGCCTGGTCTCCACACCGACGACAGGCGACCGTTCGTCGAACGTCGAGGATACCGACTATCCGCAGTTCGGACACTACAATTCATCGTCGGCCAGCATGTACCAGAGCTCGCACACGAGCCCCTACATCGAGCCGAACATCACGACGACGACGAGCGATAACCGCAAACCGGTGATCGAAGACTTCTACACCGACGCCAGCGGCTCTCCGGCGTTCAGCAAGGCCTCGTCGTCTTACAAGACCACGCCCGGGGGCGACGACCATCTGAAGAGCAACTTCGGCGCGGGTTCGTATGCGTCGACACTCTCAAGCGTGCTCAACATCGGCTCGGTGAGCAACTCCACCAAGGACACGCAATTCGAGTCGCAAGGCTACAAGGCTTACGGGATGCGCGCCTCTTTCGCGCGGTACACGCAAGGGCCGAGCTACTACGGCAAGACGTTCTTCATTTGGCCCCCCGATCCGGCTAACGGCGACGACGGTCAGACAAACGATTGGCGCAAGCGCTATTTCGACTACCCCGGCACTAGCACGCCTATGGACGACAACTCGCGACTGTGGGACAGCTCGGGTAATTGGCGCACGCCCGCTAGCAGCAGCTACCAGATCGACTACACGGCGATTCTCAATTTCATCAAGAACATTGGGCCCAATCCGTTCCCGTCGCAGCTCCGCTCGGGGCGCATCCTCTACTACGACGCGATCCCCAATAGCATCAGCACGGGGAGTTGGCCGCCGTCGAACCAGAACGAACGCTTCTGGAAAGATTATATCGATTACGTACTGGGGCTGATGCAAGATGGCGGCAGCTCCTGGCAAATCCTCAACGACGGCAACAACGGGCTCACCGGCTACGGCGCTGATTACACCTGGGGCACCGTGCGGATCACCGCGAAGTCGAGCTTGACGCCGACGGGCAATCCGGCGACCGCTCCGTTCATGCGCTACGACGACAACCCGCGGCGGCCACGGCTGCACTTCTGGTTCGGGCCGCTGACGATGATCGACTTCTTGGGAAACTACAACATGTGGGGACAGGTGACGCCGTACGCTTCGCGCTACGGCTGGTGGCCCGGCACCTGTCACGAATCGCCCATGTACGCCTGCAAACTTGGCGTGCGAGCTGGCTTGATCGACGCGAAGGACAACCACCCCAACGACATGGTCTCGCTGATCTTCTTCAGCGGGCCCAAGACCAGCTCGACCGACACCGGTTCGGGGCGGTTCAATCGCGTGCGAGTGGGGCTGAGCCGCAGCTACGACAACATTATCGAGAGCCTGTGGTATCCGCCGAGCACCATCGGCAACTCGAACGCCACGATTCGGCCGTACGACTCCGACAACATGGACGTGCCGCGCGCGATGGGCGCCACCAGCTATTCCATGCCTTTGATGCTGGCCTACAACCAGTTCAGCGGCAACACGAGCCTGCAGTCCTATAGCAGTGGGCAACCGAGCGGTGATGCGGGGGGCAACGGTCGCAAAGGGGCCCAGAAGATCATCATTTTCGAAACCGACGGTGCCCCCAACACAACCGCCACGGCCAGCTTCACCAACGCCGGCTCGCACAACTCGTACTACAACGTACGCTACAACTACAGTAACCCTGGCGCGAGCCAGTACCCGACCGGCGTCAACGGCTATAGCGACAACGCCAGCACGGTGACGACGCAGATCAACTCGGTCTGCACGCAGATTTGCGCCCTGGAGACGGCCAGCAGCCCGGGCTATTCGTCGGCGACCAAGAAGGTACAGATTCACTGCATCGGCTTCGGACCGCAGTTCGATCCAGCCACGTCCGGCCAATCGACGCGTGTCGCCACGCTCAACGCGATGCAAGTGATCGGCAACGTGAACGACGGCATGCCCAGCTACAAGCTCGTCTACGGCAACGAAACGACGATGATCAACAACATGCAGCAGGCATTCACCAAGATTCTGCAAAACGGCATTCAGATTTCTTTGATTCAATAGACCGACCCTCCGCGCGCGAGGCCCCCCTTGCCCCGGCTTACTCCCCACGCCTTCGAACTCGATCACGTCACGAAGACCTACCGCAGCGGCTGGCTCGGCCGCCGTGTGCTGCGCGCCTTGGACGATGTCTCGCTGCGCGTGAGCACGGGGCGCACATTCGGCCTGGTCGGCCCCAACCGTGCCGGCAAGACGACGCTCGTCAAAGTGTTGCTCTCGATCACGCACCCCACATCAGGGCGCGTCGTGCGGTTGGGCCGCCCCTGGGCCGATCGCAGCACGCTGGCCCGCATCGGCTACGTGCACGAGCGGCAGGCCTTTCCCGGGTATCTCACGCCGGTGCAATTGCTTGAACTGTACGGACGGCTCTCGGGTGTCGGCCGTCTCGACGTGCGGCGGCGCTCGCAGGAGTTGCTCGAGCGCGTCGAGCTGGCCGATCGCGCGGCCTCGCCGATCGCGACCTTCAGCAAGGGAATGGTGCAGCGGCTGGCGTTGGCTCAAGCCTTGGTCAACGAGCCGGAGCTGTTAGTGCTCGACGAGCCGACCGAAGGGCTCGACCTGTCGGCCCGCCGACTCGTCTACGAAATCCTGGCCGAGCGCCGCAGCAAGGGGCGCTCGGTGCTGCTGGTGACACATCAATTGAGCGATATCGAGCGGTTGTGCGACGACGTGGCGGTGTTGCGCGCCGGGCGCGTGGTGTTCACCGGGTCGCCGAGCATGTTGGTCGATCGTGAGACATCGCGCGCTGCCAAGTGCCAGGTCGCCACAGCGCCCGTCGCTCAACTGGTGGCGACGGCCGGCTCCGCGGGTGACGCCGCATCGGGCTGGCCCGACCTGGAACTGACGGCGCCGCCGCACGCGGCCGCCGATGGCCAATCGGCTTTCGAGTCGGCCATGCAGCACTTGTACGAGGAGGCGCCGGCATGACGTCGAACTTGGCGCTCGTGACAATTCATCAACTGGTGCGCGACACGTTCCGTCAATCGCGCGCGCAAGGGGTGTTCTGGCTGCTGCTGGGAATCTCGGCGGTTTGCATCTTGTTGTGCGCGAGCGTGAACATCGAGGGAGCGCAGCAACTGGCGACACCGGGCGAGAACCCTGACTTTCTCCCCCGCAACGATCCGCGGGCCGGTGACCGCGAAACGCTCGAGCGCGATGGCGTGGTGGTGGTCGGCGGAGAACTGACGCTGGGCTTCGGCGCGGTTCGCGTTCCCTTGGCGCGCGACGCCGGGAACGCCGTCCACGCGTTGCAACTGGCGCTGGCCGCCGGCGTGGCCGACACGCTCGGCGTGCTTCTGGCCCTGGTGTGGACCGCCGGATTTCTGCCGGGCTTTTTGGATCGGCAGTCGATCAGCGTGCTGTTGGCCAAGCCGGCGCCGCGCTGGGCGCTACTCTTGGGCAAATATGCCGGCGTGCTGGCGTTCGTGCTCTTACAGGGGGCGATCTTCGTCGGCGGCACCTGGTTGGCGCTGGGTGCCCGCACCGGCATCTGGGATTTCGCATACCTGAAGAGCGCTCCGTTGTTGCTGCTGCACTTTGGTATCTTCTTCAGCGTGTCGCTGCTGTTGGCCGTTTGCACGCGGAGCACCGTGGCCAGTGTGTTCGGCTCGATCGCTTTCTGGCTGCTGTGCTGGGGAATGAACTTTGGGCGGCATGCCTTGGTGGCCGACGTGGCTGCCGGCAGCGGCGCGCAGTTCGGTCAGCCGCTGTTGGGGATTGTCGAATTCGGCTATTGGTTTTTGCCCAAGCCGGCCGACTTGGGGATGCTGGTGCGCGACGCCCTGGGAGCGCAGAACTTCTACGGTCAGCCGGCCGTGTTCGAAGCCGTGCAGGCGCACGGTCTGTTCCACCCAGTGATGTCGGTGGCGGCTTCGCTGGCGTTCATGGTGTTGATCTTCTGGGCGGCGGTGCGGCAGTTCGCGGCGACGGACTATTGAGCCGCGTCCTGCTCTCGCGCACGGTTGCACACTAGCGCCGCGAGGCGACCGCAGGGCATTTCGGCGCTACAGACAAACTACGGCTCGACGCGCAACGCGTTCTTCGCGTCCTCGTTGTTCAAATTTCTCTCGGCCGACGCGGCGATGTGTTGCAGCACGCTGGTTGGATCGCGCGCGTATTGTGGTGTCCATACTCGTTCGAGTTGCCAGCCTTGGCTCTCAAGCATTTCTGTACGGAAGATCTCCCACTCGATGGGGTCCGCGGCGCGATGAAAGCGATTGAAGTCACACAACACGCCGATGGTCACGTCCTCGATGTAGCGCGGGTGGCCAATTGCAACGTCGATGCAAAAGCCATCATTTCCCCAATGAACCAGTCCGCGAAGTTTGTGTAGCTCGGCCAACCGCGTGGCTAGCGACAAGGCAAATTCAGACGGATTGCTGCTAGGATGCATCGTCACTCTCGCTGGCAGTGCCGTCGATTCGATCGAATCATGGGGCCGATCGCGCTCGTCGAGTTGCCTGCGCAAATCATCGTACAGCGCGGCCAAATGCTCGGCGTAATTCAGATAGTTGAACAACAACCAGCCACCATTGGGAACCTGTTCAGATGCCAAGGTGGGGAAACTGCGGTAGATTTCCACTGGAATCGAAGTCACCAGATGCACTTCGTGCCGCGCGCGTGTGACGAGCACATTTAATCTTCTACCGCCGCCTGCGCAGGCCAGCGGGCCAAAGCGACGATAAAAGCGGCCGGCGGAGTTGGGGCCATATGTCGTGCTGATGACCATGTGGTCGCGCTCGTCACCCTGGACACTCTCCAGGTTCTTCACGAACAACCCCTCAGAGGTAGATTGGCCTCTGCGGGCGCGAGCTTGCGCGAGGCGGCCGGCGAAGTCCGCGTCCCGTTCCGCAAGCTCGTCGAGGCAGTCGAGAATCAGGTCGCGCTGATCGGTGTTAAAGCAGGCGATGCCAATCGACGGAGGTTCGGCGCGCCTGAGCAAATCGCGGACAACCCTGCAAACCTCCTCGGCTTCGACGCGGTTGACACGATCCTCATAAACACCACCGGCATGGTAAAGAGTGATCGGAGCGTAGCTCGCGCGGTTCTTGGGGTGCCCGGGAAGCGGTTGTAAGCGTGAGGCGTAGAACTGACCGTTGCTGAAATCAATGAGATCGGAATTGCGTGAACGATAGTGCACGTCGAGATAGCATTGCTCGATTTGTAGATTCAAGGCAGCGGTGAGCAAGTCCTCAACTTCGGACTGCTGTTGTTCAAACCAATCTTGTGGCGTCTCGGCTTCCGCCTCCTCGCTGGTGATCAAAGCCGACTCAAAAAACCGCGTCGGCGGCAACTGCTTGACGTCGCCGGCGATCACGACGCGCCGCCCACGCAAGAGCACGGGCAGTGCTTCCTCCAATCGACATTGTGAAGCCTCGTCAAACACGATCACGTCGAACTTCGGCGACCGCGGAAAGATCTGTGCGACAGTTTCTGGACTGGCCATCCAAACCGGACGAAGATTGAAGAGCGGATCCCCGTCTTCAAGTTGTGCGCCGACTTCAATCGACCTGCGCAATCGAGTCGCACGGCGGCCTTGCCCTGTCAGGCGTCGGCGCACATCGGCGCCCTGGGAATTGAGCCGCGAGCGTGTCGCCGCCAGTAAACGCGACTTCTGCAATTCGGTCCAACGTTGCAGTATGGCCGCGGCTACGTGCGTATGTTTGGCGGTACGCAAGTCGCGATAACGAGCGATGAGGTTGCCCAGCCGCTGCCCGTCAAGTCGTGTTAGAGCAGGGTTTGCCGCCAGCCGCGCACGCACGGCTTGATGACAGGCGAGTTTCTCTAACACCGCCATGCACTGGTCTTTCGAGGCGCCTTGCATCAGGAGCTGTGAGGTAATATCGCTCAAGGACTTGGGTAGACACTCCAGAGTGGATTGCAGCCGCACGACCGGTTCGCAAGTCGCGAAGGAATCCACGAGGATTTCGATCGCATGACTTGCCTTTCTTCCCTCGCAAAGCTGGACGTGAACTTGGTTCAACCATGATTCCCGAAATAAGCCGCTCTCGCGCAACGTGTCTGTGAATTTAGTGATTGCTGCGGCTCGCGAACGTGCGCGTCGCAAACCGTCGAGCAATGCGCTCCCTACTGTCGGGTCGCTCAGTACAGCGACAACGCGTTCGCGCAATGGTTCGAGCTCTGCTTCCTCCAGGCGGTGCAGTAGCGCCAAAACGCGATGGTGCGTATCAAATGCGACGATCAGCGCCACGTCGCTTTCGCTGGTGGAATTGCTCGCCATCCAGGTTTGGCCAAGCAGCGAGGCGTGAAGTGCTTGCAACGCAGAACGCGCTTGACAGCCACGTAGAAAGTCGTGCAATCTCTGCGCCGACGCGGTGCCACTTGGCAGTTCGTAGTGAAGCAAGAGCTTCTCAGTTCGCATCCAGGCCGTGAGGGCGAGCGCACGATTCCAGATCGTCGCGCGGCGAAGGAAGCGACCGAGTGTTTCGATCTGGCTGTCGAGTTCTCCCGTTTCCGGAAGACTCTGGTCCCACTGATAGTGCAATTCCGCTTCGAGCGAGCCGCGCCGCAGAACGCCTTCGAACTCGGCCGCCTGTTGCAATCGTTGGCGCGCATTGTCACGCAGTTCCGGATCAGCGTGCAGCCAGCGCGAGACGACTTGGGCGTCCGCGCCTTTCCAAAGCGACTCGAGAAGGTTCGCGGCTGCCTCCCATGACTCAGCTTGCGCCGTGACATCCAAGTCGGAGCGAAAGGAAGGAATTGTGGGCCACAGCGAAGCGTCGGCCGCGTTAGCCTGGCGCAAGCACTCTTGCAATGACCCGCGATGATGGTCGCCGCTTCGCGCCAGGAACTCGGCGAGCGGGATGCCGATGCACGTGGACCAAGGATTGTCGGCAAATTCGACTTCGTCGGCCTTATTGAGAAGATCGTGCAGATCGTGGCTATGTACTTCTAATTCGGCCCTCGACACGTGGACTGTGCTCGCGGCGCTCTCGTACACTTTGCGTGCATCGCCGGTCAGCTCGATGCCTTGAAAGGCTCCCATAAGGTGATGAAAGTCCGGTTCGTCCGCGCTAGTGGCGACGTGCAGTGAGCGCCAAGCAGTGGTCAATTCCGTACGAATCGCCTCGAGTTGGCTGTCGACGCGAGACAGCTCGCGGTCGGCTGTCGGGTCCGAACGCACGTCGGCGAGGCTCTCGAGCTGAGCGCGCACCCGCCGGTACAATTCGCGCTGATCGCGGCCAGCGTCGTGGACGACAGCAACGAGATTACCCAGCCCCAAATGATTGAGGCGATCAGCGACGACGTCGAGTGCCGTGCGCTTGTCAGAAACTACCAGCACGCGCTCGCCACGTACCAGATGGTCGCCGACGATGTTTGTGATGGTTTGGCTCTTGCCCGTGCCCGGGGGACCATGAATCACGAGTCCCGTCGCCTGCCGCGCCAGACGTACGGCGCGGGCCTGACAAGGATCGGCCGGCGAGACCAGTCGCTCGTTCGTCGCCGTCAATTCCGAGGCGGACGGTTCGACGGGTGCATTCGACTGCTCGACCGCTTCGTATTCGAAGCTCATCGCATCGAGCGTCGTCTCTGAGTCCAGGAAGCTCCGCACGGGACCGTCGAGCGACTCGCCGTCGACCATCGCCTCCAAATCACGAATCAACGCTTGCCGATTTATGGGGAATAATCCTAGGACTGCGGCCGAGACGATCGACGGTTCTTCGTCGTCCGCCGCACTGGGCGATGCGACAAGTTGGAACTCATCGCGCTGAGGAAGTTGCCCTGTGAAAAACGACGGAACCTCGACGCCAATCGTGTCAGTAAGCCAATTCACCATTTGTACGAGGAAATGCCACGGTTCGGCTTGACCATCGTCCGCGAGGTTCTCGGGTAAACGGTGCCCGGAGTTTTCCAGCCAGGCGAGCAGCGATGAATTGGGCCCAATGCGATCCGTGTCGTCGCTGCGATTCTTGAGCTCGACGACTGGCCGTGCGCCCAACCTCAAGGTCAACGCGACTGGGATGAGGCAGACCGGCGCCAATAAGCGCCGCTTTCCGGAAAGCCCTGTGACAGCTCCCGGTGGAAGGTGCAGCAATGGAAAGCCAAGGTGCAGCACATCAACGCCGGTATCCTGCTCGTGGATTTGTGCATCCTCCGCGATCGTCTTTAATTTTCGCAAGAGCGCTTGCTGCTGGTAATACGGAGACTTTTTGTCATGCTGCGACCAGCGTTTTGTGTCATGCAGGTCTTCTGGCGCCGGCGTGGCGTCGGCCGGTTTCTTGGTACCGCTCTGGGAATCCGAATCGCCTATTACTTCCGGCGCAGGGACGATCTTCACGTTGATCGAGGTCGACTGTTCATCACAGAGCAAGCTACGGACGATTTGCGCGGCGGAAACCTCGCCGAGCTTCGCGAAGCTGGTGAGATCGATTCGCTGTCGGCTGTGATGGGGCCGACAGTTCAGCCCGGGGCCATCAAGTAATCCGGAACGTAAGCGCTCGAGCAGCGTAACGAGAATCCGATTCTGTTGTCCCATCAACGTCCGCCCCGGACCTCGAATCACTTGAGAAACAGGAGAATGGCAACAGGGAAGCGAATTAAGTACACCTATAGGTTGTCGCACGCGGCGGCGAGTGGGGCAAGCGCTCTGCTGCACGACGATTAAGCCCGGCGCGCGGGCAGGCTTGCAATCGCACATCGATGCTCTGCTAGACCGCAATCAAGCATAGTCGGGCGGCTTGGGAAGGCAGCGGGCGCAAAAAAACTCGAAATCTCTCGGCGTTTTGTCGGGTATTGATGGTAGCGACACCACATCAATCCGCGCGCCACGGAGGGATTTCGAGTGAACGTCA
>JAIESQ010000035.1 GCA_019745975.1 Pirellulales bacterium
GCGAGGTTCGCGCAACACAACTGGCTCTTGTCGCTGCGCGACCCAGATGCGGCTGCGCCGTATCTGGGCCACCCGGCGGAACAAACTCAACCGCACGGGCAGAGTACGTGGCAGACGCTCTTCGAACTGACCCACTACCAAGGCGGGTCATCGTTGGCACACATCCTCTTGTCGCTGCGCGACCCAGATGCGGCTGCGCCGTATCTGGGCCACCCGGCGGTGTGCTTCGCACAGCAGCAGCAAGGCAGTTTCTGATGATTCATTTTGGCAGATCGGTGAGATCGCGGCGGGCGGACTAACAGCCCAGCATCCTGGCGGTGACCAACCAATCGAGCCGACCGGAGCCGATCGTGGGCAGATCGGCAAACCAGAGCGACGCCACGGCTCCCTTGGCAAATCGAATCCTCGCCCCTGCGTCACCGATTAATCTGGCACACAGTTGTTCAACATCGGGCGAATGCCCAACCCAGGCAACCTGTGCGCGTGTGATGTCGGTGTCAGCCAGCTTCTGCCTGGTCCACAACAGAGCTTCGTCCAAATCCGAGCCGGGGGCCAGCGCGTCGAGTTCCTCGATCTGCGTGCTGTTCGACAACTGCTGGCCAAACAAATCCGCGGTCTGACGGCAACGTACCAGCGGGCTCGTGGCGATCCACGTCGGGCAGACGTCGCGTTGTACCAAACGTCGCAGCACGCGACGGAAGCGCTTAATGCCCTTGGGTTCAAGTGGACGAAGCCGATCGTCGGGAAAGCGTGCGAGATCGCGCTCGAATGCCCAGGCATGACGCACGATATAAAGCTGCATGCGAAACCTCACGGGGCGTTATCGCGACCGCCAGAGCGCGGCGTCGTCGATTCCCAACTCGGCCTGCGCTCCGGCGATGGCCCGCTTAAAACGCTGCGCATCGCCGGGATAGCCCGCCGTTGGGCGCAACTGCGGCACACGCGCACACCAGAATTTGTTGAAGGCCCGCATCGAAAGCTCGCGCAGGTACTTGGCGAACATCGACGCCAGCGCGGTCGGCAACGATCGCTCGCCACGAGCACGGAAAACTACTTCGACGCGGCGCTCGGGTGGACCGAAACGATATAAGCTGCGTGCGGCACCCTCGTCGTGGACTTCGACGAGCCACTCGGGGAACTGATGCTGCAAGAGCGGCCCGTAGTAGTGTCGGCCGCCGTGCTTATCGCCCAACACGCGAATGACCTCACCGCCGCGGCACGTCGCCAAGCATTCTGCCATGAGGGCAACCGACAAGTGCGAAAGGGCTGCCCCCTTTGAGCCAGCGTCCGCGACACACTGATTGAATTGCGCCGGAAAAAGTACGGTGGCACGAGCACCGAGGAATCGCAGTCCCGCGACTTCAAGGCCCGCGGCCACGCGTTGGCCCAGCCGGGCGATCGTCCTGGCGTCAGCTTCAAGCGGCAATTGCGGATTGAATTCGCGATTCCAAACTTCGGCGTCGCGGTGCGGCACCGCCTGCGGTGCGACGGTCTGCCAGAAGGCCAGGCAGTCCGTCGGCAACGCACCAGCGGCGGTCGACATTGCCAGCACGTTGAGTTCGAGTGGTGCTAGGCCCAGATGCGGTTTGTAAATTGCCTTGGAATCGGCGATGCGGACGCGTCGCGCTGCGGTGGAACGTGCAACCGCGTCGGTCGCTGCGCCCGCCTTGACCAGCGCGCGCCGTGCTCGCGGTGCCTGGCGGCTGATCACCTGGGCCACCCGCGCATCAAGTTGATCGTCGTCGGGCAACGGGCCATCGATGCGCCAGAGGGTAGCAGCGATTACAAGTGGCCCCAGGTTCGGACCGTATCCCGCCTCGTCGATGCCGATCAAAAAAGGCACAGCCGGCGCCCTCGCGGTTGTCATCCAAGGGTTGACAGGGATGTCTGTCGATCGACAGGCAGCCCTGCGCGTGAAGCATTGGCCTGACGGGCGTCAGCTTAGGAGAGAAGGCGCGGCGCGGCAAGCGCCGCGGCGATGAGGGTTCGCCTTGAGCCGGCGCACCGGGCGGCCTATGATTCCCAGCGAGGGAGGCGGCCGGCGCCACCGGATTCGAGCACTCGCGAGCCAGACCTGATGCGCGCCTTCGACGCGACGACGCACTACTTCAATCGCGCTGCCGACCTGATCGATCTCAGCGACAACATGCGGCGCCTGCTGCTCACTCCCAATCGCGAGGTGCAGGTGCAGGTAGCCATCAAGCGCGACAATGGCGAGCTGACCACGTATCTCGGTTACCGCGTGCAGCACGACAATGCGCGCGGGCCGATGAAAGGCGGCCTCCGTTATCACCCGCAGGTCGATATCGACGAGGTGCGTTCGCTGGCGGCACTGATGACCTGGAAGACCGCCGTTATGAATCTGCCTTACGGCGGCGCCAAGGGCGGCGTCGCGGTCGACCCTCGGCAATTGAGCGCCAACGAGCTCGAACTGGTGACGCGGCGGTTCGTCGATGCTATTCACGACCTCGTAGGCCCCGACGTCGATATTCCCGCTCCCGACATGGGGACCAATGCCATCGTGATGGCTTGGTTCGCTAATCAGTACTCGAAGTATCATGGCTTCAGCCCAGCCGTTGTCACGGGCAAGCCCGTCGAGCTGCACGGATTGCCGGGGCGCGAAGAAGCGACCGGCCGGGGCGTGGGCGTGTTTGCATACAAACTCGTGGGCCGACTCGGTCGCAAACCGGCCGACACGCGCGTGGCGATTCAGGGCTTCGGCAACGTCGGATCGCACGCGGCCAAGTTTCTGCACGAAGCCGACTTTCGACTCGTGGCCATCAGCGACTTGAGTGGAGCTTACTATCGCCCCGAGGGACTCGACGTCCCGGCCATGCTTCACTACGCGCTGGGGAATAAAGGGAGTCTGGAAGGCTACTGCGGCGCCGAAAAGGTCGCCGCCGAGAAGCTCCTCGAACTGGACGTGGAGCTGTTGATCCCTGCGGCGCTGGGGGGCGTGATTACCGCGGCCAACGCGCCGCGCGTCAAAGCGCCGTTGATCATCGAAGGCGCCAACGGCCCGATTGACTCCGATGCCGACGAGTTGCTCGAAACGCGTGGCACGATCATCCTACCCGACATCCTGGCCAACGCCGGTGGTGTGACCGCCAGCTACTTCGAGTGGGTGCAGAATCGACAGCACTACAGTTGGGGAATTAATCGCGTGCGCCAGGAGCTCGATCACTTGCTCTCCGAGGCCTTCGAGAAGGTTTGGGAAGTCAAGCAGGAACGCAAAGTCAGCCTACGCACCGCGGCCTACATTCTGGGCATCAGCCGGGTCGGCCGTGCGACGGTGTTGGGGGGAATCGCTTGAGGCCGCGCGTTGATCGCAGTAAATCCCAAACCAGGGCACGATCGTCATTTCAGGCAACCACGTCGCCATGAACCTACCAGCGTCGATCGAGCGTTGCCTGGCGGAGGCGCCCCTCTTCGCGGGGCTAACACCGGCCGAACGCGCCGAACTGGGCGCAATTGCCAAAGTGCGCAACTGCGATGCTGGCGAGACGATCGTGCGCGAAGGGGAAATCACCGCTACGCTATGGCTCGTGCTGGCCGGCCAATGCGAAGTTTTCCGTCGGGTGACCGCCGCCGGCCGCACCAGCGATGTTGTCCTCGCGACACTCGATCCCTTCGAGAACTTCGGCGAGATGGCCTTCTTCCATCCTGGCCCACGCGCGGCACACGTGCGGGCGGTTACCGCCAGCGAGCTTTTGCAGTTTGAGCGGGCCGACATCGAGCCGCTCGTGGCAGCGCGGTCGTCGGCCGCGCAGAAGCTGGCCCTCAACACCATTGGAATTCTGGCGGAGCGGTTGCGGCGGATGGACTCGTGGGTGGCCGAGCTCGTGGCACAAGACGGCCGCCCGAGTCATGTCGACGAGTGGGACGCCTTTCGCGAGAAGTTGTTCCAGACGTGGACGCTGTGAGAAACCTTGTTACCCCAGAAGCAGCCCCGTGACCGCGATCGCGCCGCCGAAGCACACCGCCACGTCGTGCCCTGGCATCCGTTGACGATCCTGATAGACGCCAAAGTAGCGGAAGGTGTTTTCCTGGGCGATGAACTGCACCGGCAAGGGATGCGGATCGAGCTGGCAGAACACCACGTCGGGAGGGCGGCTGTCGGACGGCAAGTGAGGCAGATTCACGTTCCAAAGCGCCCCGCGCTGCGGATACCGGGCCAAGAGCAACTCGACGACGGTTCGCGTCCAACGCGCGGCGCAATCCCAATCGAGCGGCAGGCCGCGCCGCACATATTGCGAAACGGCAATTCCGCTGCGACCCAATAGCGCCGCCTCGCGCGCCGCGGCCACGGTTCCGGAGAGATAGACATCCGCGCCGAGATTGCCCCCCGCGTTAATGCCCGACACCACCCAACTCGTTTCAGGGGCGACGTGCAACAGGCCCACACGCGCGCAATCGACCGGCGTGCCATCGAGCGCCCAGCGCTGCGGGCCGTGCGGCGTCAGTGTCAGATCGCGATGAGTCGTCGCCTGATGACTGCAGCCCGACAGGTGCTGATCGGGAGCGACCGTCGCCAGGCTCCCGAGTCCTTCGAATGCGCGGGCCAGCGCGGCTAGACCGGGGGCTTCGATGCCGTCGTCGTTGGTCAACAGGAAGTTCATGCGGGCGCTAAAGCGCTAGGTCTCGGCTGCCAACCCTGCTTTCGCGACGCGAGCAAGTCGAAATGCGTTCGTGAGTCGCGGGTTTCACGGGCGATTCTTCCAGACATCGCGCTTGGCCTTCAAGAGCCGCGAGGTATAGCTCGGCTCAGTTTCCGCCGCCGGCTTGGTGCTGGCGCGTTCTTCTTGAGCTGCTTCCGCGGCGGTCGCACACGTTATCTCGTTCGCCTCGACGACCACTGGCGGGGTGCCGGCCGGAGCGGGCGGAGGATTCTCGCTACTAGAAATCGCTTCGAAGCGCGTGGCAGCTTGGCGAGCTTCAAGGTCGTCGGCAACCGCGGCCTTGGCTTGCTGCAAGCGACTGAGCGAAGCCAATTCGCGTTCGTGCTTCTGCCGTGCCAGTCGGCGTTGGAAGTGCTGCCACACGATAGCTGGCTGCAAGCGCACGGCGACGCGGCGATTAAACACATCGGCAAAGAACAGGAGCGCCGCCATGAACAGGCAGATATGCCACACATCGCGCCGGCTGGTCGCTCGCGCCAATCCGCCGCGGAACGTATCGGTCTTCAACAGCGCAGAAAGGTCGTTGAGCTCGCCAAGCGGATTGATGACCACGCCAGCCTCTCCGCCGCGCGGGCGCAGCGCGGCCAGTTCGCGCAAAAGCAAGTCATTACTTTCGCGATTAGCATACTCCACCGAGTACGGCACGGTAACGCCCATGCGCAACGGAGTTTGACCCGCGCCGGGAACGATCGAGATCAGGTACGTGCCGGGCGTGGCACTGCCAAACTGCCCGACATACCTCCCGGGCGCCGTCTGCACAAGTGACAACTCACTGCTGGTGAGATCGGGCCGGACGACGCTGCCGACCATCCCGATAAAATTCAGAAAGCTGTCGTCGCTCCCCAGCGCGGTGACGACCAGTTCGATCCGGTCGGCCTGCACATTGGCAGCCATCGTAAACTGACCGGTCTCGGCGTCGGGGCGTAACGACCAGCGCACAAGCTGCGAAAAAAGTTTCTCATAGTTGGGCCAGGCGGGCCATGGCTTCGCCCAGCGGGCGCCGACGTCGGTGGTCCAGGCGGCGCTGCGCCCCAGGCCGTACGTCCAGGTGGCCAAAATCGCTGTGTTCGGGCCGGCCGGCTTGGGTGAAACCAGAGGAACTTCGACAAGCGGGTTGTCCTTGACCGTGGTCATTACGAACCCGGTCAACGGTGGCAATGGCTCGCTGATTCCGGAAACGATCTCATGAAATGTCGTCACGCGCGGCACAAACCCGTTGGCGTCCTCGAAAATCAGCGGTCGCGCGACCCGACGCGCTTCCTTCATGAAGATCTTGGGGACACTCGACGGCTTGTCGACGTGATAGAACCGGCCCCCGCCCGCCCGTGCGATGCGGTCCATGAGCGCGTTGTCGGCGTCCTGTCCCAGCGCGACGCAAGAGACGGTCATCTTCATCTGCCGCATGTCGTTGGCGAGTTTCTCGTAGTCGCCGGGAGCGGTTTGACCGTCGCTCAGGATGATCATGTGCTTGGCCGCGGCCTGCACCTTGCGCAAAGCGTGAAAACCCTCGAGCATCGCGGGCCACATGTAGGTGCCACCGCCGGGACCGAGATCGGCGATTTGCGCAGCCATGCGTTCCGGGCGACGCACAGCCTGCATGGGAGCTACCCACTCGGCTTGGGAATCGAAGGCCACGACGCCGGCGTGATCGTTCGGCCCGAGCACCTTGATCGCCTCGATCGCGGCCCGCTTGGCGAGCTCGAGCTTCTCCCCGACCATTGAACCCGAGCGATCGACGACAACGGCCAGGGCGCCCGATGGAATCACCTTCAGACTCTTGATCTGAAAGTCAACTGGCATGGCCTTCTCAAGTTCCGAATTAGCCCAACCGCCGGCGCCGAAGCTGTTCGGCCCGCCGAGCATGATCAGCCCGCAACCCAACTCGTGAGTGTTGCGGACGAGCATCTGAATCTGCCGGTCGGTGATTTCGGTGATCTCTTCGACGGCATCGCCGCTGGTGCGGGGCACGTTCGACAACATCACGCAATCGTAGCGCTGGAGTTCGCCGAGCGTGGTGATCGCGGCGTTGGATGGCGCGACGTCGACCGACAAGTTCTCGCGCTTCAGCCGCTCGACGAGCGCCGCCGCCTCGCCCGGCGCCGACCAGTCCTCGATCAACAGCACGCGGCCACGCCCGCGGACGTGAGCCGGAGTCGTCGCGCGGTTATTCTGCGCGAAGCGATCTCCGGCTGGATTGTCGGGAATGAACTGTGCCTCGTAGGTGTAGAAATCGGGTTGATCGAGCTGCTCGCGCACCGTGAACACCTGGCGGCCGCCGCCCAGCGTGACCTGCTCTTCGCTCAACAAGGTCGTTTCGCCGCCGGCGCGGCGCACGACGCGCAACCGCCCACTCGGAGGCGCGGTGGGGCCGCCAGGGCCCACCGAGTTGTTTATGACAATCCGCAGATCAAACGGCGCGCCCTGACGGATATCGGTCGGAACGACGAGCCGTTCGATCGATACATCGCTGCGTGCCGACGTCTGCACCGGCACGACGTCGATGCCAATACCCGATTGTGCGGCCTGCAGCGCTTCGTCACGGGCGGAGCCCAAGTTCTCGTTGCCGTCGCTAATAATGACGACGCGCTTGGCGCCATCGGCGGGAAAGGCAGCTTGCGCGAGCCGCAGCGCCTTCGCCAAGTCGGTATGATCTCCCTCGATCGGCGCCTCGAATTGCTTGGCGGGAGGCGCGTTGCCCTCCAGCGGCGGGTATTCAACCGCCGCGTCTGAGCCGAACGTGACGATGCCAGCCCGATCGCCGCGCGCCACTCGCAACTGCTTGGCTACGGCGGCATTGATGTAGTCGGTAATCGGCCTGGCCGCGTCGTCGGGCATGCTCAACGACCGATCGACCAGAAAGAAGACGCTCAACCGCTGATGAGAGCGAACCCATTGCAGCTCGGCCAGCGCCAACACCAGCAGCAGCGCGACAGCGCTGCGCAAGAGCAGGGCTAGCCCGCCGCGAAGCCGCCCTAATCCGCTTAGGCTGCGTCGCCCCACAAACCACATGGTTGGCAACAGCGGCACCAGTAGCCAGAGGTAGTTCGGGCTGTCGAAGCTGAAGCCGTAGTCCAAGTGGAAAGCTCCCGCGCTGCCGTATCGAGCGGTCACGACCGCCGCTTCGATTATAAGAGACCCGCGGCTGGCGGCGACTCGCCGAGCGGAAATCCCGCTGCCGCCAGCGCCGCCGCGTAATCGGCAGGCGAATTGACGTTTTGCAGGCTGAGGAGTTGAGGATCGGCGTCTAGCAGCTCATCAGGGCCCACAAGGCGCACATGACTGGCTGCGATCAGATCCAAGAGCCGTGGCTTTCCGACTGTGAGAAGTTCGTCGGCGCGGGCGGACAGTGCGGTGCGATACACGCCGGCCAACGGATGCAACCGCTCGGCAAACCTCACGACTGCGGCATCGTGTCCAACAGCCAGCGATTTCATTCGCGCGATGAAAGCGGGCAAAACGAATGGGTAGTCGCATCCCACAACGAACGCGAATGAGGCGCGGCTGGCCAGCGCGGCAAGACCTATGCGCAGTCCTTCGAGTGGACCGCGTCCCGGTCGCTGATCGCTGGCGACTTCGACATCCATGGCGAATGCCGGCAGCGTGGCGTCGGAGGAACCGACAACGACGATGGGCGCGACCACTCCATGAAGTTGCCGCACGACGCGCTGGAGAAGCGACTCGTCGCCAAACGGCAGCGAGCCCTTGTCGCGGCCCATGCGCTTGCTCTGGCCACCGCACAGCACGACGCCACCGCAAGTGTCAATCATTGTGGCCGTACGACTCTGAGCAGCATCGATGTCCTATCCGCGATCACTAGCTAGAGTTTATATTCCCGAAACGCAAAAGAGGACCGCCCGTGGTCCGATGTGGTCCATAACGGCTCGATTCGACACCGCTTCGTCGTAGCAAGTCCGCGTAGCCATGCCGCTGACGTTCGTCGCTCGCAACCTTGACGGCATACCGATTGAAATGCAAGGCGTGCTACCGAACGCGCTCGCCGGCAAGCTGTTGGCTGAATCGCTGTCAACCGAATCTCTTGCGCTTGCTCGCTCGCCATTTGGCGCAGTTCGACGTCCCCTTTTCGCTCACCGACGCCGCGGCCGAGTGCGAATCCTACGTGGGCGACTTGCTCACGGTTGGCAAAGGGGAGATTCTAGTACGCGCTACGGATTCGCGACTTCGCTCAGCGGCCCGCGCAGCGCAACCAGCCCAGAAATGGACGCGGAGCAGGCAACGGATGACATCGAATCGTAGGCAATTGACTCAAACCCGCGGACGCGCGTGCCTTATTCACAATCGCAAAGATACGCATCACGTCGGGGCCCAAGAAAGCCGGCTGGCCTGTGAATTCAAAGATCCGTCCATCCATCGTTGTGACGCGAATCCACCCCACCGGCTCCCCCTCCAAACCGAGCGAACTTCCAAAATCAAGCGCCGTGAAATCGGACAGGGGCACAATGCGAGGCTGCCCGACAGCAATGAAGCAGACCGTCGACTGAATCGTCAGGTTGTCAGTCGCCTCACTGAAAACATATCGTCGACGATGAGCCAGCGCCCCAACGACGAAGGGTGTGACGATCGGACCGAAAATCGCAACTGGCAACAGCGCGATTGGAGGATGACTCATACGACTGATGACCGTGAGCGCAATCGCCAGGTACAGCGGCGCCGCGATCACGCCGGCGAGAATGCTCCACCCACTCACGATAGAAAATCGCACCTGGGAAGCTACACGAGACATTGGCGGCCGCCACGAACGAAGGAATTTCAACCGGGCCGTTGAAGTAACTTCGGCCGGCTCGCACCTGTCATTCTAGCTGCCCGATACAACGCGGTCACTCAGCGTGTTTTCGTCGGCAAGTCGCGGTACGGCTTCTGGGCGGTGTAACAATCCAACCGCGACTGGAAGGCAGCCCGGTCCTCTGCGGGGATCATTTCCTGTGCCTTCGTCTGCCAATGCACGGCATCCTCGAAGTTGCCAACTTCGGCGTTGGCCGCCGCCAACGCCATTAAACACGGCGGTTGCTTCCAATCGGTCAACAGGCATGCTTGGCGTGCGGCCTCCAGGGCACGCTGGCCATCGCGATACTTGTCGACCGGACAAGTCGCCCAGATCAGTGCTAGCTGATAGTGGGCTAGCGCGTGGCGCGGCTCGAGGCGAACGATTTCCGCCAAATCACGCAGCGCCTTGTCGTAACGCTCGAGCTTGAGATAAACCGCCGCCCGCGCAAGATAGGCCTCGGTGTTTACGATGTCGCGCTCCAGGATTGCCGAAAAATCGGCCAGCGCCTTGTTGTGATCCTGCGCCTGCCCGTAGGCCAGGCCGCGGAGGTAGAGGACTCGCGTGTCGCCGGGGCGTTGCTTGAGAATATCGCTCAGGTCGGCGATTCCCTCGGCCGTTCTTTTGGCGAGCAGCCGCAATTCGGCGCGGGCCCGGAGGATTTCAGGATTGCCGGGATTGCGTGCCAACAATTTACTGAAGTCTTCGGCGGCACGATCAAACTCGCCGGACAACGCCAAGAGCTTCGCGCGTTCGAGCAACGCTATTAAGTCGTCGGGCTCTAGCGCGATCACCGCGCCGAGATCGTCGATTGCGCGCTGCGCATTGCCGGACGCCAACCAGGCGTCGCTGCGCCGCCGGTAAGCGTCGAGAAACTGCGGATTGACTCGCAGCGCCTCGGTGAAAGCCTCGAGGGCAGGCTCAACTTCGCGTCTCGCCATCAGCAACACGCCGCGCTGGCAATGCAGTTCGGGATCGCGCGGCGTCAAGTGCAATGCTGCGTTGACATCGGCCAGGGCGCCGTCGAAATCCCCCTCCCATTGCCGCGCCAGGCAGCGCAGTTTGTGCTTCCAGGCCGTGGGCTGCGCCTTGATTTCGGCGCCAAAAAACTCGTTCGCCGCGTTGATCGCCACGACGTCGATCGCCAGCACCTCAACTTCGTTGGCAGGCGACTTGACGCGCAGCCATTTCCCCTCGCGCTCAATGACTGCGGCGGGCCACAACAACGCATTGCTCGGAAGGTTCTTCTCTTGGCCGGCCTCAAGTACGTGCACCGTTTCGCGGCACGGCAAAACCTGGTCACCAACGATCGCCGACTTGGGTACTTTCGCTTGTGGCCCGGTTGAAGCGTCGGATTGAGGATCTGCCGCGCGGAGCGGCGTTGTTAGTACTAACAGCGCCACCGTGCAGAGCAACGCCTTAAAGTGTGGTTGGCGTGCCATGAAAGGTCCCTCGGTACAGCGTGTTCGTGGCGTCGCGGCTTGCGGCGCATAGGACAGTTTCTGCTCGCGACTACGCGTCTCGTTCGCCCCGCGGTCGATGGTCGACTGTTTGTTCGTCTTGCACTCGGGAGAGCCAATGCGGACGTTTTACTGGAGGATGCGTGCCATTGGCACGACGCACGGGGCGCTGTAACTGGCCGGTCGTCATTTCGGCGGCGCTTTCGGCCAGTTGGCGGGCGATGGCGGCCGCCGACGTCCAGGACTGGCGAACCCGCGCCTCGGACTCGGTCTCTGGCGCCACGCCGACGACAGCGCGGGGCACGGTGCGTCGCAGGTGTGGCGGAGGCACAGAAAGCTCGGTTTCGGCCGGCTTGGCGGCGTTTTCGGCCGGCTTACGATTCCAGCTCATCCAGACCAAGAGCGCCGGCAACATGACCATCGACGTGAACAGGCAGCAGCTCACGCCGATCGATAACACGCGCCCCAGGCTTTGCAGTCCTTGATGGCTGGCGACCATTAACGCGCCGAAGCCGACGATCGTGGTGAGCGAATCGACCATCACGGCCACCGCAGTTGACGGGCTCATGCGATACCGCCCCGACTGTTCCCGATAGTCATGAATGATATGTACGCCGTAATCGACGCCGATGCCCAGGATCAAAGGTAGGGCGATCAAGTTCGCTGGATTGAGTGGAATGTCCAAAAGCCCCAACAGCCCGAACATCTGCAGCATGCCCAACCCCAGCGGCAGCGCCGCCAACAGAGCGTAGCGAATGCTGCGCAGGTCGAAGACGAGCACCACGCTGATGACGATCAGGGCGTACAGCGCCGCCTGCTGGTAGCTTTCCTTCATCTCGAGCGATGCTTCGTGCGCTTGTAGCGGATTGCCCGTCACGCGCGAGTCGACCATGCGCACGTCATGCACGAAACGGGCCAGCGCTTGCATGTCCCAGATGTTCCCCTTGCCGTAGATTTTCAGCAGGTGCCGGCCGTGCTGACCAACGAAGCGATGGACCAGGCTCGGCGGCAGGTCGGCAAGCTGCGGCGGTTCGGGATTGGCCATCGTCCGCAGCGCGTGCAGCCGGCTGAGCATGTCGCCCGCCATCTGCTGTTGAAAACCGGACAGTGCCCGATAGCAATCCGAGACGGCCAAGCGCCGCAATCGATCGCGGACCATCTCCAAATTGCGCACGGTGCGCGGCGAACGGCGGTTGCGCACCAGCTTGTCTTGCAATTGCGAGAGCACGCGCCCCAAGCTTTCAGGCCGATCAACGGGAATCAGCGGCGGCCGTTCGGGGAGCGTTGCCAACATGCTCCCCAGTCTGGCAATGATCGGCTGCTTGATCTCATCGGCCACAGGCAGCATCGACACGATCTCTTCAGTGCGCTCGACCGACGGCAGTTCGAGAAATCGCGCCTTGCGCTCGAGCAGTTCTTCGCGGCTATCGGCAATCGACAGCGCGTACCAGACACTTTGCTTCGTTTCCGCCAGCAGTTTGCGCTCCAGCGCCACACTCTCCAGCCCGTGCGCCTGCATGTTCAACAGGTTGTTGTCGTACCACAAGCGACCCAGACCCAGCGAAATCAGGCATGTGCCGACGGTGGTGGCGATAAAGATCAGCCGCGGCGTTCGCATCAATGGTTCGATCCAGCGATGCACAGGCAGCGGATTCGGCATGACGTGCGCCCATGGGGTGCGGTCGACCAGATAAACGGCCGCCGGCAGCACCACCAATTGCGCGACCGCGCACAACAGCAAGCCTCCGCCGGCGATGATCCCCAGCTCGGCTACGCCCGTAAAATTCGTGAAGCCGGCGCAGAAGAAGGCCGCGGCCGTGGTGACGGCACCGGCAATGATCGCGGGGCTGATCGACCGCGATGTCTCGACCAGCGCCGAGCCGCAATCCATCCGCTTGTTGCGCAGCTCCATGTACCGCGAGACGTAGTGAATGCCGTAGTCGATGCCGATCCCGATCAGCGTGACGGTGAACGACACGCTGAGGATGTTCAGGTGGCCGACCGACAGCGTGACGTAGCCGAACGCCCAGGCCATGCCCAACAACAGCACCAGGTTGGCCAGCACGGCGTGCCGCAAACCGCCAAAGCCCGCCACGAACAGCAGCCCCACGCCGACGAACGAAATCACGCTGGCCCAGAGCATCGACGACTGGCTGGCGCGCATCTCGTCGTCTTCCATGATCGGCAAGCCGGTGAGGCCGATTTTCACCTCGGGGTGTCGGACGCCGGCTTTGGCAATCAGCGCGCGCAGAGCGTCCGTCGCATCGCTCCGGCTAGTGAAGCTGTCCGACTTCTCGGCCAATCGCAGCAGCACGAAACCGAGTCGGCCTTCGTTGGTCAGCAAATACTCGGAACCCAACTCACTCAACGTGGCGACCGACTCAGGCATGACTGGCCACGGCGACATGTACGCGGCGCGGCCTTCGAGTGCGTTGAACAAGCTGGCAGTCAGCCGTTCCAGCTCGCGCTCGGCTGGCGTGGACTCGCCCCAGGCGGGATTTGGTTTGGCTAGCTCCGCTTCAAGCCGCCCGGCCAGCCCGGCTGACATGTAGCCCAAGCTCAGTGGAGACCAATTCCCTTTGAGCACTGGGCTCAAACCGGTCAGGAATCCCTCGACGCCGGCGAGTTCTTCGACCGGCAAGTAGTGCAAGCCTTTGGAGCGGATCGCCGAAAGATCGACTTCGTGCAACACGGCGTGGAAGAGCTGATCTTCGCGCGCCAACACCAGCGATAGCTCTTGCAGCACCGGCACGACCGCTTCGCGGCTAGCGCCTTCCACAACGATGACCGCGTCGTCTTCGGCGCCGAACTCCTGGATGTAGTCGATCCAGAGCCGGTTATAGTCGCTCTTGGGGTTCAAGAGATCGAGCCGGCTCGTGCGGTAGCCGAGCCGCGTGGCCGTGAGCAACAGCGCGGCCAGTGCCAGGGCGATCGCGACCACGACCGTCGCCACCGGAAATCGCAACACCAGTCGCGTGATCGCGGCCATCGGCCGCGCAAGATATGAGCCCGTGGCCTGCGGCATCCCTTCCGCCGACATGCAGTAACCTCAGTTGGATAACTATGTTGAGACCGCTGGCTGCCATGCCGCGGGCGGGGCATTCTATCCGCACTGGCAACGAGGCCACAAGACAAGTCCTGAGGGCTTGCCACGACCGCAACTCGCTTGCCTGTTGTGGCTTATGTCGATCGCCTGAGTCTCAAGGGGACCCCAGTCGCGACAATTGAGTCGGTAGGGAGTTGCAGAACTTCGGCGTGGAAGAAAACCACTGATGGCCGATTTCCAAGATTCTGTGCCGTGCGGCGAACTAGCAACGGCTGGCGGCCGCAGCGTTTGGCATTGCACGCGAGCGGCCGGCCGAGGAATCGACTAGCATGTCAGCATGCGCGGTCACCTCGCGGCTGGCGGTGATTTCGGCGCCGCGATGCAATCTCCCGTCAAGAGGTACGTGCCATGGATAAGTTCATTGACGTATTGACCGAGGACGCCGGGATCGCGCTGGGGGCGCTAGCCATCGTGTGCGTGACGCTCGTGTTTGTCGTGGCGATTGTCTCCATCCAATGGCGGTCACTGCGCAGGATCGAGGAGCTTACGAAGCTCAAGCACTCGCTTTTGGATCGCGGACTGTCGCCCGAAGAGATCGCCTTGATCGTGGAGGCTGGAGGGCGGCGTGGGTTCCGGCATACCGCGGCACACCTGCATCGCGAGCTGGCGCGCTGTTGAACCGTGACCCTGCGACGGTAGTCTCCTGTCCAAATTGCCGCGGCCCGCGGCTTCATAGCGACTCCAAGAACGCCAGCGTCAGGCGAAGCGTCGCTTCGGTCGCTTGCCAGTGCAACAGGTGCCCGGTCTCGGCGACCCGCACGTGCGTGACGCGCGAAAGCAACGCGCTGGCCATCGTGGCGTCGGTGTCGCTCAACATGCCTCCTAGCGCGGCATTACCCTGAAGTAACAGCACTGGGCATTTCACCCTTTCGGCCAGACGTTGCCAGGAGAAGCCGTCAAGCCATTGCCCCGCGACGAGCGGTGGCAACACCGCCGGGTCGAGATCCACGAGACAGCGGGCCATGAACCGCAGCGAGGCGGGGTCGCGCAAGCGACCGAGTTTCATCTTCGGCCCACCAGCCACGGATGCCAGCAGCACGTCGGCGAGCGCCGCCGCCAGAATATCAACGTCGGGCGTGCTAGCCTTGATCAAGTCGTAATAGGCCGTGAACATCGCTTGATAGGGCGTGTGGGCGATCTGGTCGCCTAGCGTATCGAGCGGCGGATCCTCGAGAACGATCGCGCGCACCGCCAAGGGCAATTCGGCAGCCACGGCCAGCGCAACCATCGCGCCCAGCGAGTGTCCGAAAATTACCGCCGGCTCGCTGACGTTCTCGCGCACGAAATCGACCGCGTCGACGGCGTAGTCGACGACGCGATAACGTTCGGCGCGAGTCGACCGCCCGTGCCCTCGATGATCGACCGCCAGCAACTTCCAGCGCGTGGCCAGCGCGGGCACGAGCGGCACGAAGTCTTGCCAGCGCCTGGCAACGCCGTGCAACAGCACCAACGGTGGGCCGTGATCCGGCCCCACCGCGTAGGCGAGTTGGTGGTCACCGCGACGAAAGAATCGCTCCGTGAACACGACTGTTCCGTGGTTGGTGGCTAGTGGTTCGTGTTGCCAACGCTCAACAAATAGGCGACCACGTCGGCCAGCTCGGCCGGTGTCTTGACCAGCCCTGCCGGCATGGCCGACAGCTCTTCGCGCTGCCGCTCGACGATATGCTTCGCGGGCACTTCGACACTCCCCTGCGACGAGCATGCACTTCTTGCACGAAATCTCCACGAGCGGTTTCGCGCGACCGAGCGCAGTGCATTGAGCCTGTCACCTCGGGCAACGGACGCTTTACCCGGCAGCCGCGGCGATGCGCTCCGGTTCGTTGGCGTGCCACCAGGCGGCGGCTTCCTCGCGGCTCCAGCGGTCGGCGACCGACGTGGCCGCCAGCGATGCTTCAAAGCTGGCCGCGTCAGCGAAGCGCTCGTCTGGGTTCTTTGCCAACGCCTTGAGCACGACGGCTTCCAGATCAGGAGGCACGTTCGGCACTAGTTCCGACGGCGGCCGAACCGGATCATGTGCGTGCGCGATCAGTACTTTGATCGGACGTTCGCCTGTGAATGGCGGCTGCCCTGTGAGCAGATAGTAGGCCACGGCCCCTAGTGAGTAAATGTCGCTACGCGCGTCCGGTTCGTGGCCACCGAGTGCCTGCTCCGGCGCCATGTATAGTGGCGAGCCCGCCAACCGAGGACTCGGCCCCCAAGGGCGTGCCTCCCCTTCGCCCATCAGTTCCACGACGCCGAAGTCCATCAGTTTCACCACATCGAATACACCGCCGCGCTCAGACGCAAAGAGATTGCCCGGCTTCAGGTCGCGGTGAATGAGACCCTGCGCGTGGGCTTCGCGCAGGGCGTCGCAAGCCTGACGCAACAGGTCGACGACGCGCGGGGCCGGCAGCGGACCGTGCCGCTCGACGATCTCCTGGAGCGTCAATCCGGGGAGGAATTCCATCACGTAATAGAACATGCCGTCGTCGGTGCGGCCGTAGTCGAAGATTTCGACCGTGTTCCAATGCGAAAGGCGCGCGGTCGCCCGCACTTCGCGCTCGAAGCGCAGTTGCGCCTCGTTGTCGGCCGCGCGCCGTGGGTCGATCAGCTTGATCGCGCAGGGGCGCTTGAGTAGTTGGTGTTCGGCCAGGTAGACGTCGCCCATGCCCCCCGATCCCAGTAACTCGCGCAGGCGATACTGCCCGAGCTGTCGCGCCTCGAAGGCTTGCAGTCGCAGATTGTTGGTCACGTACGTGCCGTAGACCGCGACGACGGCCGACGTCAACAGCAGCAAGCCCGCCGCCGTCAGCAACTGGATCTGGCCGGCGGGCACTTGCGAAGCGCCCCACACTTGCACGCCCCAGAGCAGAATCGGCGCCAACGCGAGCGCCACGAGTACCCGCGCGCCGCGTTGCCAAGGGTTGGGGATAAACATGCCATAAGTAAAGATCAGCCCGCACCAGGCCGCCGCGCTAATCGAAAGCGGATTGCGATTCACTGGGTTGCCGCCATCGAGCGCCAAGAGCACCAGGGCAGGCATCCCAAAGACAGCGGCCTCGGCCAGTCGCAGCATTCGCCAACTTGGGAGCGCGGGGCGCCAAAGCACGTACGTCGCCAGCGCCGTGACGGGCACTAGCGCAATGTGCAACCAAGAGGCGTAGCCTTGTTTGCTGCTCATCCGCATCGAGCCGGTAATCAAAGCGTAGATGAGAAAGACCGTTGAACCACCAAGCACCAAGGGCGCGGCGACGCGGAGTCGCGCGCGCAATAAGAGTCGCGTTTGATCCGAAAGGCCCTTGCCCGCCCCGTCGACAACCGCCACTCGGCGACGGTGCCGCGCGGCTTCGGCGTCGTCGTGCGGAGGATTGAGCTGCGTCGCGACGTCGGGAGTCAGCGCTTCGGCCGCGAGCGGCGGTGCGGTCAATCGGGGCTGTCGCGAAATGGTGCTCATCGAGCGGCGCGAATCTTTCCAAGGGTCCCGCGCGGGCCATCGACCCACGCTTTCCGCGCCGGTCAGGCCGGAACCATCATCATAGTCGGCTGCGCAGCGGCACCAAGCAAATTGAAGAATCTTAGCCGAGTGCACGCGCACGATTGTTGTGACTACGAGCGACCTAGTACCACTTGAACGCCCGTTACGTCCGCTTGAACTGCCGGTCTAGTTCTTCCCGCGTGAAGACCAGCTCGGTCGGCCGGCCATGAGGGCAGTGGTGGGTATCCGGGAGCTGGCCGCGCATCTCAAGCAAGGCGTGGACTTCGTCGGTCGAAAGCCGATCCCCGGCCTTGACTGCGGCCTTGCAAGCGACCATGTGCAGCATTTCGTCCAACAGATCGCGGCGCTGGGGTTGGCGCGCGCCGGAGGCCAACTGCTCGACCAGCCCGCGCAAAATCTCGACGGGCCGCAGATTGGCGAGTATGGCCGGATAGCCGACGATCAGCAGCGTGCCGCCGCCGAACGGCTCAACCTGCACACCGAGCCGCGCTAGCAGTTCGCGATGTTCCAGGACCAGTGCCGCTTCGCTTGCGGCCAGATCGACCGGCTCGGGAACCAAGAGCGACTGCGTTTCGACCGCGGAGGCCAGCACTTTGTCGCGTAGCTGTTCGTACAACACGCGCTCGTGCAGGGCGTGCTGGTCGATGATTGCCATGCCGTCGGCGGTCTCAGCGATCAGATAGCGATTGTGCAGTTGCAGCGCCGGGCGATGCGCTAACGCGCCGTTTGCTTCGGCCGTGGTGACGGTCGCGGGGCCATCGACCCGGTACCCTTCTCGTTGATCGAGCTGCGCTATGCCGCCGCGTGTGCCTTCGCCGTTCGCACCAGGCACGACAGGCTCATGCTCGTCTTCATGCGGATCAACGGCAGACCAGGCGCGCGGCAAGTCGGCGATTGTCAAGGGAGCGTGATTTGGCGCCGGCGACGGAGTTTCGTCCGACGCGCGCGACCGATTCCAGCCCGCGACTTCGTCCTTCGCCCAGGCAACAAGCTCATCGCGGGCAATCGCGGCACCCGGATGTAGCAGGCCACGACCGGAAACAGCCGAAAACTCCAGCTCCGGCTGCCTCAGGGTGGCGGATGGTGCCGTTGCGACTGGTGCAACACGCCCAGCCGCGGACTCCATCGAGGCGTCTCCGCCTGCGCGCGCCGCATTGAGCTCGGTCGTCAGATCGGTGGTCAGAAACTTCGTCCGTAGCGTGCTCAACAACTGGCTGTAGAGTCGGCCGGCATCCTGGAAGCGGACTTCGAGCTTTGTTGGATGGACGTTGACGTCGACCATCTCGGCTGGCATCTCGAATTGCAAACAGGAGATTGGGTAGCGACCAGTCAGCAATAAGCCGCGATACGCTTCTTGCAGCGCGTGTCCCAGCGCGCGGTCGCGGATGAAGCGACCGTTGAGAAACAGGTACTGCGAGCGAGCATTGCTGCGACTTTGACTAGGGTGGGCGACGTAACCCGACAGCCGCACAACGCCCCCGCCCGAATCGTCGCTACTTTCGACCCAAATCCAATGGCTGGCCAGTTCCTGCCCCAATAACCGCTCGATGCGCACCAGCCAAGGATCGACCGGCGGCAGGTCGAGCACTTCGCGATCGTTGTGACGCAACGTGAAATGAACGCGCGGGTGGGCCAGGGCCAGTCGCGTGAGCGCTTCGACCACGTGCCCGATCTCAGTTTGCGTCGAGCGCAGGAACTTTCGTCGCACCGGCGTGTTGTAGAACAGCTCCGCGACTTCGATCGTCGTGCCCGGCGAGCAGCCGCACGGCGCAACTTGGCCAATCGTTCCACCAGCCGCCGTGATCTCGGCGCCGGCCGCCGCAACGGGTGTACGGCTGCGCAAAATCAGCCGGCTGATCGAAGCGATCGAAGCCAGCGCCTCGCCGCGAAATCCCAACGTCGCCACGCGAAACAGATCGTCGGCGTCGTGTAGCTTGCTAGTGGCGTGGCTGGCCAGCGCCAGGGGCAGATCGACCTCGTCGATGCCGTGTCCATTGTCCGTAACGCGCACCAGTTCGACGCCACCGCGCACAACGGCGACGTCGACGCGCGTGGCGCCAGCATCAAGCGAGTTTTCGACGAGCTCCTTGATGACGCTCGCCGGGCGCTCGATGACCTCGCCGGCGGCAATCTGATTGACCACGGTGGCCGAAAGTTGACAAATGCGACCCATCGCAAATCCATTCGCACCGAAGTATCGAACGACACGCCCCGGCAACCCCAGCCACTGTCATCGACCCCGATCAGACCAACCAGAACGATCTTCTACAGCCCAAACTCTTTGATCTTGCGGTACAGGGTGCGCTCGCCGATGCCCAGCATGCGCGCTGCCTCTTCGCGGTTGCCCCCGGAGCACGCCAGGGTCTCGGCGATGAATAACCGCTCGACTGCGTCCAGCGGCTTGCCCACCAGCGAAGCCAGCGAGCCGGGGACCGCTGGCGCTGTTGGCTCGTGCCCGACGAGTTCGCTGGGAAGATCGTCGACATCGAGCACTTCGTCGTAATCGACAACCACCATGCTTTCGACGACGTTTCGCAGTTGCCGCACGTTGCCCGGCCAATCGGCCGCTAACAGTCGCCGCCGCGCCGCCGCCGACATGCTGCGAATCGCTTTGCCGTGTAGCGCCGAGAACTGCTTGCTGAAGTGCTCGATCAACAGCGGAATGTCTTGCTGCCTCTCTCTCAATGGTGGCAACTGGATCGTGACCACTTTCAGGCGGTAATAAAGGTCGCGGCGAAAGGTACCTGCGGCGATCGCCCCTTCCAGGTCGCGATTCGTGGCCGACAGAATCCGTACGTTGACCTTGATCGGCTCGTTCGAACCGACGCGGGTGATCTCGCCATTTTCTAATACCCGCAATAGCTTGATCTGCGTCGGCATCGGCATATCGCCGACTTCGTCGAGAAACAGTGTCCCGCCATGGGCGTATTCGAACTTGCCGACCCGATCCGCCGACGCATCGGTGAAGGCGCCACGCACGTGCCCGAACAGCTCGCTCTCCAGGATGTGCTCGCTCAAGGCGGCGCAATTGAGAGCCACGAAGGGCTTGTTCTTCCTCGGGCTGTTCTGATGGATGGCTTGGGCGACCAGTTCCTTGCCCGTTCCCGTCTCTCCTTGGATCAGCACGGCAGCGTTGCTGGGAGCGATCCGCTTTAGCCGGTCGATGACCTCGTTCATCTGTGGGCTCGACCCGATGACCCCCTCGAAGCCGAAGCGCTCGTCAAGCCGGCGATTGAGCTCCGCATTGGTGCGCCGCAGCCGCAAGCTTTCACAGGCCTTGTCGACCACGGCCCGCAGTTGTTTGAGGTCGAGTGGTTTTTCGAGGTAGTTGAAGGCCCCTTGATGCAAGGCGGTGACCGCCGAGGGGATCGACCCGTGCCCGGTGACGACGATGACTTCGGCATCGGGCTGAGCGTCCTTGGTGCGGCGCAAGATTTCCAGCCCGCCGAGGTCGCTCATCACCAGGTCGGTGATGACGATGTCGAACGCATCATCCTCGATTAGCTGCGCGCCGGCGGTGCCGCTGGTGGCCACCGCGCAGGCATAGCCCGAACGTTCGAGACTCTCGGCGACCGCCTCGGCATGGGCTGCTTCGTTATCGACGATCAGCACCCGAACCGGCGGGCTGGTTTGGGCGGCCGTCAAGGGCTCACTGGTCCGATCTTGGGCCGCCGCGCGCGAGGTGGAAGTCATGTGGCGATGATAGCGAACCGATGGACAAGCGACCAGCGGCGCGGCGAATGATCGAGCATTAGGTCGCATCGCGACGGGTATGATCTGCTGTGTCAGCGCTCGCTCGGCGTTACCCTTCGGCCTCTTCGATCGGCGTCGCGCCGGGCGGGGGCGTGCCACCACCGGCACGCACATAACGGGCGCGCATGCGGGCGTATTCTTCCGCGGTCGGCTCTTCGGCGGAATCGGCCACAAGCTCGCCGGTGACGGGAGTTTTCAGGGTCGATTCAGTTGAGGCGGCGTATTCGCGAAACAGCTTTTCGAGATACGTGCGACACCAGCCGCAACCGGTGCCAGCGCCATAGCACTCGCTCAACTGCCCTGCGCGTCGCGGCCGCTCAATGCGAAGGTAGTTGAGCACTTTGCGCTTGCTGACGTGAAAGCAAAGACAAAGTTCGTCGTCGAGTTTCATGCGAACATTTCCGCGGCAGGGCAGGCAACGGTCGCTCAGCGATGGTACTTAAATTGTAGCCGCTTGTTTGGTGGGCAAATTCGTACTAGCGTGAATAGTTTGCCCCAGTACGCCCAGAGTCGGCTGGGGACAACTGGTATCACGCGACATTAGCCACCCGATCGACCGGTATGAGCGATCCGTCCCACACGCCTGAAGCCGCCGGCGTCAGCAGCGCTGTCGCCGTGCCGAACGCCAATCCCGACGTCATCTGTATCCGGGGCGCTCGAGTCCACAACCTGCAGAACATCAATCTCGATATTCCGCATCGTCAGTTGGTCGTGATCACTGGTCTGTCTGGTTCGGGAAAGAGCTCGCTGGCCTTTGATACGATCTTCGCCGAAGGGCAGCGCCAGTACATCGACAGCCTGTCGGTCTACTCACGTCAGTTCTTGCAGCAGCTCGAACGTCCCGACGTCGACGAGATCGAGGGCCTGCAACCGACGATCGCCATCGACCAGCGGCAAGGAGCCCGCAATCCGCGCAGCACCGTGGCCACGGTCACCGAAATCTACGACTACCTGCGGTTGCTCTATGCGCGGCTGGGCGAGGCCACCTGCTACCAATGCGGCGCTCCGATCCGCCAGCAATCGCCCGACCAGATTCTCGAGGAACTTCAGCAGCTTCCCGAGAAAACCCGAGCAATGATCATGGCCCCCTTCGTCCGCGGCCGCAAAGGACAGCATCGCGAAGTGTTCGAGGCGATCCGCAAGGCGGGCTTCGTGCGGACCCGCGTCGACGGCGACGTTTACGATATCGACGTCGTGCCCGAACTGGTCCGTCAGCGCAATCACACGATCGAAGCCGTGGTCGATCGCGTAGTGGTCCGGCCCGGGCTCGAATCGCGCATTGCCGAATCGTTGCACCTGGCGCTCAAGCATGGCGAAGGGGTGGCAGTCGTCGCCTGGCTGCCCGCCGACGAAACCGCAAAGGGCGCGGGAGCACAATCGGGCGTCTGGCAGGAGAAGCTCTTCAGCACGGAAGCGGCCTGCCCCGATTGCAAAATCAGCTTCGCGCAGCTCGAACCGCGCTCGTTCAGCTTCAACAGTCCGTACGGCGCTTGTCCCACGTGCGAAGGGTTGGGCTACCGCGTCGAATTCGACCCCGAGTTAGTATTGGCCGAATCGCAAAGCCTGGAAAGCGGAGCGATTTTGCCCTGGCGCAATGGCGCGGGCAAACTCGCCCGCCAACACAAACAGCTCGTGGCCGATTTTGCGGCCGAGCAGGAGATCGCGTCCGACGCTCCGCTCGCCAATTGGAAAATCAAGCATCGTGAACTGCTCTGGAACGGCGACGGACGGGAGTTTCTCGGGTTGGGCACGTTGCTCCAGCAGGAATATGTCACCGCGACCGACGCCCACGAACGTGAGCGACTCGAACGCTTCCGCGGCCAGGTGCGCTGTGCCGACTGTGGCGGCGCTCGGCTGCGGCCCGAAGCCTGCAGCGTGCGCGTCGCCGGCCGGGCGATTCACGAAGTTGTCGCTTTGTCGGTCGAAGAGGCCCGTGGATTCTTCGCGGGCCTGCACTTTGCACGGACAGCGGCGCTTGTGGGCGACCCGCTGTTAACGGAGATCCGCCGACGGCTCGATTTTCTCTATCGAGTTGGACTCGCCTACCTGACGCTTGAGCGCGCGGCTGACACGCTCAGCGGCGGCGAGAGCCAACGCATTCGGCTCACCAGCGGGCTGAGCTCCGGGTTGGTCGATGTCTGCTATGTGCTCGACGAACCCTCAATCGGACTGCACCAGCGCGACAACCAGCGTTTGATCGCCGCGGTCCGCGAACTCGTCGAGCAGGGCAACAGCGCCGTGGTCGTCGAGCACGACGAGTCGATGATGCGGGTCGCCGATCGCTTAATCGACCTGGGTCCCGGAGCGGGGCGTCACGGTGGACGCGTCGTCGCCGAGGGTACGCCCGACGAGGTCGCCAGCCGCGGCGACTCGCTGACGGGGCGCTATCTCAGTGGGCTTGCGCGGATCGAAGTGCCGGACGCCCGCCGCGCCACCTCGGTCAAACGCTCGATCGTTCTTGAAGGGGTAACGACGAATAATCTGAAGCAGGTCGACGCACGCTTCCCGCTGGGGGCTCTGGTGTGCGTGACGGGTGTGAGTGGCTCGGGCAAGAGCTCGCTGATCAATGAAACGCTCGGTCCAGCACTCATGCGTCGCCTGGGTCAAGCCGCGCCCAAGCCCGGACCGCACGCCAGCCTGCGCGGCGCCAGCCAAATTGAGAAATTGATCGAGGTCGATCAAAGTCCAATCGGTCGCGGCCCGCGCAGCAACCTGGCGACGTACAGCGGCGTGTGGGACGAACTGCGCAAGGTGTTTGCCGGCACGCGCGAAGCCAAGCTGCGCGGCTACCGCGTCGGCCGCTTCAGCTTCAATGTCGCGGGCGGGCGCTGCGAGCAGTGCGAAGGACAAGGGCTCAAGCGCATCGAGATGAACTTCCTGCCCGATATATACGTCCCATGCCCAGTGTGCGGTGGTGATCGTTTTAATCGGCAAACGCTCGAGGTGCGCTACCGCGGCTTGAATGTCGCTGACGTGCTAAAGCTGTCGGTCGACGAGGCCCTCGAGTTCTTCGCTAACTTCCCGGCCATCGTGCGCTTGCTGGCGTCGTTTGCCGACGTCGGCTTGGGCTACCTTACCTTGGGGCAAGCATCAACATCGCTATCAGGAGGCGAAGCACAGCGCATCAAGCTGGCCACGGAATTGGCCCGACCGAGCACAAACCGCACGCTCTACCTGCTCGATGAACCGACCACCGGGTTGCACTTCCAAGACATCAAGCGACTGCTGGCAGTGCTCGGCCGGTTGGTCGACGCCGGGGGCACGGTGATCGTCATCGAACACAATCTTGATGTCATCAAGTGCGCCGATTGGGTCATCGATCTTGGGCCAGAAGGTGGCGCGCAAGGTGGATACGTCTTGGCTGCGGGCGCGCCGGAACAAGTCGCCGCGACCGGGGGCAACGAAACCGGCCGATTTCTCGTCCCCATGCTGCCAGCCAGCGCGCGCACGCCACGAGGCTGAACGGCGCGCAGGCCCAACGATTTTGCGGGTTGGTTGAAGTTTGCGGGTGGGGCAGTCCGATATAGGCGTAGCCGGTAAGAGTGCGCCCAAGGTTTGGGCGTCGGCAGTTTGGCTTTGCGGCGAAAGCAAACAGAGGCTGGTCATTGCTCACGTCTTTATCTTCCAAGGACTTACGACGACGTAGCTGCTGCGCCGGACTTTACGGCGCACGAATTGTGGTCAACGATCGGCTTAAAGCATTTCAGACAAACAGGTAAGGAGTTTTCTTGGACGTCGTGGTCTTATTACGACAGCGTGTCGTAACCTGGGTCAATGGTGGGAATCCTGTTGACTCTAGTGCTTGTGGCACCTACACTTGGAGCGCTAGCAGCGTTGGCGTGCGGGGCCCCTTGCTCGCCCCCCCGTGCGGCATCGACGAGCCGTTCCAAGGAGACCTGAGTCGTGACCAAGAAAGAAATCGTCAAGACCATCTCAGACGAGATCGGCCTCACCCAACTCAAGACCAAAGAGATCGTGCAGAAGACGTTCGACGCGATCGTCGAAACGTTGGTCGAGGAGCGGCGAATCGAACTACGCAACTTCGGTGTCTTCGAGGTGAAGAAGCGGGCGGCCCGCAAAGCGCGCAACCCCCGTACTGGCACCAAGGTATTTGTGCCCGAGAAGTTCGTGGTGACGTTCAAGCCAGGCAAGGAAATGGAAGAGCGCGTGCGGCAGTTGGAAGAGGCGGAAGCAGCCAAGGCGGCCCAGCGTGCTTCGGCCGGCGAGGCGGCGATCGGCAGCTCGCAACCTGCCGAAACTGCTGGCACGCCCACGTCGTAAGTCGATTACTCACAATGGAGTTGCTCGCTGGCGGCAGGCCGAGCGAGCGACGCAGGCGACCCGTCCGCTTCTGGACGAGGGTGCTCGAGTTTCGCAGTCGGAGCTAGTGGCGATACGCGCCGGCACAGCGTCGGCTGCGACTCATGGAGGAGTGGCAAATGCGTCGGTTGCTCTTGGCCCTTACCGCGACCCTCTGTTTGGCCTCGGCGGTCGGCTGCATAATCCCGGCATACTCCGCGGTGCCGGCGCGCCGTAACCAGCAATTGATCTTTACGTCAGAAAACCTGCGACTCTTCCTCGACGACTGGGAGCGGTTCTGGCTGCTGAACATGCCTTCGCACCAGACGCCTTATCGAACACATGGCGGGATCATCTAGCCGGTCTACGATCGAGTTGGACGTGCAACTTGGTCGACTGCGCTTGAAGAATCCGATCCTGGTCGCCTCGGGCACTTTCGGCTATGCCCGCGAGATGGCGGGGCTCGTCGACTTATCGCGCTTGGGCGGCATCTTGCCCAAGACAATTACTCTGGCACCCCGCCCGGGTAACGCCCCCTGGCGCACCGTCGAAACCCCCGCCGGATTGCTTAACTCCATCGGCCTGGACAACGACGGCGTTGAAGCTTTCATCACTGGGCACTTGCCCTACCTGGCGTCGCTGGGCACCGCGATCATCGTCAGCCTGGCTGGTCGCACCTACGAAGAGTTCGTCGAGATCGCGGCGCGGCTGGACGGACAACTTGGGATCGCGGCCCTGGAGCTGAATATCTCCTGCCCAAACGTCTCTTGCGGCGTCGATTTTGGGATCGACCCGGCGATGTGTGCATGCGTAGTCGCTGGGTGTCGAGCCGCTTGTCGCTTGCCGATCCTCGCCAAATTGACCCCGAATGTGACTGACATTGCCGTGATCGCTCGCGCCGCGGCCGACGCGGGGGCCGACGCGCTATCCGTAATCAATACCGTGCAGGGGATGGCGATCGATTGGCGGCGCCGCCGACCGCTCTTGGGAGGCATTCTGGGAGGCCTGAGCGGCCCAGCGATCAAACCGATTGCATTGCGCTGCGTCTATCAGGTCGCACGAGCGGTCAGCGTGCCGGTGATCGGCATCGGCGGCATTAGCACGATCGACGATGTGATGGAGTTTTTCGTCGCCGGCGCATCGGCAGTGCAGATCGGCACGGCGAACTTCTACAATCCGACGGTCTCGACGCGGCTGCTCGACGCACTGCCGGCCGCTTTGGCCGAGGCCGGCGTCTCGAGCATTCGCGAGTTAGTCGGCACGTTGAAAACCGAGTGATGTCGAGTCATCAATATGCGAGTACTTTCCGGCATTCAGCCGACCGGCCGCTTCCACTGGGGCAATTACTTCGGCGCCATCCGCCAGTACATCGACTTGCAGACCGAGGACGAAGCGTATTACTTCATCGCCAACCTCCACGCCTTGACCACCGTGCGCGATCCCGAGCAGTTGCGGCAACTGACGCTCGACGCGGCGCTCGACTTATTGGCGCTCGGGCTCAATCCCGAACATGCCGTGTTGTTTGTGCAGTCAGACGTGCCCGAGGTCAGCGAGCTCTGCTGGCTGCTGATGACCGGGGCGCCGATGGGCTTACTCGAGCGTTGCCACGCCTACAAGGATAAGAAGGCCAAAGGGCTCGTGGCCGACGCTGGGTTGTTCACTTACCCCGTGTTGATGGCCGCCGACATCCTTGCCTACGACGCCGACATCGTGCCCGTCGGCGAGGACCAGGTGCAGCACATCGAGGTCTGCCGCGACCTGGCCGGCAGCTTCAACCATCACTTCGGCGAGACTTTCGTGTTGCCCAAACCGAAACTCTTGGACGGTTCGGCCAAAGTGCCGGGCACCGACGGCGAAAAAATGTCGAAGAGCTATAGCAACACGATCGAGCTGTTCGAAGAGCCGAAGGAAGCCCGTAAGAAAATCATGCGAATCACAACCGACTCGCGCCCCATGGAACAGCCGAAGGAGCCCGACGGAGACCATCTCTATCAACTGCTGTCGCTGTTTGCCGACGAGGCGCAGCGCCGCGAAGTCGCAGCGCTCTATCGCCGCGGCGGCTTCGGCTACGGCGAAATCAAGAAGGCACTCGCCGAGTTGGCCGAGAAGTATTTCGCCGAAGCGCGGGCACGGCGGGCGGAACTGGCGGCCAGTCCCGAGACCGTGAGCGAAATCCTGGGCGATGGCGCGGCGCGAGCCCGGCGCAAGGCGGGTACCGTGCTGCGCCGCGCGCAAGAAGCCTGCGGCGTGAAACCACGCGGGTGATCGAATGACGTCAGGTGAGCGGCGCATCGCGCGCGGAGTCATGGAGGCTCGGTCGTTCCGTTGACTTCGGAGGTCGCCTTTGTCTACACAGCGCCGTTGGCAAGCCTTCGGATTTTGGTTGCCGCCGGCACTCGGGCATGCGCTCGTGGTCGCCTGGGCGTCACTGCGCGTCGAGCCCTACTTCGCGCCTTGGCTGGTCTTTCCCCTGCTCATTGGCGCCGCGATCGGCGCTGGGCTCGCTTGGCTGGCGCGATTCCGTCAACTGGCTGATCTCAAGCTGCTGGTCGCTGGCACGCTGGCCGCAGGGATGGTGTGCGTCGCGATGCAGCATTGGTTTGCCTATCGTCAAGCGATCCAGCGGTATCACCAACGCGAAGCCGCGTTGCTCGAGAAGGCGCCGCTGGCCGGCGCGGGGGCGTTGGCCCTGGCGGGCGAGCGCCCGCCAACGAGCGTGTACGACTTTTTGCGCGGGGATGCCCAGCGCGGTCGCGTCCTCATCGCCGGCTGGCAGGCGACCGGCGTTGCCTGTTGGCTCTCGTGGTTTCTCGACGCTATGTTGGTCGTAGCGACTGCGTTGGCGATGGTTTTCCTCTGGCGGCCACGGCTGGCGCGGTCGTCCGCTCTTGATCAAGCCATCGTTCCAGCGCCCTAGTAACGGCCTGAAAGCAACCTTCCGTTCGTTGAGTTTGTCGTCTTCATGCGCACGATCGGCATTGGCACCGACATCATCGAAACGCTGCGCATCGCGCAGATGATCGAACGGCACGGCGAGCTCTTCATCAATCGCGTCTACACGCCGGACGAAATCGAGTACTGCCAGAGCCGCAAGGAATCGACGCAACATTTCGCGGGGCGCTGGGCCGCCAAAGAGGCCATTCTCAAGTCGCTGGGGACCGGCTGGGTCAAAGGGATCAGTTGGCGCGATGTCGAAGTGCGCAACTCCGGCGGCGGACAACCCATCGTGCACCTGCACGGCGGCGCACTGGAGGCCAGCGACAAGCTCGGCATCACGCGGATGCTGGTGAGCATTTCGCACTGCCGCAGCCACGCGATTGCCTTCGCCCAGGCGGTGGCCGACGACGCGATCCTTCCCGAGTGAATTCAAACTCGTGTTCTGGCGCGCCACATTGGTGTGACAGCGCCACGCCGGCGCGAATCGAACGGCGCGAGCTTCGATTCGGGCGCAACTGACAAGTGGCCAATCCTTTATGAAGTCGTCTCGTCGCCGAGCCCGCCACGAGATCCCTGCGAATCGTGACGTGCCGCGGTTCTGTGAATCGTCGCGCACCAATAGTCAGGTAACGACTCACGCGAGCCAGCCCTCGCTGTGGCAACGACTTACTTCCCCAGTTGGCAGCACGATAGATTTACGGTCTGCATTTGGCCCACGAACTGCAATACGAAAGCACTGGAATCCAACTCGCACACACAACCCTCTGCATAAGGACCGTAGCCATGAAAAAGGTGGAAGCCATCCTGCGTCACTTCAAACTCGAAGACGTCAAGAACGCCCTGAGCGGCAAGGGCGTCCACGGCATGACGGTTACCGAAGTACGCGGTTTCGGTCGCCAGAAGGGGCACACCGAGACGTACCGCGGGGCCGAGTACGAAGTCGACTTCGTCCCCAAGATCAAAATTGAAGTGGTCGTCGGCGATCGCGACGTCAGCGCCGTGGTCGATACCATCCTGCAAACCGCCCGCACCGGCCAGGTCGGCGACGGCAAGATCTTCGTGCACGATCTGTCGAACGTGGTGCGCATCCGCACCGGCGAGACGGCCGAAGCGGCGGTCTAACTTCAGGCGGCGGCTTAACCGTGGCGGCGCGGAACCGACGGGCCACTTGCGAAAAGCTAGCCCGCATTTCTCACCAACTTCGTCGCGAGCGGAGTTAAGTGCTTGGATGGCAAGAAGCAGGGTGTGGATCGACCGGAAGCGTATTGGCTCATACGTTGAGGATCGAGACGCACCCGGCGACGCCGCCATCCAAGGACTTGGGCTCCGCGTAGCAGATGGCTGGTGAGAAATGCGGGCTAGAACTATTGAAACAGCGCACCGGCCGCGGCGGCGAGAGGGCTTCCGCGGCCGGATTGTTCTATTGCGCCCGCCGTCGAACGGTCCGCGGCGATCGCCTTTCGAGTTTGACGAGTCGTGCGGGCACGCCGGCGAGCGCGGGCAAATCAATAAAACCCGTAGCCGACGCCAAACCCGGGCCCATAGCCCGGCCCAACATTCAACGGAGCGTAGTAGCCCGATCTTGTGAAATAATACGGACCGAAGCCGCGAGCGCCTTGCACATAGCCGCGGCAGCCGCTCTTGCAGCCTGAGCAGCTCGTGCCGTGTGCGTCGGCCGTGCTCGGCGCGGCGAGCCATGCGGCAGCGAACATCGTCAAGGCGAGCGCCAGGCGTTTCATCTTCGATCTCCTTGAAGCGATGTTGGCAGATCGCGCTGATCCGCAGCAGGATGGCGCGCGAACGGACGTCCACGATCCGGTCTCTGAATTCATCGTGCCAAGCGCCCATTCGGGCTGACAAATCGATCCCGCAAGCGAACGTTCGGCACAGTTGGCGCCAACCGTAGAAACGGTCGGCTTTGCCAATCAGGGCCAAATACTTGGCGCGGCAAGTACTCGCCGATATCGCGCTGCTAGCACGTGCGCTTGTCGGCCCCACCAACCGGCAGAGCTTCGCGCCGTTAGCTCATTTCTCCCGACGCCGCAACGACCTCGTCTCCTGGTGTCTCGATCGCGTCGGGAATGTCGTACGGCTCGATGACGCGCATTGTGCGCCAGCTCCCCTGCATGAATCGCCCCATATACGTCACCCCTAGGATGCACACCCAAAGCGTCGCCACGCTCCAGCAGCCGACGAGCCCGAAGTCGAAATACGTGAGCCCCACCCAGGGGAGCACAATCGGCACCAGGCACAAGCAGAGCGACGTGAGCAGGATGAATCGCGTGTCGCCGGCCCCTTTCAGTGCGCCGACGAAGACAATATTCATTGTGTCGAACAGGCTGTAGGCCGCCACGAAACGCAGCAGAATCGTGACCGCGTCGCTGATGCGGCGAAACTGCGCGGGATCGCTGTTGGCCTCGTGGGCCAGCAGAAACCAATGGGGCGTCGCCAGGTACAGGACCGACACCGCGGCCATGTAAATCGTTGCCAGCACATAGGCCGACCAGACCCCGCGCGCGGCTACTTGTGGCCGGTCCTCTCCCAGGTGTTGACCGACCAGCGTGGTGACTGCCAGTCCGAAGCCCAGCATCGGTACGAACGCCAAGGCGTTGATCGTAAACGCCAGGTTCGTCGCCGCGTGCTCGTCGGGCCCTAGCCAGCCGACCACCATCAAGAAGCCCGTGAAGCCCGACACTTCGAGCAGCATCTGAATTCCGGCCGGGTAGCCGAAGCGAAACAACCGCCGCAGTAGAGGCAGGTCGATTCGGCACCCCCGCACCGTTCCATAACGCTCGCGGTTCGCCGGGGCCAAAAACAGCACGAAATAGGTGATCGTGCGCAGCCACAGGCTGACGACCGTCGCCCAAGCGGCGCCGGCGATGCCCGCCTCGGGGAATCCCCAATGCCCGAATATCCAGGCGTAATCGAGGACGATGTTCGCCAGCGCGGCCAGTGAATCGACGACCATCACCGTGCGGACATGCCCGCGCCCAGTAAAGAAGCTCGACAACGCGGCGGAGATGACCAGTCCGCCACCGCCGCAGCAGAGCACCTGGTAATAGGTCACTTCGTACTGGCGCACGCTCGGCGCATGGCCAACGACCTCGAACAAAAATGGCGCCAGCGGTATCGTCGCCAGCAAGATCGGCGCCGAGACGAAACCGAGGGCTACCCCTTGCCAGACCGCCAGTCCGATCCGATGGTGCCGTCCCGCGCCGTAGTACTGCGCCACGAACGTGTTGACGTAGGCTGCCACGCCCAGAAAGAAGCACTCGATCGTAAAGCTGAGCATGCCGGCAGGCAGGGCCGCCGCCACGGCATCGGCCGAGTACCAGAACAGGAACACCCGGTCGATGAAGTGCATGATCGTCCACGACGATGTGGAGACCACCAGCGGAATCGCCAGCGACAGCACTTCGCGCCCGCCGCCAGGGGTGTGCCACCATTGTTTCAACGCGGGGCGCATGTAATCTCCATCCCAGGGGCGGCAAGGTCGCGGCACCGGCTAGATTGAAGCAACTGGCAATCGTTTTGACCATGCCGCTGGCGGGGACACTCGGGCTTCGCTGGTGGGCGCCAAGAGCCCGGTCGGAGTGCCTTCGGGCGCACCCCTGGCGCAAGCGTTCCCGCCAAGACACGCCAGGCAGCACCCAGGTTCGGGGAGAAGCTCCCGATAAGTTCGGCTAGAATAGCATGCTGAGGATTCTGAGAGTTCCCAGGGCGATTTGCCTGGAGATGCCGACCAATGCTCGAACGCCCGAGCTTGCTGATGACCGCCGACGAGCTGTGGAACCTGCCGCACGAGCAGCAGAAGATGTGCGAGCTGGTGCGGGGAGAGCTGCGCATGATGACTCCGGCCGGCGCCCGCCATGGTGACATTGTGAACAACCTGGCATACGAGCTCACCTCCTTCGTTAAGCGTGGCCGATTGGGCAAGGTGTTTAGCGCCGATACCGGATACCGAATTGCCAGCGATCCCGACACTGTCGTGGCGCCCGACGTATCGTTCGTGCGGCGCGAAGAGATTCCCGCCGAGGGCTTGCCCGTGCGGTTCTGGAACCAGGCGCCGACCTTGGCGGCCGAGGTGATTTCGCCTTCCGACACGGCCCCGGCCGTGCGCCAGCGCGCCCAGATGCTATTGGAAGCTGGCACGCTCGTCGTCTGGATCGTCGAACCGGATTCCAAATCGATCGAAGTGCATCGCCTCGGGCAAAGCGTAGTGAAGATCGAGGTGCGCGATCGCTTGAGCGAAGACGATGTGCTGCCGGGCTTCTCGTGTCGCGTGGCCGAGCTGTTCGGCGGCTGAACGAACCAGGCCGGCGCGATCGTCGTCGTTGTATCTTGGTGGACGATGTCAGCTCCAGACGAATCACACACGACTTAAATCCCACGGTAAAGAGGAGTACTCAGCATGCCATCGCTTGCCATTACTGTTCCACATGGCCTCGATCAGCGCGAGGCCGCCGAACGGCTCAAGCGTCTGATTGAGGACGCCAAGGCGCAATACGGAATGCACCTCTCCGAGTTGCACGAAGAGTGGGTCGAACACACGGGCAGCTTCCGCGTCGGCGCGATGGGGTTCAAAAGCACCGGCACCGTCGAAGTTCGCGCCACCGAAGTCCACATCCAAGGGAGCTTGCCGCTGGCGGCGATCATGTTCCGCGGCAGAATCGAAGAGACGATCCGCCAGCAGGTCGAGCGGCGTCTGACGTAGCACATGTCGGTCGGCCGCTGGCGCCCCCCTCCCAGAATAAGATTGTCCGGGAATTTGCGTCCTAACCGTCCTAAGCGGCTGTCAAAAGTAGTTAAGTCTTTTCTCAGACACGAGTTATTTTAGGACGCAAAATCCTGGACCGTTGCGTCCTCGATCGTCCTAAGCGAGGTTTTGCGTCCTAAGAGGGTTTTCACCGCAGAGCGGCTGTGTTGGCCATTCGTGTTCGGGCATGGCACCCGTGCGTACGGCGATCCGCAGCCGTTCGCGGTGTCGGCTCATTTCATCCTAGCAACCGGTGGCTATCTGTAAACCATTATTGTGAACATATTTATGATCTTTTATGACGACCTAGGTCTCTGGGTGCCACTGCTGGCTTGTCCAGCAGTGTCCGAAGGATCGCAAAGCGTGTCGTGAGCGGCCCCGGCAGGGCCGGCTTGGGAAAGAAAGGAATGAGATTCGCGCGGTCATTGGACCCAGGCCTGACGGCCTGGGCTGGTGTGAAGCGGCCCTGCAGGCCGCCAGTTCAGGGGTACGATTCACGCACCGTAGAATTCCCTCGCTGGCGCGTCGGGTTAGTGTTCTATCGCAGCGTGGCGGCCGGCTTGGCCAAGATCGTCAGGGGCGTCATGATGACGGCCGGAGGTCGCGCCGTGCGATGCAAATGAGAGCCTTCCTCGCAACCTCGAGGACAGTCTTGGAATTGAACCCCGCCCCCTTTGGATTCTCACGCATTACCGAGCCCACGACGGAACAATCTCAGCAAGTCGACTTACCGCTTCCTGAACCGCATCTGCAGCAGGCACAGTACGCAGCAACCGATCGCAGCCATGACGCCGGTGCTGGGCTCGGGGATGACCGCGGCTACCCGGAATCCAACGTACGCGAGTTCAAATGCCGGAGTCGAGCCCCCCCTGAAGGTGGAAAGAAGATCATCGGAAGTCGAAATCAAAAAAGCCCCACCGCGCACGCCACGATCAAAGCGGCCGATCAACGCCTCATTCCATTGCCAAATATTCCCTGCCATGTCATATGCACCATATGGGCTCGTTGTCCCTGTGTAAGCGCCTACGTCGGTTGGCTGATTTGGTCCGCTTGGATTGTAAAAGTTGGCGGAGTTCGGACTGGACGTCGGGCCTGTCGCAGTGGGGGCCGAGTTGCTGCTCGTCGGATAACGAAAGTAAAGCTTCGTCGACGGATCGTAATAGGCCGCCTTGTACCACTCGTTTTCGCTTGGCAGAAACACGACTGCATTTGCACTGCGCGCAATGGTGTACGAATTGCTCGGGGTCGGCGTTCCGCCCAGCAGCACATAGGCGCCCGTCTCCGTGCTTCCCGGAATCTGGCCGTTGTTAATCCAATTGGCAAAACGCAAGGCGCTGTACCAGGTGATATAGTTTGTAGGATATTTTTCAGCGCCAGCTGTCACGCTGTACTTACTGCCGTTTGCGGCTCCAGCGTCGAACTGAATGTTCCCAAAGTTCGAGATACTCATCTTAAGGTTATAGAGCCCAAGCTTGTTGGCGCCGGTGGGATCGTTGGAGTTGAGAAAGTCCGCGTATTGGCTCATCGTCACATCATATTTGGCGATCCGATACGATTGGTTGACTTGGCCGAACCCTGTTAGCGGATCAGGTGCGTTTCCCGACTCGCCAACCGTCACCCAATCAATCGTAACGGCCGATGCGAATTGCGGCGCGCAGAGCAGCGCGCCAAGTAGAACAAGCGGAAGTACACGGTTCATTAGACAGAAACCCCCAACTGAGAAACCAAATGGACAAACTGACCGAACGGTCACGATGTGATCGGTTTTCTCAGTAGCGGCTTCTTTGCCTAGCGAACCTTGCTGCGATGGCCCCGGAGAGATGCTCCTAGGATAAACGCGACCGGGCGCAGGTCAAGGGAATTCGACTTATAGCGCGGCCGCCCGGCCGCGGTCTGGCACGGCGCTTACGGCATGGCGGTGGAGCCGTGGCGGGCGTCGGTGCGCACGCCGCGGGCGACTTCGCGCGGCGACGCGCCGGCCGGCGACTGATCGCGCACCACGCGCACTTTGCGCGCCGGTGACAGCGTAGCCGGTGATAGTGGCGCCGCCTCCCAAGCCGCGCGATAGCTCTCAAGATCGGCCAGCGCCACCGCCGCGCTCTGGTAACGAGCGCGTGGATCGGGCTGCATCAAGCGCTCGACGATCGGCCCCAGCGGTGGCTGCAAGTCGGGCGCACGGTCGGCCAGCCGGCGCGTGTGGCCGTTGGCTACTTTCGCCATCAGTTCCGCCGGGCTCGACGCCTCGTACGGCACTTCGCCCGACAAAAGGTAAAAGAACGTTGCGCCCAGGCTGAACAAGTCGCTACGGGCGTCGAGCAGCTCGCCTCGTGCCTGCTCGGGGGCCATGTACATGGGAGTGCCGCGGACGCGCCCGTCGGGGCCCAACACGTACGCCAACCGCCACAACTGGCTCAGCCCGAGATCGCCGACCTTGAGGTTCTGGCGGGCGTCGAGCAGCAGGTTGTGGGGCTTGATGTCGCAGTGAATCATCCCCAAGTCTTCGTGAATGCGGCGCAGGGCTTCGAGCGCGTCGCGCAGCCAGCGGCAGGCCTGGCCCAGCGAGGGGGTGCCGTAGCGTTCCACCCAATTCGAGAGGTCGCCGCCGGGGAGATATTCCAGCGCGATCCAGCAACGGTCGTCGGTCACGCCAGCCGCGTAGACGTGGACCAATTGCGAAATGTGCTGGGCCTGCGCCAACAGCCGCGCTTCACGCTGGAAGCTCTCGAGGAAGCCGTCGCGCGCGGCGCACTCCTCGCGCAGCAGCTTGACCGCCACGAGACGATCGAGATCGAGCTGTCGCGCCAGGTAGACCACGCCCATGCCGCCGTCGGCCAATGGGCGCAACAGTTCGAAGCGGCCCTCGAGCTTCGTGCCGACGAGCTCGTCCTGGCCGAGCGCTTGTTGATGCGCTTTGGGAAGATCGCCGCGCACCAGGTGGAAGTAGGCCGCGTGCAGACGGGTGTTCAGGTCGTCGCAGAGCTTCTGGGCGGAACAGCGCGGATCGCCCCCCGACGCGCGGAACACCATCACGAACTTGTTCTCGACTTCGAATTGCGGCGGGCTGCCGACCTTGGTGCTCGAATCGCCTTCGCTGTCGTAGGTGACGACGTCCAACTGCCGGATCATCAGCCCCAGCGAGGCCAGTGCGATCGAAATGCAGGCGCTCACGCCCACCAGGTCGACGCCGGCCACGAGGATGTCGACCTCGGCGTCGTTGGGCGCGCGTTGCACTTCGGCGCGCACCAGGCGCGAATCGCTCAACTGCGCGAGACTCGACACGTGATCGGCGATCTGCCGGGCGGAAAAATCGCTGAGATAGCGGCGCGGATCGCGGACGCGACGAAAGTGCTCGATGACGCCGTGCGTGTCGAGATGACGGCAACAGTCGAGCACGCCCTGCACGACGTGCAGCTCAACGGCGGCGCCACGTTCTTCGATCTCCAGGACGACCTGTTCAAGGACGCTCATGCCCACGATTCCCTGCGAGAAAAGGCCTGCTGCCCGTGACTGTCGCGCGGCGTGGCGACGGCCGCGCGTGGCGCCATTCTAACTGGTGGGGGGAAGCCGAGACAATTTGACGCCGGCAGCGTGGTTGGGGTTCACGGGCGAGGCCAATTCTTTCGCCGGCGGCAATCTGTAGCCGCCGCAATCTGTAGCCGGCCTCATCGAGGCCGGTGGTCCGGGTTCACTGAACCCGGCTACAGTCGGCGAAGATAGACCGGCTGGTTGATCGGCTGGGCGGACGCCGGGCCCAGCTTGCGGCGGATGTCGGCCGCTTGGGCGCGCACGTCCGCGGCATCGAGGGCCAAGAGCGGGCTGATCTCGACCGGCGTGCCAGGCGCGACCTGCAGGCCGGCCTCGCGCAGCCAACTGGCGTAAAGCTCCGACATTTGGGCTTGCACGCTTTCGGGCGTGTCGCGCGGCTCGCCTGGGGTGTTCTTCAAGGGGGCGAAGGCCAACTGTTCGTCAACTTCGACGACCAGCGCGGTTTCGGCCGACGGCAGCAGATCGAAGATGAACCGCTCGAATTTGAGCGCGTTGGGTTGGCCTGGCTCGACGAGTTTGCCTGCCTGGTCGACGAACGGGACTTTCTTGTGCGCTCGGTGGAACGGGAGCCGCTCGGCGTCGACCTCCATGCGCACGAGGAACGCGACGTCGAAGGCGTGCACCGCGGTGCTGCCGGCCCAGAAGACGAGCGCGCCATCGGCAGCGCGGCGGGCGATCAGCTCGTCGCCGAGCGTGTTGAATTCACTGTATTCGCAGATCTCCAGGCGGCTGTCGATCGACAGAATATTGCCGACTTTGTCGCGCGGCGCGCGTTTGGCCACGGCCTGCGTCACGAGATCAGCAGCGGCCAATCTCTGGTAGCCGAGGAATTCGGCGTCGCACACGGAGACCAGCGGATTGTCGACCTGCATGTAGAAGAGCTGCTCGATGCCGCGGCCGCGCAGCTCGGTCAGGCCGCCGGTGCGCTCGAGCGCTGCGAGCATGCCGCCGTGCCCGTCGGGCGAGAGGGCGATCTCGCCAGGGGCGGCGAGCAAGACGCGGCCGGTTGCCGCGTCGATGGCGGGCATCGTCCCCTGGCAGAAGACGAACAGGTCTTCGGCCGGCAAGCCGAACCGTCTGACATGATCGAGGTATTCGACTGTCTCTTGATGGGTGGCGGGGCTGGTCATCAGGAACAACGGGATCGCTGCCCCATAGCGCCGCCGCACGGCCAGCAGTTTCTCGAACAGAATCTGAAAGAGCGAAGCGCCTGAGACCGGCCCGATCGGGTACATTCCCTTGGCGTGCTCGAAGCCGAGGCGGGTGCCTTGTCCGCCGGCGACCAACAGCGCGGCGACGCGGCCGGCGCGGAGTGCTTGTTGGCCGGCGGCGCGCGCGTCGGCGGCTGAGATGCGATTGGCGCCATGCAAACGAATGGCCGGCGGCGGTGCGGCGCGGGCGAGCCGGGTTGCCCAATCGACCGTGATGTCGTCGCCGCGCGCCAGTCGCTCGAGTAGCGGAAAGTCGATTTCGTTGATCTGGTCGGCGAGTCGGCGGCGCCGGTCGGCCGAGAGTTGATCCCAGCCGGCCAGCAGATGTTCTTGATCGTGCGCGCGCAGCAGGCGCGCGAGTTCGCTCGGGTCAGGCTCGGTCATGCTGGTTCGATGCTTGGACACAGTCGCAACACTAGTGAACGTCGCGATGCAAGCCGACCGACCAGTGTGCCAGAAGAACTGCAAAGTCAAAATGCGAGGGGGACAGGTACATGTTTTCGGCCGACGTGAGTTGGCGAGGAATGCAGGTGAGCCGAAAAATGTACCAGTCCCCGACTTTGCAGTTCTCTAGCCTAGCCTGTCGCGGCCGTCGACTTCGAAATTCTACGTCAGCACTCTACGTCAGCGGGAGCCGCAGGCCGTCGTAGGCCAACTGCATGCCCAGCGGCAGGGCGGCATTGGTGGCCACATGCTCCAATTCATGCGACATATGCGTGAAGTAGGTCTGCCGGGCGCCGATCTGCTGCGCCGTGGCGATCGATTCTTCGAGATGGAAATGCGTGGGGTGCGAACGGTGCCGCAGGGCATCGAGAATCAGCACGTTGAGACCGGACAAGAGCGACCAGCTTTCCTCAGGAATGCGATTCGTGTCGGTGCAGTAGGCGACGTCGCCGACGCGAAAGCCGAGGATGTCGAGTCGGCCGTGCCCCAGCCGGATTGGCGTGACTTGGGCGCCGAGCACTTCGAAGGGGTCGAGTCCGATCGGGTGGAACTCGACTTGCGGCACACCGCCGGCGGCGATCGAGGCCAGCGCCGGATCGAAGGCGTAGTCGAACGTGCGACGGATGCGCTCCTCGACGTTTGGCTCGCAATACAGCGGCAGTGGGCGCCCCAAGTAATAAGGAAACAGCCGCAGGTCGTCGAAGCCAAACAAGTGGTCGGCGTGAGCGTGCGTGAAGAGGACCGCGTGCACGATCCCCAGCCGCTCGCGAAGCATTTGCGCGTGCAGGTCGGGCGGGGTGTCGATGAGCAGGTTTCCCTCGGGGAGCCCCAGGGCGACACTGGTGCGCGTGCGGCGGTTGTGCGGGTTATCGCTGGCGCAGGTGGGGCAGTCGCAACCGATGACCGGCACGCCCATCGAGGTGCCGGTCCCCAAGAAGAGAAGCTGGCCGGCAATGTCGGTTGATTGTGGGATGCGGGTCACGGGGCGCGATGCCTGGCGCTAGCGAGTAGAGGTCGGCTGGCGTCGTGAGAGTCGCAGATTCGCGCTTGGGGGACAAGGCTCCGCGCGTAGCACAATTCTATGTGGCAGGGCTGGCGTGGCATTTTTGTAGGCTGCGTCGAGCCGTCATCGAATTGGGCCGGCAACTCCGGCGGTGGCGGTTCGCGGTCCTGGACCAAGGGCCCGCGGCGCCGAACAATCCTTATTGACCCTCCGTAGTAAACGGCGTAGATTACGCGACACGCACGGACTGCGCGCACAGAACTCTCAACCTGCCAGCAACTTGCGCCGCCGCGCACTCTCTCCGGCAACCGATTCTCGAGCCAGGCAAGCCGCGCCATGGAAGTACTAGAACGTATTTGGGAAATCCTCGGCGAAATCATGGGTGGTTTCGCGCGAGCGATCGAGCGCGGCTTGACGTCGTTGTTCGGTTCGTCGAACGCTCGGTACGTCAAGCGTTTGCAGCCTAAAGTGGCCGCCATCAACGCGTTGGAGCCGACGTACCAGGCGATGAGCGATGCCGAGTTGCGCGAGCAAACGGGGCTGTTTCGCAAGCGGCTGGCTGAGGGGGAAGCGCTCGACGACATCCTGGTCGAGGCTTTCGCCGTTTGTCGCGAAGGGGGCCGGCGCTATCTGGGGATGCGGCATTACGACGTCCAGATGCTCGGCGGCATGGTGCTGCACTCCGGCGCGATCGCCGAAATGGTGACCGGCGAAGGCAAGACCCTGGTCGCCACGCTGCCGGCTTACCTCAACGCGATTGAGGGCAAGGGGGTGCACGTCGTCACGGTCAACGACTACCTGGCCCGTCGCGACATGGAATGGATGGGCCCGCTTTACATCGGGCTGGGGCTGACGGTCGGGGCGATTCAGGCCGGCATGGATGGCGACGCCCGGCAGCGCGCCTACGCCTGCGACATCACGTACGGCACGAACAACGAGTTCGGCTTCGATTACTTGCGCGACAACATGAAGCCGGCGGCCCGCGGCGATCGCAAGTATCCGCCGCAGTTTCAGCAGTGCCAGGGACCGTTGAACTACGCGATCGTCGACGAGGTCGACAACATCCTGGTCGACGAGGCGCGAACGCCGCTGATCATCTCGGGCCCGGCGCACGACGACGTCACCAAGTATTCGAAGGCCGATCGTATCGCCCGGCAGCTCACGCGCGAGCTGCACTTTGAGATCAAGGAGAAAGAGCACACGGCGCATCTGACCGACGAGGGGGTGCGCGCGGCCGAGAAGCTGGCAGGCGTGGAGAGTTTTTACACCGCCGGCAACATGGAATGGCCGCATCTGATCGACAACTCGCTCAAGGCGCATCACCTTTACAAGCGCGACGTCAACTACGTCGTGCAAAATGGCGAGGTGATCATCGTCGACGAGTTCACGGGGCGCCTGATGCCGGGGCGCAACTGGAGCGACGGCCTGCACCAGGCGGTCGAGGCCAAGGAAGGGGTCCGCGTCAAGGAAGAAAACCAGACGCTGGCCACGATCACACTGCAAAACTTCTTCAAGCTTTACAAGAAGATCGCCGGCATGACGGGCACGGCCATGACCGAGGCCGCCGAGTTCTGGAAGATCTACAAGCTCGACGTGATCGCGATACCGACCAACCGCTCGTTGTCGCGAGTCAACCATCCCGACGTGATCTATCGCAGCGAAACCGAAAAGTACAAGGCGATCGTCGACGACATCGAGCGGATGCACAAGTGGGATATCGTCGAGCTCAAGGGGGGCAAGGAGCTGGTCGGCCAGATCGCGGGCGAGAACGACCAGGAAATCGAGATCGAAACGACCGACCTGGCCTCGGGCAAGCGGCGCACGCAGCGCGAGAAAGTCGCGCGCGGCCAGGTGGTCGAAGTCAGCCGCCGCGGCCGGCCGATCCTGGTCGGCACCGTGTCGATCGAAAAAAGCGAGCGCATCTCGGCGATGCTCAACCGCGTGGGCATCGAGCATCAGGTGCTCAACGCCAAGCACCACGAGCGCGAGGCCGAGATTATCGCCCAAGCAGGCCGCAAAGGCGCGGTCACGATCGCCACGAACATGGCGGGCCGCGGTACCGACATCGTGCTCGGCGGCAATCCCGAGACGATGGCCTGGGCCCAACTGCAGCACAAGTATCCCACGCGTCTCGACGTGCCGCCCGAGGAGTGGAGCGCGCTGGTTCGCGAGATCGAAGAGCGCGAGCAGATGAAGGCCGAAGGGCGCGAAGTGGCGTCCGTGGGGGGCTTGCACGTCGTCGGCACCGAGCGACACGAGGCGCGGCGCATCGACTTGCAGTTGCGCGGCCGCTGCGGTCGGCAGGGCGATCCCGGGAGCAGCCGCTTCTATCTCTCGCTCGAAGACGATTTGATGCGCATCTTCGCTGGCGAGTGGGTCAAGAACATCCTCACGCGGCTGGGCATGCAAGAAGGCGAAGCCATCGAAAGCCGGATGGTCAGTCGCCGCATCGAGGGCGCGCAAAAGAAGGTCGAAGAACGCAACTTCGAGATTCGCAAGAACCTGCTGGAATATGACGAGGTGATGGACGAGCAGCGCAAGCGCGTCTACAGCTATCGCCAGCGGATTCTCGAAGGGCGCAGCGGCAAGGACCTGGTCTTCGAGATGCTCGATCGCCAGATCGATCGCTATCTCGATCAGTTCCTGGTGAAGGACTACGGCGCGGCCTCGTTCGCCACTTGGGCGGGCGAGCTGTTGGGTGCCCAGTTCGAGCCGAACGATTTCCGCGGACAGGAATTCGACGGCGCCGTGGCGCTGGCTCGCGACGAAGCGGCGCGCCGCACTGAAGGCCAGATCTTCGAATCGATTGAAGAGAATCTGCCCGAGGACGAAGAGCCCGATCAATGGAATTGGGAGGCGCTAGCCAAGCTGGCCAACACGCGGTGGGGCCTTAACCTGCGTGACCGCGATCTGAAGCGCGTCGGCCGTGACGGCGTGACGGAATTGCTCATGGAGCGGGCACGCGAGGCGATCGGCCGCGTCGATATGAGCGAGGGGGCCCGCTTCCTGCAGGACGACTTCGGGTTGCGCACGGCGCTGGGCTGGGTGCAGTACAAGTTCGGCCTGGCGCTCGACATCGACGCGGTGCGCACGCTCGACCCCGCGGCGCTCAAGGAGCTGGTGCGCGGACGTGCGAAGCAGGCCTATGTCGAGCGCGAGATCGAGTTCCCAGTGCTGGCCGGCTTGTATCGCTTCACCACCCGCGATGCCCAGGGCCAGAAGCGTTACGACCGCGAGAAGCTCATCGCCTGGGCCCGCGACCGCTTCGACATCGATCTGGACAACGAGGATTTCAAGAATCGCCAGCGCGACGAGATTCAAGAGCTGCTGTTGCGGCACAGCCGCGCCTGGCACGAGCGGGCCGAGGCCGCCGTGCAAGCGGCGCGCGGTCGAGTCGCCGAGCTGTTCCCCGATCACGAGTCGCAACAAACCGTGGGCACGGTAGTCAATGGCGAGCTCGATTCGCTGGCCGGGTGGTTCCGCGGCGAACTGAAGCACGAGGTCTCACCCGAGCGGCTGGCCTCGCTCACGCGCGACCAGTTCGAGCAAGAGGTCAACGAAGCGCTCGACGACCGTTATCGCCCTGAGATGCGGCGCATGGAGCGGTCGCTCGTGCTGCAACTGCTCGACGCCGCCTGGAAGGATCACCTGCTGGCGATGGACCACCTGCGGAGCAGCGTCGGGCTGCGCGGTTACGCCCAGGTCGATCCGAAGGTGGAATACAAGCGCGAGGGGATGAAGGCCTTCGAGGCGATGTGGGACACCATCGGCGAGCGCGTCACCGAGCTGGTGTATCGCATGGAACAATTGGACGAAGGCTGGGTCGGCTCGCTCTGGACCGGGGCCGAAGCGCGTCACGAAGAGGCCGGCTCGACCGCCACCGAAATCGCCAACCAGCAGCGCGAAGCAGTCGAGGGCTCGGAGCAAGCCGGCCAGGTGAAGATCGAACCGATTCGCCACCGCGGCGAACGCGTCGGCCGCAACGACCCGTGCCCTTGCAACAGCGGCAAGAAGTTCAAGAACTGCTGCATGCGGAAGACCGGCGTGGCATAGGCGGAGGTTCCTTTGGAACGAAGTTGGGTGCCATGGCCACGCTCGCCGTGGCCATGCGGCCAGCGCGATGAGACACTGAGCCAACATGCCCACGCGCTGCGTGGGCATGGCACCCAGGTGGCATGAGTACGCTTTGAGGGAGTGACATCGGCCGGCGCGCCGCTTCAGGGTTTACCAGCGCCAATAGCGGGGAAGGGATGCCCGCATGAGTTACCTGCTTAACGCACTCTATCTCGTGGCCCTGGTGGCCTGCGCTCCGTGGCTCGCCTGGCGAGCCATTGTTCAAGGCAAGAACCGCTCAGGCTGGTCCGCGCGTTTATTGGGCCTGGTGCCACGGCGGCATTCGCTGCGCCCTTGCGTCTGGCTGCACGCGGTGAGCGTCGGCGAAGTGAATTTGCTGACGGCGCTGGTGCGCGAGTTCGAGCGCCGCGAAGTCGATTGCGACTTTGTCATTTCGACGACGACCGTCACCGGATTCGAGTTGGCGCGCAAGCGGCACCCGCAACGCACGGTCTTCTACTGCCCCCTGGATTTCAGTTGGGGAGTGCGGCGAGCGATCGCGCGGCTGCGTCCCGAGCTGCTGGTATTGGTCGAGCTCGAGTTGTGGCCGAACCTGGTGCGCTTGGCGCGGCGCGCGGGAGTGCGCGTGGCCGTCGTCAACGGTCGGCTGAGCGAAAAGAGCTTTCGCGGCTACCGGCGCATTCGCCCGCTGGTCGCCCACTTGCTCGGCGAGATCGACCTGATCGCCGCGCAGAACACTACGTATGCCGAGCGGTTTCTCGCGCTGGGCGCCCCGTCCGCGACCGTGCACGTCACCGGCTCAATGAAGTTCGACGGCGTCGAAACCGACCGACGCAACGCTGCCACCGTGCGGCTCGCCGAGCTGGCCGGGATCGCGGCCGAAGACGTGGTCCTTTTGGCCGGCAGCACGCAAGAGCCGGAAGAGGAGATTGCCGTCGAAGTGTGGCGTTCGCTCGTCGCGCATTGGCCGCGACTGCGATTGATCCTGGTGCCCCGGCATGCCGAGCGGTTCGATGCCGTGGCGGCGCTGCTGCGCGCCCGCGGCGTGCCGTTCGTGCGCCGCAGCGGATTGGGGGAATGTAGGGTGCGTGAAACGCTCCAGTCGGACGGACGTTGCAGTTCGCCTGGAACCCTCACCCCCGACCCCGCTGCCGCAAGGGGAGAGGGGAGCAATGGCGTGCCTGAAACGCACCAAGAGACGTCGTTTCCCCTGCTTTCGCCTGTCGAGGCCGATGCGGATGCGGCAGCGCGCGACAACGACGCCGCGATCAGCGCTTCGCACAGCGGGTTTCCGCCCGTCCTGCTGGTCGACACGATCGGCGAGTTGGGCGCTTGGTGGGGAACGGCGCAGATCGCTTTTGTCGGCGGCAGCCTGGGAAATCGCGGCGGGCAGAACATGCTCGAGCCGGCCGCCTACGGTGCGGCCGTATCATTCGGCCCGAACACGCGCAACTTCCGCGATATCGTCGCCGCGCTCCTGGAGGCCGAGGGGGCAGTCGTCGTGCACGATGGCCAGGAGCTGACGACGTTTGTACGACGCTGCCTCGCCGATGCGGAGTTTGCCGGCGACCTGGGACGTCGCGCACAGCAACTCGTCGTCGCGCAGCAGGGAGCCACGCGGGCGACGGTCGATCTGTTGTTGCCACTGGTCCCCAGCGCGGCCCTGGCCAGCGAAGTGACCGAGGTGGTGCGTCGCGCCGATCCGCCGGCGGGCGCACGCGTGCGACCGCAGCGCGGCAGTCAGGTGCGGCACGGTCGCTAGATGCAGTGGCACCCAAACCGATAGCCGCGATTTGCCCCGGCGAGAGCCGTAAGCCAGAATTGCTCTGGATCACTCGGCTTCGTGGGGAGCACGACCATGACCATCTGGCAAATCTTCTTGCTGTTGTTGATCGCCGGCATTTGCGGCAGCCTAGGCCAGGCGATTGCCGGAGGCGGTTCGCGCGGCTGCCTGGTGTCGATCGTGCTGGGCTTTATCGGTGCGATGCTTGGGCTGTGGCTCTCGCGGTTGATGGGCCTGCCTGAGCTGTTCACGGTCGAGATCGGCGACGAGCCGTTTCCGATCGTCTGGTCGATCATTGGAGCGGCGATTTTCGTGGCGGTGCTCAGCCTGTTCACGAGACGGGGACGTGGGGAGTAGCCGCGAGGGGGACTCGGCTGGCCTCGGTTCGTCGAGCTGGCGCTAGCGCAAGCAAACGGCCCGTCCACCACGGCTCGTCGGAATCGCTGGATCGTCCCCTCTTGGTGGTAATACACGGCAAAACCGGCGGCAAACGCGTGCTACCAGTGCATCAATTGCCCTCGGGCTAAGATTGACACTTAGCGACAGGCGAGTTTATACTTGACGGGTTAGCCCAAGCTGCCTATCTCTCGTCTGTGTAATCGTTTGAGTCGGGTTGAAGTGCCAGGCTGCGGGGCTGATCGCGAGCTGTGGGCGCGTTACTCGCCCGCGAGCGCCGACAGGAGATCGGCGCTGGGACCTTGAGGGTGACGAACCGGAACCGTCGCCGCCAGGCCCGCTTGCGTGATCGAACTTCAATGAACTTGAGAGGCTCCGCAGCAACCACGTGGCTGCCGGCGACAAGGAGGTTCAACGGTCGGGCCACGCTCTTTCGGGGAATCAGGCGCCATGAACCTGTTCGGCAAGATCCTGATCATTGGCAACCTCGTGGCAAGCATCGTCTTCATGGCCTGGGCCATGGTCGTCTACACCACGCACAAGAACTGGAAGGACGAGGTTGAGCGAACGCAAGCCGGGCCCGGTCAACAGATCGGGTTGCGAATGCAATTGCAAGACGCCCGCCGGCGCGAGCAGGAACTGCAGTCCCAGGTACAAGGGCTCGAGCAAGACATTCAGAAGCTGACCGAAGCCCGCGTGCAGGAAGTCGCCAAGCTGCAAACCGAAAAGGACAATCTCGATCGCCAGTTCAACGAGCAGCGCAAGGAGCACGAGACGCTCGTCGCCGAGAATCGCCGGCTGACCGCCGAGATCGAAGCCACGCAGAACAATGCCACGGCTCAGTTGAAGGAGCTCGAACAACTGCGCGCCAATATCGCCAAGGTGCAGACGGAGAAAGAGCAGACCTTTGCCCGCGCCGTCAAGCTGACCGACGAACTGCATCGCACGGAGGGGGAGATACGGCTGCTGCAGAACCGCAACCAACAATTGGGCGAGGACCTGGCCCGCACGCGTGGCGTGCTGGGTGCCCACGATCTTGACGAGCACGAGCCGGTCGACGGCGTCGCCCCCAAAGTCGATGGCCGAGTGCTGGCGGTTAACAGCGAAGGGCTGGTCGAGATTTCGCTCGGTTCGGACGACGGCATCCGCCGCGGTCACACGCTCGACGTGTTCCGCCGGGGGGCGAGCAACAACAAGTACATCGGCCGCATCGAAGTGATCACGACCCGCCCCGACAAGGCGGTCGGCAAGATTTTGCCAGAGTACCGCAAAAGCTACATCCAAAAGGAAGACCGTGTCGCGACTCGACTCAACTGACCGGCCAGTTGCCTCGACCAAGTGGAAGCCCGACATCTACTTCATGATGCTCGTGCTGTCGCTGTTGGCGCTGCTGATCGGCACCGTGGCCTTGATGCTGGAAGTACGCTCCTACGAATGGGACATCAAGGGGACCGGCGCGCGAGTGCAGTCGATCGAACAGGTTCCGCAATTTGGATCCCTGGTTGAAATCGTCTGACGCACAGTCGCTGGCGAGCGAGTTTGCGGCACAGTGCGGCCAGTGACGCCAAGGAAGTGCGGCCAGTTCAAATTCAATTCCTCCTGACGCGGGTTGAAGAGCACGGATGCTCCGCCACCTGGTATCTCGATTCCGCCCCGAGTTGGCTATCGACTTGGGGACCGCTAACACGCTGATCAGCGTGGTCGGCGAGGGGCTCGTCTTGAATGAGCCCTCGGTCGTCGCGGTCGAGCAAGGGACGCGCAACATTCTCTCCGGCGGATGCGCTGTCGGTCACCTGGCGCGGCAGATGTTGGGGCGCACGCCGAGCTCGATCTCGGTGGTGCGTCCGCTGTCGGCGGGCGTGATCACCGACTTTCAGTTGTGCGAGGCGATGCTGCGTTACTTCTTTCGCAAGGCGCAGCGGCAGACCGGCTTCGCGCGGCCGCGCGCGCTGGTGGCCGTGCCTGGCTGCATCACGCCGGTCGAGAAGCGGGCCCTCTTGGCAAGCACGCAGCGGGCCGGCGCCGGGCAGGTGTTCTTGATTCCCGAGGCCAAGGCCGCGGCACTGGGCGTGGGGCTGCCGATCGCCGAGCCGATGGCCAGCATGATCTGCGATATCGGCGGCGGCACCACCGAGCTGGCGGTGATCAGCATGTCGGACGTGGTCGCGAGCCGGTCGATTCGCGTCGGCGGCGACACGTTCGACACGGCAATCGCCGACAGCTTGCGCCGCCGCTACAGCCTGCGCATCGGGCCGTCTGCCGCCGAAGAACTGCGGATCGAAATCGGCAGCGCCTGGCCCTTGGATCACGAACTGGCGGCCGAGGTGCGCGGCGTTGACACCGTGACCGGGCTGCCGCGCAAGAGCACCGTGACCAGCGAGGAGGTTCGCGAGGCTCTGGCCGATCCGCTGGAAGCGATCGTAGAAGCGATGCACGCGGTGCTCGACGAATGTCCGCCCGAGCTGGCGGCAGACCTGGTCGACAATGGGCTGGTGCTGGCCGGCGGCGGGGCCCTGCTGCGCGGGTTCGATCGCTATTTCACCGAACGGCTGGGCGTGCCGACGCGGGTATCGCCCAACGCGTTGGAAGCGGTCGCGCGCGGCACGCTCAAGTGCCTGGAAGAGCTGTCGCTGTGGCGCGGCAATCTGGAATCGAGCGATGACGACGTATAGCGAGCGCCGCAGAGCGAGCCGGGTCGGGCTGTTGTTGTGGCCGCTGTGCGCCGCGGCATTGTTGTTGCTACCGGATCGCGCGACCAGTGCCGCGCGCTGGGCCTGGCAACGCGCGATCGAGCCGGCGCGGAGTGCTGTATCGCGGGCTTGTGATCAAAGCGTTGACTACGCTCGTGCCTGGGGGGCCACGTGGGGCGATGCGCGCGAAGTCGCCGATTTGCGGCTCGAGGTGGAGCGGCTGCAAGCTGAGCTGGCCGAACTTGAAACGGGCCACCGCGTGGCGCTCGCGGCGACGAGTTTTGGCAGTCAGGGAAATACACCCGCCGATCCAAAGGCCGCACTGCTGGACAAGCCAGCAGTGGCACCCGCTGACGTGGCGAATTCTGTGGCCGGGGTCATTGACCCCGGAAGTCTCGGCTCAACTCCGGCCTCCGTGAGGCCGGCTACAGGCTCTGCTGACGCGCTCTTGCGAGCGGCTGCCGTCGAAGCTCGCGTGCTCGGTCCGCTGGCTCAAGCGTGGCTCGTCGAGCGCCGGCAAATCGATCGCGGGCGCCGCGAAGGCGTACAGGACGGCGCGCTGGTGCTGACGCCAACACGGACGCTGTTGGATCGCGGCCGCGATGCTGCCCTGACGATCGATCATGTCGTGCTGGCGGGCGGTCGCGTGTGGGGGCGCTTGGCGCAGATCAACGAATGGACCAGCGAAGTGCGCCGCGTGACCGACGAAGGTTATCGCGACCTGGTGGAACTTCGCGCGTCGGGTGGCAAGCGCGCCTCGGTTGTCGCCCCGCGCGGAATTCTTGAAGGCCACGGCGGTACGCTCTGCCGCGTGCGGCTCATCGCGGCCGACGAGCCGGTGGCGGTCGGCGACGTGGTCGTTTCAGCATCGGCTCAAGGCTACTGTGACGGCCCGCTAGTCTACGGTGAGGTGGAGCGAGCCGAATGCCCGGCAGGAGCCAACCACTGGGACGTATGGGTGCGGCCAGCATTCGATCCACAAAAGGTGCCCGATCGCGTGGCCGTGCTGCGCGTCGAGTTCAATCCGGCGCGGGTGGCGATCCGCGAGAACTAAATGAGTCGATCGGAGGCAAGGGGACGGGAGTCGTTTCTGGCCAGCGGCGTAACGGAATTCGGCACCGAAGCTCAGAAACGACTCCCGTCCCCGTAGGCCGCGATGCGAATTATCGGTTTAGCAATTTTGCTGGCGGTTGCAGCACTGGTCGACGGCACCGTAACCGCGCGCGTGGCGATCGGCGCGGTAGTGCCCGATGGTTTTCTCGCGGCGCTCTTCGTTTGGCTCGTGTTGAACCGTGGAACGTGGGTCGTTGTCGGCGCGAGTGCTCTGGGTCTAGCGTGCGACCTGTCGGCCGGCAGTCGCTTGGGAATAGTGACGCTTGTGTATTCGCTGGCCGGCGCGGCTTGCGCCTGGTTCGACGACGAGCGGCCTGCGAGCCGACTGAGTCGACGGGCAGTAGTGACCGGGTTATCGGTGGCGACGCCCGTCGCGCTAGCGATCATTCTGGTACTCACGGGTAATGCGAACGCCGCTTGGGCTCGTTCGTGCCTGCAGGGGGCGATCGTCGGCGGCTATAGCGTGGCGTGCGCGCTGCCGATCGTGTTGGCCTGGCGTTGGTGTGGCGAGTTGTGGGGCAGCGCGCACGTGACGGACGAGTTTGGCGGCAACCGTCGAGCGACGATGTTTTGATTAGCGCTCACGCTGGCGACCCTCGCTCTCGATACATGTCCACTCATTAGTTGACGGAGGTCGGCGATGCGGCAGAGTGGTCTTGGTAGCGATTCAACGCGGGCCATACTGACAATGTTCAACGCCGCCGAGCTTCTAGCCGCGCAGCGGCGACGGCGCTTAGCCGTGGGCGCCAGCCCACGGGAACCTGGCTTGATTGTTATTACTCGCTTGGTGTCCGTGGGTTAACACCCACGGCTAAGCGCTGCGGCCGCTGCGCGGCCAACGAAACCCACAGTTACAAATTCACCATGCCGCGACCCGACCGACATTTCGACTGGCATCGCGTGCTGCCCGACGTCGCGGACGATGGCGCCGTTATCGATCCCCGCGCGCGGCTCAGTCTGTGGCCCGTGGCGGTCGGGCTCATGTTGTTGCTGGTGTGGGCGCGCATGGCGTGGCTCGAGCGACGGGATGGCACGGCCTATCGCGAGTTGGCGACCCGGCCGATCGAGCGAGTGGAGGTGCTACTTGCGCCGCGCGGCCGCATTCTGACGCGCGACGGTACCGTATTGGCCCAGGATGAACATCGGCTGGCGCTAGCTGTCTCCTACCGTTGGTTGGAAGAACCTCCCAATGAAGGCTGGCTGCGACTCCAGGCTCGCTCGCGACTGGGGCTCGCCGAACGACGTGATGCCGGCCGGGTGGCACGCGAAATAGCGCGATTGCGCGACGAGCGTGCCGCACTGCATGCGTCGCTGGCAGCACTTTGCGGGCTGTCGGCCCAACAATGGCGCGCCGCCACGTGGCGCGTGCAATCGCGCGTCGCGGCAATTCACGGCGAGGTGAACGCCGCGCGAAGACGCGCGTATGAGATCAATGCGGCGGCCTCGGTATCGCCAAACACTAAGCCGAGGTCTGCGCAACCGGCTTCGCTGGCACAGCACATTCGGCGCTTGCTTTTTCCTCCCGATGATCGCCGTCCGCCGGCCGAGATCGCGGTGGCCGAAGAACTAGAGCATCATGTCGTTTTCGAAGGTCTGACGCTCGAAGCGGCCGCGGCCATCGAGTCGCGCTCGGCTGCCTACCCCGGCGCGCGGGTCGTGCAACTGCCGCATCGCCGCTACCCGCAAGGATCGCTGGCAGCCAACTTGATCGGGCACTTGGGCGTTGCCTCGGCAGGATCGTCCACCGCCGAGATCAACTCGGCGTCGGCGCCGCGCGGCGGCGTGATGGGCATCGAACGGCAGCTCGAATCGCGGCTGCGCGGCCGCGCGGGCGCGGACGTCGAAGTCGTCGATCGCTCCGGCCACAGGCTGGCCAGCTTTCGACGCGCCGAGCCCGTGCGCGGTCGCGATGTCATGCTGTCGATCAATGCCTCACTCCAGGCTAGCTGCGAGCAATTGATCGAGCGCGCGCTGGCACGGCGGACGACAACCGCCGGCCTCAAGGCGACGCGAGGGGGCGGGGCGATCGTCGTGCTCGAAGCACGCAGCGGCGCGATCTTGGCCGCGGCCTCGGTCCCGACGTTTTCGCCCGAGGGCTTCACGCACGGAGTGCGCGCGTCGATCGAGCAAGTGCTGGCTGATCCCGGTCGACCACTCGTGGACCGCACCTGTCGGATGGCACTGCCGCCGGGTGGCATCTTCAAAGTGATGTCGACCCTGGCTTTGCTGGATTCAGGCAAGGTCCAATCCCACACGGTGCTGGCTTGCCAGGGTTACTGGCGACAACCCAACGAGCTGCGCTGCGCGGTCTATCGCCGACACGGACGCGGTCATGGCGAAGTCGATCTAACCCAGGCGCTGGCCTGTGGGTGCAACGTCTATTTCTTTGAGCATGCGGCGCGAGTGGGCGCTGGGCCGCTGGTTGATTGGACCGAGCGCTTTGGCTTCGGTCAGCCGAGCGGAGTGGACTTGCCTGATGAATCGGCCGGCCACGTTCCTGATGCTGGCGAAGCAACGCCTGTCGACTCGGACCGATCCCGGACAACGGCGCAACTTCTGGCGATCGGGCAGGGAGCGCTGACGGCCACGCCGCTGCAAGTGGCGCGGGCGATGGCCGCGATCGCCAACGGCGGACAGCTTGTAACGCCCTACGTCGTCAGTACGTTAGGAGTAGCCGAAGCGCCCTTGGGCGATCGAGAAGCCGGCGAGCCGATTCGTGTGGACTTCGACAGCGAGTTCCCAGAACTGATTGCGCGCGCGCCACGCGCAATCGAGGGGCTCGATCAGCTCCACCTGCAAACGTTGCGCGAGGCATTGCAATACGCGGTCGACGATCCGGATGGTGCGGCGAACGCCGTGCTCGCGGGGTCGACAACATCGATCGCTGGTTTGTCGGGGACGGCACAAGCTGGCTCAGGGCTAGGCGACCACGCCTGGTTTGCCGGCTACGCGCCGGCCGAGGCGCCGCGCATTGTCGTCGTCGTGGCACTGGAGCACGCCGGCGAGGGAACCGTCGCGGCGGCGCCGGTGGCGCGGCTAGTCTTCGAGCGGCTGGTCGAACTCGGCTTTCTCAAAGCCGACGCGACCTAGTCTCCGCCGTTTGCGCGAGTTTCATCCCGCAGTTTCGCGCGCCCAGTTCGGACGGGCGATTCGAACTGAAGAAACCGGCCTGATTTTGGGACGCTCGAAGACGGACCTCTTAACTGCGAATTGTCAATTGCAAGTGATTGAAAATAAATGACTTGCGACGCTCCCGGCCCATTGCGAATCGGCCCCAAAAACGGTAAATTACTGGGGCCTCAAACGAGCCATTTTTTGCTCGCGATCCGAGTGATCGGCGGGCCTTCGGCCAAAGGAGTGCAGGTTGTCCAACGACCCTACCGACCCCGACGATCTTGAGCCCTCGGACGCGGATGAAACCCCCGAACTGCCTGCGGGCGCCACGGCCGGCGACTCCAATGCCGGCAAAATCATCGGGATGTCGATCGAGGATGAGCTGAAGGACAGCTACCTCACCTACGCGATGAGCGTGATCGTGAGCCGCGCCCTGCCCGACGTGCGCGACGGGCTAAAACCCTCGCAGCGGCGGATTCTCGTGGCCATGAACGACCTGAACCTGGGCCCGGGCGCCGGCCGGGTCAAGTGCGCCAAGATCTGCGGCGACACGATGGGCAACTATCACCCGCACGGCCAGGAGGTGATCTACCCCACGCTGGTGCGCATGGCCCAAGAGTGGAACATGCGCTACGTGCTGGTCGACAAGCAAGGGAACTTCGGTTCGATCGCGGGGCTGCCGCCGGCGGCCATGCGATATACCGAGGCGCGGATGGCGAACTTCGCCTCGCTGCTCTTGGAAGACTTGAAGCTCGACACCGTCGACTTCGTGCCGACGTACGACGAGGAGCGATCGGAGCCGTCGGTCTTGCCGGCGCGATTTCCGAACCTGCTGGTCAACGGCGCCAACGGCATCGCGGTCGGCATGGCGACTTCGATTCCGCCACACAATCTCAGCGAAGTTTGCGATGGCTTGATCAAGGTGATCGACGAGCCCGACGTGTCGATCGACGAGATCATGGAGATCATTCCCGGTCCCGACTTTCCCACGGGGGGGATCATCTGCGGGCGCGTGGGCATTCGCCGCGGCTACTACACGGGGCGCGGCAATGTGACCTTGCGCGCCCGCGCCACGATCGAAGAGCACGGAAAAGGCCGACACCGCATCGTGGTGCACGAGATTCCCTTCCAGCAGGCGCGCGACACCGTCGAGTTGCGGATCGCCGAGCTAATCAACGAGGACAAGATCAAGGGCATTTCGAACCAGCGCAACGAGAGCGATCTCAAGGAGCCAGTGCGGCTGGTGCTGGAGCTGAAGAAAGACGCCGACCCCGAGGTGGTGCTCAATCAGCTCTATCAGTTCTCGCCGCTACAAGACACGTTCTCGATCATTCTGCTGGCCTTGGTCGATGGCCGGCCGCGGCTGTTGAACATCAAGGAGATGCTGCAAGAGTACGTGCGGCATCGCACGACGGTGATTCGCCGTCGCACGCAGTTTCTGCTCAACAAGGCGCGACAGCGCAAACACACGGTCGAAGGTTTGTTGTTGGCCTTCGCCGACATCGACGAAGTGATCCAGACTATCCGCACGTCGAAGACGCAAGCCGAGGCCAAAGCGCGGCTGATGGGGATCGAGGTGCCCGCCGCGATGATGGAGCGGGCGCTGGGGGCCGCGGGCTACGCCGATTTCCAGTCGGAGCGCGGCGTATCCACGACCTACACGTTAACGGCCGTGCAGGCCGACGCCATCCTGCGAATGACGCTCGGCCAGTTGGTCAATCTCGAGCAGGAAAAGCTCGGCGGCGAGTATCGCGAGCTGCTCGACGAAATCGCCGAGTACGTGCGCATCCTCTCCGACGAGAAGCACGTCTTGGCGATCGTGCGGGCCGACTTGCTGGAGATCAAGCGCCGCTTCGGCGACGAGCGCCGCACCGAAATCAGCGGTGAAGAGCTGGGGAATATTGATCTCGAAGACCTGATCGCCGAAGAGACGATGGTCGTGACGATCAGCCAGCAGGGCTACATCAAGCGGACCCCGTCGAGCGTCTACCGTGCGCAGCGCCGCGGCGGCAAGGGGTTAATCGGCGCCCGCACCGACGAAGAAGACCCGATCCGGCACCTGTTCGTCGCCAGCACGCACGACTATCTGCTGTTTTTCAGCAACCTGGGCAAATGCTACTGGCAGAAGGTGTACGATCTGCCGCAAATGAGCCGCGAAAGCCGCGGTCGGGCGGTGGTGAACCTGCTGCGGTTTGCCCCGGACGAGCGCGTTGCGGATTGCCGGGCGGTGCGCAATTTCAACGAGCCAGGTGCTTCGCTGTTGATGGCCACCAGTGGCGGAGTCGTCAAGAAGACCTCGCTCGAACAGTACAGCCGTCCACTAAAAGGGGGCATCATCGCGATCAAGCTGCGCGAGGGGGATGAACTGGTCGACGTCGTGGTCACGCGTCCCGGCGACGAAGTCGTGCTGGCAACCACGGGGGGGATGGCGATTCGCTTTAGCGAAGCCCAGGCGCGCCCGATGGGTCGCAACACCACCGGCGTCAAAGGGATCACGTTGTCGGCGGGAGACCGCGTTGTCGGGATGGTTGTGGCCGACCCCGAGGCCACGCTGCTGACCGCCTGCGAAAACGGTTACGGCAAACGGACATTCTTCGGACCCAATAGCGCAATTGCCGAATCCGACGCCGACGCAGGGAGCGAAGTCGACGAGTCGGCCGACGATGTCGCCACGGGGGCGGAGGAAAGTGACGAACTCGGCGAGGGAGAGGAATCGGGCGAAAGCTCCACGAGCCAGCGGTACCGCGCGCAGCGGCGCGGCGGGCGCGGGTTGCGCGACATCAAGACACAGCCGCGCAATGGCCCCGTCGTGGGCGTCACCTCGGTCACCGACGACGACGAACTGCTGATGATCACGGCCCGCGGCAAGATTCAGCGGATGGCTGCCCGCGAGATCAGCATCATCGGCCGCAATACGCAGGGGGTGCGGATCATGAGCCTCGACGAGGGAGACACCCTGGCCGCCGTAGTTCGCGTGCCGCGCGAGGCGGGTCGTGCTGCAGACGAGGAACCGAACGAGACCATGCCTCCAGGGGCCGGCGCGACGGATTCGGATGAGTCGGCGGCCGAGGGGGGCACCACGCCGCCGGCCGCCGAAAACTAGCCTGGCGGCGTGAAAGTGATCGTTTGGGACGGGTCGCCTGCCACTTGGAGCGGGCCATGCCGCTTGCGACAATGGCACTATTATGTCGCGGCGAGCGCTCATTACCGGCATCACGGGGCAGGACGGCTCTTACCTGGCCGAACTCTTGCTGGAAAAGCAGTACGAAGTACATGGCGTGCTGCGCCGGCCGGTGGGCGAGGGGTGCCAGCGCATCGCGCACATTCAGGAACGGCTGCATCTACATCATGCCGATCTGCTCGACGAGTGGTCACTGTTGCGGGTGATGGAACTGGCGCAGCCCGACGAACTCTACAACCTGGCTGCCCAGAGTTTTGTGCCGACGAGCTGGAACCAGCCGTTGTTGACCGGTGAGATCAACGCGCTGGGGGTGTCGCGGTTGCTTGAGGCCATGCGCCAGGTCAATCCGCGGATCCGCTTCTATCAGGCCAGCAGCAGTGAAATGTTTGGCCGCGTCCGGCAAGAACCCCAGAACGAAGAAACTCCCTTCTGGCCGCGCAGTCCCTACGGCGCTGCGAAGGCCTATGGCCATTGGATCGCTGTGAACTACCGCGAGAGCTACGACTTGTTTGTCTGCTCGGGCATTCTGTTCAATCACGAATCGCCGCGGCGCGGGCTGGAGTTTGTCACCCGCAAAGTGACTGACGCGGCCGCCCGCATCAAGCTCGGGCGTGCGACGAAATTGCGGCTGGGAAATCTTGAGGCGCAGCGCGACTGGGGCTTTGCCGGCGACTACGTGCGGGCGATGTGGCAGATGCTCGCACAAGACCAGCCAGGGGACTACGTCGTCGCCACGGGAGTCAAGCACTCGGTTCGCGATCTGGTTGAACTGGCGTTTGCTCACGTGGGGCTCGATCCCGCCCGGCACGTGGAGACCGATCCTGCGCTGTTGCGGCCGGCCGAAGTCACGACGCTCTGTGGCGATGCGAGCAAGGCCCGGACGACGCTGGGTTGGGAGCCGCGCGTGAGCTTCGCCGAATTGGTGCGGATGATGGTCGACGCCGATCTGGCGCGCGTCGATCGCGGCGGCTAATTCGGATTGGTTTTTTCCGTGTGCCACTGCTTGCCCTTTCGGCAAGCACTGTTAGTTGTTAGAAGCAGTTTCAAAACCTGGTTTGGGTGCCACTGCTGGCTTGCCCAGCAGTGCGAAGTTCGATAAGGCACTGCTAGACGCTTCTTGCAGTGGCACCCGACGTCGATTCAATGCTGGTTTTGAAACTGCTTCTAGCCCGCATTTCTCACCAACTTCGTCGCGAGCAGAGTTAAGTGCTTGGATGGCAAGAAGCAGGGTGTGGATCGACCGGAAGCGTATTGGCTCATACGTTGAGGACCGAGACGCACCCGGCGACGCCGCCATCCAAGGACTTGGGCTCCGCGTAGCAGATGGCTGGTGAGAAATGCGGGCTAGTCATTGCACTGCTTCTGCGAAGCAGTGGCACACCACGACCAGCGATTCGCGGGCGGGTTGATGATGCTCACGGTTGACGAAGCGCTCGAGTTGGTCCTGTCGCGCGTGGCGGCGCGGCCGGCACGGCGCGTGCCGCTGGGGGCCGCGTTGGGGCTGGTGCTGGCCGAGGACGTAGAAACCGATCTCGATTCTCCTCCTTGGGACAAATCGATTGTCGACGGTTACGCGGTGCGGGCGGCTGATCTCGCGGATATCCCGGCCAAATTGCGCGTGATCGACGAAGTGCTGGCCGGCGGCGTGCCCAGCCGGCCGCTGGGGCCGGGTGAAGCCTCGCGCATCATGACCGGCGCGCCAGTACCTGTTGGCTGTAACGCGGTCGTCATGGTCGAGCACACGAGAGCCGCCAGTTCCCTCTTGGTATCCGATGCCAGATCAGAGGGCTCTTGGGGGGATCGCGCGGCGCGCGGCAACAAAGCACTGGGTACGGTGTGGGTCGATCGCATCATCGAGCCGGGACAGAACATTCTCAGACAGGGAAGCTCGATGCTAGCCGGGGACGTGGTGCTATCGGCGGGCAAGGTGCTGCGACCGGTCGATTTGGGTCTGGCGGCCGAAGCAGGGCGCAGTGAATTACTTGCGATCGAACGGCCGCGCGTGGCGGTACTGTCGACCGGCGATGAGTTGGTGCCCGCTGGCACGGTGCCGGCGCCCGGGCAGATACGCAACTCCAATGGCCCGATGCTCGAGGCGCTGGTGACGCGGTCCGGCGGCGTGCCGATTTCCTTGGGAGTTGCGCGCGATGATCAACGCGATCTCGCCGAGCGCGTATCGGCAGGGCTGAACTTGGCCAACATCCTGGTGCTGTCGGGAGGCGTATCGGCTGGTGCTGTCGATCTCGTGCCGCAAGTTCTTGCCGAACTAGGTGTCGAGCAAGTATTTCACAAGCTGCGCTTGAAGCCGGGAAAGCCGCTGTGGTTTGGCGTGTTGCCGGCAAAGCGGGCTGCCGAAATTAAACCACCGGACCTGATGAGCGATGAAGTCGCGGCCGATTTGGGCGATCGTCTCGTCTTCGGTCTGCCAGGCAATCCGGTCAGCTCGCTGGTGAGTTTCGAATTGTTCGTGCGGCCGGCGATCGATCGTTTGGCGGGGCGCACGGCGGCCGGACCGCGGCGAGTCCGCGGGCAATTGACCGCCGAGTTTATCCATAAAGGAGACCGGCCGACCTTCCATCCGTCGCTGGCGCGAACAATGCCCGACGGACTCGCGGTCGAGCCGCTGCGGTGGAAAGGATCTGCCGATCTGCGCACCGCGGCCGCAGCCAATGCGCTGGCATATTTTCCGGCGGGCGACAAGCGCTACGCCGCGGGGGACGCGGTCGAGGTGATGATGCTCGACTGAAATCTCGCGCGACGCGCGATGGTTCTATCAGTCAACGCGCCGTACGAGCTAGCGCGCGGACTTCGGCACGCTCAGTCGAGTCGAGTAAGCTCGGCGGCGAACGTTGCGCTTTCTCCGTCGCAGCGCCGCGCCGAAAGCCACGGCCAGCCCCAAGGACGCTAGCACGATGCTCGACGGCTCGGGGACCGCCGCGGCCCAGATCTTGGCCGCCGCCACGACCATGCCCCCACACGCGGGCAGGTTCAAGAGCTGTCAACAAAACAAGTGCGCAGAACGCGAGAATGCGAAAGTTCATAACGCGTAAACCTCAATGAACGATCGTGATTGAACGGGTAAGCTCGAGCGCTATTGCTCGGGCCTGGCGAAGTTCGTTCCATTCGCAGAGTCCTCATCAGCTCAGCGGCGAACGGTTTCGACGGGAATCGTCTCCACGTGGGCGTCGGCAAACAGGTAGTTACTGGTTCCAAAATGACGATCGGGTTGAATCTCCAGGAGCATGTACGGCCACAAGCCAGTTTGTCGCAGTTGCCGCGATGTGGCGAAAACTCACGGCCAATGTTGTCTGCCGGGGCTCGGTTGGGGGACCAGTCGCGAGTTGCATGTCGATGCCAGCAGTCCGCCGACTTGCATCGCAAAGGCCGATGGATTAACGGATTGCGCATGCTGGTCTCGGGGACATGCGAGACAGTTCTGGGCCCGCGTTGGCGGCAAAATCGTCAAATTCTCGCGCGGTGCCGCGTCGATGAAACTACGAGGGTACCCGGCCGCGCTCTGGCACTGGGCTCGCCAAGAAGTGCGCCTGCGAATTGCCATCCGTGACGATCAACGAGACAGTCGTGTCCTGCTCGCTGCCGACAAGGTGTGACGTGCGAAACGCGGACGGCGGCCAGATTGCGCGCCGCTGGCGGCGAGGACTGGCTGCCTGGTGCGTGTTGTTGACGTTGGTGGTTGTTGATCAGACCGCGCGCGCCGATGCGCTGCGACTGCTTTCCACGCACATCGAAGCCGGCCAAGCGCGCATCGATCTGGTGCAGCAGGCGCGCCGTGAGATCTCGCTGGCTACCTACACGCTCAAGTACGACAACTATGGTGTCGCCATGCTATCGCTGCTGCGCGACGCCGCGCGGCGCGGTGTGCGCGTGCGCGTGGTGATGGACGACTATCGCAGTCACTTGCCCGACGCGCTGGTGGCGCACCTGGCTGATAGCGGCGTGGAGATCCGCGTCTACCATCCGCTCACTTGGACGCGGCTGGGTGGGGCCAATCGCCGGCTGCACGATAAGCTGCTGGTGGTGGATCGCCGCGAAGCGATTGTCGGCAGTCGCAATGTCAACGATCCGCACTATGGATTGTCGATCAGCAACTTCGTCGATCGTGACGTTTATGTGCGTGGCGCCGCGGCCAACACCGTGCAGGATTGCTTCGATCAATTGTGGGCCAGCCAAGAGGCCGCGCCGATTGAGCCGGCCAACTATGCCGCCGAACCGCCCGACGTATCGCCCGGCCGCAATTGGCTCGCGGCGCCGGCCCCACCCGCGGGAACGATCGCGGCGAGCGATCGCGCGGCAGGGGTGCGCTGGGCCGCGGGTGTGCTCGATCAAGGGCTGGCAGTGCTCGCACGCGGCGAGCTGTGGCACCTCAGTACCCACAACGACTGGAGTGCCGGATTGTCGGACGCTGGTGGCGCGCGGTTTCTCTACGACGCCGGAGGCGTCAAGCAGCAGCCCGACCCGATCACGACCGAGATGATTCGCCTGATCGATGGTGCACAGCGATCCATTTGGCTGGAAAGCCCCTACTTCGTTCCGCCCGAAGCGATGGAAGCGGCGTTGTTGCGTGCCCGCCGGCGTGGCGTGGCAGTGCGACTACTGACCAACTCGCTGGCGAGCACGAACGTCATGTTCGCGCATGCCGGCTACACGAACGATCGCCCGCGGCTGCTGGCTGCCGGGATCGAAATCTACGAATACAGCGGGCCCGAGCACTTTCACAACAAGAGCGCGGTGTTCGACGAGCGCGTGGTGATCGTCACGTCGCACAATTTCGATTCGCGCAGTGAGAACCTCAACACCGAAGTGGCGATCGTGGCGAGCGATCCGCGGCTGGCGTCCGCGCTGTTGCGGTCCATCGAAGCGTTATTGCGAGGCGCCGACCGCCTGGGGGCCGACGGTGTGCCGCAGGGTGCGACCGACCCTTATCCAACCGCGAATCCGGCGCGAGTCCGCGAGCTCGATCAATTGCGCTGGCCGGCGATGCTGTTGCGCCGGCATCTGTAGTAACTGGTTCTCCGGATCAGGATTGTGTGATGGCGTTGCGCCCTGGCCCCCCAGCGCCGCTGATTGCCATCGCTCAACGGCACTGTTGGACAAGCCAGCGGCGGCGCCCGTCTTCAGCTATCGCATCCGCTTGCCAAATACGACCATGTCATCGCCGTCGGCATAGTAGTCGGGGAGCAGGGCGGCCGTCTGATAGCCATGCTTCAAGTAGAACTTGCGGGTCAGGTCGTAGTGCGGCAGCGACGAAGTCTCGATCAACAACAGTCGCCCGCCGGCTTCGCGGATCGCGGTTTCGCAATGTCGCAGCATCTGAGCGCCGATGCCGCGAGCCTGCAATTGTTTGCTGACGGCGATCCAATACAGGTACCAGGTGCGATCGGTCATGGCGGCCGGCGCGAAGTAGGCGAAGCCGACGATTCGTCCGTCGTCAAGGCAGGTGACGCATTGATGCCCTAGCGCGCGATTGTGCGCATGGTAGTCGCGGAGCACCTCCTCCAGCGCGGTGATTTCGATCGGGCGGAAGACGCCCGTGTCCCGGGCCAGAATCAGCAGCGCCGCGTCGTCGGCCGGTACAGTGGGGCGAAGCATGCCAGAACGTAACCGAAAACCGCGGGCTAGGGGATGGCTGCACGTCTCGTTCGCTACCGGTTATTTTCGCGGTGCGAACGTTGAGCGGATTTGCACGCCCCAATGCCCATTAATCTTCGTGACGACGTACAAGGCGTCATACGTGGCGATCTTGCTGCCGTCGGCCCGGTAACGCGTGAAGCGCACGGCGACATGTGCCTTATCGGGAGCGCGCTGCACCACCTGCTTGTAATCGTACCGGCTATGGTGCCAGCCGGTGCGGCGCGTGAACTCGGCGAAGTCCCACTCGCGCTCGTACTCGTCCGGGGTTTGGGAAACGACCACAGTGCCTTCGGCCAGCCGCACGTGCGGGTAGTTGAGCGTGCGCCGCCAGGCGGCCATGTCGCTGGCGTTGAAGGCCGCCATGAATTCGTCACATGCGGCGAGGGGCGGCGCGTCGAGGTCGGCGTTGGCAGCGTCTGGCTGGCTGGGCGGTTGCTCGGTGGCCGCGACGATACCGACCGGCGCGGTAATCGCCAGGCAAGCCCATGGACCAGCAACCGCTAACAACACAGTAGTCCCGCACATCGAACGCCATCCGCATGGCAGCATCGGATTGTCTCCGCTGTCGAATTGCGCGGCCGTCGCGAGGCAAAGCGTACCACGCACGGGACGCGCCGTGTGTAGTGTAGCGAGCGCTGGTTGGCATTGCTCTCAGGCGCTAGTTTGGCGACGCCGATACCGCCGCCGGCGCCTGATTAGAAAGGCGGATTCGGCGGCGGGACGATTGCAGGCGGTGGCGGAAGCGCTGCATCGCTCGCCGACGCCTGCTCAAAAAGAACCACTAAATGCATGCTGCGGGCTTTGGCTTGCTCGGCCAACTCCTCGGCGCGGAGCTCCGTCATGTCGAGAGCACTTGTGGCGATCGTGCCCGTGGCAGGACGCCGCACAACGGTCGCCAACGGCGAAAACTCACGCATTAGTTTGGGGAGTAGCGGCGAGCGAAACCCGCTGATGTCCTGCGTAAGGTACACGTCGCTTGGTCCCTCGCCTGATGGTGTGGCGTCAGTTAGCGGGGCAGGTATTGGTGGAATCGATTCGGCAGGCTTAGTGGGCAGATTCAAACGATCCGTCGCTCCGTTCTCAAACGCATGTTGCAAATCCGTTGTTCGCAGACCGCAACGTTCTCGCAGAGCCGGCGAGCCGTGCGACCCAAACTGGACACTTTGGCCTCCGCTGTTGCCACCTGGGCGCAGGGTCACAGCGCAGCCACGGGCTGCGCCGAGCCATGCGGCGCTAACTATTACGTTGGCTATCCGCCAGTGGATTCATCGGCAGCGAGATTTTTTTGGAATCGTAGCCGACGTAACGTCGCCTGTGCCTTACTGTTGTTGCCCCCGTAAATCCAGCAAGCTATTCTCAGCAGCGGACAGCAGCAGCCAGGTTTCGGAGCGACCGTGATCACCTGGCAAGAGGCCGCCTACGATGACCGACACTCAAATGCTCGATCGCATCGCCCATGGCGACCAGCAGGCGTTCGCCGCCTTTTACGATCGGCATGCTCCGCGCGTGTTTGGTCTGCTGATGCGCTGGCTGCGAGTGCGCGTGGATGCCGAAGATGCCTTGCAAGAGATCTTCTGGCAGGTGTGGCGCAGCGCGAAACAATACGATCCGGCGCGGGCCGCCCCGGAGGCGTGGCTTGTGCTTTTGGCCCGCTCGCGCAGCGTCGATCTGCTGCGACGGCGCCGCCGCACGGCACTGCCGATGAATCCGATCGAAGCAGAATCTGTCGACCCACTGGCACGGTTGGCATTCGAAGAGGCCACGGCGCAGGTGCAAACCGCGTTGGGCCAACTGCCGCGCGAACAGCGCGACGCGATTTGCCTGGCGTTTTTCGACGGACAAACCCACGAACAGGTCGCGCGAAACCAGGCGGTGCCACTGGGCACGGCCAAGACGCGAATCCTGCTCGGCATGAAACGATTGCGTGCGCTGCTGCACGCCGAGAAACAGGTCGTGCTGTAATGCCAAGTCAACATCCGATCGGCGATCCGACTGAACTCGCAGAGCTGTATGTCGTGGGTGCCATGAATCACGATGAATTCACCGCCTTCGAAGCTCATCTGGCCGAGGGTTGCCCGCTCTGCAAGGCGGAATTGCGGGCGCTCGAAGCACTTACCACGGCCCTGGCGACGGTAGTGCCGAGCGAAGCGCCACCGCCGCGGGTTCGCGAGACGCTGCTTGCGCGAGTCTCCGCCGACAGCCGACAAGAGCTTGACGAAATCGCTATTGAAGCAGCGATGACCCGCCAATTGGCACGACAGCAGGCGGTGGCCGCGGCAGAGGACGCGGCAGCGGCGAGTTTAGTCTCGGTGGCCACCAGTAGCGAAGCGGCGGCTCCACGAGCGCGGCGCGAGCCGGGCTGGTACGTCACCCACGGCGCCGAAGACGAATGGGTTTCGATCGGCGCGAGCGGGGTTTCGATGCGAGTTTTGTTCGTCGACCCGCGGCGTCGTTCGATGACGTGCTTGATGCGCGTGCCGCCGGGCGCGTCGATTCCCGGTCACATGCACCAAGGAGCCGAGGAGTGCCTGGTGCTCGAGGGGGCGTTGCGGGTTGGCGACGTGATCTTGGAGGCCGGCGACTTCCAGCGCACGGCGCCGGGCTTCTCACAGCCCGATCAGTCGAGCGCCAGTGGCTGCGTGCTGCTGCTGACGTCGCCGTTTGAGTAGGTGAGCCACGAACGGCGACCGAAGTTGCACGCCTACCAGCGCCCACTCACCCATAAGTACGACAGGACACAGAGCACCGGAAAGAGCACGAAGATCAGTGCGTAGGTGACGAGTGTTGTCCAGGTGTGTCGTGGCCAACGGGCCATCGTAGAGCTCGCAATTGCTCGGGCGATCAGTTGAGCTCGTGGCGGCAGACAGTGCCGTCGGCGATTCCTTCTTCGACACGCGCGGGAAGCGGCTCGGAGATCGCCGAGAATTCGACGCGCGTCACCGTTACCGCGCGAGCCGGTGCCGCCAGCCGCACTTCGAACCGGGCCGCGTGCGCGTAGAGCTCGGCCACCTTGCAGATACCGTCGATCGTCGGCGACGCACTGAGGCGCACTTCGATTTTCGGCAGCGCAGGTAGCGGCGGGCAAAAAGCCACGTGAGCCATGGCCGAGCGCTGACCGGGCGCGAACTCGCAGCGCAAGGACCCATCGATCCGCTCGGCGCCGTCTGTGGAGATCTGGCGGCGCACAAAGCGTTGCAGGATTCCACGCTCGTCAGCGCGCGCGCCGATCGACCCGCCGTCGAAGCTCTTTCGAGCGCCTCGTTTCTTAATTCGCGCGGACGGGATCCAGCGCCGCGCGCTTCGAACCCATTGGCTAATCCGCTCATTTCCTAGTACTATCGTCGAGGCGGCGAGCCACGCGACGGCGCCGGCGAGCAATGCCCAAGCGCTCGTTCCGGGAACCGCGATCGAGAGCAACCCCGCTAATGTCAGCACGGCGAGCGCCAACTTCATGGCGCGAGCGGACCTTGCCCGAGGCGCGAAAAGATAGTCGAGCGTGACGGCGGCAGCTCCGGCCAACGGCACCAGCAGGAGCGCGACGCCCAGAAAGGCGCCGGCCGCCAAAGGGTCGACCAGCACGCCGGCGAGGCGACGCTGGACGAGCACCGCGATCGACCCCAACAAGATCGCGCTGGCGAGGGTGCCTGCTGCCAGCAATGCGCGGCTGCGCAGGAATTCACCAAGAGCCGGCACGGTTGCGCGAACGATCGACTCGGATTTCACATTCACAGCGTGGGGCTCGAGGGCACTGCGCGCGGGCTAACGTGTTCGTCGTTCGCGCGGTGTGCTCAGCCGGCTGCCACGGCGGCCTCGGCCGCCTCACTGAGTCGCGCCGCCGCGTCGGTGTTTTCCCAGGTGAAGTCGCGATCGTCGCGGCCGAAGTGGCCGCCAGCCGCCGTTTTGCGGTAAATCGGCCGCCGCAAATCGAGATACTTGATGATCCCGCTGGGTGTCAGCGGAAAGTGTTCGCGCACAAGCTCGCAGATGCGGCTGTCGTCGAGTCGGCCGGTGCCAAACGACTCGACGTGCACACTGACGGGATCGGAGACGCCGATGGCGTAGGCCAACTGCAATTCACAGCGATCGGCCAGACCGCCGGCCACGATATTCTTGGCGATGTGCCGCGCCATGTAGGCCGCGCTGCGGTCAACCTTGGTGGGGTCCTTGCCGCTGAAGGCGCCGCCACCATGGCGCCCCCAGCCGCCGTACGTGTCGACGATGATCTTGCGCCCGGTCAGACCACAATCGCCGTGCGGGCCGCCGACGACAAATCGCCCGGTTGGGTTGACGTGATACGTCACCTTGCCGCGCATCAACTCGCGCGGGAGCGAAGGCTCGATGATCTGGCCGATGACGTAGTCGCGGATTTCCTTTTGCGACACCTCGGGGCAGTGCTGCGTCGAGACGACGACGGTGTCGATCCGCACAGGCTTGTCGCCGTCGTACTCGACGGTGACCTGGCTCTTGGCGTCGGGGCGCAGCCAGTTGACTTCGTTTTTTTGGCGGGCGACCGTCAGGCGATTGATCACGCGGTGTGCCAGCGCGATCGGCAGCGGCATCAGCTCGGGCGTGTCGTTGCAGGCGAAACCGAACATGAGGCCCTGATCACCGGCGCCGATATCCTTGCCAGCCGAACTGTTCTCGTTCACCCCCATCGCGATGTCGGGGCTTTGCGTTCCCAGCGAGAGCAGCACGGCGCAGGTCTCGCCGCAGATGCCCATGCGGTCGTCGGTATAGCCTGCCGCGGTGATGGCGTGCCGGGCAACTTCGCGATAGTCGACTTTGGCCTGCGTGGTGATCTCGCCAGCGAGCACGGCCAGGCCGGTGGTGACCATGGTCTCACAAGCGACGCGGCTATACGGATCGATGGCCAACAGCGAGTCGAGGATAGCGTCGGAAATTTGATCGGCCAGCTTGTCGGGGTGCCCCATCGAGACCGATTCGCTAGTGAACAAGTACTTGCCGTTGGACACGCGTGACCTCCTCGAAGCGAACTCGAAATGCCGGAAGTATTACCGTCGAACACCGCGGCCCTGTAGCGGTGGCCAACAGTTGGCTAATCGATCAAATATAGGCACCGGGCACCCAACCACGCAACCGGGGCGCGCATGCACCGAGTAGCGGCAATGCCAGCTTTACGCCCAGTTCGCCGGGCCGCGTCCGTGTCGCTCACCTCGCCTTGTTCGACAATCCAGCGCGTCACTCGCGCCAGGCGGCGCGGTAGCCGCGCCCGAGCGTCAGGATGCGGTGCAATAGTAAGTCGTAGGGGAGGCCGGCCGCTTCGCCGCTTTCGGCGAAATCCTCGCCATAGGAGAGATTCGGGTTGGGATTGGCCTCCAGCACGTAGGCCCGGCCTTGAGCGTCGAGGCGCAAATCGATGCGGGCATAGCCGCTGAGGAAGAGCGCGCGGTACGCGCGAACGCACTGTTTCATGATCGCGCTTTCGACGCCTTCGCCCAGTTCACTGGCGGCGTGGGTCACGACGCCGATTTTCTTCTGATAGGCGTGGTCCCATTTGACCTTGGCCGTGGCGATCAGCGGCACCTTGTCGCTCTTGGTGAACTCAAGTTCCCAGATAGGAAACACCTTGAGGCGTTCGTTCCCCAGGATGCTGACGTACAGCTCGCGGCCGTCGATGTATTCCTCGACCAGCGCGTCGCTCTTGAGATTCTCTTGCACGAACTCGACGCGATCGATCAGCTTCTCGTCGTTGGTGACGACCGAAGCCTGCGAGATGCCCAGCGACGCTTCTTCGACGGCGCTTTTGACCAACAAGGGATAGTTCAAACGCTTGGTCGGGCGCGCCTTGCGGCGCATCGGGTAGACGACGAACCGCGGCGTGAGAATACGGTGGTACGACAAGATTTGCTTGCACAGCGCCTTGTCGTGCGAGAGCATCAGCCCACGCGGATTACATCCTGTATACGGCTGCCGCAGCAGTTCGAGATAGCTGACGACGTGCTGGTCGTAGACGGCGATGCCGTGAAACTCTTCCAGCAGGTTGAAGGCGATGTGCGGGCTCCACTCGTCGATCTCCTTGCGGACCTTGCCCAGGTCGTCCCAGACGCCCAGCACGCGGACGTCGTGGTCCATTTCCTTCAACGAGCTGATGACGTCGAACTCGGCTTTCCAGTTGAGGATTTCCTCGTCAGTGTGGCCCGTCAACGAATCGGGCGGGATCAGGTCCTCGTGCACCAAAACGAGCACGCGCAGTTTCTTGAAATCGCGGCGGCGTTTGCGTTTGGCTTTGGTCACAACGCGACCCGGTGGTGTCCGCCGTGCAGATAGTTCATCGTTTGCACCGTGACCAGCACCATGGCGTCGAGCTTGGCCTGGTCGGCGGGGCGATCCATGTAGAGATTGAGCTCTTCGCAACGGGCAATCATCTCTTCGAGCACCTGATCGATCGTGTATTGGTACTCGCCCGTCCAGTGAGCGATCGTGCGGCGCAGCTCGGCACGGTTACGCTTGAGGAATGTGGCCGCCGACTGATGCTGGGAATCTTGTGGCGCTTCGGAGAATAGCCGCCGCAAGTGCTGGTCGTACAAGTTTGGCAGGTTCACTCCGTAGAGTTCGCGCTTGCGGGCATAGTGCTCGCCCAACGTGATGCGCTGCGATCGCAGCGGTTCGACCTGCTCGCGCGAACGGACGAGTGGCTTGTGGGTGCCGATCTCCAGCATCAGCTCCGAGACGAATTCGAGTTTCTTGAGCGCCGGCCAACCTTCGTAGGTCGTCCGCCAGTTGGAGCGCGGCCGCAGCCAGACGGCAAAGGTCTCGGCGAAATCCTCGGCCGGGTGAGCCTGGCCATACGACGGCTCGAGGTTCAATACGTAGTTGCGACTATATGGCTTCGGATAGTAGTGCTCGGGATACGGCGCGTTGTACTTGCCGAACAATTTGATGTACCGCTTGCGGCGATGCAGTCGAAAGGCGGTATCGATCGTGTGCCCCGCTTCGTGACGCAGAATTCGCAGGCACCACTCCTCGGTCCCCCCCTCGACTTCGAGCATCTGCTTGCGCTCGAGGCGCGCCAGCCGAGGATGCGCCAAATAAAAGGGAACTGCGATCCCCGGCACGCCGTCGGGCGAGAACCACTCGGTCGATAACCAACAGTGTGGGCGAAAGCGAATGCCGCGCTGCTCGAGCTCTTCGCCTAACCGGTCGATACGCTCGGCCAGCGCGGTCCCTTCGATCTGCAGATCGAGATCGCAAAGGCGCAGCTTGAGCAACTCCTCGTCGGGCAAGCGCACCCACCAGGGAAGTTGTCCGTTCGTCGAAATTCGCCTGTTGGAGGCAGCCGAAGCACGAGGATGCGAACTCATGACAGCTCAAGCTTAGAGCGGCCGGAGATTGGTTCAAGGGCCCTGATGCCGGGCCCACGGTCGGGGTCGATCCGGCATCAAACTCTAGCCCGAATTTCGCCGAAACGCGGGCTCCCGGGCCGGTCTCTGGCGAGGTCGCTCGGCGGCCGTGGGCAACGAAATGAGCCTGCCCGCACCCACCCCAACCAGGGGCGCCGCGCGAGCAGGCTCGTACTCAAAGCGAGGGCTTCGTCCGTAGCGTCGAGGGCGTGCTCGGCCGCCGGGGCGAATGGGGGCTACACCCCTTCGGTTTTCTCGGCTTGGTCGACCGCCTCGCCCTTTTCCTTCAGCCCTTCGAGCAGCTTATCGATCTGCTCAAGGCGCTCTTGCAGCCGTTTTTCGAGCTTTTCCAGGCGATCCTGAAGCTCTTGGGCGTGCGGAGCCACCTCGCGGTACAACCGGCGCTCGACGCGCCGGGCCTCATCCTCGGCGCGGCGGCGCAGGGAATCCAGATCTGGCGGAGCCGGGGCTCCGGGCGCACCTGGCGGCGGCAGCGGAAGCGTGAATGGCTTGATCGCCCCGAGCTTCTCCTCGAGCTCCTTGGGCAAGGGGGGCGTGGGTGCCTTGCCCAGATACATCTCGATATAGCCACGGACCTCGTCGGGGAGCTTGTTCAGCTCGTTTTCGGCGACCTCCCAGGTCTGGTCACCTTTCTTGACGACGACTTTGCCCGGCTCGTTGCCCGATTTGTTGATCGTCACGCTCAGGTCGGCAGGAAACTCGACCGCCAACGGCGACCCTGCCCGCAGGAACAAGACATCGCGCCCGAGCCGCTGCGCCAGGTGAGGCACCGCGGCGCCGGCACGTTCGAGCCAATGCCGTACTTCGCCCGGCTCGAGCGGGAAGGGGAAGCCCGCTTCATCGTCGCGCACGGCGGGAGTGACCTCGATGGCTTTACTCTCGCCGCTGCGCAGCACGGCCAGCGACAAAGGTTTGTCGCCGGCATCGGCGATCGCCTTGACCAGGTCGGGGACGTCGGCCAGCGGTTTGTCGCCCGCTTTCAGGAGGACGTCGCCGGCTTCGATACCGGCCTTGGCGGCCGGGCCCTCGGGCACGACGGCCTCGACGACCAGCCCTTCGTTTTCGGCGAGCTTGAGTTGATTGCGGAGCGTGTCGTCGGCTGGATAGCATGACAAGCCGATCCAGCGGCGGTCGTTCGCCGGCTTATCCGTATCGTCGATTAGCACATCCTGGACGATCACGCGTCGGGGACGCTCGTCGCCGTCGTCAATGAGCGGCGCATCTTCGGGGTCGGCAGCCAGCACGACCTTGAGCACACCGGCGTTAAACGGCAAGCGCAACAGCTTGACCACGCGGCGGTGCGGCGCTTCGCCGCTTTGGGCCTGAGCCCAGGCCCCCGTGCCCAAGATGCCGGCGACAACCGCCAGCCAGGTCGTGACGTTTTTGCATCGGTTCCACAACATGTTTCAGTCTCCTTGACGAGCGTTTCTCGTCCCCCTGCGTGCTGGATTGTTCAGTTGGGTCGTCTATTTGAAATCGTTGCCGACGTATCGCACCTTGACGCGCTCGACCGGCACCAACGCGCGCGATCCGTTTTCTAGTTGCACGGGCCAGAGCTCGTGCTGTTGCTCGATCGCGTGCCCCGACCGCTCGAGAGCCCGCTTCACGTATGCAGGTAGCGCCGGACTGGGCTGACCGCCCGACAAGCTCTCGTCGCCAGGCAATCCGCTGGGGAGCCAGATCGGGCTTGCTTCGCCGGTGTCGTCGTCCGCCGCGCTGGCGAGCGCTGCATCGAGCGCGGAGGCCAATTCGGTCGGAGCCAATTGACCTGGCGGACTAAAGTCGCTCGCTTTGTCGGCGACGGGAGCGGTTGCGACGATGGCTTGATCGGTAACCAGATCGGTGGTCGGTGCACTTCCGCCGTGCGCTGCGAGCCCCTCGGGGCCGTGAGTGGGTATCCTTCGCGACGCGACGCCGAGGCCGAAGGCAATCATGAATGTGGCGGCGACGGCCAGCAGCGTACCTGCGCGATCGAGCCAGCGCCGCGATGCAGACCGTCGTAGCACAGTGCCTTGCTGGGCAGTGCGAGTTGGGGTAGTAGTTGCCACGGTGACTGTCGACTCGAGCCCGCCACCAGCTCTGCCCGATCCCATAACGGGATCATTGAGCCACGCGGAAAAATCCTCGCCCCAGCTTTGCGACTCAAGGAACGCCAGCGCACAGCGCCGCCAGCCTCCCGACTCTTGCTCCAGTCGCTGTAAGAGCTCGCGCCGTGCCTCGGGCGAGAGTTCTCCGTCGACGAGGCGATCGAGTAGTTGTTGTTCGTCGGACATGATTTGAGGTTCGTTCCTAGAGTCGCCCCGGTATCGACGTTGGCATCCATCGTGCGATTACGAATCCCAGTCAGGCGCCGTGTGCCAGTTCAGCCGGCGCGACCGCGGCGAGTGCTTGCCGCAGCCGCTGTCGGGCCCGATGCAGCCGGGCCTCAACCGCGCTGTGGCTGATGCCCAGGTGCTCGGCCAGTTCGTGATAGTTCCAATTCTCGGTGTATTTGAGGAGCAGGATTTCGGCGTCGCGCGGCGCCAGCCGACTTAGTCCTTCGCGGACCAGCCTGGCCCGCTCGTCGGCAATCAACCAGTCGAGTGGATCGGCTTCCCGACAGTCACTTTCCAGCGGTCGACGATGTTCGCCGAACCGATCGGCCAGTCGCTGCCGTCGACCGGCCTTGCGCCGATACAACAAGGCCTGCAGCACCGCGGTGCGGTAGAGCCAGGGGGACACCTTCGTCGCGTCGCGCAGGGGAGCCTGCTGGCGGAGCGCGGCCAGCGACACCTCCTGCAGCACCTCGTCGACTGCGCCCCGCTGCCCTAGCCGCGCAGCCACGACCGTTCGCAGCCAGCGTTCGTGGCGCGCCAGTTCGGCAGGCCAATCGATCGCGGCCACGTCCGCAGCCGCCTGGCGCGAGCCAGGGTCTTCGGCGGGACTTGGGGTCGCCATGACTGTGAGAATAGTTGCCGAGCGGGTGGGAATTCTTGCCGGAGGATTGCGAGCGATCGAGCAGTTCCGGCGATTGAATTCTATCTGTCGCCGGCGCAAGGCGTTAGCGATTGTCAGTCGCCGATGCTGGCAAGGCGCCCTGACGATGCGGCTCGAATTAGCGTTCAGCGGCGGGTTTTACCGGGAGGACGTCGCCAACGGACGGTCGGCCGTGGAAGCGGGGGATGGCGTCGCGGCCGAATGCCCGCGGCCCTGCCAATGCCGCATCGACGTCGTGACGCCGAACCAGCGACCGACAGCGTCGAACAGCCGGGTCGGCAGAATCCCGCGCAGCACGGGTGTGATGTAAGCAAGCCGGGGCGCCAGCAGATAGATCTTGTCGCGTTCGATCGCCCGCACGATTTTTTCGGCCAGCGAATCCGTTTCCAGGAAAGTGGTTTGCCGTATCGCTGTCGCTCCGGCGAACAGGCCGGTATTGACGAAGCTGGGGCAAACGGCGGTCACGCGCACATGGCGCTGTCCTAACTCTGCAAGCTCCAAGCGAATGCCGTCGGAGAAGCCCAGCACCGCCCATTTGCTCGATGCGTACGTCGTGCCATAAGGCAACCCAATATAGGCGCTGGCGCTGGCGATGTTCACCAGATGTCCTGCTGGGCGCGAGATCAAGTCGGGCAAGAAGGCGTGGGTCATCGCCACCAGGCCAAGCGTGTTGACTTCGTAGGTGGTGCGATGGCGCGCCAGGGGCACGTCGAGAAACGTTCCGCCGAAGACCAGGCCCGCATTGTTCACCAGGATGTCGATCGGGCCGTGCGTGTGATGGACTTCGTCGCGTAGGGCAAGGATCGCCGCTTCGTCGGTAACGTCGAGCGGGTAGGCGCTGATTGAGGGGCGCTTCGGCGCGTTGTAAGTGACCTGCGTTCGCAGCTCGGCGGCCGTTGCTGCGAGCAGGTCTTCGCGCACGTCGGTGAGCACGACGTCGCAACCGCGGCGGGCGAGCACCAGCGCCGTGGCCCGACCAATGCCTTGGGCAGCACCCGTGATGAGCACGCGCTTGCCGGCAAGCTGGGTCATTTGTTCGTCCATTCAACCGGTTGCGGAGCCAATTCGTCGGTCGGCCGTTTACCAGCGTCGGCGCGACCGCTGCCGGCCAGGCGACTGATCGCCCGGACCGACATATCGTGATCGCATTCAATCTGGCAGCTCAAGCGGATGCCGCTGAGCCCGCGCGCCGCCAGCACGTTCTTCTCGGCGACCGTCATTTTTTCGGGTTCACCTGAGATGAACTCGACGCGGCAAGTGGTACAGCGGGCATTGCCGCCGCACGCGTGCAATTGGTCGATCCCAGCCTCGTCGATGAGGGCCAGCACCAAGCGCTTGTCGGACGGCACTTCAAACTCGCCCACTCCTTCGACGGTCAACTTCGGCACAAAGACTTCCTTTTGCTAGGGCACTTGACGCTGACTGGCGACAAACTTGTGTGGATTCTACTGGAGGGTCACTCAACGGGCACTACGGCGATGTCGATCTGCCCTTGGAAGGACTCACCGTGCCGCAGCACGCGCAACCCGGCCGCGATGCCGCGACCTTCGAGCACGAAGGCGTCGGGCACCGCCGTGTAGGGTTCGATGCAGATCGCCTCGCGATGCGGCGGGTTGTAAACGACACAGGCCGTGAACTCGGGGCCAAAGGTCATCTCGATCGCGCGGTGCGTCGCTGGGTCCTCGATCGCCGTGTGGCACTCGCCCGCCGCGAACATGAGGCCGCCAAACACGTCGTCGAGCTTCGTTTCGCTAAACGGCATGCCGGACGCGAGCTGCGCGGCCACGCCGCCCGTTTCGGTCTTGCCGGTCGGAAGCATATTCTCCAACGGCCAACGATCTCCGGCGGGCACGCGGACGATACAACCCGCCGCGTTATCGCCTCCCAGTGGCGGCACGCGAAAGTAGGGGTGCGTGCCGAACCAAAACGGCAGCAGTCCCTCGCCGGGGTTGTCGATCGCGATCCGTGACCGAAGCGTGTCGCGACGCAGTTCGTAGCTGACGCGAATGCGAAAGTCGGCGGGCCAGCGCTTGAGCACGGCCGGGTTGTCGCGGCCGGCATGATACTCACCGACGACTTTGTTTCCGGTTTGCTCGATTACGCGCCAGGGCACGCCGAGCACGAAGCCGTGGATGCCATTGCCGATGCCGTCGCCGGCCTCAAGTTCGTACTTCTTGCCTTCATAGACGTACGCCGCCTTGCCGATGCGGCCCGCGAAGGGAAACAACAGCGGAATGCCGCTGGCCGAGGCGCGCTGCTTGCCCGACGCAAAACTCGGCTGGGCCCAGAGCAGCTCGGTGGAGCGCCCGGCGTGCTGCACCTGAAAGCTGTAACAGTTGAAGCCGTAGCCCGCCAAGACGTGAGCTTCACTGCCGGCTTGTTCGTCCTTAAGTACGACTTCTTCAACGGCCATGCTGGCGGCTCCAGGACAACGATGTTGCGCCGGCTAGTCGACCGATCGGTTGCTTGCCGACAACGGACGTGAACCGCGGGCCAGGTTTTCTGTGCGCAGCGTGACAGGTCGACACGCTTCGGGCAAGTGGGGGCGACGGGCCTGATGCTCGTGTCGATGCTGGTCGCGGATCGACAGTCGTGTGGCAACCATCAACGTGACGATGCCGATCACCAGAGCGGCACTGCGGCGAACGAGCCGCGATTCGACCTGCCCCAACGTCATGCTCGCCAGCAAGTGCAAAAGCGCCAGGCTGGCGACGACCGCCGCGATCAACAAGCCCGTGGCGATCGCGCTGCGCCCCATAAGCAGGTGCTGCGATGCGGTGGGTAGCGTGGTGAGCAACCACAATCCCAGCGGCATTTGCAGCCCCATGGCCACCAGGGCGACCCAAGCGCCGAACGACGTGCTGTGCTGGTCGACCGGCGCCGTCGCCAGGTCGTCGACGGCCACGTGCGCGCGACGCCAGGGTCGCATGGCCAGCACTCCCGTCACCGCGAACGACGCCAGCCAAAAATGCAGCACGCGAGCGATCGTTTCGCGATCGGTCAACAACTCGCGGAAGTTGATTGTCGTTCCCCACAGCTCGGACCGTTGCCCCACGACGCTGACGATCGTGAACAGCGCTGGAAAGTGATAGCCCAGATTCGTGCCGGCCACAATTGCCAGCAGTCGATGCCAACCGCGCCGCTGCCAGCGATCGTAGCCGTACCAATAGGCCAGCATGCAGGCGAGATAGATCAAGAGTTCTGCACCGCCGAACCACCAGCGTGAGACGGGCATCGTCCGCAGCGCTTCGATGTCGGCCGGCGCGCCGCGCCACAAGAGCCAGGCCAATTGAATGAAGCCCAGCGCCACTCCGACCAAAAAGAGCCACAGACAATCGCCCGCCAAGCGGCGACCAACGCGGGCCAATGCCGCATCGCCGCCCCGCCTTGCGCGCCAGTCGCAGAGCACACACACGAACGGCGCCGCCGTGGCGACGCCCACCGCCAGAAGATGGGCCGAAAGTACGATGACCTCAAATAGGCGGATCGACATATCTAAGGGTTACCGCGATGGTTGCAATAATCTGATCAATGCAGAGTTTACAAATGAGGCTGCCGGCGATGCCCCATTCGCCGAAAGGCCCGTAGCGTTGCTCGCGTAGCGATGAATATAGGAGGGCTCGGCGATTCGGCCAATCGACGGCCTCGGGAGGTAGGTTCGTCGCCGTCGTGCCAAGTCGTGGGTCAGTGGTTAGAATGTTGGCCACGACGCCGGCCGCAGGCCTAGGTAATCGCCGAAGGATAGATGACGGACGCCGGCGTGGTTTGCGGGCGATTAGCTCAGTCGGCTAGAGCGCCACGTTTACACCGTGGATGTCGGGGGTTCGAGTCCCTCATCGCCCACTGTAGGGTAGGTTTGGTCCGAGCGCTGACGGCACTTCGCCGACGCAATTCAGCTAGCTGCGTCATCACCGCCGAGTATCGCATCGAGTATGACCGACGACGTTCGCCCAATCTTTGTCGTGGGCTCTCCGCGCTCCGGCACCACGCTGATGCGTTCGATCCTCGACGCGCATCCCTCGATTGTCTGTCCGCCGTGGGAAACCGGCATTTTTGTCGAACTGGCCAGCCTGCTCGATCGCTTTGAGAAGACGCAAGCCAAGCACCACTTCCTAACGGACGACGCCACGATCTGGCAATGGGTGCGCCAAACCGTTGACGAATTGATGGCACGGGTTACGGGTTCATGCGTCAAGCCCCGCTGGGCCGAAAAGACGCCGGTCCACGTGTTGCATATGGAGCTCATCCATCGAGTCTATCCGCGGGCGCAGTTCGTGCACATCATCCGCAACGGCTACGAAGTGGTGCGGTCACTGCAGAACATGAGCTGGGCTCCAGACTACGTGCGCGGCAACGCCCGTATTTGGGTCAACTATGTGCGCGCCGGTCGCGCGGCGGCCGGCAAGTTGCCCGCGGGCTTGTATCACGAGCTGCGCTACGACGAGTTGGTCAACGAACCGGAGCGGCACTTGCGTCAGTTGTGTGAGTTCCTTGGCGAGCCGTTCGCGTCGCAGATGCTGGATTTCGACAAGCCGCAGAACAGCTCGTTTGGCCTCGCGCGCGAGCCGATCTCGGCCGACGTCAAGCGCGACTATCGCGAGCTCTCGCGCCTGCAGCGGTGGGCGTTCAATCAGGTGGCTGGTGGCCTGATGCGCGAGCTGGGTTACCGTTGACGACGAATCCCACTCGCCAGTCGGCCAAGCATGCGCGACATGTTGCGCGGCCGCGACGGCCCCGAAACGCGAGTTGGTATGGCGATTTCGTCGATTCCCGCCGCCAACTATGCTGAAAGCCGAGATGTTCACCGAGCTTGCCACGCGCATTGCCAGCTTCGATCCCGGTGCCAGCGACTATGCGCCGCGCGTGGTCGACTACATTCTGGAGGCCGCCCGCGACTATCACGCCAGCGACGTGCACTTGCGCCCGACGAACGAAGGCCTGTACTGGCAATGGCGGATCGACGGAGTGTTGCAGGAAGTGGCAATGCTGCCGGCCACCGGGGCAGCGAATGTTGTCGCTCGCTTGAAGGTATTGGCTGAGTTGTTGACTTATCGCAACGATCTTCCTCAGGAAGGACGCATCCGTGCCGGCACGCCTGCCATCGAGATGCGGTTGAGCACCTTTCCCACTTTGCATGGCGAAAAGGCCGTAGTGCGATTGTTCGCGGCGACGCGCCACCTCGAACAATTGGACGATTTGCAGTTGCCCGCCGAGATCACGCACACCTTGCGCGAGCTCCTGGGCGAAACCTCGGGCGCGGTGCTCATCACCGGGCCGGCAGGCAGCGGCAAGACCACGACTGCCTACGCCTGCTTGCGCCATCTGGCCGCGAGCGGAGCACTGCGCAGCCTGGCATCACTCGAAGACCCGATTGAGAGCGAACTACCGGCGGTGTCGCAATCGCAGGTCAATCTCGCGGCCGGCTTCGACATGGCGACCGGTCTGCGGAGCTTATTGCGGCAAGATCCCGAGGTGCTGTTGGTCGGCGAAGTGCGCGATCGCGCGACCGCCGAGACGCTGTTGCAAGCGTCGCTCACGGGACATCTGGTCCTCAGCACGTTTCACGCGGGGAGTGCCGCGACGGCGATTCATCGATTGCTCGATATGGCAATCGAGCCGTATCTGTTACGCAGCGGGATCCGGGCGATTGTGTCCCAGCGGCTCGTCAGGCGGCTGTGTCAGTGCGCCGTTCCGAGTGTCAAGCCCGAGGATCACCTTGGCCTTGCCGTCCCGCGCGCGATGCTCGCGCGGGGTTGTCTCGAGTGCCACGGCAGCGGGTACCGTGGGCGGGTGCCGGTGGCGGAAATGTTGGTGATCGATTCGCCCCGAGTGTGCCGCGCGATACTCGAGCGGGCCGATGCTCCACGGCTCGAGGCGCTGGCCGTCGCGACCGGGATGATCACCAGTTTCGAGCGAGCGCGTGCCGCGGTCGCCGCGGGAGTTACCAGCCCGGCCGAGTTGCGGCGCGTGTTCGGGTTTTCCATTGCGGTGGCGGAAATGCCGCCGGCAAGCGGTTAGAATGCCCGTCGGGCAACGCGACGACCTACCTGGTGGGCGTCGCCATGGGGAACAGAGCTGGGGGCGCCAGATGTCGACCGAACCGAGCAGTCCGCAACCCGTCAGCACCGCCGAGCTGTTGGCGATGGCGACTGAAGCCGCCGCGCTAGCGCGGGCGGGCTTGCCACTGGAACGCGGCCTGCGGACGATCTCGGGTGATGTTCCGCGCGGCTTGCGCGACGCACTTCTGCGGCTTGCCCAACGCTTGGAGCAAGGAGCGTCGCTAGCCGACGCGTTCGCCGCGGCGGGCAATCGCCTGACACCGACTTTGCGGGTAGTAGTTGCGGCGGGACTCCGCGCGCGTCGGCTGCCGGTGGTCCTCGAGCAGTTCGTAGCGGCGACTCGAGAGAGGATCGAGTTGCGGCGGCTTGTTTCCGGTGCGTTGATCTACCCGGTTCTCGTCGTCCTGTTGGCGTGCCTGGTGCTGTCGATGCTCTTGGCGGTGGTCTCCGAGATTGGGGACGGGTTCGAGTCGCTCCGCGCGCCGCTCAAGGGTGCTGCCCGAACGCTCGTGCACTTGCGCGACAGCACCTGGCTGGCTCCGCCTTGGTTGTTGCTCGGCGTCGCGTTGGCCACTGTGACGAGTTGGCCGCTGTTGGCAATGTTGCAGCGCTGGGCCTGGACGCGTAGTGGGCCGAGCGCGCATCGCCTGCCGCTCTGTGGGCCACTCGTGGCTGATGCGCGAACGGCGAACTTCGTCGGCCTTTGGCACGTGTTGGCGGAACAAAGCGTGCCGCTTGCGGAGACGTTGCGGCTGTCGGCCGACGCCTGCGAGAACCGTCCATTGGCGATGCAAGCAGCCCGCGCCGCTTCCCGAGCCGAGCGCGGCGAGACCATGGCAGCGGTGGTCAGTGAGCTCGTTAGTTTGCCAGCAAGTGTGCGTTGGTCGATCGCGGTTTCCGGCCAACATGGACAGTTGGCAGCGTCTTTAGCCGAGATTGCCGCGCTCTATCGCCAGCGGGCGGCGTCGCGCGCTCAAGTCTTGCGCACCGTCCTGCCGGCGCTGCTGGTCATTTTGATGGCGGGCACAGCGACGCTGCTCTGCGTGTTGCTGTTGTTTTATCCCTGGACGACGTTATTGCACGAGTTGGCCGAAACGGTCGGCGGCTAAGCTGGCAGGTCGCAGTGGAGCGGGCGTTGAGCATCATGGGCTGGTTTCGTCGCAGTTCCGACGCGGTCGCTTCGGTTCCGGCGCTTTCAAGCGCCCAGGCGGCACAGTTGGGCGAGGAAATCGCGAGGCTGGCGCAAGCCGGCTTGCCGCTGCCCGCCGGTTTGCGAGCCTTGGCCGACGAAGCGCCTAGCGCGCGCCTGCGCCGGACGCTGCAAGTACTGGCCCATCGGCTCGAACTGGGCGAACCGCTGCAACAGGCACTTTCGAAAGCGGGCCATCAATTGCCGGCATACTTTCGCACGTTGTTGGTGTCGCCGGCCGCGTGCCAGCGTTTGCCTAGACTGCTGAGCGCCCAACTGGAAGAAGAGCGCCGAGCGCACCAACTGTTGAGCGAAGCCCGCGCCGCGGCCGTCTATCCATCGTTGATCGCCGGGCTGTTCTTCCTCGTCTTCTGCGGCTTGATCGGTCTACTGGCGCGGCCCATCACGGCGATCACGCACGAATTCGAACTCGATTTGCCCAGTTCGACCGAGCTCTTAGATGCCCTGGCGGAGCATGGCGCCACGATGTTGCTGGCGATCGTCGTCGGCGCCGCTGCATCGTGGCTGGCGATGCGCTTGGTGCTGCCACGGCGGCGTCGACATGCGGTCCTAAAGTTGTTTCCGCTGTATGGTCCGTTGTGGCGCTACTTGAACCTGGCGCGCTGGACGCGCACCGTGGCGCAGCTTGTCGATGCCGAAGTGGCCCTGCCCGAGGCGGTCCGTCTGGCCGGCGATGCGACAGGCGACGCGGACCTGGCCGGCGCTTCGCGCGACGCAGCGCGACAGCTCGAGCACGGCGCGCCGCTGGCAATCGCCTTGGGGAGCCTGACGGCGTTTCCGTCCTGGCTTGGTCCCACGCTCGCTTGGGGAGCCAATCATCGGCAGTTGCCCGCCGCGCTGTTGGCGGCAGGCGACGCCTTGGCGGCCCGGACCCGGCGGCAAATCAGCTTGATCACGGTCGCGCTGCCGGCGCTGGCCTTCGTCGTCGTAATCTGGGGAGGCGCGTTCCTCGTAACCGCGGCGTTTCTCCCCTTGATCAAACTGATTGAGACGCTGACCTAAGCCAACGGCAAGCGACAGACCCACGATAATTGACGGACGGTAAGATTCGAGCGAAGACGATGATCAATCCGTTCACGATCTCCGTACTCGCCACCTTGGCGGTCGGCCTGCTGCTGTTCCTGGTGGCGCTCTTCTGGCAGCCGCGTCGCAGCGCCACCGTCGGGCCGCTCGATGCGCTTAGCGCCAGCGGCGCCGCGGGCTGCCTGGTGGCGATCGTTGTCGCCAGCATGTTGGTGCTGTCGCTAGGGGCCGGGCTCTTCGTGTGGGGGGCAACGATCGTCGTGGCGCTGATCATCTTCTTTCGACGACTGTGGATTCGCCGCGAGGCCTATCTCGGTTTGCTGGCTTCCGCGATCGAGCGCGGCGTGCCACTGGAGCCAATGCTGGCCTCGGTGAGTCAAGGTCGCGCCGCGCGCTTCGGCACCAAATCGCAACGACTGGCGGCGCTGTTGCAATCGGGCGTCTCGCTTCCCGATGCCCTGTTGCGCGTGCCGGGACTCGTGCCCTCGGGCGCCGTGCTAGCCGCGCGATGCGGACAGGCCGCAGGGGATTTGCCGGCGGCGTTGCGCGATGCGGCCGACGAGCGCAGCCGCCGCGCCGAACTGTGGGGGCCTTTCGCAGGGCGACTCACCGTGCTCGGCTGGACGGTGTTTGTCGGCATGGTCATCACTTCGTTGTGGTCGCGGTTCATCTTTCCCAAACTACAGGTGATCCTGGAGGACTTCGAGATTGGCCTTGATTGGCAATCGGGGCCCTTTGGTGTGGTTCAGAGGGTTGCCGATGTGTCGTCGCTGTTCTTGCCGATCATGCCGTGGATCGTGTTGGCTATGCTGTATGGCCTGGCTGTGTACATCGGCATCTTTCCGAACGTGATTCCGCTGGGTCCACTGCGACGCGGCTGGGAGACCGGTCCGCTGCTGCGCAACCTAGCGCTATTTGCCGACGCCGGGAAGCCGTTTGGCTCGGCGCTCGATTTGCTTGCCAACGAACATCCGAGCCTGTGGATGCGGCGGCGGCTGGCCAAGGCGGCGCGACTGGCCGACGCGGGCGAGCCGCTCAGTGTCGCATTACGGAGCGCCCGATTGCTCAATCGCACGAACGCGGCGCTTGTGCGGGCGGCCGAGCAGGCGGGTAACCTCGGCTGGGGCCTGCGGACGGTTGCCGTGGGGAGCGAGCGGCGTTTGGCCTATCGTTGGAACGCCATTGCCCAGGTCGGCCTGCCAATCGCCACGATACTCGTCGGAGCATACGTCTTCATGATCGCCCTGGCACAGTTCATTCCCTTGGTGGCGATCATCGAGCACAACCTATGATCAGCGGAATGTTGCCAGAACGAGATTCGAACTTGGATGGCGGCACGCTGCGCTCACGCCGCGGCTATTTGATTCTTGAGGTGGCCACCGCCACGCTCTTGCTGGCGACGATGATGTTCGTCGTGGCTGGGGCTGTGCGTTTGCGGCTTGTCACCCAGCGTCACGCCCAGCAGCGGCAGTTGGCGCTTGAAGCCGCGAACAACGTGCTTGAGCGCATGACGGCGAAGGGCTCATCGCCCGCGAGCACCGACGCGGTCGGGGCGATCGACGCAGCGGAACCCGGCACTGTAGTGCAACTGTCGGACTCGGTCCGCGCCGCGCTCCCCGACGCGCAGCTTCGAGTGGCAGTTGAGGACGCGGAGTTCGGCTTGAATCGTGTATCAGTGGAGATTGAATGGCAGTTGCCCTCGGGCCAGCGGAGCCGAGCGGTTCGGCTCGTCGGCTGGCGTCCCGCACAGACGATCGCCGTGGAAAGTGCGCCATGACGAACGCACATCGCAACGACGATGGCCAGTTACGCCGACGCTTCGTCCGGCGCGGCATTACCCTGATCGAAGTGGTTGCCGTGGCTGCCATGAGCTCGCTCCTTACCGGGCTGGCCGTAACGGCGTTGATCCTGGCGATCAAGAATAGCGACGCGGCGCACGGCGACTTGGCCACACGGATCGAAATTGCCCGGCTCACCCGGCAATTTCGCCGCGATGTGCACGCCGCGCGTCGGGCGACACTGGCAGGTGCTCCTGACCTGGTGACGTTTAACAACGGCGAAGCGGTGGTTCGCTATCGCCAAGCCGGCGATCGGCTCGAGCGCGAGGAGTTCGCCAGCGATAGGGATTGCGCGGGTGACGCGCCACCGACGAAGCGTGATTCGTATCGCTTGCCGTCAGGCTTTGCTGCCACGATCGATTCGGCAGTTTCTGGCAACGACTCGTTCGTGCGGCTGCAGATATCTCCGACGAGGAACACGGAGCCGAACCTGGCCACATCGCGGGTAAGTCACGTGGGCCGATCGCACAATGTCGAAGCCTGGTTGGGGCGAGACCATCGTGGAATCGGCACCTCGATCGAGCCAGTACCCGGCGCAAGCGCGCAGGCGGGTTCACGGGCCAGCGAAACGACAGCCTTAAGCGCCACGCGAAGGCAGGAGGCGCCATGAGCAAGCGGAGATCGCACCCGTCGCGTGGCGGCGTGGCCACGCTATTCTTGATCATCTGCCTGGCGGTGCTCGGAGTGGTCTGCGCGGCGATGTGTCGGGCAATCGCGCTCGAAGAACGCCTCGCCCGACACGAGCGTCAGCGGACACAAGCCTGGTGGCTTGCCGAAGCCGGCGTGGAGCGGGCGCTCGCGCGGCTGGCCGCAGACCCCGGCTATGCGGGCGAGCAGTGGTCGCTCGATGCCGCGCAGGTGGCCGGACAAGAGCGTGCCATAGTAACAATCGACGTGCGTCGCGCCGCAGCCGAACGCAACGAGCGTCAGATCGTTGTTGTCGCCGAGTTTCCACTTGGTGCTGCTGCCATTCGTCAAACCCGGTCCATAACCTGGAACATCGATTCACAGGGAACGAACCCATGACTCAATATCCAAACTCACACAAAGTTTCGGCACGCTTAGGTGCTCGCGCGCACGTAGGTTTTACGCTCGTCGAGCTGTTGGTAGTGATCGCGATCATCGGCGTGCTGATCGCCTTGTTGTTGCCGGCCGTCAACGCCGCGCGCGAGGCGGGCCGCCGCACCACCTGCCGGAACAATCTGATGCAAATCTCGATCGCCCTGCAGCACTACGATTCGAGCTTCGAAACACTACCGCCGGGAACGATCAACCCGACGGGGCCGATCGTCAACGAACCGAAAGGCGATCATATAAGCTGGATCGCCCAAATCCTACCGCAGTTGGGGCAACAAGCCGTCGCCAGGCATCTCGACCTGCGCGCCGGAGCATACGACCCGCGTAATCTACCAGCGGCCAAAGTCGTGATCGCGACATTGTATTGCCCCTCGGAGTTGTTGTCCTGGTCAGACGATGGACGGGCACTCTCGTCGTACGCCGCTTGCCACCACGATGTCGAGGCGCCGATCGATGCGACGAACAACGGCGTGATGTTTCTCAACAGCAGCGTGCGCGAGCGCGACTTGACCGACGGCGCGTCGTATACGCTCTTCGTCGGCGAAAAGCGCAATGAGCCCAACGACCTGGGTTGGCTCTCCGGTACGCGGGCCACGCTGCGCAACACCGGTACGATGATCAACGCGACCCCCGCCGAAGGGCCCGCCGCCAACGGCGTGCAGCTAATTCTGCCTCCTCCGCCGCCGCTGCCTGAAGGGGCGCTTGACAACGCCGACGCCGGCGCTCGCGACGACGCGGCCGAACAACCGACTAGTGATGAATCCGAGAACGCTACAGACAATGAATTAACGACCGACGACGCGGCAACCACCGCACAGACCGTAGGCGCTGCCAAGGACGAAGAAAGTGACACAAGCAGCAGCGACGATGATTCGGCGCCGCTGCGAACGCCCGAGCAAATGGCCGCCGCCGCGGCGATTCAAGCGCAGCTCAAGAACCCGCTCTACGTTGGCGGTTTCGGCAGTCCGCACAGCAGCGGCGCCAACTTCATCTTTGGCGACGGCTCCGTTCGCTTTCTTGGCGATTCGATCGATCGGCGGGCCTTTGAGCAGCTCGGCAATCGGGCCGATGGCAAGCTGCCGCTGCCGGGCATGCAAAGCGAGCATTAGAAGCTGTTTCAAAACCCAAGCTGGGTGCCACTGCTGGCTTGCCCAGCAGTGAAGGACACGACACGGCACTGCTAGACGAGCTAGCAGTGGCACCCGACGTCGGATCAATGTCGGTTTTGAAACTGCTTCTAGTGATCGCCGGCTGGCGCAGTCGCGGGCTCGGCAAGCTGATCGACGAATGCCGCCGGGCCCGAGCCGCCGCGCATGCGGTTCGGCCGCGACCACTCGATGTGCGCGATGAAGACAGTCCCTTTGGCGCCGCGCTTCCGGGCGTCGTCGCTCCACACTCCTTCGCCGACGGTCACCCAGCTTTCGGCCGGCGTCGCGGCATTGGCGCCGAAATTGCCGAACTCGCCGCCGCGCTCGGGGATGATGATCTTCTCGCTCGCGCGGATCACGCGGAGCGTCGCCGTATCGACGCGCCCCATGAACAACGGCGCCCGGTGCCGGATGATGTGGTCGTTGTTGGCGCCGCGCCGCGTGTAGACGAGGAATAACCCGTCGCTGTGTGCCAGCCAGTGCTGCTGTGTGTTGTAGCTCCCGAGTTCGCTGCTGTCGTCGAAGAGCCACGGTGCGAACGGCTCATAGTTCAGGCCATCGTCGCTGGTGGTCACGTAGCCGCGCAGGTCGTTGCGCAAGGTGAGGTAATAGCGGCCGCGCCAGCGCGCCAGTGAAGGTTCGCAAAGCCCGCGCACTTCGGATAGTTCGAGCGTGCGGCCTTGCTCGATCATGCTCAAGCGCCGGCCGTCGAAAGAGCAGCGCAGCACCGTGACCGAATAGGCCTCGCCCGACGGGCCCTTGTGGTAGATCGGCAACAGGATGTGGCCGGCGGCATCCTCCACCAACCACTGCGCGCAGCCGGGCGTGGCCAGATGGAACTTCTCCGGCACGTCGGGCAGTTCGAGTATTTGCCAGTCGGACCAAACGCCTTCCTTCCCGGGCGAGTAGACCGCGTACGCGATCTGGTGCGAGTAGCGCGCCCCGGTGAGTTGCTTACCCGCGTCGTCGTAGAGAATCTTGGCGCCAAACGCGATCACTTTGTTGAAGCGTTCGAAATACCCCGGCGTGACATCGCACACGGCGATCGTTTCGCCCGCTTCGTTCTTGCGCCAAGCGAGCGAGGGAACAGGTGTTGGTGGCGACCAGCTCGCGTTCGTTCGCATCATCGTCGCCAGGCCGTCGTAGTGATCCGACGCCATCAGGTGCTTTTGCAGCGTCAGCAGTTGCACGCCCGCTCGCGGGCTTTCGGGATCAGGAAACACCGCTGCCCGCGGGTGGTACCAGAGGAACTTACCGTCGTCGTGCGAGAGGACTTCTTCCAAACGAACCTGGAAGTCAACAGGTTCACCGCGGGCGCTATCGGCGGCGGCGGCTACTGGCGGAAACATCAGGGCGGCGATCTGGGCGTGACCGGCCGGATTCGGATGGTAGCCGTCGGTCGTCCAGTCCTCGATATCGCCGCGGAACTTGTCGACGCGCTGCATCGACTCGCCCACCCACGCGCGAAAATTGTCGACGAGCACGACATCATGCCGCGCGGCGACACGACGCGTTGCTTCCATGTACCTCCCCAACCGCACGTTGCCATGTTCGCCCAGACCGTTGGCGGGCGACTTCTTGGCATAGCACGGCTCGGTCATCACGATCGGCTCGGCGCCGGCCGCGCGAAGGCGCTTCACAAGTTCGGTCAGATTGCGCTCGAAGTCTTCCGGCGGCAGTCGGCTGGCTTTTTGACCGGCGTCGACCCAGCAGTCGTTCGTGCCGTACATGACGACCACGATCCGCGGCTGCAAAGCCAGCACGTCGCGATCGAGCCGCGCCAACGCGCCGGCGGTCGTTTCACCACCGACCCCCCCGTTGACCACGCGCACTTGGCGGCCAGAGGCGAGCAGTTGCTGCTCTAGCAGGTGTGAGAAGGTCTCGTTGGCGGTGACTCCTTCGCGGGTGCCGCGGGTGATCGAATCGCCGAGCGTGACGATGGTGACCGGCTCGGCGGCGAGCGCCGGCTGAAACATCGGCAGCGCGATGGCCACCGACAGCAGCAAGACAACAGCGCGGAACATGCTGGGTAGTCTAAAGCCTGGGCATCGCGCGACGAGAACCCCAGGACGCGATCGCGCAACTTCGGTCACAGGGGTCCCCCAGAATAAAGTTGTCCGGGAATTTGCGTCCAATGCGTCCAAAGGGACTGTTACAAGCAGTTAAGTCGTTTCTCCACATCGAGTTATCTTTGGACGCAAATCTTCGAGCGATTGCGTCCAAGTTGCGTCCAAAGGGAGTTTTGCGTCCAAGTACGGAGCTCGCGCCAGGGCTCGGAGGCGCAAAGAATCGAATCCTCAGGTTTCGTAGAGGACGCCGATTGGCGAGCGGCAAAAAACAACGAATCTCATCCGTGGAATCGGTGATATCCGTGGTTCACGATTCCAGGGGCTTCCACCGGCTTCCGCCCCTGGCTATTAACGAGCGCCCCGGCGGGGCAAAAGACAAGTTCGCGGTCGACCAGAAACTTCAACAAATGGCTCGCGTCGAAATGCCATGCCGATGCGGCCCCGCGCGCCCTACACTTCCGCCAGGCGCTCGGTCGAGTCGCCGAAGCTCTCCAGGCGCACGCCGCACTTGTCGAGCATCGACAAGTACAGGCTGCACATCTTGCGGTTCGGTTTGTCGAGATAGTCGAGCACCCGGCCGCCGCGGATTTGACCGCCGGCGCCGCCCAAGAGCACCACGGGCAGTTTCGTGGCGTCGTGGCTCCCGGTGAGCATGCTCGAACAGTAGAGGATCATCGAATTGTCGAGCGCTGTCCGCTCCCCTTCCTGGATCGCGTCGAGCTTGCGGGCGATATAGCCGAGCTGCTCGAGGAAGAACTGGTTGACCTTGAGCCAGTCGGCGGTGTCGGAGTGCGACAGCAAATGGTGGATCATGTAGTCGACCCCCAAATGCGGGAACCGCATCGCGCTGTGGTCGTTGTTGAGTTTGAGCGTGCAGACGCGCGTCGTGTCGGTCTGGAACCCCAGCACCAGGATGTCGCACATCAGCCGCATGTGATCGGCGACGTTCTGCGGAATGCCGTCCGATGGGCGGGGGACGTCGGGCTTTTCGAGCGTCGGGCGCCAGCCCTGTAGCTCGCCCTGATTGCCGGCGTGCTCGATGCGGCGTTCGATTTCGCGCACCGAGTCGAGGTATTCGTCGAGCTTGCGGCGGTCCGACGAACTGATCTGCTGGCGGAAACTCGTGGCGTCTTCGAGCACGGCGTCGAGCACGCTCTTGTCGCCGCGCTGCACTTCGTCTTTGAACAGCCGGTCGAAGGCCAGCGCCGGATAAAGCTCGAGCGGCGTGGGAGTCGTCGGCGACGACCACGAGATGTGCGAGCTGTAGAGCATCGAGTAGTTTTTGTGCACCGACGGGTTCGACTTCTCGCAACCGAGCACCAGGCTCGGCACCTTGGTCGAGTGCCCGTAGCGCTGGGCAATCAGTTGGTCGATGCTGGTGCCCGAGCGGATTTCGCCGCCGGAGGCCAGCGGCGCGCCGCTCAAAAGGTTGCCCGTCTGCGAACTGTGAATATTCCCCTTGAGGGCTTCTTCGTTGTACAGGCCGCGGATGAACAGCAGTTTCTCGCGGAAGTCGGTCAGCGGGGCGAGCACCTGGCCGAGCTCCATGCTCGAACCTTCCCCCTTGGCCCACCACTCGCGGCTGTGAAAACCGTTGCCCGAGAAGAGCACGGCCAGTCGCACTGGCGGCTGGCTGCCAGGGTTGGCGGCCGGCACGATTTCATCGCCCCAGACGCTGAGCGATTCCATCCAAGGAAGCGCCATCGTGACGCCGACGCCGCGCAGAAAAGTCCGCCGGGAAAAGTGCTGCGTTGTCATCGTGGCCTCGCAGGGGCTCGTGTCAGGTTGCGGGGTCTATCTTACCGTATCGGAACGGGAATTTACCTGGTCTTCTGTAGCCGGGGTCACTGACCCCGGAATTCCTTCATTCCACTCCGGCCTCGGTGAGGCCGGCTACAATAAACCAGCAGGGTGCTACGGTTCGTCGGCGACCGCCACGTCGCGGCCGCGGATTTCGCGGAACTGGGGACTCTGCAAAATCGTCTCCACGGCCACCGAAAAACGGTAGTCGTGCGCGGCCAGCCGCGCTTGCATTTCGTCCAACAGCGGCTCGTCCGAAAGCTGGGTCTCGCGCCCCAGCGCGTAGCCCAGCAGCTTCTTGCAGGACTGTCGCAGCACCTCCGAGCGGCGCGTCTCGACCAGGTAGCCGCGCAACCCGGCGAGCCCGTCGATTTCCTGGCCGTCGGGCAGTGTCGTCTTGGTATCGACGGGCCGGTTGGCCAGGTCGACCGCGCGGTGCCGGCCGATGGCATCGTAACCTTCGAGCGCGAAGCCGAAGGGATCGATCTTCCGGTGACACGACGAGCACTTCGCGTCACTGGTGTGCCGCGCCACGAGCTGCCGCACCGTGAGGCCGTCGGTGGCGGTTTCATCCTCCGGCAAGATCGGCACGTTCTTCGGCGGCTTGGGCAGCTTCTCGCCCAGCACAACCTCGCAGATCCAATTGCCCCGCAAAATCGGGCTGGTCCGCGAAGCGCCCGATTGCTTGGCCAACGTCGTCGCGAGGGCCAAAATGCCGCCGCGGCCATGTTGCCGCACGCCATCCACGCGGCGCCACTCGGGGCCGGTGATATCTGCTATGCCGTAGAACTTCGCCAGCCGCTCGTTGACGAACGTATGGTCGGCGTCGAACAAGCCCAGCACCGAGGAATCGTGCTGAAATGCGTCGGTGAAGAACCGAATCGACTCCTCGTACATGTCGCCCCGCAGTTCGGCGAATTCGGGAAAGTGCCGCGCGCTCTTCTCATCCAGCGCATCGAATTCGTAGATGTGCAACCACTGGCAGGCAAACTCGGTCGCCAGCCGACGAATGCGCGCATCGCCAAGCATCCGCCTCGCTTGAGCCGCCAGCACGTCGGGCTGGTGGAGCGTTCCCGTGGCAGCCGCGGTGCGCAGCTCGTCGTCGGGCTGCGACGACCAGAGAAAGTAGCTCAACCGGCTCGCCAACTCCCAATCGCTGACGGGCCCCTGTTTGTCGCCGGCCGGCGCGTTTTCCAGCCGATACAAAAATGCCGGCGCGATTAACACCCGCGCCAGTGTGAAGCGAAACGCCTCGTCGTGCGGCAACTCCTGCTCGCGCAGCCGGCGATACAGCCCGCGCAGCTCCTGCGCTTCGAAATCAGTCAGCGGGCGGCGATACGCCTGCGACGCGAAGGCGACCAAGGTGTCGACCTGCGACGGCTCGGCATCGATCATCCGCTGCCGGAAGGCGGCCGCGGCGGCGTTGATCGGCTCGCGCATCGGCTTGAACACGACGACCAAGTCGGGGCGATCCTGGGTCGCGAATTCGACGATTTGCTCGTAGGCGTTGACTTGCGCCAGGGCGGTCTGGCCGACGAAGTGCAACTCGTCCCACAAGCGTTCGAGCCGCCGCGTTTCGTCGTCGCTGAGCATCAGCTGCCGCAGCGGTTCGTCCTCGCGGTGAAACAGGGTCAGCGTCACGACCTCGTCGACCGGCACGATCTTCGTGTAGCAGAGCGCGATCGGGAACAGCTTGCGGAAATCTTCGAACGACTTCTCGAATCGCGCACGCGCCGGCGTGCCGTCGCCGACGACGATCGCAGTGGCCGGGCTCAGCGGCGTCGCCGTAGGCTTGCTCGTGAGCACCTGGAACTGAGCGCTGCCAGCAGCGCTATTCGCGCTGGCCAGCGTGCCCGTCGTGACGAAATCGGTGCCGGCGGCCAATTCCGCCGGTAGCCGCACCTCGATCACCGACGGCGTCAACACCGCCAGGCTATCCGCGTCGAATTGCGATCCGTCGGGGAGCGTGCCGAACATGGCTGGATCGAGTCCGAAGGTGTTCTCGGTTGCAGCGGCATTCTGGGAATCGGCCTTGATGGCCGCGGCCACCAACGGCCATGAGCGGACCAACAGTGGGCCACCGAGCGAAGTCAACTGTCGATAGAGCACCACATCGGGATGCGTCTGGGCGGCGTCGGCCGCCGGACCGTCGGCGAGCAATTGCTGCAGGGCCGCCGCAAGTTCTTGTTGATCTTTGGAATTGCTGGCTGCCTGCCAGCGGGCCAAGAGCGACCCGGCCGGCACCACGCCTCGCGCGTCGGCCACGTTCACCGGTTCGCTGCCGAAGTGCCAGACCCCTGCGTTGCCGAAGCGGTCCGCGTGCGGATTAGCGGCCAACACGTCGGGCGTGATGTCGCCAGTCAGGCTCCACTCTTTGGCGCCATCGCCGGCGCTTTTGAGCGTGAGCTTCACATCGGTCAAGTCGCAACCGTGGTTGCCATCGCGTGGGCCGACCAACAGCGCCACCAGATCGCCGGCGCCGACAGCCAGCGATTCGATCGGCCCGATCGCCACGGGCGTGCCGCCATGCGAGATGCCGGCGGCCAACTGTTGCCGCGTGGCGCCGCGTCGCAGCTCGAGCAGCCAGGTCACTCCGTTGCCGCACTCGGGGTGCGCGTGCGTGACGGCCCCTTCGATGCGGAATGTGCCGGCCGTCGGGCATTTCCAACCGACCACCACGTTCAACGTCGGCGAGGGATGCACGCACACGCCGTGCGGCTGCATGTTGCCGGGCACGCGCACCGCATTGTCCGACGAGTTTGCGACCAGGCTCGGTGTCTCGGCCGGCCCCCAACCGCGCACAAAGTCGTATCCGCCGACGCTCGTTTGTTTGTTGGTGAAGTGATCGAATCGGGCGACAGCGTCGCCGCCGATCCCCAAATAATCGAGCCAGGGGGCCAGCGAAGCTTCGTCCAGCCCATGCTTCGTGGCCAGCGCCGCGATATCGACTTTGTCGGTCGCTTGCATCGCTTCGGCCGCCGCGCCGAGCGCTTTGGCCGTCGAAGCCAGCATCTGCGTGCGCCGCGCAGTCATCTCGCGGACAAAGTCGCGCACGTTGCGAAGCGGCAAATCGGGGCGACCGGCGGATACCAGCCGCGGCTGTTGCCAAACGACAGCTTCATCGGAGCTCGCGTCTCCCGCGTCACCGGCGACCAGGTAGAGCGAGACTTCCTTCGCGCCGGGCGCCACTTCCAGCGGTACGCGAATCTCCTGACGACTGGTTAGCGGAACGACCGCCTGTTGCCACGACCTGGTCGTGCCATCCTGCTCGATGTGCTGGCCGATCGTGGTGAACCGCCACAGCGCCTGTTGCCAGCGATGGATCTCGGCGGCCAACTCCGCCGCCTGGTCAGACCCCGCCGCGCGCCAGCGCGTGCGCAATGCATCGAGCAGTACGGAGTTTTGACCTTCAGGCGCGTTGAGCGCCTCCCACAAGATGCCGAGGTACTTTGCGTTCAGTCCCTGCTCCTTGGCCACTGCGGCGATCGACTTCCCGCCCGAACGCAGCGCCTCGCGCTCGTCGAGCGTGACGGCCAGGTACTTTTCGACGGGCAAGCGTCCGCCGTCGTTGGTGTCGAAGACGATCCCCTGCAAGTTGACCTGCGACGCGCCGGCCGCGTCGGAATGCTGCCGATAGATCGCCCGAATCCGCGCCAGGATGTCGTCGGTCCAGTCGCGCCGCGTTGTCCACAGTGAGAAGCGGAACCCATCGGGCAGCAGCTCGGCGTGCTCAGCGATCGCTTTGCCGGCGTCGAGATACTTGGCCAGCAGCGCCGGCGACATCACCAGCGAGTTGCCGGTGTTGGTGAAGCCCTCGCCCGACGCGCTATCGGCCGGAAACTCCTTAGCCGGATCGAGCGGCACGCCGGTCAGATCGCGAATCGTGTAGGTGTACTCGGCGTTGCTCAGCCGCCTGAGCACCACCGGCCCGGGATCGCCCGCCTGCGAGCGCGCTTCGAGCTTCAGGTAGTCGCGCACCCACTGCTCGAGCGCCGCGCGCTGGTCGGTCGTCGGCATTTCGGCGCCCTCGGGGGGCATTTGCCCCGAGGCGAGCATCTCGAGCACCTTCTGCCACCGCTTCGGCTGCCGACGCACGTCGGCCAGCGACGCGAACGCATCGAGATTCAACTCGGCCTCGGCCAGATCGGGCCCATGACACTCGCGGCAGAATTTTTGCGCCAGCGGGCGGACCGTCTCCGCGTAGCGCTCGTCGATCTTGGCGAAGGACGCTGCCTGGTTGTCTGGTGCTGGAGCCTTATCCTGTGGTTCCGCGGCGTTCGTCGGCTGTCCGCCTAACGACAACACGACGGCCACAATGGCCACGAAGGCCACGCACAGACTTCGATGGATTCGCGCGCGCTGGAACATCGCCGTGCTGCTTTCTCTTTGCCGTGACCGTTGGGCCCGGGCAAAACAAGAATCGAAGGCGGGGGGCAAAGCCCGAGGTTGGCAGGATTTCAATCGCGCGCGATCACGTCGCCGTTGGGCCGAGTGGAATCGCGCCGCTATCGATCTTACAATCGAGCCAAGCCGGCCAGCAACCATCGAGCGGCCCGCTAGTGGGGGATTTCGCGGTATTTGACAGACGTTCCTGTAGATTCGCGGGTTGTTGATGCCGACTTCGCTATTTGATCTGACGAACAGGGTCGCGGTGATTTCCGGCGCCGCGCGCGGCATGGGGCGCGCCGCGTCCTTGGCTTTGGCCGAGCATGGCGCCGACCTGCTGTTGGTCGATCGAAATATCGAAGGGCTCGCGCAGACTGCCGGCGAGATCAAGGCACTGGGCCGCCGCGCGGTGACGCACGCTTGCGATGTCTCGCAACCGGCACAAATCCGCGAGCTGTTCGCGCTCGTCGACAGCGAGTTCGGCCGCGTTGATTTTTTGGGCAACATTGCCGGCGAAGGCATCCTCGCCCCGCCCGAAGAGATGCCGATCGAAACCTTGCAAACCGTGCTGCAGAATCTCGTCGTCGGGCGGTTCTGCATGTGCCAAGAGGCGGGCCGCCGCATGTTGGCCGCCGGCCGCGGCAGCATCGTCAACATCGGCTCGCTGGCCAGCATCACGGCGCTGGGGCGCGGTCACATCGCCTACAGCATGGCGATGGGCGCCGTCGCCCAGATGACGCGCGAGCTGAGCACCGAATGGGCCGGCGCCGGCGTGCGCGTGAACGCCATCCTGCCGGCGCAGGTCGTGAATCCCAATCTCGAAGAACGCATGGCCGCCGACCCCAGCCTGAAAGCGATGTGGCTCCGCGGCATCCCGCGCGGCCGCTTGGGGCACCCCGACGACATCCGCGGGCTGGCCGTGCTGCTGGCGTCCGACGCTTCGAACTGGATCACCGGCGCCTTGATCCCGATGGACGGCGGTAACCTCGCGCTCAACGGCGGCGCCACGCTCCGCCCACCAAAAAGCTGAGCGCTCCATTAACCACCAATCCCGCTAGGGCTCTCCCCAACAATCGCGCATGGCCACACAAATTCTCGATACCGATTGCCTGCTGTCGCTGTACCGCACCATGCAGGTGATCCGTCAGACCGAAGAGCAGCTCGTCCGATTGCACCAGCGCGGGCTGATCCACGGCGCGTGCCATACGTACGTTGGCGAGGAAGCGATCGCGGCGGGAGTGTGCGCCCACTTGCGCAGCGACGACGTGGTGTTCAGCACGCATCGCGGCCATGGGCACGCTTTGGCCAAGGGACTTGCCCCCGAGGCGCTGATCGCCGAACTGCTGGGGCGCGCGACGGGCTGCTCGCGCGGCCGCGGCGGCAGCATGCACCTTTTCTCGCCCGAGATTGGCCTGATGGGCACGAGCGGCATCGTCGGGCCGTGCATCTTGCAGGCGGCTGGCGCGGGCTACAGTTTTCGCCTGCTGCGGCGCGAAAACGTGGCGGTGGCCTTCTTCGGCGATGGCGCGGTCAATAACGGCGCCTTTCACGAAGGACTCAACCTGGCCAGCATCTGGAAGCTGCCGGTGCTGTTCGTCTGCGAGAACAACGAGTTCGCCACCGAAGTGCCGTTCAAGGAGGCCAGCGGCATCCCCGACGTGGGGCGCCGCGCCGCCAACTATGGGCTGCACGGCGTGGAAGTCGACGGCAACGACGCCCTGGCCGTGTACGAAGCGGCCCGCGATGCGGTGGCCCGGGCCCGCGCCGGCGAAGGGGCCACGCTCATCGAGTGCAAAACGTATCGCACCCGCCCTCACGCCGAAGGCATGGGGGACTACACCTATCGCACCCGCGAAGAAGTGGCCGCCTGGAAGGCCCGCTGCCCGATCGCCCGCTTGCGCGAAGAATCGGATCATGGCGAACTGACCGCCAGCTTCGCCGCGGTCGATGCGGAAGTCAGCGAGTTGGTAGCCGCCGCCAGCCGTGCCGCGGAAGCTGCCCCCTGGCCCGATCCGGCGACCGCGACCGCCCACGTTTATTGCGAACGCCCGCAGTCGTCGGGTGCCACTGCTGGCTTGTCCAGCAGTGCTAAGACAGGCGACCGACAAGGCGCATCAGCTACAGACAGCGCCCCTCCCCTCGGCACGCGCGAAATTACCTACGTCGAAGCCACGCACGAAGCGCTGGCCGAGGCCATGGAGCACGACCGGCGGATCTTCGTCTTGGGCGAAGGGATCGGCGTTCGCGGGGGCAACTTCCGCACCACGGCCGGGCTGTTCGAGCGCTTTGGCGCCGAGCGGCTGCGCGACACGCCGATCAGCGAGCGCGGCTTCACCGGGCTGGCCGGCGGCGCCGCGATGACCGGCACGCGCCCGATCGTCGATTTCATGTTCGTCGATTTCTTGAACGACGCCTTCGGCGAAGTGATCAACCAGATCGCCAAGATGCAGTACATGAGCAGCGGCCGCATCAAGATGCCGATCCTGCTGCGCGGCTGCATCGGCGTCGGTCACTCGGCCGCCACACACCATTCAAGTTTGCTGCATTCGGTCTACAGCCATATTCCCGGTCTGCGCGTGGTGCTGGCGGCCACGCCTTACGACGCCAAAGGGCTGTTCGCGCGCGCGCTGCGCAGCGAAGACCCCGTGCTGTTTCTGGAACATCGCGAGCTGATGGCCGTCAAAGGCCCCGTGCCCGAGGGGTGGTACGAAATCGAATTTGGCCGGGCTGCCGTCGCTCGCGAAGGGACCGACGCCACGGTGGTGGCGCTCGCCCAAATGCGGCATCGCGCGCTGGCCGCCGCTGAGTCGCTGGCCGCCGAAGGCGTTTCGATCGAAGTCGTTGACCCGCGAACGGTGTCCCCCTTGGACATCGACACGATTCTCGAGTCAGTCGCCAAAACGGGCCGGCTGCTGGTCGTCGACGAAGCGTATGGTCCGTGCAGCGTGGCGGCCGAAATCGCCGCGCGCGTGGCGGACGCAGGCTTCGACGAGCTCGACGCGCCGATTCGCCGCTTGCAAGGATCGTTTTGCCCCACGCCTTACAGCCCGCCGCTCGAGAAAGTAATGATCCCACAAATCGACGACATTCGCCGGGCGATCATCGAGCTTTTGGCCGAATAGAGAGTGCGCACCCGTGCCTAACGAAATCACCATCCCCCGGCTCGGCTGGTCGATGGAGGAAGCAACCTTCATCGGCTGGTTGAAAGAGCCCGGCCAGTGGGTCGCGGCCGGCGACGTGCTCTTCACGCTCGAGACCGACAAGGCCACCGAAGACATCGAAGCGATCGACGCCGGCACGTTGCACCTGGCCGCCGATGCGCCACAACCTGGCGAGCGCGTGCTCGTGGGCCGCGTGATCGGCGCGCTACTTGGGAAGGGGGAATCCGCGCCGGCGGAGTTATCACGAGCGGTCGTAGGAGCGCAACCTGTAGCTGGGTCGCATGTTGTAGCCGGGCTCACTGAGCCCGGTCGTGCGGCGCCGGGTGCCACTGCTGGCTTGTCCAGCAGTGCAGTGAGTGAGGCATCACCGCTTTCAGGACATTCTCGAGCGCCGGATCGCCCTGCCACGCCCGCCATGCGCCGCGCGCAGCGCGCGCTACAAAAGCGCACCGAACGCTCGATACCGATTTCCGCCGCGAGCGTGGTTGCGAACAAACGTCCGGCCGTCACGCCGCGCGCGCGCCGAGCCGCACGCGAGCTGGGCGTCGCCGTCGATCAGCTTGCCGGCACGGGCCGTGGCGGACGCATCCGCGAGCGCGACGTGCGCCAGGCAGCGACAAACGGCTCCCGGCACTCAATTGATACGACGTCGGTTCCCACTAGCTTGCCCGGCAGTGGCAGCAGCGCACCGCCGGTCACCGGTTCACCCAACATCCGCGCCGCCATTGCGCGGCGGCTGGTCGCCGGCCTGCACGCCATGGCTCCGGTGACCCTCACCACGCGGGCCGACGCCACGAACCTCGTCAACCTGCGGGCTCAGTTTCAGGCCACGGCGGTTGACGACGCGCCTGTTCCCTCGCTCACCGATGTTATCGTCAAGCTAACCGCACTGGCTCTCGCTCGGCACCCGGCGCTCAACGCCCGCTGGCAGGATGATCGCGTCGTCGAGAACGAAACGATCGCCATCGGCTTTGCCGTTGATAGCGAGGTGGGCCTGTTCGTGCCCGTGCTGCACGATGTGCCGTCGCTGGGCCTGCGTGAGATCGCTGCCCGTTCGCGTGCGCTCGTCGAGAGAACTCGCCTGCGTCGATTAACCTCCACCGATCTCGAAGGGGGGACGTTTACCGTCAGCAACATCGGCATGCTGGGGATCGACGCCTTCACGCCGATCATCAATCCGCCGCAGGCCGCGGTGCTGGGCGTTGGCGCGATTCGCCGCGAGCCGGTCTACCAGTGCGACGGTTCGCTGTCCCCGCGCGAGCTGACGACGTTGAGCCTGACGTTCGATCATCGCGTGGTCGATGGCGCGCCGGCCGCGCGGTTCTTGCAAACGCTCGTGGCCGCGATCGAGAATCCGGCGGCCTGGCTGACATCATGAGCCGGCCGCCGCTGGCGCCGTTTCTCGCACGCGGCGCGGAGTTGTTCGGCAAACCGGTCTGTCGCTTGGGGTCCAAGGACGTACAATTGAGGCGAGAAGCTAATTAGCGGAGGTGCTCGCGGTGATCAAGCGAATCTTCATAGACAACTACAAGAGCCTGGTCAACTTCGAGTTGCCGCTACAGGAATTGACGCTCCTGCTTGGTCCCAACGGCGCCGGCAAGACATCCGTATTGGATGTGATGTATGCTCTGCGGAAGCTCTTGAGCGGTGAAGGGAAGATCACTGACAAGGATGCGTTTTCGACGCAAACGCTAACACGCTGGCAAACACGACGTACTCAACTGATCGAAATCGATGTTAGCCTGCGCGACGACGAAATGCGATATCGGCTGGAAGTCGAACACGATCCCACAAATCGTCGAGCAAGGATCTCACTGGAGTCACTCGAAACAAACGCGCACCCCTTATTCCGTTTTGAATCCGGCGAAGTGCACTTGTTCCGCGATGATTACTCGACGGGTCCAAGCTTTGGGTCGGATTGGAACGAATCAGCATTAGCACGCGTGCCGGCTCGCCCAGACAATACCAAGCTAACGCGATTTCTTGATTTCATGCGGAAGATTATTGTCTGCGGTCTGTACCCAGCGAGTTTTGAAACAGAATCCTCAACTGAAGATTCTGTCTTGACCCGCGATGCCCACAATTTCTCGGCATGGTATCGCCATATCCTGTTGGAACGACAGGAGCTTGTCCCAGACTTCACAAACGCACTGCGCGAAGTCATCGAAGGCTTCCGCGGAATTAATCTCGTGAAAGTCGGGCTAGACACACGCGCGCTGATGGTGCTCTTCGATCAATTTGGTGAACGTTACGAACTTCGCTTCGATGAACTCTCCGACGGTCAGCGTGCCATCGTCGCATTGTATTCCCTTGTAAAACTTGCCGCCGGGCAAGGCTACACACTATTTCTCGACGAACCGGATAACTACGTGGCCTTGTCGGAAATTCAGCCGTGGTTGAATGAGTTGTGGGAGACATGTGGTGACACCGTGCCACAAGCGCTGCTTTGTTCCCATCATCCCGAATTGATCGACTACCTCGGTGCGGAAAGCGGACTCGTGCTAAAACGCGAAAAGTCAGGTGTAACAACAGTTCATCCCTCGCGCGGCGTGGCTCAGGACGGAGGGCTGAAACTGTCAGAGATTCTCGCAAGAGGATGGGAGCAGTGAGCCGCAATGTTCAGGTCGTCATTCTGTGCGAGGATCGACAACATGAGGCGTTCGCGCGGCGATTTCTCGATCGAATGGGTATCGGTGCTCGATTGCTGCGCGTCAGCAAAAGTCCGCAGGGCCGGGGGTCGGCCGAGCAGTTCGTGGGCGAACAGTTCGCCAAGGAGCTCGAATACTATCGAGCGCGCAGCCACCGAGTTGAGCAGGCACTGGTTGTCAAAGTAGATGCGGATCGTTTCGATGTTGCGGAACGAGTTTCTCGAGTGGAAGGTCATTCCACGCGACGGGACGGAGAACGAGTTGCCATCTTCGTTCCGGCGCGCAACATTGAAACGTGGCTATCGTACCTCGACGGACAGTCTGTTGACGAGACCAACAGTTATCCACGCCTCCGCCGCGAGAGCGATTGCAGAAAGCACGTCGACGTGCTCATCGGTATGTGCCAACGCCAGCAACTTCGACAGCCGGCACCACCCTCTCTCGAAGCGGCATGTAAGGAATATCTAGCTCGGCTGATGCCGTGAACTATTCCAAAATCGTCCGGCCAGTTTATCTGAGCTGTTCCGCGGCCGCCTTCGGCAAGCCCGTCTGCCGCCTGGGGCTCGCTTCGCGCGGATCGGGCGCCGTACAACCCGACGACGTCCTTTACGCAATCGAACGCGGCATGAACTTCTTGAACTGGCCTGGCCAGGCCGATGGCCCCTTGTGCCGCGATGGGCTGTCGGCGGCGGTCGCTGGTCTCGACGACTCCGCGCGCGAGCACTTGGTGCTCTGCGTGCAGTTCGGCGCCCGCACCGTCGACGAAGCCCGCGAGGAACTGCGCAAGATTCTTGCCGAGCTGCGCACCGACTACATCGACCTGTTGACGCTCTACTACGTGGAACACATCGACGAGTGGAGCGCCCTGGCCGCGCCTTGCGGAGTGCTCGAGTATCTCGAAGCGGCCCGCCGCGACGGCGTCGTGCGCCGCATCGGCCTGACGAGCCATCAGCGCAAGCTGGCGGCCGAGATCGCTCGCACTGGCCGCCTCGACGCGCTGATGTTGCGCTACAACGCGGCGCATCGCGGGGCCGAGGCAGAGATCGTTCCGATCTGTACCGAGCGCGGGTTGCCGTTGGTCGCGTACACGATTCTCCGCTGGGGCGCGCTGTTGCAGCCGACGCCCGACGATCCGCCCGATTGGATCGCTCCATCGGCCGCCGCTTGGTACCGCTTCGCGCTACAGGAGCCGGCCGTTTCAGTGGCTTTGGCGGCCCCGGCCAGCCGCGCCGAGCTCGACGAAGACCTGCGCATGCTCGACGCGACGGGTCCCTTAGACGACGAACGATACCGCGCCCTGGCCGCTCATGGCGACCGCGTTCGTAAGAGGGAACAGATTACTGCGAGTAGCCGCGTTCCACGGCGGGAGTATAATTCTAGATTAGTTAGGTGGTCACCATCGAGGGAACTCATGCCAACGCAACTCAGCCCAGCGCTCGAGACTCAGCCGGAACTGGCGAATGTCGTACGTCAAACCGACCGAATCCTGCTGCCGATGCTCCAAGAGCGCTCGCAAACTGCCAAGGCCTTATGGGACGTACGAAAGGATCAGCAAGGGCACGATGTCCTGACACTGGCCATGATGGACCCGTGGGGCTACGCGGCCGGCGAGTTCGCGCCCAACGAACTTGCAAATCAAGAAGTTTTGCATCGACGATTTCGTAGCCTGATTGGCGAAATGGTTATGCCGCGGCAGGCGGACGAGCCGCGAGAGCGAATCGAGATTCGCGATGCGTTCATTACCGCGGATCAGCTTGAACACTTCAGGCTGCAATTGGGACGTATTCGCGACATCGATCAGGCGCGGTTGCGGTTGCATAATCAAATTCGGTTTCTGGCGCAACGACCGGAACGCTTTCTGCTGACGGATTTTGCAATCGAAGTAAACCTGCCATTCGCAGACGCCGTTCGAGAGGTGATTCGACAAAGCGGTTTTCAACTGCGCGACGATCCCTGGCTGATTCAACGCGAAGGAGTTCGGGAGGCGCTACATCGGCTTGTCGAAGAGCATCGGCGCGATGGTCAACCGACACCACAATTCGCGGTTTGCTTTCAATTGCAAGACCGGGACGTCGTTCACTTACTTGAAGTCTCAAATGAAGCTCCCGAACTAGGGGACGACAGCCTGGAGGGTGTTGGTTTTCGTGCTCGTGGCGTCATTCCTTATGCACAAGTGTTGAGAGTCTATCTGACGCATCCAAACGATCTCCGCAGTGCTTTCGAAAAGAACCGCGATCATCCGTTCTTTCGCGATCTTTTGGACGACAACTGCGACTTCATCCTTCCCGATGATCGCGGCCAAGCTTTTCGAACGGCGTTTCCGGAGTTGCTAGGGGCGTAACGTTGCTGTGGCAAGATCATCAAGCATTGGCGGTTGCACTGCGCGATCAAGGAGTGGCTGACCTTCTGGCGGCACGCTTTGCACTTCGTCCCACGCAGTTGAGTCTATTCGAACGGCCGATTACTTTTGCTCATTTGGTCGTGGCGAAATCGCAACAGGCGGTCGAAAAAGTAACAAAGGGTTATTTGCTTTGGCATTCGCAGTCGTTCGATCCGACCAAGGGTCACACGCCATTTACTTATCTGCTCGAGGACGGGACACGCCCCGCGATGCAGAGACTGATTCAAGCTCTCAATCATGTGAACAAGACAATTGTCCGTCAGATCAAGTGGCTGGAGTCGCTTGCGCCAAAGCTCCCAGCCGTCGCCGAAGCCAACCGCGGCAATTTGCAACCGTTGAGTATCATTCTGGAAAACACCGAGTATCCCTTCTGGTCGCATGCCAAGAATCGTTTGGTTGGTCCCGCTGAAGGAATGACGCCTCTGGCACATGGCGTACCCGCGTTCAAGGCTGCAAGGACCTATCTCGTCGCGCTGGGGCAATCAGACCCGCAAGATTTTTGCCTCCCGATCCGGCGCTTCGTCGAGGATTACTCCTTGAGCACCGAAGTCACCGAATGGCCCTAAGCGGCGCGTCGGATTTTCTGGCATGGCGGCAAGTGCGTAGCCGGAATGAGACATTAGTTGTCGAATCAATTCCGCTTCATCTCGGCATGGGACCACGGTGCCGGGGCCGCTCATGGCGACCGCGTGCGCCGCCACGCCGGGCGGTTTCCCTAGCGCCGCCGCGTATCTGACAGCATCGGCTCGTGGCGGAGCCCCAAATCGCTATTGGCCGATATCGCTAGCGGGGAGACAATCTTGCTCCTGCTAGCTGTGAATCCGCGCCGGCTGGAGGCCGCATCGTGTTTCGTTGGCAAAACCTGATCGACCTGGCGGCGTATTTTTTCGTTCGCATCGGCATTTGTATCTTGCAGGCGTTGTCGATCGAAACTTGCCAGCAGGTGTCGCGCGGGCTGGCCTGGCTAATGGCCGACGTGCTGCGCGTACGGCGTCGGGTTGTCGACGAGAATCTCGCCCAGGCATTTCCCGAGTGGTCGCCCGAGCGCCGCCGCCGCGTCGCTCGACAGATGTGGGAGCACCTGTTTCTGCTGGTGGCCGAGGTCGCCCATCTGCCGCGCAAGGTTCACGACACGAACTGGCGCGAGTTCATCCACATGGTCGACGGCGACACGGTCGCCCGGTTGCTATTGACCGACCGCCCCCGCATGCTCGTGACGGCCCACTTCGGCAACTTCGAGTTTCTGGGCTACGTGTTTGGCCTGTTGGGCTTTCCGTCGTATGCGATCGCGCGGCCACTCGACAACCCGTATCTCGATCGCTTCGTCACGCAGTTCCGCGGCGCAACCGGCCAGTTCATGATCCCCAAGAAAGGAAACTACGAGCAGATCCTGCGCGTACTGACCAGCGGCAATACACTGGGGTTTCTCGGCGATCAGCATGCCGGCAGCAAGGGCTGCTGGGTCGAGTTCTTTGGCCGGCTGGCCTCGACCCATAAGGCGATCGCCCTGTTGGCGCTCGAGCACCGTGCGACGGTGCTAGTCGGCGCTGCCCGGCGGATGGGGCGCCCGATGCGTTACGAATTCCGCCTGGAAGGACATCTCGACACGCGCGAGGACGTGGCGGCCACCGCCGGCATGCGCCCGCTCACGCAGTGGTACACCGCCCAGTTGGAGCGAATGATCCGCCGCTCGCCGGAGCAATACTGGTGGTTGCATCGCCGCTGGCGCGAACCGCCCGTGCGCGCCCAAAAGAAACGCCAAGCGGCCTGATGGCACGTAACCGGCTGCCGCGAATGGTGGCATCCAGCCGGCGCATTATAATTCTGACAGCGCCAAAACTGGCGGCTAACCGCGGCAAACGTGTTCGGGCAACGTGGTCGAGCGTCGAAGCGTGCGAGCGACTGATGAGCAACTGGGTGCGTGTGGGGTGCCTGGCAGACTTTCCGCCGGGCGCCAGTCGCGAGGTGTTGGCCGGCGAGCGCGTGGTGGCCTTGTTCAATTGCGACGGCACACTCCACGCACTCGACGGCATTTGTCCGCACCAGGGTGGGCCGCTGGGCGAGGGAGAATTGTGCGGTACGACGGTCACCTGCCCTTGGCACGGCTGGCAGTTCGACGTGCGCACGGGTCAGCACGCCACGAGTCACTCCGTGCGCCAGCCAACTTTGGGCGTGAAAATCGCAGGGGATGAAATCTGGGTCGACGTCGGCACGTAGCCGGCGCGAGGGATGCTCAGCCAATGTCCGGGCCGCAATCCGAAACGTCGCCTTCCGCCCCGGAGCGTTCGTCGCGGACCATTCGCTTTCGATCGTTCCGCAATCAGGATCCGCCACAACTGGCCGAGATCTGGCGTGCCCGAGCGCGCGAACGCGGACTGATGCACCCGATGTCGTCCGAATTGTTCGAGCAGCTCGTGCTGTCGAAGCCCTACTTCGACAAGGAAGGGCTGATTGTCGCGCTCGATGGCGAAGTGGCCGTGGGCTTCGTGCATGCCGCCTTTGGCCCGACCGAGGACGAGCGCGGGCTTTCAACGCGGTTTGGCGTGACGGCCATGCTCATGGTGCGGCCCGACTATCGCCGCCTGGGAATCGGCCGCCAGTTGCTCGCGCAGAGCGAGGCTTACCTGCATGGCCGCGGCGCGGAAGTGCTCTACGGCGGAGGCATCTATCCGCTCAATGCCTTTTATCTAGGGCTATACGGCGGTAGCGAACTGCCGGGCGTGCTCGATTCGGATGTCGAGGCGCAGCGACTTTACCACGCGGCCGGCTACGAAGAGATCGACCGTTGCCTGGTGCTCCATCGCGAGCTCAAGGCCTTTCGCCCGCTGATCAGCCGCGAGCAACTGGCAGTGCGCCGCGAGACAACCTTGCGGGAGACCGCGGATCCAGTCTCGCACACCTGGTGGGAGGCCTGCACGCTGGGGGCGTTCGACCGCACGCGCCACGAGCTGGTTTCAAACGCCACGCAAGAAGTGCTGGCCGGTGCCACGACTTGGAATATGGAACCCCTCTCGGCGAGTTGGGGGGTGCGCAGCGTGGGACTCATCAACGTGGCCGTGCAACCAGAGCATCAGCGCCGGGGGCTGGCCACGTTTCTGCTGGGCGAGATCTTCCGTCGGCTTCAGCAGTCGGGCGTGGCCCTGGTGGAGACGCAAACGATGCAGCGCGAGCATAGCGCGGCCGTGGCCTTGTACGCCCGTTTGGGCTTCAAGCAGGTCGACTGCGGATCAGTCTTCCGAAAGCAGGGATGATCCTGAGGTGGCCCGCTCGCCAGAGCTGCGAATTCGTCGCTGGCGATTCGCAGGTGACGAGAATCACCAAGCGGACACGGAAAGGACGCGCTGTCGAATCACGAACTCGAGTGCGGGGGGTGACTCCGGGCCCGAAGTCGCTCGATAAGACCGCACCTGCGTGGCAAAGGCGTCGTTGCCCTTCGGCGAGCTTGGCCCTTTCCGTGTCACGAGCCAGAAGACACGGCCGCCGGCCGTGAGGTCTCCTGCTCCCGACGCTTGGCGAAACTTCACTAATTGAACAGTACCGCGCTGCAGCGAAAAAAGTCAAATGAAAATTGCCGGCGGCGACCGCGCTGGTGCCAGCGCATGAACGACGCACGCCCGAGCGCACAAAAAAAGGCCCAGCCACTGGCGTGACTGAGCCTGACGAATCAACCGTACCGAGCCGGCACCGCGCGGATGCACTTCACGCGCCGCCATGTGCCAGCCAGCGCAAGAGAGCGGCGGCCTGTGATCGCCGGCGCTCCATTCGCGCCTTACGTACTGCGGAAACTCGTCGAACGATACTCGAACTGCTGTGCCCGCGGATGCACGCCGCGCTGGGTCGTGATGACGGCGCTACGCGATTCGGGGCCGACGCGGCTGGCCTGCGGTTCGGCTTCCTTGGCGTCGTCCTTGTCGTCGTCCGCTTCGCCACCGCAGCAGCTACTGCTGCAGCAATCGCTGCTGCACGAGCAGGAGCACCAGCAGCAGCAACGACGAGCGCGTCGGGCTGCGCGGCGCGCGGCACGGCGGCAGCGGAAGCAGCAGCATGAGCAGCAACTGCTGCAGCTATAGCAGCCGCAGCAATCGGCGGTCTGCGTCGCCGTAGCTGGCTCCGAATTGAGCAGCGAGATGCCGATCACCGCCGCGAACAGCATCAGACCATAAACAAGTGCACGATTCATCTCTCGCACCCCCTTTCCAAAGGGAAGACTCCGTGTTGACACTCCGTCCGTCAAATCATCCGCTGGCCTGCGAATTCGTGCACAAGGCGGCCAGCGGCGCAATCCTTCGTGGCAGGGCGAGTCTGTCCGAATTCAAGCGGCTGCGGTGAGTGCTTCACGAGCACGGCACCGCTTTCCCGCGGTCGCGTGCGGCCAACAGCTCCGCCACCAGGCGACGGCTTAGAATTGCGATCCGTCGCAGGAGCGAACTCTCGATCCGCTACCCAACAAGTAGACAAATCTCGGCGCTGCACACCTCCATGAGTTCTGAGACTAGCGCCAAACTTATCGAACTTGATCGCGACTTGTCAACCAAATTCCACGCTCGCGAGGTAGATCATTTTCTGTTTCTTCACGTGAGTCAGCACGAGTCGAGATAATGTGGCAATTTGCTGTCCAAAAGAGCACTCATTGCGTTGCGGGTGCGTAGCTGGTGCGTCCGGGCAGTGGTCTCCGCACATTGGCCTGATGGTATTCCTCGCTGCGCGGAGAATGACCCCCGGGCGGACCAGCGGAAGACCGGGAGCCCCGAGCGAATGCGCTCCAGTTGGCTCACTCGCAGCGCAGCTACCAATCACCGTGCGAAAACGCCTGACACGCATGTAACAAGGCGCTGCGCCGTGCGCCATTGCAGAGAGGCACTCATCGCCGCGTGCGAAACTCTGCCTCGTCCGCGTGTGATCCAATCGCGCCCACGCAACATTGGCGAAGTTCATGCGTCCCGCAGCCGCCGCAGCCTCGTTTCGCGCCGTCCGCTCGGCGGACGACCGGCTCTGGCCGCGCACTTGTGTTAACGCGGTATATCGCAATACTTTATTGGTTCCGCCTGACCCTCAAAGCCATCACCGCGAAGCGCCCCTAGCGGGCAGCGGCAACACCATGCGGCTCTGGAACGTCGTTGTTAAAAACGTTTTACGTCGCAAAACACGCTCGCTGCTGACGGCCAGCGGCGTCGCGGTCGCCATCGGTTCGGTCGTGGCCCTGCTGGGGGTTTCGCGTGGCTACCAGCAGACCTCCGAGGACCTTTACGCCAATCGGGGGGTCGATCTGGTGGTAGTTCGGGCTGGCGTCGCCCTGGCCAGCGCCATGGACGAGAGTTACGCCGAGCTCCTCAAGGCCCTCCCGCATGTCGATCGCGTCGGTTACAGCCTGGGCGACAACGTCTCGTTTGGCGACGACGTGCTGAGCATCCGCATCCACGGCTGGCCGGTCGGCAGCTATGCCTTTGAAACTCTTAACCTGACCGAAGGCCGCGGGATCACCGACGCCGACGCGGCCATGGATGGTTCCGGCGGGGTGTTGCTGGGCAAGTCACTGGCCGAGCGACTTAACAAAAAACTAGGTGATGCCACCGAGATCGAGGGGACCCCCTTCAAAGTGGTGGGCATCTTTCAAAGCGCCAACATTATCGAGAACGGCGCCGCAGTGCTGCCGCTAGCTGCCCTGCAGAAGATCATGCAGCGCGAAGGTCAAGTGAACGAATTCCAAATCACGATCAAGAAACACTCGCCGGAAGCGGATCGCCAGGCGATGCAAGAATTGCGCAAACAGATCGAAGCCCTCAAGGTCGACGGCGAGCGCTTGGGCCTGGTCGCGCAGCCGTCGATGGAGTTCGTTAACAGCCGCGCCGAAGTGCGCATGTCGCGCGCCATGTCGTTCATCATTTCCGGGATCGCGCTGTTGATCGGCTCGGTGGGCATGCTCAACACGATGGTCATGTCGGTGCTGGAGCGCACGCAGGAGATCGGGTTGTTGCGGGCCATCGGCTGGCGCAAGACGCGGATCACGCGCATGATCTTGCTCGAAGCGCTCGTGCTCAGCGTCGTTGGTTGCCTGGCGGGCACGCTGGCGGCCCTGGGGCTGACACTGGCCCTCAGCAGCGCGCCCGTCGTGCAAGGGGTAATTCAACGTGGCATCACCCCGGGTGTGGTGGGTGCCGGATTCGTGATGTCCTTAGTGGTTGGTTTGGCGGGCGGATTGTACCCGGCGTATCGGGGAGCAAGTTTGCCGCCGACGGAGGCCTTGCGTTATGAGTAGCCCTGGAACGGCGACCGCGGTCGAACGGCGCACACAACCTGCCGCGCCGGCGATCTTGCGAGCGGTCAACTTGCGGCGCACCTACGCCGATGGCCAGGTAACCGCCCTTAACGACGTGTCGCTTGAGGTTCATCCCGGCGAATACGTGGCGATCATGGGGCGCAGCGGCAGCGGCAAGTCGACGCTCTTAAACCTGCTGGGGGCCCTCGATCGGCCCGATCAGGGCGAAATCTATTTTGAGGGTGAGGCGCTCTCCAAACAGCGCAATCTCGACAGTTTCCGAGCCCAGCGGATCGGTTTTGTGTTTCAGTCGTTCTACTTGCTCCCCACGCTGACGGCGATCGAAAACGTGCAGATTCCGATGTTCGAGGGGCCACTGAACCCCACGCAGCGGGCCGATCGCGCTCGTGAACTGCTTAAAATCGTCAACCTCGAGCATCGCCTGAACCATCTGCCGATGGAGTTGTCCGTCGGTGAACGCCAACGCGTGGCGATCGCCCGCGCTTTGGCCAACGAGCCCGCCATGCTGTTGGCCGATGAGCCGACGGGCAATCTCGATTCGACCAACGAGGCCGAGGTGCTCGACCTGTTCGATCGCTTGCATCGCGAGCGCAACATGACTCTGGTCGTCATCACCCACAGTCAGGACGTTGCCGATCGTGCCGAGCGAACAGTGCACCTTCGCGACGGACGGATTGTTGCCGACGTTGTCGCCCATCACACTCCCAACTCGAGTCGGTCATGAGCTTCTTCAGCATTCCGCTCAAGAGCCTATTGCGCCGCCGCACGCGCAGCGCGCTGACGATTCTTGGCCTGGGGATCGCCTTGGCAGCAGTGATCTCGCTGGTGGGCATTTCGCAAGGCTTCGAGCGCTCGTTCGTGCGGATGTATCAGCGCCGCGGCGTCGACTTGCTCGTGCAGCGCTCGGGTGGCGGCAATCGCAAGGACAAGACGCTCAGCGTCAAGCTCGACCCCAAACTGCGGGCGATCAAAGGGGTGCGCGACGTCGACGGCGGATTGATGGACATGATCGCCATGCCCGAGTTCGACCAGTTCGCCATTATCCTCAACGGCCTGCCGGGCAATTCGCCCGAACTGACGCGCGCCAATGTTATCGACGGGCGACGGCTCGAACCGACCGACGAGCGCTCGCTCATGCTCGGCAAAGTGCTGGCGCTGAACATCGGCGCCAAAGTCGGCGACGACGTGAAGATCTACGAACAGCCCTACAAGGTAGTGGGCATCTACGAAAGCCCCACGGTGTTCGAGAATGGCGGCGCGATCATCCTGCTTGAGGATTTGCAGCGGCTCACCGACCTCAATGGCAAGGTGACCGGCTTTGCCGTTTCGATCGACCATCCGGGAAATGAGGCCGAGGTCGCGCGAATCGCCCGCGAAATCCAAGCGCTCGAGCCGCATCTCGAGGCGATGCGGCCCGACAAGCTCGTCGCCGAAGTTCAAGAAGTGAAAGCGGCCAAGGCCACGGCCTGGATCACCTCGGCGATCGCGCTGGTGATCGGCGCCATTGGCATGCTCAACACGATGGTCATGTCGGTTTTCGAGCGGACGCGCGAGATCGGCACGCTGCGCGCGATCGGCTGGCGGAAGAGCCGCGTGATGCGGCTGATCCTGCTCGAGGCGACCTTCTTGAGCATTAGCGGCGCGGTCGCCGGCGCGATTGCCGCCGTCGGCATCACCAAGATCATGAGCAGCCTGCCGCTCACCAACGGCTACATCGGCAGCGAGATCGCCCCGGCCGTATTCGTGCAGGGATTCGTGATCGCCCTGCTGGTTGGGTTTTTCGGCTCGCTTTATCCCGCCTGGTGGGGGGCAAGCCTGTCGCCGATCGAGGCGCTAAGGCGCAAGTAGGGGCGCGATTCGGCGCCAGTCACTCACAGCCGGTTCTTCGCCGAATGGCGCGCGATCAGTCGCCGCTTGAGCCCGATGCGCCAGATGAGCGCCCGATCCAGCCGCCGAAATGGCCGGTTCAAATAACGCCGCAAGAAGCGCAATCTCCCTAGCGCGCCGACCGCGTCGGCCGAATAATCCAATTGCGCCAGGTCTTTCACGCGCCAGCGCGCCCCCAGCCGCCGTCGCACGCGGGCCCGACCCAAATCGATGATGTGCAGGCCCGGCGGGCCAACTTCTTCTGGCACGAGCACGTGGCACAAGTAATAGTCCTGGTGATGCACCCCAGCCTCGTGCATCACGCGGGTGAGCGGAGCGAGTTTTTCGATCGCGGTGCGATAGGCTTCGCCGGCTGCCGCTTCGCTCGGGCAGTGAGCGTCGATCCACTCGGTCAGCTTGACGTAGCCTTCAAGCGCCTCGGTGAGCACGAACGAGCGCCGGCCCGATTGGCCGAACATCACCGGCGTCATCGTGGGCAGCCCGAGCCGATGGAAGGTCAGCATCGCGTCCCATTCAACCCGCGCGCCGACGATCGGCCGCGTGAACTTGAGGAGCGGTTTGAAGTATTCGCGCCACGGCGGCGGGCCGTAGCGCTTGATATAGAACGCCCGCGGTGCCGCGGGGCAGTCGTTTTGCCCGTTTTCAATCTCCAGTCGCACCGTCTCGCGCGCGCCTTGCCGGCGGGCGATCTGGCCTTCGAGCGTCATCATCCGCTCGAACGACGTCCAACCCTGTCGCGACAACAGCGGCGCGAACTGACGGTTGACCAGCAACCGCCCGTTGTCCCAGGTTTCGAAAGCAAACTCGTTCACGCGCGCCCTTTTTCGCGGCAGACTTCGGCCAGCACTTCGGCGGTTTCGCGAGCATTGCGCTGCGGCGTAAACGGCAGCGCGCTGCCGGCGGCGCTGGCCGACATGGCCGCGCGCTGCTGCTCCGACAAATCGAAGAACTCGTCCAGCCTCGCAGCCAGTTCCTGCACCGCCCAAGCATCGCGGATCACGTAGCCGTTGCGACCCGGTTCGATCACCTCGGCGCCGCCGGCCGTGGCGGTCGTGATCACCGGCAGTCCGCAGGCGAGCGCTTCGAGATGCACCAGACCGAACGGCTCGTACGCGGTGGGCGAAACGAAAACGTCGCCCGCGCCATAATACCTCTCGATATCCTCGCGACGCCCGGCGAATGTCACGCGCTGGGCCAGCCCCAGACTGTGTGCTAACCGCGTGTAGTGTTGAATCGGTCCCGCGCCGACGACCAGCAGACGCAATTTGGGATTGCTGGCCTGCACCATCGCCATCAGCACGGTCGCCAGCGGCTTGCCGCGGAAATCCATCGACGCATAGACGATCAGCGGACAATCGCGCGACACTCCCAAGCTGCCGCGCACCGCATTGCGCTCTTGGCGCACGTCGACGTGAAACACACTGCGGTCGACGCCGTTGTAGATCGTGCGAATGCGCTCGCGGGGCACGCGGTAGTACTGTTGCAAGAGCCGCGCGTCGAGCTGCGACTCGGTGATGATCCGCCGCGGTCCGCCGGGTCCGCAGAGCGCGCGCTCCAATTCGAGGATCGCGCGGTGCCGCGGATTGAGGCGCCCCTCCCAGAAGCGGCGCAACCGGCCAGGGTACCGCACCTGCAGCCAGTGGGCCTGCAAGCGATCGGTGACGCGATAGACATCGAGCCCCGCGGCTCGCGACAGCCCCAGGCTCACGTCAAAATCACCTGTGGCCAGCGCGTGGCTGGCGTTTTCGGCGAAGGAGCGGTTCTTCATCCAACTCGTGGCGTTGTTGACTTCGATGGGCAAGAAATCAAGCTCGTCCTGGAGGTCGGCATCGATCGATTCGCCGATCACCGTGACCGCGTGCCCCAGCGCGATCAACTCGCGCGCCAATTGCGCGCAGTAGCGCTCGGCGCCTCCGCGCCGCAACGAGCATTCCTTGCGAACGAGCGCAATCTTCATGCCGCGAACGGTCCTTGAACTTCGCTGTACCGCCCGCGGAAAGGTATAGCCCGAGCGGCCCAGTTTCACCAAGGCCAGCCGTCGCCGAGGGTTTCCCGATCGGCGGGAAAACGACAGAATGCAGGCCAACGCGTGCGGTTGAAAGAGCTTCCACCACAGCCAGCGGCGGCAACATGCAGCGAATTGTCATCATTGGTGGCGGATTCGGCGGCCTCAACGCGGCGCGCGGGCTGCGGCGCTCGCCCTGCCAGGTCACGCTCGTCGATCGGAGGAATTTCCACCTCTTTCAACCGCTCCTCTACCAGGTGGCGACGGGCGGCTTGTCGCCGGCCAATATCGCGGCTCCGCTACGTTCGATCTTTCGTCGGCAGCGCAATCTCGAAATCGTGATGGACGAAGCGGTCGATATCGACGTCGCGGCCCGGCGCGTCGTTTTGGCCGAGGGATCGCTCCCCTACGACCAGCTCGTCGTGGCCGCTGGCATGCGCCCCTTCTATTTTGGCCACGATGCCTGGTCGCGCGCGGCGCCTTCGCTCAAGACCGTGGAGGATGCCACCGATATCCGCAGTCGCATCCTCAGCGCTTTCGAAGCGGCCGAACGCAGCCCCGCCGGCGACGCGCGACAGAGCTGGCTGACATTTGTGCTGGTGGGAGCCGGCCCAACCGGCGTGGAATTGGCCGGCGCGATTGGCGAACTGGCGCATCATACGCTGCGCCACAATTTTCGCCTCATCAACCCGGCCGACGCCCGCGTGCTGGTGGTCGAAGGTGAGAACCGCGTCCTGCCCACCTATCCGCCCGACCTGTCGGCCAAAGCGCAGCAATCGCTGGCACGCCTGGGCGCGACGGTCTGGACGAACGCGCGCGTGATGGACATCCAGACCGACCACGTCGTGATTCGCTCGGGCGATCGCGACGAGCGGATCGCGACGCGAACCGTGATCTGGACCGCCGGCGTGCAGGCCGAATCGCTGGCCGGCCGCCTGGCCGCGGCCACGGGCAACAAAACCGATCGCGGCGGGCGCTTAATCGTCGAACCCGATTTCACGCTCAGCGGGCATCCCGAGATTTTCGTCATCGGCGATATGGCGAACTACCCGCGCGACGGCGGTAAACCGCTACCCGGCGTTGCTCCCGTGGCGATCCAGGCCGGGCGCTACGTGGCGCGTGTGATCGATTGTCGGCTGCGCGGTGCGTCTCCCCCGAAGTTCGCCTACAAGGACCGCGGCGACATGGCCACCATCGGCCGCGGCGCGGCGGTCGCCGATTTGCGCTTCGTGCGATTCTCGGGCTATCCCGCCTGGTGGGCCTGGCTGCTGATTCACCTCTTGAATATCGTCGACCACGAGAGTCGCCTGCTGGTGCTCGTGCAATGGGCCTGGAACTACTTCACGCGCAATCGGGCGGCGCGATTGATCACGGGGGATGAGCAGCGGACGAGCGTTACGACGGCGCCGATGGTTGCGGACCAGCCGTCCGGCGCAAGAGACTCTCGCTGACAGTTCATGTTCCGAAGGCGGCCTTGATTCGAGCAATCCCGTCACGCAACCGTCCGCGGAGTTCGACGTCTTGCTCACATGCCGCGCGAAATAATATTAGCCGCCGTTGAATTTCATGCGCGGTCTCTACACCGTGCGTAGCAAACGGTTGACTCTCTGCCCTGGCAAGGTCAAGGCTGTAGTCCGCCTTGATGCGATTGGCGTGCAAATCAGAGAGGAGATTCGCAGCGACGCTTGCATCGGGATGGTTTGCACTCCCGAGATAAAGGGGAACCAAGTTGTGGGCCTTTCCGCTGCCGCACGACTCGGAGGCCAGATCGATCAACACGGCCCGAGCGACGTGGAACGCGCCATAATAAGCGCGGCTGACTGCGCTCCGAGCCCCCGACTTGCCCATCGAGACCAGTTTGCCCGAGAGCGTGATGAAATCAGCAGCATCCATTTATGATGGCATCACTGACAGGCGTAGCTTTCCTGAGCTACCGGCCATCAATCCACGAATTCGCTCGTGCCATTGAATCTGTCGCTCGATGATCTCTCGCGCATCACCCGACCAATCAACTGTCACGACCACGAAGGGACAATCTGGCTCCTCCGGATCAAATGTGGCCTCAAACTTCGGGACGCAACCGAATAACTCCTGAGTCACCGAACAGAGGTCCAAAATCCGTGGATCTTGTTGGATGGAGCTTGCTTCATCTGGGTTGACTGCGCCCCGATCAAGTCTCGCTCGCAATTCAGCTACTTCAAGTTCGAGCGAGGCAATTCGGAGCGACTGTCGCACGAGCTCGCTGGCTTGCTCAGGAGTCGCATTCGCCGACACGGTGCTGTCGAGTTCCATGGCAAACCTCGCGGAACGTGACCTTCGATACGCGGCGCTTGAAGCAAACTATTCAGATTCGATCGAGCGACACCAACGGCAATTGTAGCCTGTATAATTGCTCTGATAAAGTTCATCAGATTAGAGACACATCCCGGTAATACTTCGATGAAGCTCCTCGACATGTTCAAGCTCACCGGCCGGCGAGCGGTCGTCACCGGCGGCACACGCGGCCTGGGGCTGGAGATGGCCCGCGGCCTGGCCGAGGCAGGCGCCGAGCTGATCGTCGCCAGCCGCAGCGAAGAGCACCTGGCAGCCGCGCGTGACGAACTGCTGGCGGCCGGCGCGCCATGCGTCGAGGCCCTTACCGCCGACCTGATGACACCCGCTGGTGCCACGGAGTTTTGCGAGGACGTGCTGCGACGCTTCGCCCCGATCGACATTCTGATCAATAACGTGGGCGGGCGGCGCGTCAACTTTCCAACCGAAGACCTGCCGCTCGAAGACTGGCAGCGCATTCTCGACCTGAACCTGACGCAAGCCTTCCTCTGCACCAAGTTGATCGGCGGCGCCATGCTGCCGCGGCGCCGCGGCCGCGTGATCAATGTCAGCTCGATCTCCGGCTTCGTCGCCGGCAAGCAGATGCGCGGCCGTTCCTACGAAACCTCGAAGGCAGCGCTGGCCATGTTCACCAAAGCCGTGGCCGCCGATTGGGCACCACACGGCGTGACGGTCAACGCGATCGCCCCGGGCACGTTCCTGACCGACGCCAATCGCCGCTGGTTCGCCGATCGTCCTGAACTGAAGACTGAAATTGAAGCCACGATCCCGATGGGCCGGCTCGGCGAACCGCGCGAGATTGCCGGCCTGGCGCTCTACCTGGCCAGCGACGCGTCGAGCTACATGACTGGCTCGGTGATCGTCATCGACGGCGGTCGGCTCCTGTGGTAGCGGTTGCTCTCCAAGATTGACACGATCCTCGCGCAAAGCCCAGCGAAGGCTGCCATCGGGTGCCGCGCGCCGAAGGCCGACGCCAGCCTTCCCTGGGCTTCATTGATTTGTCGCCGATTCCACCGGCAAATCGTACGCCGCCATCTCGATGTGGTTGCGGACGTAGATGCGAGGGCCAACCATGGCCGGGTTGTTCCAGGTCTTTCCTTCGATCGCCTGAATTCGCCCCAGCTCGCGGTGCGCCTCGGGCGTCGCCTCGACAAGGACCAGCTCACCCGATTCAGCCAGGATCACCAGCAGGTCTCCGCAGAGGAGCATCTGACCGTGCCCGTAGCGACCCCCTTGCCAAACGCGCTTGCCGGTTGCCACTTCGAGGCACGTCAGAATGCCCTTGTTCAAGCCGTACACGTAGCCTTCGTAAAGCAGGGGGTTGGCGTAGGAGCACTTGAGGAAGTTGTTGCGCCAAACTTCGCGGGCGGTCCATTGGCCATCGGCTTCGGCGACTTCGATAACGGCCGCGCCGCTGTCCGAGGAAATCAGGAGCCGGTTGGGCGCTACTAGCAGCGGTTGTGCCGCGTTGATATCAAAATTGCTCGGCCACAAGACGCGCCACAGTTCGCGGCCGTCAGCCGGATCGTGCCCTGCCAGGCCTGGCGTATCGAAGACAACGAGTTGCCGCTTACCCGCCACGTCGAGCAGCATCGGCGATGCGTAGCTGGCGCGTCCGTGACCACCGGCCCAGGCGAGGTTGCCAGTCGTTCGATCGAACGCCAACAGCGCGTGGCTGTCGGCCGCCGCGGCGGCGCCGGGCGGTTGCTGGTCGCCGGGATTCACGACAACCCAGTTCTCGTACACCAGCGGCGAGCCGCACATCCCCCACTGCAGATTGACGGCGTGATTCGTCTGCAAGATATCGTGCCTCCAGATTTCTGATCCATCCTCAGGCTTGAGACAGAGCAATACCCCGGTTGCACCCAGGGCATACAGCCGGTCGTCGGCCAGCGTCGGCGTCGCGCGCGGCCCGTCGCCGCCCAGCGTCTCGTGAAACAGGGCCGGGTATTCAACAAGCCAGCGCTGACGTCCCGACTCGGCGTCGTAGGCGACCACAGCTTCCTGATCGCGGCGCTGCTCGATCGTGACAAGCATCGGGCCGACAACGACAAAGCCCGCATATCCCCCGCCGACTGGCTGCTTCCACGCAAGCTTCGGAGGAGTCTTAGCCCAGTCGCGCGCCAACTGTGGCGGATCGGGCACGACCCCGTCGCGGTGGATGCCTCGATATTCGGGGCAGTCATTGGGTCGTACCGCGAGCTCGTCGGCGCTAAACGCGGTCGCATCGGCCGCGTGCTGCTGGCGATGCGATTCGAGCGCGTCGCTGCGCGATTTGCCCAGCCGCCAAACGATCGTTGGATGCATGTCGCCCGAGTATTCGATGCGATCGATCGCCAAGTACAGCGCCAAGCCAACCGCCACCAGCGAAATCGCCAGCAACAACCGCAGGTGCCCGCTTAGGCCCGAGGCCAACAGCAGCCACAGTATTAACGCCAGCCCGCTTGCTCCCACGACGACGAACAGGATTGAATTGCGGATGCCGCGGTCGAGATTCTCCGTGGGAATCAAGACGAGCGCGGCCATCACCACAGCCGAGATCGCCAGCACGACCCAGGGAAACCAGCGACGACGGACGCGCGGCGCGGCTGGCACTGCCGCGGATTCAGCGTGCGACATGTTGTTGAGTCCTTTCTCAATCGAGGCGCCGCCGGCAGAATAGCCGAGCGAACGTTATGAGTGCGGCGCCCGACGCGCCCAATTCTAGCAAAGGGGCCTCGGCAAGGCGTCGAGAAATTCGTCGCCAGCGGCGCGCGCTATAACCGGCAGTTGCTGATCGCCGTTTCCAGAATCGCCGAGGCGCCCAGCGCCTCGAGCCGTTCCATCACCGAAATCACTTCGCTGCGCCGCACCATCACCCGCACCGCGCACCAGTCGCGATCTTCCAGCGCGCTGACCGTCGGGCTGTTGAAGCCGGGCGTGATCTTTTCCGCCTCGGGGAGCTTGGCCCGCGGCACGTTGTATTCCAATAGCGAGTAGCTGCGGGCGATGACCACCCCTTCGAGACGCCGCACCACACGGTCGGCCAACTCGCTATCTCGAGGCTGATGATTCTGCACGAGCACGGTCTCGAAGTTGTCGATATCGGCCAGCACCCGGAGTCGATTGGCGGCCAAGGTGCTGCCCGTCTCGATCAAGTCGACGATGACGTCGGCGACGCCCAGCGCGATCATGATCTCGACCGAACCGGTGAGGTTCACGAGATGCACGTCGGCCCCTTCGCGTTCGAGGAAGCGCCGGGTGAGATTTGGAAAACTCGTGGCCACCCGGGCTCCCGCAAGCTGCGAGATCTTCGTCGCCGGGTGATCTTCGGGCACGCAAAGCGAGAGCCGGCAACGCCCCACGCCGAGACTCAGCCGCGCTGCCAGATCGACGCCGCTTTCGGCCACCAGATCGCTGCCGGTGATACCCAGGTCGATCGCCCCTTCGGCGCACAGCACGGGAATATCGTCGGTACGCAAGAACGTGATATCGATCGGCATCTCGCGGCAGCGGGCAAAGAGACTGCGCTCTTGGCGGCGAAAGCTCAAGCCCGCCTCGTGCAAGAGCTCGCTGGCGACTTCGGCCAGGCGTCCTTTGCTGGGAACTCCGATCCGCAAGCTCGTCATGATGGCTCCGAGTGCTGGCCGCCGGCCGCGCGGCTGGCTTTTTCGTCGAGGCCCGACCGCCCCGAGCGGCGTGCCAATTCGGCAGCCACGTCGGCCAGCGTCACGTCGCAGAACGTCAGCAACACGAACAAATGGTAGAGCACGTCGGCGGCCTCATGTACGACATGACCGCGGCCGGCGGCGCCGGGTTCGCCAGCCGCTTCGATCACTTCGGCGGTTTCCTCGCGCAACTTCGCGGCGATCTTCTCCAATCCGCCCGACAACAGCGTGTCCGTGTACGAGCGGGGCACCGGCTGGCGTTTGCGGTCCGCCAGCGTAGCCATCAGTTCGGCGAAAGTGCGATCGGGTTCGGACACGATGGCAGGCTTCTCAGGCGAAGAGCGGCGGGCGAGAATCAAGGCGAGGTCGGCGTGCGGTGCAACCGCGGTTTCGCACGCGATTCACGGAAATTTTACGTCATTTTTCGAGGTTTCACAACGCTTGGCCGACGACGTTCAAACGATCAGTTTTGCCCTTCCCTTTGCCGACGCCTGGTACCTCACCGGACCCACGGCCGCCGGAAAGACTGCCGTCGGGCTGGCTTTGGCCGAACGTCTGGGCGCCGAGATCGTCTCACTCGACTCGATGGCCGTCTATCGCGGGCTCGACATCGGCACGGCCAAGCCGACTGCCGACCAGCGCCACCGAATTCCCCATCATTTGATCGACATTTGCGATCCCGCCGAGACGTTCAGCGTGGCGCAGTATCTCGCAGCGGCGCGCCGCGCGGTCGACGATATTCGCGGCCGCCGGCGGCAAGTGCTCTTTGTCGGTGGCACGCCCATGTATCTCAAAGCACTCTTGCGCGGGCTGTTCGACGGTCCGCCGGCCAACTGGGAGCTGCGCAAGCAGTTGCTTTCTGAAGCCCAACAGCTCGGGCCGCGCGCTTTACATGAGCGCCTCGCACGGGTTGATCCGCAGGCGGCCGCGCGACTGCACGAGAACGACACCCGTCGGATCGTGCGGGCACTGGAAGTACTTCAATCGACGGGCCGCTCCATCGTCGCATGGCAGACACAATGGGCTGCACGAACGCCTGATGTCGAAGAAGTCGTATCAGGGCAGGCGGCCGTCATGCCCTCCGAGGAGACGAGAAGCAATTTCGATGCCGGCATCGAACCGACGCCGGGTGCCACTGCTAGCTCGTCTAGCAGTGCCGTATCGAGCAATCTGCTGGGCAAGCCAGCAGTGGCACCCAAATCAGGTTTAGAAACAGGTTCTAGCGACCAAGGTTCCTCGGCCGCGCGCGTCTTTGTTCTCGACTGGCCGCGCGAGCAGCTTTACGCGCGGATCGACGCCCGCGTGCAGGCGATGTTCGCCGCGGGGCTCGTCGACGAAGTGCGCGAGTTATTGGCTGCCGGGCATACGCTCGGTCGCACCGCCCGACAAGCGCTCGGCTACCGCGAAGTGCTCGAGCATCTGGCAGGCCAGCGCGATCTGCGAGCGACGATCGAGCTTGTCGCGCGGCGGACTCGCAACTTCGCCAAGCGGCAGCTCACCTGGTTCCGAGGATTGTCGGAATGCCGCTGGATTGGCGTTGACGAATCACTCGATGTGCCGGCCGTCTTAACTGAGATCGTTCGTGCGACGTGAACTACGTCGCGACGACCTGCACCGTCACCCGGTGAACGCCGTTGTAGGCGTAACCGTCGGGGTTCCAGCCCGCCGCGGCTTCCAGGGGTTGCGAGCGCCCGAGCGCGTCGATCGCGCGGGCCAGAATCCGCTGTTCGCCAGCAGCCAGCGCGAGCCGGCAACTCCAGTGCTGCCAGGCGTATGGACCGGCACGCTTCGCGAGCTCGGCGCGGCGCCAGTTCTGTCCGCCGTCGATCGAAATCTCGACCGCTTCGATGCGCGCTCGACCGTCGTTGAAGGCGACGCCGCGCACCTCCACCTCCCCGGCCGGTAGTTGCTCTCCTTCAAGCGGCGCGAAGATCACGCTCTTGGTGCGCATGTTCCAGTTGGGCTCGCTATTCTCCAGCGTGTTGACATAAGCCGAGCCAGGCGCGATTGGCTCGCGCGGCGTGCGGTACCGCGGCACTTGATTGTGATTGGGAGTCTCTTGCCCTTCGAGCCGCAGGCGACTGAGCCACTTGACGTTCATCGTGGCATAGTAGCCCGGGGTCACGAGCCGCACTGGGCCGCCGTGCACCGCGGGGATCGGCGCGCCATTAAGCTCGATCGCCAAGAGCGAACGATCGAGCGCGTCATCGAGCGGAATGCTGTGTTCGAAATCCGCCTTCTCGGAAGAGATCGGTACGTCGCGCCCTTCGGCGGTCAGGAACTTCGCGCCCGGGTGGGGGCGACAGTCAAGCGCCTCGAGAACCGCCCGGAGCGGCACGCCACGGAAGCGCACGTTTCCCATGGCTCCGGTTGTCCAAGGAGAGCCCTTGACTTCGGCCGTGGCGGAGTAGAACTTGCGCCCGTTGCCCGAGCATTGCAGCACGATCTCGTGTTCGACGGTTGGCATGGCGGCCAAACGCGCCGCCTCGAGCGTGCGCGGAAACTCGACCAGGCCGGCGACGTCGATCGTCCAACCCGCCAGCGGCAGCGGCTCGAGCGTGTCGCCCTCGGGCATGTGCAGATTGTTACGAACAAACAGCAAATCGGCTGGAGTGACCGCATGCGCTCGCAGTTGCTCAAGCGGCGTTTCGATCTCCAGTGGCCGGGCGTTGTGCACGATCAGGCCGGCAGCCTTGCCGCGGATCAGTTCGGCGGAATCCGGCGTCGCGTCGCACCGTGCGACAACCGTTGGCTCGGCACCCCACAACGTGCCCCCGTCAATCCAGCGCGGGGCCGCAGCGGCGGAGGCCAACGCGCACACGCGGTGCAGAAACCGACGCCGGCCCAGCGGCGCGCCTTGCCAGTTCCGGAACCGCTGCCGTGGGTCCGAGCTGTCGTGGTTGTGCATGGCCGCTAGCTCCGCCTGAAATCTCCAGAATCGTTGACTAGCCGACTTGCATCGTGATACGCGACGCCGGGCGATGCAAGATGGTAGCGATTTCCTACCCGCCACGGCATAAAGCTGGAGAACGGCAAGAAGCTGGAGAATCGTGAACGGCGAGCCACCTCGCTTGCAATTCGTGCCGTGGCAGATCACAACCGTGCGCGAGGTAGTGCGCCAGCGCTACAGCTCAAATTGACGCAAATTCGTAGAGGAGAGCCAGCCTTGAAACCGATCGGTCAGTTCTTCAAAGCAACGCTGCTCGGCGGCGTGGTGTTCATCGCTCCGTTGGTAATTATTGCCACGCTTATCCGCGAAGCCGTGCGACACGCCTCGAGTGCCTTGCAGCCAGTCGCCGCATTGGTGCCCGAAACACGTACGGCGAGCATGGTCTGGATCGATCTGGCGGCGGTGGTAGCGATCGTCACGCTTTGCTTCCTGACCGGGCTTTTGATCGCCACGCGTCCCGGGCGGGGCGTTAGCGATCGCCTTGAACGCATCGTGTTGCGGCAAGTGCCGGGGTTCACCTTCTTAAAGACGATCGCCCATGGAATCGCCGGGCTCGACACCGAGTCGAAGCTGGTTAGCGCCCTGATCCGCTTCGACGACAATTGGGTGCTGGGCTTTGTGATCGAGCGACACGGCGACGCCCTGGTCACAGTATTCGTCCCCAGCGCTCCGACGCCGGCCGTCGGCTCGATCTACTTCATGACACCCGACCGCGTGGTGCCGCTCGACATACCGGTGATGCCCGCTGCCTCTTGCGTGATGCGCTTGGGTGTGGGCTCCGGCGAACTGCTCAAGAACATCGAGCAGGCCAGGCTGGGGCCATTCGCGGCGCTACCGCGAGCCCTGCCGGAATGATCGATCAAAACCATTGCGCGGTCATTATCGCGCGAACACGGCGCGATCAGCCGAGTTCGACGGCGCCATCCAGGAAGCTGGCCAGCTCGCGGCAGCGCTGCGGATGCTGCAGCTTGCGGACCGCCTTGGCTTCGATCTGGCGGACGCGTTCGCGCGTGACGGAAAAGATCTTGCCGACCTCTTCCAGCGTGTACGCGTAACCGTCGGCCAGTCCGTAGCGGAGTCGCAGAATCTCGCGCTCGCGATGATTGAGTCCGTCGAGCACGTCGCTGATGCGTTGCTTGAGGTGCTCCTGGGTCATCTCTTCGAGCGGGTCTTCCTCGTGCTCGTCCTCGACGAATTCACCGAAGAAGCTGTCGTCGTGCTCGCCGACCGACTGGTCGAGCGAGAGCGGATGGCGCGTCATCTTCATCACGCAGCGCGCTTCGTCGAGCGTCAGGTTGGTCGCTTCGGCCATTTCTTCGACGCTCGGCTCGCGGCCGTGTTTCTGCAGAAAGTCGCGGCTCACCGTCCGCACCCGGCTCATGGTCTCGATCATGTGCACCGGCAGGCGAATCGTGCGGCTCTGGTCGGCAATGGCGCGGGTGATCGCCTGGCGAATCCACCACGTGGCATAGGTCGAAAACTTGTAGCCGCGGGCATGCTCGAATTTGTCGACCGCGCGCATCAGGCCGGTGTTGCCTTCCTGAATCAGGTCGAGGAAGCTCAAGCCGCGATTGCGATAGCGTTTGGCGATCGAGACGACCAGCCGCAGGTTGCCGGCCGACAGCACGCGTTTGGCGGCGTCGTAAGCCTTTTGAAATTCCGCCGTGCGCTCGACGCGGCGCGAAAGCGTAGGGCGGCTCTCGAGCGTCAGTTGCATGAGTTGATGCAATTCCTGCCGCAATCGCAAACGCAGCGCTTCATTGCCGCGGTAAGCCGGATCGGCGAGCTGCTCGGCGATGGCCTGCATTCGCCGGGCGATTTCCGTCAGCTTGTCCAGAAGCGGCTGCAGACGCTGGGTCCGCAGCCCCAGTTCTTCGATCAGCGCGACCGACTTGCGGCGCCGCAGCACGATGCGCCGCCAGGCGGCACGGCGAATCGACAACGGTTTGCGGCGATTGATGGCGATGTAAAAGTCGCGCTGGTTCTGTCCCAGCAAATGGTCGAGTGTGCGAAGGTTCGGCCCCAACTTCGCCAGCACCCGCTTCTTCTCGGCGGCATCGGTCACCGAAACTTCGACGGTACGATCGAGCCGCAATTCACCATCGCGCACCTTGCGCAATAGCGTCACCGCGCCGATCAACACATAGTCGCTCGCTAGCATGCTGTTGCGGAACAGGGTGCGGGTGCGCTCGATGTCGCGGGCGGCCGAGAGCTCCTGCTCGCGCGTCAAGAGCGGGATCTCGCCCATCTGCATCAGGTAGATCCGCACCGGGTCGTCGATGCGCGAATCGCCAACTGCCGCGTCAATCTGGCCATCACCGTAAGCGTCTTCCTCGAGTTCGTCACTTTCGGCGTGAAAACCGGTTGGCGTTTCGTCCGACGGGGGCGCATCGTCGTCGTCGAACAGCGGCGCGGGCGAAGGCTCGGAGAGGCGTTCGAGGTCGCGGACCGCGGGTCGCGAACGCCCTGGGCCCCGCCGGCTGGCGGCAGAATTGGCCGACGCGGCCGGCATCGTTCGGCGGAGCGGTACAGGTTTCCGTGTCGCTTTTCGCAAAGTCCGACCCTTTCGGTCCAGTTGGAAGGGAGGCGTTACCGCTTCGAGCAAAGCTGCTCTGATTGCAGGTGGTCGGACGTTGGAGAGCACGCCCGATGCCGCGCCACTGGCCGTCGCGAACTCGGGCGAACGCAACCTGTTTCTAGATTGGGATTTAGCAGCGGAAGATCCTCTACGGTTCCCACTCATGCCGGTCGCTCGGAGGATGCGAAAAATCGACTGCCGCGAGCCCCCCGCGTTGCTCCGCGACCACACGTCCCCGGCCCCCTGACTCCTGCCTAACGCGCCGCTACAACCGACGCTATGGTTAGTTCTGCTTACCGGTAAAAATAATCCTCGCGATTGCTCGAAAGGACACCCCCGCCGCAGGGTGGTGCGGCCGCCAAGATCTTTTGCCTACGGAACGACCGCGAATTCTGTTCACCCGGCCGGTACAGATAAGGCTGGCGCCGATACGCGGTGCGCCGACCTGAAACACAGCGGGGACCGGCAACCGGAACGAATTCCAGTCCACCGGTCCCCGACGCGCCTCTCTCTGCTTTCGCACAACAAGCCGAGCGATGCCTCGTCGCCCAAGCCTGTCCGTTACGGCCCCGCACTACCCTTTGTTCGGTTCCCCTGGACCCGCGGGCCGATAGCCGGTTGGGCCTGTGGGGCCGGCTAGCGACCGGCCGCGCCGGTGGTCGAACCACCCGCGGGCGATCAGGGAACCTTGTTTCGTTTTCCGTCAACCGGTGAGCGCGCCTCAAGCGGCTCGCCCGCTAACGACAACGCAATCTCTCCTCGATGTGCCCGCCGCACTCGCAGTCGCCCTGCGAGAACACCGGGTTCGGGCGGCTGCCAGCTCAAGGTGTCGAGCTAGCGGTTCCGGCAGCCGCGCCGAACCGGTGGGTCTGGTAGTTTCAACACACAAGACGCGCGGCGGGCAACATCGGGGAGGCGACCACTGGCAGGTCTATGCGATGCCGACACGCTCCCTTTAAGAGCTTGTCGATTTGTGTCTCTCAATGCGATTTCGCGCACACTACAGACTGCTAAGTGGTTCCTGCTTCTTGCTGGCAAACTCTACCTGTCGTTCTCCGTTACAAATTCGTTTACGCCGCGGCGAAGCTACCGCGCGGCGACCGCCGCAACAGGTGTGCGTGCGAAGCGTGCTTCGTGAGCCAAACTGTCGAGAAACTTGCGAGCGGCTAAGTACTCGCCCGTCGACAGATTCGACATGTCGTCACGCAACAGCGCCTTGAGCGACTGCGTGGCCACCTGCACTTGTCGATAGATCGTCGCCGACTCTCCCGGCTCGCCCGAGCTGCGCTTGGCGAACGAATCGCTGATCTTGGTACGCAGCGACTCGTACTGTGGTTGTTCGAGCACGGCAGGCCAGGCGATTGCGCCTTCGTCGCTCAACTGCCGCGCGGTGAGGCGCTGCGGCGTGCGCGCTAGGTTGACCCGTTCGACCTGAGCGGCTGTCAGTCGCGGCCCTGCCTCGGCCCGGCGGGCTTCGGTGTTCACACGGCGATTGTGGAAATAGGTTTGGACAGCGGCGGCATCATTCTGCAGGGCGAGCTGCCGCGCCTGTTCAGCGAAGTTCGCTCCTTGGCTGGTCATCAGGTTGTATTGCCCCCAGCTTTGCACCAGGTCGCCGAGTCCGCGGAGATACCCTTCGGCGATCGTCGACGAGTGGTAGCCACCGCCCCAGCCCCAGCCGCCATACCAACCGGGTTGATAGTAAGTCGCTGGATAGCTGCTGACGTACTGACCGTGCTGGAACCCTTGGAAGCCAGGAGCAAATGCATAGCTGTCGTCAGCGATCGCGGAGGTTGACGCCGCGACGGCGATGGTTGCGGTGAGGGCGAGTGTACGTGTCATGGTTCAGCGTCCTTGATCGAGCAATTTCGCTCAGAGTTTTGGTGTTGTTCAATCACAAATCGTTAAATCCGAATTGCTGTGCCAGATCGATCGCAACGACGATGCCAAAGCTTTGGAGCGCACCTGCTGGCGTGCGTCGAAACTTTCTCAAATCTATGTGTGGCAACAGCTTGCGACACGACTCCGTAATTCCCGGCTCGGATGGCGACCGCATGCCTCATCCGCCAAACGGTCTCATTTCGATAACGGGAATCTCGTTTCGAGATTTCACGCCGGCCGGTCGAGTTCACAGCGCCAAGCCTCGCGGTTTGTGACGGGCCGATGCGCCGTGGCGCAATCGTCCCGCTCTGCCCTCCCGTGGGTTCATTTACTGGGCAGCTATGAATAAGATGACGCGTTCGCCCAGCCACTCGCACCGCTCGTCTTTCTGGAGCGGTGACCTGCCTTCTTGACCTCGGCTGGCACCGTTTGGGGAATTGGCCGCCGATGTCGAGTCCGACAGCGTCAACCACCGAGGACCTTTCCGCACTCTCAGCCCGCTTTCGCGCCGAAGCCGACAAGCTCGCGCTGGGGGGCGGTCTCAAGGCGATTGAGAACCAGCACCGCAAAGGGCGGCTCACCGCGCGCGAGCGGATCGCCGCGCTCATCGATCCCGCAACTCAGTTCTTCGAAGTTGGGCTGTGGGTCGGCTGGCAGATGTACGAGGAATGGGGCGGCGCGCCCGGCGGGGGCGTCGTGTGTGGCGTCGGGCAGATCGCCGGGCGCCGGCACATGATCGTCGCCAACGATGCCACCGTGAAGGCCGGGGCGTTCTTCCCTGTCACCGCCAAGAAAGTCCTCCGCGCTCAGCGCATCGCCTGGCAAAACCGGCTACCACTGATCTATCTCGTCGACTCGGCCGGGGTCTTCTTGCCGCTGCAGGAGGACGTCTTCCCCGACGAGGACGACTTCGGCCGCATCTTTCGCAACAACGCGGTCATCTCAGCATCTGGCTTGACGCAAATCGCCGCCATCATGGGCAACTGTGTCGCCGGTGGCGGCTATCTCCCCGTGCTCTGCGACAAGCTGCTCATGACCGAAGGCTCCGGGCTGTACCTGGCCGGACCGGCGCTGGTGCGCAGCGCCATCGGCCAACGCGCGTCGCACGAAGAGCTCGGTGGCGCCGCGATGCACGCGCAGATCAGCGGCACCATCGACTATCGCGACCCCAACGACGAGGCCTGTCTCGAGCGACTGCGACGACTCGTCGGGCTGGAGCGCCCCGATCCCGCTGAGCCCGCCGCGCCGTTCGCCCGGGGGACTGTCGCCCAACCTTCGCGGCCAGCCACTGATCAGTACGACCTGGTGCAACCCGACCCGCGCAAGGATTACGAAGTTCGCGACGTGCTCCAGTGCCTGGTCGACGCCGGCTCGTTCGACGAATACAAGGCCGAATACGGCCAGTCGCTGGTCTGCGCCACGGCGCGGATCGGCGGCTACTCGGTCGGCATCGTCGCCAACCAGCATCATCAGGTGCGGCCGGCCAGCGGACCAATCCAGTTCAGCGGCGTCATCTACGTCGATAGCGCCGACAAGGCCGCCCGCTTCGTGATGACTTGCAACCAGGACTGGCTGCCAATCCTCTTCGTGCAGGATGTCAACGGCTTCATGGTCGGCCGCGACAGCGAGCAGGAAGGGATCATTCGGGCGGGGGCCAAGCTGGTCAACGCGATCAGTAACAGCCGCGTGCCCAAGCTCACGCTGCTGTTGGGCGGTTCGTTCGGCGCCGGCAACTACGCGCTCTGCGGCAAGGCCTTTGACCCCCGGTTCATCTTCGCCTGGCCCAACGCGCGCTGCGCGGTGATGGGAGGCGATCAGGCCACGAGCACGCTATTGGACGTGCAGGTCAAAAGCCTCGAGCGGCAAGGTCACCACGTCGACGCCGCGGAGCTGGCCGCGCTGCGCGACAAGGTCAAGGGCGCTTACGACGCGCAAATGGACGTGCGCTACGGCGCCGCGCGCGGCTGGGTCGACGCGATTGTCGATCCCGTGCAGACGCGCGACACATTGATCGAAGCCCTGGCCATCTCGACGCGCCAGGCCGCCGACGAGCCCTTCAAACTCGGCGTCTTTCAGGTGTAGGCGCTACGCGCAACTGATCCGGGGACTGTCCCCCTCGGCGCTGCGTGCGACGTTGCCGGGGACTGGTACATTTTTCGGTGCGCGATTTGGCGACCATTGACTCGCGCTGGCCGAAAACATGTACCTGTCCCCCTGCATCACGCTCCTGTTCAACTTTCTACTGCTCTCCTCTCTCGGCCGCAGGCCGCGGTCCCCCTCGGCGCGCGCGCTAGTGTGTGCGAATCGGCAACTTAATTCGCGCGCTGGGCGATTCCACACCGAACCAGCTAGCGCGCGGAGCAAGCTCCGCGGCTAACAGTCGATCGGTTTCTCCCCAGCCGCGCCAGCGGCGGCAGAGCTTAGCCGTGGGCGCCCAGCCCACGGATCACGCAGCGAAAGAATCCAGCAAGCCGCGCAGCGGCGACATTGCACACGCCAAGCGCGCATCGCGGTTAGCGAACACGATGTGATCCCCGTCCCGTTTGATTCGCGTTTGATTCTCGTTCGTCCGGGGACTGGTACATTTTTCGGTGCGCGATTTGGCGACCATTGACTCGCGCTGGCCGAAAACATGTACCTGTCCCCCTGCATCACGCTCCTGTTCAACTTTCTACTGCTCTCCTCTCTCGGCCGCAGGCCGCGGTCCCCCTAGACCTCAATCAAGCATAGTCGGGCGGCTTGGGAAGGCAGCGGGCGCAAAAAAACTCGAAATCCTTCGGCGTTTT
>JAIESQ010000052.1 GCA_019745975.1 Pirellulales bacterium
GGGTGGAAAATAGGCAACCCTCCTACACCAACCACCAACAGACCAGATTTTCCACCTACTTTCGAGACGCCCACCCCAACGACGATTGGCTGCCGCATTTCACTTGCCATGCAGTCGGCGAGGCGATCCGCTCGGTCATGATTGAGCGACCCGACCGCAAGTTGACCGTGCTCTGCGGCCATACCCACGGTCGCGGCGAATCGCGGCCGCTTCCCAATGTTCTGGTGTACACCGGCGGAGCGCAATATGGCCGGCCCGAGATTCAGGCGATCCTTGAGTTCTCCTAAGGCAATCATTAGCTCCTTAACTTATACTGATTACACGACTTATGGCGTATGCGTTGCAGTGTCTTTCGCGAGCTCGTAGGATAGTCCCTGGACAAATGCTCAGGCTTCTGTTCTAGGGGTTCGCGTACGCGTTAGAGGACTCGAATCGCGCGAGCCCTCAGGATTCACCCTGCTGAAGGAGCGGCAGCTTGTTCAAGTTTCTGCACTCGGCCGATTTGCATCTCGACAGCCCGATGCGCGGGCTGGAGCGTTACCCTGGTGCCCCCGCTGAGCAGTTGCGGGGTGCGACGCGCGCCGCGCTCGAAAACCTGGTGCAGTTGGCGCTCGACGAGCAAGCGCGATTTGTCGTCATCGCGGGGGACCTGTACGACGGCGACTGGCCCGACCACAACACCGGGTTGTTCTTCGTCACGCAGATGAACCGATTGCGCGAATCGGGCGTTCAGGTGTTCCTGATCGCCGGGAATCACGACGCCGCAAATCGCATGACGCGCACGCTCCGCTTGCCGGAGCACGTCACAGTATTGTCGAATCGCAATCCTCAGTCGATCGAAATCGACAGTTGCGGAGCGTTCGTCCACGGCCAGAGCTTTGCGCGACAAGAGGTATGGGAAAACCTGGCAAGCGCCTATCCTCGGGCGGTCCGCGGCGCGTTCAATATCGGGTTGTTGCACACCTGCGCTACGGGGGGCTCGACGTCGCACGAGCAGTACGCCCCCTGTTCGCTCGATGATTTGCGGAGCCGAGAGTACGACTACTGGGCCTTGGGCCACATCCATCAGCGCGGCGAAGTGCTGCGCGAGCCGCTGGCGCTGTTTCCCGGGAATCTTCAAGGGCGGCACATACGCGAAACCGGAGCAAAGGGTTGCTTGCTTGTCGAAGTCGACGATCGCTTGCAGGCGCAAGCAAGGTTCGAGCCGTTGGACGTGGTGCGTTGGGAGCGCGTAACCGTGTGTGCGCGACCTGAGGACCAAATCGAGGATCTGTGGCTCCGCTTCGCGTCCCAACTCAATCAGCAAGTCGTCGACGCCGGCGGCCGATTGTTGGCCTTGCGGGTCGAATTCACCGGCCCCTGCCGCGCTCATAAGCAATTTGGTTTGCGGCCCCAGCAGAGTCAGGCCGAGTTGCGGGCGATCGCAAACGAAGCCGGGACCGGCCAGGCCTGGATTGAGCGAATCGAATTCCGCACGCAACCGCCCCTCGATGATCGCGCCCCTAGCGATGGCCCGCTGGCTGAGCTTTTGGCCGTGATACGGAGTTGTGAATCGAATTCGCAACGCCTATCTGATCTGGCTGGTGTACTTGGTGATTTACACCGTCGGCTGCCGGCCGACCTCAGGGAAGGAACCGACGCGCTGCGCATCGACGATCCCGAGTGGGTGGCCGGGCTCGTCCGTCAAGCGGAGCCGCTGCTCCTGGCGCGGCTGCAAGCGTCGCAAGGAGCGCCATGAGAATTCACCAGTTGGAACTGCGCGCCTTTGGTCCCTTCACCGACGTCGTGTTGGAGTTCGGTGACACGCCGGGTCGGTTACACGTAGTTTATGGCCCAAATGAGGCCGGCAAGTCATCGGCGCTGCGCGCGGTGCGGCAATTGCTATTCGGGATCGATCAGCGGACCGACGACTCCTTCTTGCACAATTACTCCGCCTTGCGCATTGGCGCGGTGCTCGAAAGCCGAGACGGCCAGCGGCTCGAGGTCGTGCGCCGTAAAGCCCAACGTGATAGCTTGCGCGGGGCGGACGACAGTGCGGTGGTCGATCCTGAGCGGCTGGACCGAATGTTGGGCGGGCTGAGTCGGGACCTGTATGAGCAGATGTTCGGCCTGAGTCATCAAGTACTCGTCAAGGGAGGACGCGAATTGGCAGCAGGCCGCGGCGATCTCGGACAGTTGCTATTTTCCGCTGGAGCTGGCCTGAGCGAACTGCGGCGCTTGCAACAGGACTTGGCATCCGAAGCTGCGACAATGTATAAGCCTGGCAATGCCACGATTCCGCTCATCAACCAGAGTTTGCGCGAATGGAACGAGGCCCGCCGCGCCTTCAAAGACGCGCAGTTGCCAAGCACGGCCTGGGCCAAATGCGAAGAAGCGTGTCGTCACATTTCCGAGCGGAAACACCTCGTCGACGGCCGCCTTGCCGCTTGCCGTAGGCAACGCGATAAGCTCGCGTCGATGGAGCGGGCACGCCCGCCGATCGCGGCCCGTCGACGATTGCGCGCGGAATTAGCTGCCCTGGGACCGTTGCCTGCGCTAGGAGAAGAGTTCGCGACAGAGCGCCGTCAAGTCGAAGCCGATCTGGCGGCTGCCCGTTCGGTAGTCGTGGGGGCCAAACACACGCTATTTGAACTCGACCGCCAGCTCGCCGCGTGCCGAGTTCCCGCATCGCTTTTGGCAGCCGGCGAACAGATCGATGAACTACAGCGACAGCTCGGCAGCGTGCTGAAGGCCGACTTTGATCAGGTCGGCTTGCGTTCACTGATCGAGCAGGCCGAAATCTCTGCAGCCCGGCTGTTACGAGAGTTGCGTCCCGACCTCGCGCTGGCAGACGTGGAGTCCCTCCGGCTTACACGTGCCGAGCGCGAACGGATTCACGCCCTGCTCGTCGAGCGAGCCGGCTTAATTGCCCGCGACGAGCACGCGCGGCAGCAGTTGATAGCGCTGCGCGCATCGCTCTCGACGGCCGAGGAAGCGATTGCACAACAACCACCGGTCGTCGACACATCTTCACTGCGGCGTGCGGTGTCGCGCGCAGCCAAGCATGGCGGGCTCGAGGAACAAGCGATTGAGATCGCCGAACGGATCGCGGCGCTTAATCGGCAAGTCGAGTCTGAGCTAAAGAAGCTGGTTGGTTGGAGTAGCGAGTGGTTGGCCGCCGATTCGCTCGTGGTGCCGTCGTTGGCGACCGTCGAAGACTTTGAGCAGCGCTTGCGTCAAGCGGATGAGCAAGTTGCGCGAACCACTGATTCGCTGCACACCGCCCGCACGACCGCTGACGCACTTCGGCTGCAGATTGCAGAAATGCGGGCGCTCAACGATCCGCCCAGCGAAACGTCGCTGGCCGAAGCAAGAGCACTCCGCGATCAGGCTTGGCATGCGCTTCGGCGGCGGCTCCAAGGCGAATCAACGGATACACACCAGTCCCAGGACGGTACCGAATCCGAAGTGGCCCACGCGGTTGAGGAATTTGAATTGCGGCAAGTCCGGGCTGACGATGTCGCGGATGAACTGCGTCACGATGCCGATCGCGCCAGTCAGTATGCGCGGTTGCAGGTGCAAGCCCGCGAGCAAGACCGACTAGTCGCGGCTTGCCAGACCGATTCTGAAACGGCTCGCGTCACACGTACGAGACTGCTGGAGGAATGGCAGGCAATCTGGAGCACCGCCGGGGTCAAGCCGCGCACGCCCGCCGAGATGCGTGGTTGGCTCGTGCAGCACGAACGTGTCGTCGAGCTTGCCAGACGGCTTCGCGACGAGCAAGGACGCGCCGAGTTGCTCGCCAAGCGAATTTGTCTCGCGCGCGACGGCTTGGTTGAATTGATATCAACCCTTGGCCTGGCTACGCCGGAGTGCCATTTGTCCGAGCTACTGGAGCACGCGGAAGACGTTTGCAGACATGAGGATGAACAACATACTGCCCGAGCCTTGCTCGAGAGCGAGGTTCGTCGGCTGCGTGGCGAAGTTGCGAACATGGAGCAGACGGCTCGCGACTCGTCTGTGCGATTAGCTGCCTGGCAACGGTCATGGGAGCAAGCGATCTCTCCGCTCGGCTTGCCGAAGCAGGCGACACCGGAGGAAGCCACCACCGTGCTCGCGGGGATTGTCGATCTGTTCGAGCAGCTCGACGCGGCTGCAGGCTATCGAGCACGGCTCGCGGCGATTGATCGCGACCGCGCGGCCTTTGAACGGAATGTACACGAGCTAGCGTCTCGACTTGCGCCAGACTTGGCGACCAAGCCCGCCACTGAGGTGGCAGGTTCAGTCCGCGATCGACTGACGGCAGCGCGACAACTTCATGAACGCCACTGTGCGCTGGCGACCGAACACCTCCGCGAGGAAGCCAGGCTGCGCGACGCGCAGCAGGCGATCATCGCCTTCGAAGCGAAACTGGCCGAACTTTGTCGGCAGGCGGATTGCTTGAGTGCCGACGCGCTGCCCGCGGTCGAGCAGCGCGTGGCCCGCGGTCGAGAGCTTGTTGGCCAACTGCGCACGGTCGGAGAGCAATTGTTGGAGGTTGCCGCCGAACGCAGCCTCGAAAAATTCTTGAGCGAGGTTGAGGCGGAGCTCGAGGGTACCGAGGATCTGGGGTTGCGCTTGATCCAGGTCGACGATGAGATCGTCGAACTCGAGCAGCAACGCGACACGTTGGCTAGAGAGCTCGGCGCAGCGGAGGCGGAACTAAGGGCGATGAATGGTACGCCGCGTGCCGCGGAGGCAGCCGAGAATTCCGAGTCGGTTCGCGCGAAACTGGTGACTCAGGTCGAGCACTATGCGCGCGTCCGGATTGCAGCGGCGCTGCTGCACGAAGCGATCGAACTATACCGCGAGAAAAACCAGGGACCGGTGCTCCGCCGCGCGAGCGAGCTATTTGCCCAACTAACGCTAGGGTCGTTTTCTGGTCTGCGGCCGGAAATTGACGATGATGGCCAGCCCATATTGGTGGGTTTGCGCGCTGACCGCGCTGCCCAGGTGGGCGTCGATGGGATGAGCGAAGGCACCCGCGACCAGCTTTATCTTGCCTTACGGCTGGCAAGTCTGGAGCAATGTCTGCTCGGGCGCGAGCCGGTACCGTTGCTGGTAGACGATATTCTGATCAACTTTGACAACGAGCGAACGATGGCAACACTGAAGGTGCTAGCGCAGTTTGCAAAGCGCACTCAAGTGATCCTGTTCACACATCAGGAGCACTTGCTCGACCTGGCGACGGCAGCACTCGAACCTGGTGCCTGGCGGGAGCATCGCCTGGGGCCTGGCGCCGCGGCGATCGGCCTGCGGGATGCTGCCGCCACGCTCTGAACCCGGCTCAGAGCGACTGGTGACCGACTATACTGCGCCTAGGCGGTCGCGCGCAGAGCCGGGACCGCACTCGTTATCCGATTTCGAGTCCACGTCGAGCCAGTGGTCAGGTTGTGGAAGCAGAACAGGTCCAGCTGCCGATCAATTCCTCCGTCGAGGAATTGGTTACAGTCGGCCCGCTGGCCGTGGCCGATCAGGCACTTTGCATTTTTCTGGAGTCGCCACCACTTGTGGCGGCCATGGTCGACGACATTCAGCGCGCCACCAAGTGCGTGTGGCTCGAATTCTATATCGTGCAAGCCGATTCGGCCGGCAACGCCATTGCCAACGCGCTAGTTGAGCGGGCCGCCGCGGGTGTCGATGTGCGTGTGCTCTACGACGGGCTCGGCTGCCAGGCGACTCCGCTGGCGTTTTTCAACCGATTGACTGCGGCCGGCGTTGACGTGTTGGCGTACAACACGATCTGGGATGCCTTACGAAGCGTGCGGCGATTCACGCGGATCGTCAATCGTCGCAATCATCGCAAGTTGTTGATCGTCGACGACGCGATCGGCTATTTCGGCGGGATGAACATCACGGGGGGCGAAGCCGACGCCGCCGGCGGCGCTGGGCGACCGATTCCCGACACTGACTCTAGCGGCTGGCGCGACGTTCACGTGCGGTTGGCCGGGCATCAGGCGGTTGAGCTGGCCGACAGCTTCGACCGTTCCTGGCGGCGGGCCTTGCGGTTGCGCGTTCAGCGTCGGCCGCGAACGTATCGCCGAGGGCGACTCCCCTTGGGGGCCGAAAAAATCCGCTTCTACGACAGCGGTCCGGGGAGGCGGCACAGTCGAGCACACCGCGTGTATCGGCGGTTGTTTCGCCGCGCGCAAAGTCGCATCACGATCTCGATGGCCTACTTCCTTCCCACCGGGCGCGTGTTGGGCGAACTGCTGCGAGCGGCCCGACGCGGCGTGCGCATCGAGGTGGTCGTGCCCAGCCAGAGCGACGTCAAATTGGTCGAACGGGCAACGCGTTTCATGTACCCGCGACTGCTACGGCGTTGCTTCGTGATTTACGAGCGACAGCGGCGGATGTTACATAGCAAGATCGCGGTGATAGACGATGAGTGGTCGGTCGTCGGCTCAGCCAATCTCGACGCCCGTAGTTTGGGTTTCAATCTCGAGTTCTTGGCGGTCGTGCGGTCGCGGCGTTTCGCGTCCGCATTACGCGACGTGTGCGACTACGAGGTCGCTCATAGTCAGTTAGTCACTTTAGAAAAGTGTGCCGCGAGCGGACGCTGGGAGCAGTACTTGAACTGGTGCGCCTATCAGCTCCGCTGGTGGCTGTAGAGTCAGTGGCTAGAGGCACACGAACGTCGCCAGTACCAAGATCGGCAACAGCACCAGAACGCTATAGACGACATAGCCAAAGAAGCCAGGCATCCGCACGCCCGACGACTCGGCGATCGCCTTGACCATGAAATTCGGTCCGTTGCCGATGTAGGTCATCGCGCCCATAAAGACCGCGCCGAAACTGATGCCGAGCAGGAACTCTTCGGCGACGCCGGCTACTTGCACGCTGGCATCGGCCGAGATGGCCTTGGCGGTCTCAAAAAACACCAGATAGGTCGGCGCGTTGTCCAGCACGCTGGAGAGCGTCCCGGATGCCCAAAAAAACTCGCGGGGGGTGTCGATGCCCAAGCGAGCGCCCCGGGCATCGAGAATCTGCAGTGCCGGCTGCATGCAAAGGAAGATTCCCAAGAATAGCGCTGCGACTTCAATGATCGCGCCATAGCTGAAACGGTTGGCAATGCGGACCGCCGCCGGTCCCACGAGCAGCGAGATCGCAACCAGCCCTAATTGGACAACTTCGCGCAGAAACAACCACGGATGCCAATCCGTGCCCGGAAATACCTTCGATGGATCGAGCAGCGCGACAGAGAGGATCAATACGGCCAGCAGCGTACCGTTGACGACGACTCCAGAGAACTGCAGCTTGCCAGCCATTCGCTCATCGCGGGCAATGTCCGACAGTGTTTCGCGAGGATAAGCGTAGAAATGATCCCACATCAGGTAGACGGCGATCAGCAGGCCGTTGACCAGGAGCCACTGTGGCCAGAGCTTCAGGGTCCAAAGAAACGGAACTCCCTGCAAGTATCCCAGGAACAGCGGTGGATCGCCCAGCGGTGTCAGGCAGCCACCGCAGTTGCAGACGACGAAAATGAAAAATACCAAGGTATGGGCGACGTGCCTGCGCTCGCGATTGGTTTCCAACAATGGCCGCACAAGCAGCATCGCCGCGCCGGTAGTGCCAATGAAGCTGGCCAGCACAGCGCCGATTGCCAGGAAGCTCGCATTCACGAACGGGTGAGCGCGAAGGTCTCCCTCGATGCGGATGCCGCCGCTGATCGTATACAAACTGAACAAGAGCACGATGAACGGCACGTACTCGCTGAAGATCGCGTTCTGAAAGACCGTCCAGGTAAGACCAAACGAGGGACTGCCCGCGGCAGGCTCCGTGATGCCGTGGCCAAGAAAGTGCCGCTCCACGGGATGAGTGTGCAAGAGCAGATAGTAGGCCAGGGTTAGCGTTCCTAGCAGCACGGCCACTTCGAACCGGTGCAGATTGCTCTCCCACCAGTGGGAAATGACAGGAACGAGCGGAAAAACCGCGATCGCGCCGAGAATCAGCACGAAGGGCGCCACCATCCAGAGCGCAGGTGGCTCGAGCGTCGTATGCGCGGCGGCGTTTGGCTCGTGATTGGTGGTTGGCCAGGCTGGTTCCGTCGCTGCGTCGTTCGCTGGCTTCGTCACATCTTGCACAGGCTCGACGTGGTCATGGTTCGCGTCCTGCGCGGCGTTGTGTTCTGCGGCAAGCATATTTCGCGTGCCGGCTTGAGGCCAACCCAGCGCCGCCGAAACCAGGTAGGCCACGATTACGATCAAGAGAGCCACGAGAACCTGCCATTGCGAGGATGCGGTCTCGGGTTGGCCGTGATGCGTTTCCGTCATTTTTGCTCTATATGTCGTCGCGGTGCGGACATGCTAATCCGCCGTTCACGGTCATGGGTGGGTGGCTACCCCGCCGTGCTTGGCGCCGTTGTTCGTCGTGATAGATCCGGACTGCAGCGTTCCGTATCAGCAGCAAGCGTACGGCAATTTACACCCGATTCGCCGCGTTGCGAAGAGTCGAATAGTCGCGCGATTACGGACGTTTGGGCGAAGACAAAACTCACACGCCCGAGCTTTCGCCTCATCGCGCGTCACGCGAGTCTCAAATCACTCGTCGCGCCAATTCGTGGCATCGATGCGCTCCAGTTCTCGGTCGATTTCCGTTCCTTCGTAAAACGAAAGCCAGCCGCGCAGCCGATGGCTAGCGCCAGGCGGAGAGTCGTCGAACTTCGGATCGCTGTGCAAACACGGGCACGGCGCGTTCGCCCAGGCGCGCTGGCAACCCTCCCAGGCCGTGATGATCCAGCGACGGCCATCGTCCGACCGGCACGCAACGTAGGGAGCGCGAAGTAGTTTGTTCTCATTGGTCTGGTCGGAGAACCCCACCGCATAGCCCAGCAGCACGCAGATCTGCACGCGTAGATCGCTCAGCATTTCGGGCGAGTGATTGACGAAGGTTAACTCCATCCGCACCGCTTCGCTCTTGGCGGTCGCGTGGGCGCAGAATTCCACGCCGTTGGGAAGTCGGCGTGCGAGTGACAAGTCGTGGTCGCCTGGGCGCTGCCACTCCAACTGCGGGAGCTCGACCCCCTTCTTCGTCCAAATGGTCGGCACATGTTCGTGTGCCAGCCAGATCAAGCCATGCTGTGACCAGATGGCCTCTGGAAGATCGATGACGACATAACTGTTCGGGTCCCAGGGTGTAAATACACTGAACTTCGTTTCACGGCGCGGTCGCAACGCACCATCGCGGAACCCAAGCCGCGGATGTCTCCCACCGGGATATGGCAACATCACCAGCGGCTGATCGGCCTGTTGAGGGGGCCGGCTATCGGGGTGAATCTTGAATCGACGCTGGGCGGCAGTGACCTCCTCGGGCTTCATGCCCATGGCAGCGGAGATTTCCTCGACTCGATAGTGGTGGTACCACACCATGTTTTCGAGCCAGCGACGCAATTCGTCGCCGTCGCCGGGCTTGCGCGGAGGTGCACCGTCCGTGGGAATAGTTTCTGCTGGCTCATCGGCGCGAACGAATCTGGCCGTGCCGGCCAATGCCAGCCAGCATCCGACACTTGCCAGTGCGACCAATCGCGCTGGTGATTGACGTAGCTCATGTGCCATGGCCTTAGCCTCATTAGCACTGCGAGTCGCGGTCCGCATTGATCAACCTCATGCGTTCGAGCGATCCGTCACGATTCTAGGGTTTGTAGCCTCGTGCCGCGAGCGCATCGGAGTCGGCCAGCCAGATCGCGGCCTCCTTAAGTTTCGGGGCGGATCTGTTATATTTCGCAGCGTGAAACGCGAAACCTGGCTGCAAGCGAATCGTCGGATCTTCGGCGCGGCGCTAATGGTATACGGTGGGTTGGCAATGCTCGCCCTGGCGACGGTGGCCGGTGCTGTCGCCAATAGCTTGCCGCGCTGGATCGCCAGCCTAGCGGGCGTGGTGCTGGCCTTTGCGATGCTGGGAGTCGTTTGGCTCGTGGTGCAGTTGAGTCGACCCCGGTTGGGGTTCCACGACGGCAACCTGTTGGTGTTCGTGCGGCAAGGACCGCCTGCCCGGGTACCGGTAACGGCGGTCGAGTGTTTCCTATTGGGACGCGGTGCCACGTTCCTGCCGGGACGCCAGTTCGCCGAGGTGGAAACCGTGACGTTGGTCGTGCGGATATCACCCAAGGTCGAAGCGTTGCGTCAGCAGTCGACCGATCCTCGGCTCGGCTCATGGTGCGACAGTCACATCACATTGCGCGGCACTTGGTGCGAGCCGCTGACCGTTTCACGCGTCAATGATCTAAACGCTCGTCTTGCAGCCGCACAAAAGGCCATTCGAGCCACGGCTCGCGATTTGCAAACCAACGGACAGAATGCTGCGACATGACAGGCCTCTTAGTCAGCGTGCGCGATGAGGACGAGGCACTCGCCGCGCTTCGTGGAGGCGCCGATTGGATCGACGTCAAAGAGCCGTCGCGCGGCGCCTTGGGTCGCGCAGACCCTGACGTGATCGCGAAAATCGTTTCTATCGTAAAGGCGCGCCGCCCCGTGAGTGCAGCGCTTGGTGAACTCAGTGAGGTAACAAGCTCACTTCTCCGCCAATTGCCCAAGGGCTTGGAACTCGTAAAAATCGGCCTGGCTCGTTGCGCCTACCATCATGACTGGCGCGACACCTGGGCCGGCGTTGCCGCGATACTCCCCACAGATATTGCCTTGGCGGCAGTTGTCTATGCCGATTGGCGCCTAGCCGAGGCACCGTCGCCGCGGGAGATCCTGCAAACTGGGCGATCGATCGGATGCCGCGCACTGCTCGTTGACACCTTCGACAAAGGCGGTCCAAGTTCCTTGGAATGCTGGGCCAGCGACGAATTGACTGAGTTTTCCGGCAATGTTCGCGATGCCGGCTTGCGGCTGGTGCTGGCGGGATCACTCACCCTCAACGACGTTTGCCGCACTCTCCCGCTCGCTCCAGATCTGCTGGCGGTACGTGGAGCGGTGTGTCGGGGCGGTCGTGAGGGAACCATCGACGCAGAGCGAGTTCGCGAGCTGGTGACCGCCCTCGAATCGCGACGGATCGCTGGATTGTGCGACACGGTCCACCGTGACGTCGTTCGGTAACGCGTCTACAGCCGCCCGACCGTCGTTTCGGCGCGCAATTCGGCGATCATCTCCTCGGTCGCTGCGCGGACGGCGCTTTGCCACTGCGAGGCGCCATAGCGGGATGCAAACGGCTCGCGCGCATGAGCATAGATAAGTCCGCGTGAGTTGTTGATCACGGCACCGAGCCCCTGCCCGTCGAATCCGCCCGCCACCTCGCGCGCACCGGCCCCCTGGCTGCCGTAGCCCGGTACCAGCAGCCAGGCGTGCGGCATTGCGACCCGCAGCTCCGTAAGTTGGGCGGCATAAGTTGCTCCGACCACGGCCCCGATGTCGCCGTATTGATTGTCGCCGCGCGAGTGAACCGCCAAGTGTTCGACGAACGTCGCGACGTGCCTATAAACGGTTTCGTTGCCCTGGACGGCGAGGTCTTGAAATTGACCACCACCCGGGTTCGACGTCTTGACGAGCACAAATAGTCCCGCACCACGCTCGCGTGCGACGGTGACGAACGGCTCGAGGCTGTCATTTCCGAGATACGGATTGATCGTCAGGGCATCGCCGCCGTAACCGGTCGCGGCGCTCGCGCCCAACCAGGCATCGGCGTAGGCCTCGGCCGTGCTGCCAATATCACCGCGCTTGGCGTCCGCGATCACCAACAACCCAGCGCTGCGGGCGTGCGAGATTACGTCGATAAGTGATTGTATGCCCGGGGTACCGAGCGCCTCGAAGAATGCAACTTGCGGCTTCACCGCCGGCACCAGCGCGGCCACTGCGTCGATAACGCCACAACAAAACTGCTTGCAGGCATCCGCTCGCGCTGCCAGCGACGAACCCGTCGGTCGAAGCGGTACTGGAATCTGCTCGATCCGCGGGTCGAGTCCCACTACAACCGGATTTCGGCAGCGGCGCACCGCCTCGTGCAGTCGCCGCGAAAAGGGACGAATTGAATTGGGCTGGTCCATAGAAGTTCGGCATGTTCCTCGCAAACGTCGCGATAGAAGATACCTTCAGGCCGGTGCGTCGCACAGTCCTCACCGACAGATGCGACCGCACACGTTAAAGAAAGTCAGCGCGCAAGGCCTCCCTGCAGCGATGGCGAAAAACTAGCGCCCGGGCAGCCGTGGCTTTGGACCAGCAACGGGATTAGGTAACTGAGGATAGCGCGGCTGCGGCGCAGGTGGGCCGGGCTGTGCCAAGGGCAGAGCCGGCGTCGAGCCGTATCCCGGCGGCAACGTATCAAAATCGAAATGTTGGGCGTCATCGACCTGTGCCCGGCCCGTTGATCGCCAGTAGTAGATCTTTCGACTCTGCGTGCTGTTGACCGGCGCGCCGATGCGTTCCTGTCGTGAAAGTTCGGCGTCGGTCCGTCCGTCGCCTTCCAAGATCACGAGGTCCTTGGCCTGCGAGTACTTGAGGTGGCTGGCGCGAGCAAAAAAACTCTGGCCGTCAAAGTTCAGCCCTTCGATCTCCGCGTTGCCGGCGGCATCAAACTCCATGCTGGTTTGCCCGGCGACCAGACCAGGTGCCTGGGCGATGGTTAGCCGCTCGCTAGTCATGAAGATACCCCGAGAGCCGCGTGGTCGGCCGTCGTATCCATTGCGGTCGAAATCGTCGGAGTTGACCGACTCCTGCCAGTCGCCGACTGGCCCGAAAGTCGTGCGCACTCGATTGCCAAAGGTCATTTCACGCAGGTTGATGTTGCCCGTCGCGAGCGTCTGAAACTCAACCTTCACGTAAGTGAGCTCGTCACGGCTGGGTTGACCCTCGGGCGGTCGCATTGCGGTAGTCAGCGCTCCGGAGCCGTTGTTCGGTGGAGCCGCCGCTGCCGCCGCAGCCCCCCCGGCTCCCGGTTGCGCGCCAGGCAAAAAGCCGCCAACGCCGCGCCGTACAGTGCTTAGCCACCCTGGCCCCGAGGCGTGTACATATCCGTCGACGCGGCGCACCGAGAAGTCGGCCGCACGTAATTGCTCAACTGACTCGAGAGTCCCGTCGCGCCGAGTTTGTCCTTCGACTCGCACACCGCCGCGGCACGCGACGGCCGCCCACACTGGCTGCCGATCTCGGGGAGGACGAGCGAAGTCGATCCGTTGGTCGAAGTCAACGTGCATTTCGCCGGTGCGCAGCGTGCGTTGGTCGAACTGACCCACCACACGATCGACGAAGGTGGCGCGCTGCCCATCGAAGCTCATTCTGCCTTGCCATTCGACCGAGAGTGGATCGCGACTGGCGATCGCTTGGCCTGTGGGGTCGCGTTCCGGTGGCGGCAGCAACAGTCGACCGGCGCCCTGTACCGTCAACTGGTTGCGGCCGCGATCGAGATCGATCCGGTATCCGTCGAGTACTAAGCCACGCCCCTCAATGTGCGCCGGCGCCCCTGTCAAAGTGGCGACGCCGTCGTTGATGCTGCGCTCGACATATTCCAGTTGATCGCCGATCAAGAGGAGCGGCGCTTCGGCTGTCGGGGTACTGAAAAGCTCGCGCATCCGCACGCGCTCTTGTACGCGAATCTGCGAGAGCTCGACGCGCGCGCCTAATAGTCGCAGCTCGACCTGCAATTGCTTTCCGGTGACATGGAATCGCGGGCCATTTGCCTGCCCCGATCGATTCAGCAGACCAGCCAGCCCGCCGGGCGAAGCGCCGCTCGAAGCTGGAGCGGCCTGGACACCGGCGCCATCGGGCGGCGGCAGTTCGCCGGCGGCGACAGGCGGCTGCAGTTCCACGCCATTGGCGGACGGAGCCGGCAATTCCTCGGCTCCGGCCGCTGCCCTAGCCACGGGGGTACCGGTGGTAAACCAGACCTGCAGCTTCTCAACTTCGCAGTCGATCGGCTGGGCAGCGAGGCGCACTTTGCCGACGGCCAACATGCGATCGGGCAACAGCGGAGGCGCTCGGCTCGAAGTCGACGAAATGCCCGTAGCCGACATCGGACCGGTCGCTGGTACGTAGGCTGCCGAGCGAGTTCGCGCCGTCGCAGTCGGAGCCGATTGTTCGCGCAGCCAGACGAAGACTTGCTCCCCGTGCAAGCTAGCGGCGCCGGGCTGTTCAAACTTGGCATCGCCCAACAAGGCAACAACCTGCTCGCCATTCTCAGGTCCGAAGTGGAGCTGATCGGTCCATTCGGCGCGGAACTGGCGACTAGGCTCATCAGGAACCGCGGCTTCGAGACACCCGGGACCGACTGCCGAAAAGCGTCCCCAGCGGGAGCGGCTCGTCGGTTCGTAGAACAATCGCGGCGCTTCGATGCGATTGCTACCCTGGCGGAGCATGACCGGACCGGTTCCCTCCAGGCTCACGCGGCGAGACTTCAGGTCGTACCGCAACAATTCGCCCCGCGCGTCGACATCTTCTGAGGGGGAATGCATCACGACGGGCATGCCGCGTACCTCGAGCCGCACCGGCTCGAGCTTTGGTAGTTTTCCTGGGGCGCTCGTGGCGCCGGCCGGTGGCCCGACGCCATCGCTGGCAGTCGGCGAAAAATAGAGCGACAACAATTCGCCGCGCAGTTGATCGCTCGGGCCGTGGGGGTTCAACCGCAATACGTCCACCTGATCCTGAAACGTGGCGACGTACTTGCTCAAGTCGAAGCGAAACGGCCCGCGACACGAAATCTGAATCGGTGGTTGCGCGCGGTTCTCAGTGGGCGGCGGCAGGGCAGCGTCCGGCGCGGCAGTCGGAGTTCCGGGGCCAGTCGTTCCAGCAGCGGGTCCGGTCAGTGGCAACGGATTGCCGAGGGCTCCGCGCCTCGCATCGGTCAGGCCCGCCTGACTAACGTCAAGATGCATGACGACGTCGCGCTTCAATTCAAAGGCGGAAATTCCCTCGAAGGAGACGGCCTTCTGCTGTCCACCATTGCGGATGGGCGTAAGGTCGATTCGCAGCGCCGTCCCCGAGCCGTAGCTGTTACCCAATCGAAACTCGATGGGGTGTTTGCTGACAACGCGATTATCTACCAATTCGGCGTCGCGGGCGGCGATCCAAAGATCGTCGTCCGGGCCAGCCATCTTCTGGTCGCTACGAATCAAAAATGGTCCGCACAAATTACCCGCGACAACGTTGCCGATCTTGCCGCGGGCCAGGTCGAGCGGTTGATCGAATTTGACAAGCGCTCCCTCGGGCACCTGCACAATCACCGCTTCGCGGCGACGCTGTTCGAGTGGTCGCCTTTCTTCGCCAGACATGAAGATGATCGTCAGCGGCGCGAGCTTGATCCAGCCGTCAGGCTGGTTGCGATAGTCGCCGACCAGCAACTTGCTGCCACTGGGAGTCTCCATCATTTTGACGTCTTGGAGCTCCCACGAACCTGGTGCGAACCAATGGGCCAATTCCTGCCGTTGCTCGCTCGGGCGCTCGGCTGCTTGTTTGCGCTGGACATCGCTGATCTGCAGATCGTTGCCCGAGGGGAGTTGCGTCGAAGGCTCGATCAGCGGCACGGCCGCCAGAGCGTAGATACCGTAGGCGACCAGTACGGCCGCGAACGTGAGAGCCATGCGCCGCAGGCGATAGTACATCGCAACCCAGTCGCGCCCGCTGTGGGCGCTCAATCGTAGGTTAGAATCAGATCTTCCCAGCGTTTCTGATTCTTGAGGATCATTTCGATCGTTTCGCGAATTGCCCCCTGGCCTCCTGGTGTCTTCGTTACGTAGTGCACCGCATCGCGCAACTCCCCGGCGGCGTCGGCGACCGCTACGGCCAAACCAACGTGCTTGGCAACTGGTAGGTCAGGTAAGTCGTCGCCGACATAGCAAACCTGCTCTGGCTTCAACCTCAGTTCGTAAATCACATCGCGCACCGTCGCCAGCTTGCGCTCGGCTCCTTGGCGAACGATCTCAATCCCCAACTCCGCGGCCCGCACTTCGACGATGTGCGAAGTGCGGCTCGTGATCAAACCGAACCGGCCTCCGGCGCGCTGCCAGAGCTTGATTCCCGAGCCGTCGCGAATGTGAAAGCGTTTGAGTTCGATCCCCTGGTTGTCGAATATCACTCCGCCGTCGGTTAGCACACCATCGACGTCGGAGAGCACTAGCTCGATGGTCTTGCAACGATCAATCAGTTTCATAATACGGGCGCCAACGATGTGTGGGTTGCGGTGGCGTGGCCGGTTGGGCTCGGTTTGGGCAGTTCGCCTGGCAAGTTGTGCGGAGGGCGCAAGGTCTTCGTCTAGGGTCGGACCGGTCCGCAGGTGCCAGGCTTGCTCAGGCGGCCTCTTCTGGAATCATTCCTACCAGGTCGGTGATGTCAATCAAACCCTGTGGCGCGCCGAGCGCGTCGACGACGGGCAACTCGCTGATCTTGCGTTCGGCCATGATCGCCACGGCGTCGGCAATTCGCGCGCCGCTCCCGACGGTGCGCGGCTGGCTGGTCATGACCTCGCGAATCGGTCGATCGAAGGCGTTGTCGCGGCGGCGCTCGAACAGGCGCGCCAGGTCGCTGTCGGTGAACAGTCCGGTCAAGCGTCCAAGTTCGTCGACGAGCATGATCGCTCCGCTGCGTCGCCCAGGGCGGCTCAGCGCCACGAAGACCTCGCGAATGCTCAAGTCTTCGGAGGCCACGCGACATTCCAAAAGGGGGCGCATCAAGTCTTCGACACTGCTCAACTGGCGCCCCAAGCTACCGCCGGGATGAAATCGCGCGAAATCCTCGCGGCGAAAACCGCGCATCCGGCTGACGACCAGCGCCAGCGCGTCGCCCAATGCAAGCATTACCGTCGTGCTGGTGCTGGGGGCCAGCCCCAGTGCGCAAGCTTCGCGCAACGGGCCGATTTCGAGTACCACCGTTGCGGCGCGACCCAAGGCGCTTGTGCGCTTGGCCGTCACCGCAATCAGCGGCACGCCGAACTTCTCAAGGATAGGCAGCAGACGAACGATTTCTTCGGTCTCGCCGCTTTGCGAGAGCATCAGCAAGCAATCGTCGCGATGAATGCGCCCCAGGTCACCGTGAATGGCTTCCGCTGGATGCAGAAAATGGCTGCGCGTGCCGGTCGACGCCAGCGTGGCAGTGATCTTCTGGCCGATCAGACCCGCTTTGCCAATGCCGGATACGATCACGCTGCCACGGCAAGCAAAGACCAGTTCGACCGCGTCGGCGAACTCAGGGCTCAAGCGGCTGGCTAATTGACCCAACGAGTGCGCTTCGATCTGAATGATGTCGCGCGCGTAACGCAATTGTTCGAACGGCGTCAACGGCGCGTGGGCCAGCGCTTCGTTGGTCATCGGCAAGGCACCCTTCCCTAGGTACGGCTTTAGACCCTGAGTGGGCAAGGATTTCGGCGGCGGGATTGTATCGACGGCCTCCGGCCAAGCCAACGCGAAACGGCCGGCGCTGGCAGATGCCAGCTGGCGATTGCTGGCACGAGTGGCTTCTGCCCTCGCTAGCAAACGCTATGATTAAGCGTGGTAGCGTCAGCGAGGCCCACCGCACCCTCGCCGCGCCAGTGGCCTAACTACGCAGGAGTTCCCATGATCGTCACCACCAAGGACCTTTTCGAGCAGGCGTACGGCAAGTACGCGGTGGGGGCCTACAACATCAACAACCTCGAACAGACGGTAGGCCTGTTCCGAGGGAACTTGGGTAAACACAAATCGAACGAAGAACCGACCGATCCGAAAACCAGTGCGCCTTTTATCATCCAGTTGTCGCGCGGCGCCCGCAGCTACACCGACAAGCGCTTCCTCGAAGGCTTGATACGGGCGGCCGAGGACGTGTTCCCCGAGGCGATCTTCGCCGTGCACCTGGACCACGGCACCGAAGAAGTGTGCTACGAGTGCATCGACAGCGGTTTCTATTCGTCGGTGATGATCGACGCCTCACACGAGCCGTTCGATGAGAACATCGCGACCACGAGGCGCGTTGTCAATCGCGCACACGAGCGTGGCATCTCGGTCGAGGCCGAGTTAGGTATGCTCGGCGGAGTCGAAGAAGACATCGCCGTCTCCGAAGAACACGCGTGCCTGACCGATCCCGACCAAGCGGTCGAGTTCGTGGAACGCAGCGGCTGCGATTCGCTGGCGGTGGCCATCGGCACGTCGCACGGCGCATACAAATTCAAGGGCTCGCAAGGCTTGCACTTCGACCGCATCAAGGCAATCCAGTCCAAGCTCCCCGGCTTCCCGTTGGTAATGCACGGATCGAGCAGCGTGCCGAAAGAATGGGTCGATCGCGTGAACAAGGCCGGCGGCCGGTTGCCCAACACCAGTGGCGTTCCCGAGGATCAATATTTGCCGGCAGCCAAGCTGGGCGTCACCAAAGTGAACATCGACACCGATGGCAGGCTGATCTGGTGCGCTGTTTATCGCGAGATCTTCCGCGACAAACCGGATGATTTCGATCCGCGCACCCCTGGCAAGCCGTTCATGGCCGAGTACGCGGGATTCATCCTCCACAAGAACCAAATGCTCGGTTCGGCCGGCCAGCTCGAAAAGGTGCGCGCGGCATTGACGCACCAACCGGCGTGATGCGGGTCGCTCACTCGGCCGTGGCGATTTCCGCTGCGAGTTCTTCGGTACCGAAGAGCTCTTCGTGCTGCGTTTGCGACAGGCGAATCAATAGCAGCTTGCGCGTCGTGCCAGCACCCGATGATTCAGTGAAAAAGTAGTGACCCGCCGAACCGGTGTCGTCGGCGTGCGCGGCCAGTACAAGCATCTCTCCGGGCGAGAGCAACGCTTCGATTTGTAGGTCGTCGATAGCGTGCCGCCGCCGCCGCGACTGCATCAGCCAGCGTCCGGCATCCGGACGGATTTCCTGCTGAGGTTCGCCGTACTGCAGCTCAGGCCGCAAGTCGAGCCGGACGCGCCCGTCGGCCTCGGCGAAAGCCTTTAAGCTGATGACCCCTTGTGCCTTGTTGTAGCGCCGGCCCCCGAGTTGTCTGTCGGCATCGGCTTCCAATAGGGGCAGTGAAGGATAGATGCCCGAGGCAACGATTTCGGCTTCCAGCCCATCGCGCAACTGCAGGTGCCGGCGGCTGAGCGCCGGTTGGTCCTGAAAGTCGGTCACGGTGACGGTGGTCGCGCTGGAGTCGGGTGCCGGCTGCGAGGCTGCCACGATGTCCTCGCCCAAGGGCATTGCATTGTCGATGAGTCGTGCGAGCGACTGCGGCAATTGCCCCCCGGCGACGCCGACGCGGAAGCCATTGCGAGCTAGTCGCTGCCTGAGACTCGCCGGCAATTGCTGCTCGTCGAGCTCGGCCCACAATTCGGCGACTTCCGCCGGTTCCTGTGGCGGAAGCCGGACAAAAACGATGTCGAGCACAACGCTGTCGGGTGACATCTGCGCCGGCAAAAGCGGCGATTTGGCCAAGGGCCGCAGTGGCGCACAGCCGACAAAGCCCAGCACCAGGGCGGCCACAGCAGCCATGGCACACGTACAATGGGCGCAAGCTCGTGGCCGCATGTATCTCATGCTGGAGAGTGCCAGAAGCGACTAGTGACAGAACCGTCGGGCGAAAAGTGGCACGGAGAGTATCGGGCAATGCCACAACTGTCAATTGAAGCGTGCTGCTAGCAATCGTGCTGCGATCGCGCATTTATAGGGCCAGAACGAGCATCAGCACGAACAGCACCAGCACGATCGCTCCGCCGACCATCGCCGTCCAGAACACGGGCGAGCTGGTAACTGAGGGGCCTTGGGTAGCGGGCAACGGTATGCCGGCGGTCGCTGAAGGGAGCTTCTCCTTTCGGGACAACTCCTCTTCGAACCAGGTGCCAAAATCGGTCGGCTTGGCAGGCGTCTGCGTTGGCGAGGAGCCACTCCCGCCGAATGGCTTCTTCTCGGTCGCTGAACCAGCGGCCGCGCCAGACTCCGACGGCGAAGATGTCGCACCAGGATTGCCGGCGGAGGGGGGGTACACCGTTGGCTTTGTCCCGTGTTCGTCCCCCAATGGAGCGAGTTCGAGCTCACCCCCGACGGGCTTCCCACTGCCAGAGGGAATTGTTCCACCACGCAATCGGCCGCTGCTGCCGCCGGATCGCGTGCCGCGGCTGATCACCGAGGAACCGCCGGGATCGAGCGGCCGGTGCAGCCCGCCGCGCTGCGGAAGTCGGTCGCGGCTGGAAACCGTGTCGCCTAGTGTCGACGTATCGAAGGCCCGCCCGATGCGCAGGCCCGAGTTGCCGCTCGCGGTAATGCCACCCAGCCACGGACTTGAATCGCCATTGGGAGAATTGGCTATGAGCCAATCGCGCAGTACCGTCGCGACTTCGACGGCGGTCTGGTAGCGGTCGTCGGGCTTCTTAGCCATCATCCGTTCGCAGATGGCAACCAGCGAGCGCGGGGCATCGGGGCGATCCTCGTAGATGCTCGGCGGCTGCTGCAACGTATGAGCGACCATCCGTTGGTGAATCGTCCCCTCGTCGAAGGGGGGATGTCCCGTCAGCAGGAAATACAAGGTACAGCCGAGCGCGTAGATATCCGCCCGCGCGTCGACACCGTGGCTGCAGACGGCCTGTTCGGGGGCAAGGTAGTCGGCGGTTCCCAGCACGTTCTCTTCGTGCTGCAGCGTCAGCGAGGGATCGTCGCTGCTGGTGAAGTAGGCCAGTCCCAGGTCGACAAGCTTGACGACGTTCTGCTCGTTGACCAAAAAGTTCGCTGGCTTGACGTCGCGATGCACCAGCTTGGCATCGTGCGCATGCGCCAGGCCGTCGGCGGCTTGTGCGATGTAGTCGGCCGCGCGGCGGTAACTGAGCGGACCATCGTCTTTGACTACCTGCTGCAAATTGCGCCCCGGCACGTATTCCATCACGATGTAATGGTGCGTGCCGGCATTATCGATGTCGTAGGTGTGTACGATGTTCGGATGCGTGAGGCGGCCAGCGGCTCGCGCCTCGTTGAAGAACCGCTCGAGATATGACGAATCGTCGACGCGGTGCTTGGGGAGCACTTTAACCGCGACGCGTTTCTGCATGAGCACGTTCTCGGCCAGGAACACGCTGCTCATGCCACCGGTGCCCAACAGAGAGAGCAATTTGTACTTGTTGAGGAAGAACCCTTTGTAGCGCCCTTCCAACAACTTGTCTGCCTGCCAGCGCGTAATCAGCCCGCGACGGATGAACTCCTCTGCGAGAGCTGCCCCCTCGGGCATTTCGGTGGGATGCTCAGCGCGCACCTCGTCCGTTGCCCGCTCGATCTGTTCCTTCTCGAGCAAGCCGCTGCGGCCCAGGAGATCGATAAGATTTTCGGCCGTCACCTTAGACATGTGCTCGACGAGCCAAACGCCGGGTTGCCAAAACGAAGAGACCAGACGGCCAAGCCAACCATGACTACCTGCCGTACTCGGGCGGCCGACGCTGTCGGTCTGGTATCCGTTCCAGCAGTCGGAGCCCGGCAAGGAGCCGGCGAAGCGCCTTTCTACACGTTCCTTAACCTTAAGGCTAACACCGGCTGATGGCGGCTGCCACATAATCTTATCGGCCGAACCGCCCGAATGGGGAGCAAATCGACCGGCCAAATGTGCCCGCCACCCAGCCGGGGCGGTGGGACGGCCGGTAAATGCAACGGGAACTCGGCTCCAGGTTGCGTCACTGGCTTGGGATCCTCACGATGGTTGATAGCCGGTGACTTCGCCGCGCGGCCGGCGTCGACTCACCATCCCGAAGGCGAACACGACGTCTGATGCCACAGCCGCGAGCCCCTCAAGTCGTCGTCTACTCGCGCGTCGGCTGCCACCTCTGCGAGCAAGCCGTCGATCTCTTGGTGCGGCATGGGCTCCGGCCAGAGACGATTGACGTCGACACGAGCGACTATTTGGCGGCCGAATACGGCGACTGCGTGCCGGTAGTCGCGTTCGACGGCCGAGTGCGATTTCGCGGTCGCGTGAACCCCCTTCTGCTGCGACGACTCCTACGGGCTATGGCGGCGGAAGGCTTAAAGTCGAGTCGCTAGGCACTCACCCAGTGCGGCGGTTAGCATGACTGGTCGAAGGCGGCTCGTCCCGAAGCGAATTCTAAGTCGCCGACAATCAGCTACGCCCCCTTGAGCAATCCACCTATGGCACAAGCGATTGAGCCGGCGGCCGACATCTTCCATCCTGGCGAAGAACGTTCGAACGAAATCCGTCGCCGGCTAGCGGCGGTCGAACCGCGCGCCTTGCGCACGTACACGCCAACGCTGGCCGTCGTGGCCAAGAGTGCCGGTTGCTATCACTGGACCCCCGAGGGCCGCAAGCTCGCGGACTTCACTTCGGGCGTGCTGGTGACGAACCTTGGCCACAACCCCACCCGCTGGTGGCGCCGGGTGATGAACTACCTGGGACTGGATCGGTTACCGCAGTCGGGCGAGTTCTTTCAAGCGGTGACGCTCAACGCCTACAACGCCATCACCGAACTGGAGACCGTCGCCAGCGAGCGACTTGTCGGCTGTCTGCGCGCTCAGCCCGGTGGCGACCGCCTGCAGCAGGTGCTGTGGGCGGCTAGCGGTAGCGAGGCGATTCAAAAGGCGCTGTGGGCCGCGCTCGAACGTCGCCCGGGCGAGGACATCATTCTGGCGACACGCGGGGGATTCCACGGCAAGAAGGGCTTGGCCGGAGCCGTTACTGGCTGCGAAACCGATCCGGAGCGCGATCGCCGCGTGCGATTCGTCTCCTTTCCGCAGACCGAGTGCGCCAGCGTTGCCCGGCGGCGCGAACGGCTAGACCTGACGCCGTATGCCAACGAGTTGGACGGGCTCTGGCGCGAACTCGGCTCGCGCATCTGTTGCTTGATTACGGAGCCCTATCTTGGCGGAGGCGGTTCCTACCATCCGCAGCCCGAGTATCTGCAGTTGCTTGAGAGCTTTTGCCGCGAGCACGACATTCTGTTCATCCTCGACGAGGTGCAGGCCAACTTCGGCCGCACCGGCCCGATGTTCGCCTTCACCCGATACGGGGTCACCCCTGATATCGTGGTGCTGGGCAAGGGACTCGGCAATGGCGTCGCCGTGAGTGCCGCGGTCGGGTCGGCCGAAGTGTTCGCCGGACTGGGGTACGGTCAAGCGTCGGACACTTGGAGCGCCAATCCGCTTTCGAGCGCCGCCGTGTTGGCAACGCTCGATGAGTTTACCACCCTGGATCACGACGGTCGTACCGTGCTCGATCACGCCGCCGAGCTTTCGGCTGTGCTCGAAGCAGGCCTGCTGCGGCTGACAGACCTTGATGTCGTCGAACAGATTCGTGGCGAAGGGGTCGTTTGGGGGATCGAATGCCGTGAAATCGGCGCACATTCGGCGAATCAGGTGGCCCAGGCCTGCGTCGAAGCGTGCTACCTCGGAGACGAACTTGGCCGCGCGATCCATCTTCTAGGGCCGCTGGCTGGCCGCGTGATTCGCGTCAGTCCGCCACTAGTGATGGAAATCGCCGAAGCGCAGAGTTTTCTGGACGCTATGTACAAACTGTTCGCTAGCGTGCCTCGCAGGCTAAACAGCGCCACCTAACCGAGCGGTCGAGAATCGATGAGCATTGCCGAGAGTATCGAAGCGCGGGCCCAAGAGTTTGCCGAGCGCTACGCCGCCCTGCGCAGCCAGGTGGGGCGCGTGATCGTGGGACACGACGAAATCGTGCAAGGGGTGTTGACCTGCCTGTTTGTCGGCGGTCACTGCCTGTTGGAAGGAGTGCCGGGGCTAGGAAAAACGCTGCTGGTGCGCACGCTGGCCAAAGCCCTCGACTTGCACTTCTCCCGCATTCAGTTCACGCCCGACCTGATGCCGGCCGATATTCTCGGCACGAACATGGTGCTGGAAACCGCCGAGGGCCGGCGCGCGTTCGAGTTTCAACGGGGTCCGATCTTCACGCAGATTCTGCTGGCCGACGAAATCAACCGCGCCACGCCCAAGACGCAATCGGCCCTGCTCGAAGCCATGCAGGAAGGATCGGTGACGGTCGCCGGCGTGCCGTATCGGCTCGAACAGCCCTTCTTCGTGCTGGCCACGCAAAATCCGCTCGAGCAGGAAGGTACCTACCCGCTCCCCGAAGCGCAACTTGACCGCTTCTTCTTCAAGCTGATGGTCGGCTACTCGAATCGCGAGCAACTCAATCAGATCGTCGAGCGCACAACGCGCGACGAGTCGATCGAGCCCGAGCGCGTCATGGCAGGGAGCGAAATTCGCCGATGGCAGGGGCTGGTTCGCGAAGTGCTCATCGCCCGTCACGTGCAGGACTATCTGGTGCGGCTGGTGTTGTCGACGCACCCAGGCGGAGCCTACGCACCGCCGATCGCCGCGCAGTACATCCGCTGGGGCGCGAGCCCCCGGGCCGCGCAGGCGCTGGCGCTGGGTGCCAAGGTGCGAGCCTTGCTCGATGGCCGCTACCACGTCAGCTTCGAGGATGTGCGGCGCGTCTGGCTGCCGGCGATGCGGCATCGCGTGCTGCTGAATTTCGAAGCCCAGGCGGAAGGGATCAATCCCGACAAAGTGCTCCTGGACATCTTAGAGCAGATGCCAGAGAAGAGTGAGGAAGAGTAGCCGGCGCATGCTTCGCCACGGGCGGGTTTCGCGACGACGCCAGCGGTGCGCACCTCACGGTTCACCGATTGGCAGCAGCTTCGGCGCCGGGATACGGTCACCCCGCACCGTGCCGTGTCGAGCCTTGAGTTGGGCATACCGCGCTCGCAGAAAATTGACTGCCTCGGCAGGCGGCGACTGGCGCAGCCATTTGTCGGCGAGCGCTTGACAGAATGCATCGTATTGCCGCTCGGACGCACTGTGGGCGAAACACCGACCGGGGAATCGCCGCAGATCGCCGTCGAACTCAGGACCGATGTGCCACAGCTCGTGTACCACCGTGGTGAGCTTTTCCTCAAACGGCTGATCGAGAAACCGCGGCAGGTAGAATCGCAGGATGTAGAGCATCTCACGACCTTCGCGGTCGAACAATCGTTGCACGGTGTAGCGCCGCCGGCCGCGGCGCGTGTACAAACCGCCGCCGGAAAACCGCAACGGCGTCAGCGTGGCTTGCAGGCCATGGCGCACGGGCTTACGCGTCTGGCTGAAACCAATCGCTACGCGGCCGACGTCGACGTGTTGCAGCTCTTCGAGGCGCGAGGACAGGTCGAGACAGAGTCGGCGCATCGCGCCAGTGAAATCGAATCCCACTGGCGCCAACCGATTTCCGCGTCGCTCGACGGTGGCCATCAACTGCTCCGGGATCAACCCTTGCAATCGGCGCCAACTTAACGGGGCCGCCGCGAGCCAGGCAAGACGAAGTTGCCAACAACGGTTTCCGGCGATTCGCCTCGACGATTGACATTCGCAGTCGTCAACTCCTACTATTCTGTTTGCCCTCCTCAGCGCACGGTCGATCTAGGAGTCGTGTCGCCGTGCCCTCGTCTGGATTCCCTTCCTGCTAGCCGACGAAGTCACCCGATGGCCAAGCGCCAACGTCAAGCAACGCTTCCCGGTTGGGATGAGCCTGAGGAGGCCCCGGCCACCGTCAAAACCGCGCCGAAGCTGGCCGACACGCGCGGCAATGCCGCCGTCGCCGAGCGCACCAAGGCAAGCCCTCCTTTCGCCGGCCATGTGCCTGATCTTAAAGGTCGAACGGTCTGGGGAATCGACGGGCATGCATTGATCTTTCAGGTCTTCCATGCGATTCCGCCGATGACCGGCCCGAAGGGAGAACCGGTCAACGCGGTTTTCGGTTTCACGCGCGATCTGCTGTATCTGTTGGAGGTCAAACGGCCCGACTACCTGTTCTGCGCGCTCGACCTGAGCGGACCGACGTTTCGCCATCACCTGTACAGCAACTATAAGATTCAGCGCGCGGAGATGCCCGACGATCTGCGGCTGCAGTTGCCGCTGGTGCGTCGCGTTCTAGAGGCCTTTGGCATCACGCTGCTGGAACTCGAATCGTTCGAGGCCGACGACTTGCTGGCGACGCTGGCGCGGCAAGTGGAAACCGCCGGCGGCGATTGCTATCTGGTCACTAACGACAAAGACTGCCGACAGTTGATCAGCGATCGCGTGAAACTGTTCAACGTGCGCAAGAATCAGATTTACGACGCCGAGTCGCTCATGGCCGATTGGGGGATACGACCCGAGCAGGTGCCCGATTTTCAGGCTCTCGTCGGCGACTCGGTTGATAACGTGCCCGGCGTGCCCCTCATCGGGCCAAAGAATGCCCGCGAGCTGCTCGCTGCGTACGGCAACCTGGAGGAAGTGCTGAACCACGCCAGCGAAGTGACGGGCGAAAAGCGGAAGCAGAATCTGCTGGCAGGACGCGAGCAGGCGTTCTTGAGTCGCGAGCTGGCGCGGCTCGACTCGGCAGCTCCGCTCGCCATCGACTGGTCCACCGCGGCGCGCCGACCTTTGGTGCCCGAGCAAATTCTGCCGCTGTTCGCCGAGCTTGGTTTCCATGGTTTCAGCGATCGCATTCGCGCGCTGGAACCGGCGACGCACGCCGCGTGGGAGCGTGATTATCGACTCGTCGACACGCCAGAAAAACTGACGGCGCTCGTCGAGGCCATGTCGCGGCAGTCAGCCATCTCGCTCGATACCGAAACGACGAGCCTGGCGCCGACCGAAGCAGAGCTTGTCGGCCTGTCGTTCTGCTGGGAGGACGGTATTGCTTACTACGTGCCCGTGCGCGCGCCAGAGGGGGAGCCGCGACTCGTCCTGGAGGTAACGCTCGGAGCTCTCAAACCGGTGCTCGAGAACTCGGCGATCGAGAAGGTCGGACAGAACCTCAAGTACGACATGATCGTGCTCGCGCGGCACGGCATTCGGCTGGCGGGACTGGCGTTCGACAGCATGCTTGCCAGCTACCTGCTCGACGCCGGCGAACGCAATCACACGCTCGACGAACTAGCCGAGCGCTACTTGCAGCACACAAATATCGCGATCAGCGAGCTGATAGGCACGGGGCGCGAGCAGAAGCGGATGGACGAGGTGCCGCTGGCTCGTATCGTGCCCTACGCCGGCGAGGACGCCGACGTGGCCTGGCGCTTGCGGCCGCTGCTGTCGGCCCGACTGCGCAGCGAGGGTCTGGAGAAGTTGCTCGCGGAATTGGAGCTGCCGTTGGTCGACGTCTTAGTCGAGCTGGAATCAAACGGGATTCGTGTCGATCCCACCCGGCTGGGCGAACTGGGCGTGCGCTACGGAGAGAAACTCGTCGCACTGGAACGCGAGATCTACGAGCTGGCCGGGCGCGAGTTCAATATCGCCAGTCCCAAGCAACTGCAGGCAGTGCTTTTTGCCGAGCAGCGGTTGCCGGTTCTCAAACGCACCAAGACGGGCCCCAGCACCGATGCCGACGTCCTCGATGAGCTAGCGCAGCGGCATCCGTTACCCGCGAAGATCATCGAACATCGCCAGTTTTCCAAATTGAAGAACACCTATGTCGACGCATTGCCACTGCTGATCAATCCACGCACGGGTCGCGTACACTGTTCGTTCAATCAGGTCGTGGCGGCGACTGGCCGGCTAAGCTCGAGCGATCCGAACCTGCAGAACATTCCGATACGCACCGATCAAGGACGGGAAATCCGCTCCGCCTTTCTTCCGGACCCGCCCGATTGGTTGCTCTTGGCGGCCGACTATTCGCAGATCGAGTTGCGAGTGCTGGCGCATTTCTCTGGCGACCCGGCACTGACCGCGGCTTTCGAGCGCGACGAGGACATTCATGCGCTTGTCGCTAGCGAGGTATATGGGGTGCCACTAGCGGAAGTTTCGCGGGAGATGCGCTATCGAGCCAAGGCGGTGAACTTTGGAGTGATCTACGGGCAAAGCGCGTTTGGGCTAGCCCGGCAGCTTTCGATCGAGCAGGGAGAAGCGGCCGATTTCATCGCGAACTATTTCGCTCGCTACCAAGGGGTGGAGCAATTTCTCGCGAAAGTCTTGGCAGAATGTCGGACCGCCGGGTATGTTAGTACCTTAGCGGGGCGGAAGCGGGCGATTCGAGGCGTCCGCGACGGACTCCCCAAGCAGTTGAACCTCGCCGAGCGGACCGCTGTCAACACGGTGATCCAGGGCTCGGCGGCGGATTTGATCAAACTGGCAATGATCGCACTGCGGCGGCGCCTGCACAGCCAGCGCTTCGCGGCGCGCATGCTCCTGCAAATCCACGACGAACTAGTCTTCGAAGTCCCACCCCACGAAGTACAGCCATTGTCCGAACTAGTTGCCGCCGAAATGGCGGGTGTATACCCATTGCGCGTGCCGCTGAAGGTCGACATCAATTCGGGTCGGAATTGGGCGGAGGTCTAACGGCTCGATTACCCATCGAGGCCTTGAACGTTGCGTTGCGTCGACCAAGGGCATGGCTAAGCGAACGAATCCCTTTCCGGTAACCACAGGACGCTGGTCGGAAACTACGCGGAGCCGACATTGAAGGTCATCGGCCTGCTAGGAGGAATTGCCAGCGGCAAGAGCTTTGTCGCCGAGCTATTTCGCCAGCGTGGCGCGGTCGTGCTCGATGGCGATCGAGCGGGGCACGAGGTGCTTCGCGACAAGGAGGTCAAACAAGCGGTTCGCCAGCGATGGGGCGACAAGGTATTCGGCCCCGACGGGGAAATCGACCGCGGGGCACTGGCCAAGAAGGTGTTCGCACCGCGAATCGGTCGGCGCGAAACACTGTCCGCTTCACCCAGCATGGCGGTCGACGACAGCTTGCCGCGGCAGACTGCTACCGACAGCCCTTCGACGAATCCGACAGGAGAACTAGAATATCTGGAACGACTGACGCATCCCCGCATCGCGGTACGTTTGGCGCAGCAGGTGCGAGCGGCGGTAGACAATTGCGCGCCGGCTGTCGTGGTCGACGCGGCCGTAATGATCAAGGCCGGTTGGGATGCGCTGTGTGATACGCTTGTATTTGTTGATGCCCCGCGCGAGGTTCGCTTGCAGCGAGCTCGCCAACGGGGTTGGACTGAAGAGGAGTTTGGCCGCCGCGAGGCGGCGCAAGAAAGTTTGGACGAGAAGCGGGCGCGTGCCGATGTAATCATCGATAACGCCGGCTCGCCAGATGACACCTCGGCCCAGGTCGAGCAGTTCTGGCACGCACTTCACAGTTGACACCTCCGCTTTTCGTCCGGCGATCCCACCACCTACTTCGGCCGACGGGCACTTGGCTTCGCAAGCGCGCGTCGGCACCACACGGTATTCATGCGAACACCGCAACTCGGAAACTTTTCCCCGACATGTTGATGTCGTCCTCCCTCCGATGGGAGACGCGCTCCTCGCCTGCCAGCACCCAACAGAATCCCACCGGTCAGCCCCTTCCGCGGGACGACCAACTTTGACCTATTCAGGAGCTTCGAGAACATGGCCTCAACCCGCAGCTCTCGTCCGTTCAAGCCGCGCCACGGTAGCGGGGGTGACAATTACGATCCGCGTTCGCGTGATGGCGACGACTTGCAGTTGGAGGGAGAGCCCCTCTCACTGGCCGAAGAGTTGGCCGAGCGTGCCGATCTCGACGAAGAGACCGACGAGCGCTACGAGCAGATCAAACAAGGCGATATTCACATCGCCGAGCTGCAGCGGATGACGATGCCGCAGCTTATCGAGGAGGCCCGCCAGGAGAACCTCACCGACTATCACGGTATCAAGAAGCAGGACCTGATCTTCAAGATCCTCAAGGAGCGCGTAAAGCTCAATGGCCTGATGTACGGCGAGGGAACGCTCGAAGTGCTCCCTGATGGCTTTGGGTTCCTGCGCAGCCCAGACTACCACTATCTATCGTGCCCCGACGACATCTACGTATCGCCGAGCCAGATTCGCCGCTTCGGACTGCGGACGGGTACGGTAGTTTCAGGACAGATTCGCCCGCCTAAGGAAAATGAGCGCTACTTCGCGCTTTTGCGGGTCGAGGCCATCAACTACCACGATCCGAATCTGCTGTCGACCAAGGTCTTTTTCGACGATCTCACGCCGCTTCATCCCGACAAACGCATCGTGCTCGAGACCGGGCCGCAGGAAATCAACACACGCGTTGTCGACTTGATCTCGCCCATTGGCTTCGGGCAGCGAGGTCTGATCGTCAGCCCGCCGCGGGCCGGCAAGACGATCCTGCTGCAGAAAATGGCCAAGGCCGTGCTGACGAATTTTCCAGATTGCTACGTGATGATGCTCTTGATCGACGAGCGGCCCGAAGAAGTCACCGACATGGAACGGCAGATCAAAGGCCCGAACTGTGAGGTGATTTCCAGCACGTTCGATGAGGCCTCGGCGCGGCACATCCAAGTTTCGGAGATGGTCATCGAAAAGGCCAAGCGACTCGTGGAATACGGTCACGACGTGGTCATCTTCCTCGACTCGATCACACGCCTGGCCCGCGCCTGGAACGCCGAATGCCCGCATTCGGGCAAGATTCTTTCGGGCGGTGTCGACGCCAACGCCCTGCAGCGTCCGAAGCGGTTCTTTGGCGCAGCGCGCAAAGTCGAGGAAGGCGGCTCTTTGACGATCATCGCCACGGCCCTGGTCGATACCGGCAGCAAGATGGACGAAGTAATCTTTGAGGAATTCAAAGGGACCGGCAATCTCGAAGTCGTGCTCGATCGGCGGCTAGTCGACAAGCGCATCTGGCCGGCCATCGACATAAATCGCAGTGGCACGCGTCGCGAAGAGATGATCATGGACCCCGAAGAACATCGTCGCGTTTGCCTGCTACGCCGCGTGCTCAACGACATGAACGGGCCCGAGGCGATGGAACTCTTGGTTACGCGACTGGGCAAGACCAAGACAAACGCCGAGTTCCTCATGAACTTGAAGAACTAAGAGGGGGCCGGTGCGCACCTATTCGGGTCAGCCAGTCGCTGCCAGTGGTCGCGTGGCGATCGTGGTGTCACGTTACAATGAAACCGTGACGTCGCGATTGCTGACCGGCGCACTCGAAACCTTGCGTGCCCGCGGTCTTCCTGACGACAGGATTGAAGTAGCATGGGCGCCTGGCGCGTTTGAATTGCCGATGGTCGCTGACAAGCTCGCTGGCAGCCAGCGCTACCAGGCGGTGATTTGCCTGGGGGCCGTGATCCGCGGAGAAACGACTCACGATCAGTATATCAACCGCGCCGTGTCGCTCGGGCTGGCCGAGATTGCCCGCCATTGGGGCCTGCCGGTCTTGTTCGGCGTGTTGACGTGCGAAACGCTCGAACAAGCGATCCATCGCTCTGGCGGCAACGTAGGCAACAAAGGAGCGGAATGTGCCGAGGCCGCCTTGGAGATGATTGATTTGTATCGCCAGTTTCCAGATTGATGCACCGCCCTTCGGACAGATGGCTCGCCAGCCGTCGGTTCGCCGCCAAATATTCAGCCGCTGAACTGCCGTTGGCGACGCGTTGAGCGTCGCGTCGCGGCGACCGCCAGAGTTCACCGTCTCATGACACGCCGCAGTCGAGCGCGAGAAGTCGCCTTACAGGTCTTGTTTCAAGACGACCTCAACCCGCGCGCGAACCCGGCCGTGGCCGACGAATTCATCGCTGCCCGGTTGAGTTCGCCGGAGTTGATCGAATTCGCCCGCTCGCTGGTTTCAGGGGTGCGCCGGAATCGCGGCGAGTTGGATGCCCTTTTGAGCCGCACGGCAGACAACTGGAGCCTCGACCGCATGGCCTCGACCGACCGCAATGTGCTGCGGCTGGGGGCCTACGAAATCCTCTATACCGATACGCCCAATCGCGTTGCCATCAACGAAGCCGTTGAGCTGGCCAGGCGCTTCGGCTCCGCTCAGAGCTCGCAATTCGTCAACGGCATCCTCGATCGATTTTTGGCCGACCGACCAGCGAAGTGATTCGCCGGGAATTGATCGCGGTGTTCCAAATAGTTGCCCCGAAACGACCACCACTCCCGCGAGTGCGACGATGGGATTCTTCGATAAGATCAAGCAAGGGCTGAAGAAGACTTCGCAGATTCTCAACACCGACATCCGCGATCTCTTCAAGCGCGAGGGCTCGCTCGTCGACGAGCCGTTTCTCGAACGGCTCCGTGAAGTGTTGGTGAAGACCGATATGGGTGTGCAGGCCGCGCAAGCCATCGTTGATGAAGTGCGCGTGAGCTTTCGCGGCCGCGTCGTGTTTCTCGAGGACGTGGTCGAAGCCAGCAAGCCGAAGTTACGCGCCCTGCTGGCGCAGCCCGAGCACCCCATTCGCTTCGCTCCCGAAGGGCCAACGGTAATCATGGTGGCCGGCGTCAACGGATCGGGAAAAACTACCTCGATCGCCAAGCTAGCGGCGCTGTTCAAGTCGCAGGGCAAGAAAGTAGTGCTGGGAGCAGCCGATACGTTTCGGGCGGCGGCGGTCGAACAGCTCACGATCTGGGCCAATCGACTGGGAGTCGAAATCGTCAAGGGCCAATCGGGGACCGATCCCGCGAGTGTGGCACATCGCGCCGTTGCCCAAGCGCTCGAAACCAAGGCCGACGTTTGCATCATCGACACCGCAGGCCGGCTACAGACTCAAGCCAACCTGATGCAGGAGCTGGGCAAGATTCACCGCGTTATCGGCAAGCAAATCCCCGGCGCCCCGCACGAAGTATTGCTCGTGATCGACGCTACGACCGGACAGAACGGCATCAGCCAGGCGAAGCACTTCACCGCGGCCGTGCAGTGCACGGGCATCGTGCTCGCCAAGCTCGACGGCACGGCCAAAGGGGGTGTCGTCGTGGCGATTCGCCAGCAGGTTGATTTGCCGGTTACTTACGTCGGCGTAGGCGAGAAGGCCGAAGACCTCACGACCTTCAATAGCGACGAGTTTGTCGAGGCGCTGTTTGCTGATCTGGCGCCGGCAGGCGGCTAGCCCGCATTTCTCACCAACTTCGTCGCGAGCGGAGTTAAGTGCTTGGATGGCACGAAGCAGGGTGTGGATCGACCGGAAGCGTATTGGCTCATACGTTGAGGATCGAGACGCACCCGGAGACGCCGCCATCCAAGGACTTGGGCTCCGCGTAGCAGATGGCTGGTGAGAAATACGGGCTAGGGTTCCGGCACCAGCGTAGCCAACCCCGAAAAAACCGTAAGCCGACGCGGCTGCGTAGCGCCGCGCCGGCTCAGCGGGTACTTGCCGCAATACGGCGGTGGAGGTTACACCGCTTGCGGTTCCGCTGCGAATTGCTCTTCCTCGGTCGAACCGGTCAGGGCCGTCGTCGACGATTGGCCCGCGGCGATCGCCTGGGCGACCTCATCGAAGTAGCCCGTGCCGACAAACCGCTGATGCTTGGTCGCGCGATAGCCCGAGTCGGCTTCGCGGGTGAACTCGCGCTGCTGCAGGGCGGAGTAGGCGGTCATGCCCTGATCGCGATAGGCCCGCGCCAGCTCGAAAGTGGCCAGGTTCAGCGAGTGGAATCCAGCTAGCGTGATGAACTGGAACTTATACCCCATCGCGCCCAGATCGCGCTGGAATCGCGCAATCGTCCGCTCGTCGAGTTTCTTTTGCCAGTTGAACGACGGCGAGCAGTTGTAGGCCAACAACTTGCCTGGGAAGCGCGCGTGAATCGCCTCCGCAAAGCGACGGGCCTCAGCCACGTTCGGCTCTGAGGTCTCGCACCAGAGCATATCGGCATAGGGCGCGTACGACAGGCCGCGGTCGATCGCCACGTCGAGGCCGCCTTCGAGCTGGAAGAAGCCTTCCGCCGTGCGTCCGCCGCGGATGAACTGTCGGTCTCGAGGATCGACATCGCTGGTGAGGAGCTGCGCGCTGTTGGCGTCGGTGCGGGCGATCAGAATCGTCGGCACGCCAAGCGTGTCAGCGGCCAGCCGCGCTGCCGTTAACGTACGCACAAACTGGCTGGTTGGGACCAGCACTTTGCCGCCCATGTGGCCGCATTTCTTTTCGCTGGCGAGTTGATCTTCGAAGTGGACGGCCGCGGCACCGGCTTCGATCATGCCCTTCATCAATTCGAAGGCGTTCAAGGGCCCGCCGAAACCAGCCTCGGCATCGGCCACGATCGGCAAAAAGTAGTCACAGTCGTGACGATCTTCGAGGTGCTGAATCTGGTCGGCGCGGCGCAGTGCGTTATTGATGCGACGCGCCAGGTTGGGCACGCTGTCGGCAGGGTATAAGCTTTGGTCGGGATACATCTGCCCGGCATTGTTCGCATCGGCCGCGACTTGCCAGCCGCTGACATAAATTGCCTTGAGGCCGGCTTCAGCCATTTGCACGGCCTGATTGCCGGTAAGTGCTCCCAGGGCATGAACGTACGGCTCGAAGTTCAACAGCTTCCAAAAGCGTTCGGAGCCCCGTCGGGCCAGCGTATGCTCGACGTGCAAGCTGCCGCGCAACCGAGCCACATCTTGGGCGGTGTAATTGCGGCGAATGCCGTCCCAACGGGGATCATCCGACCAGGCCGTTTCCAGGTCGGTTTGCGTCGCGGGGCGATGCATCGAAGTGACCTTTCCTCTGGGTGTGTGCAAGGGTGTCCAGGAACCAGATACTTGCTCGTGATTCGTTGATCCAGGCCCCAGCCCCACGGCCCGATGTTGCCTGGTCTACCTGAGGTGCTCGTAAGCGGGCAATGTCAAGAACTCGACGAACTGCTCGCCTGTGCTCACCTCAAGGAAGAGCGCGCCGGCCTCGTCGAACTTGCTTTCGCCGTACGCCGCGCCTCCCATGTCGTCGCGCAGTTTCGCCAGCTCGGTACGCAACTCATCTTCCACGAACTGTCGCGTGATGCGAGTTCCGTCCTCGAACCGCCCCTGGGGATGCCGAATCCATTGCCACACCTGGGCCCGTGAGATTTCCGCTGTTGCGGCGTCTTCCATGAGATTGAAAATCGGCACGCAGCCGCTCCCGCGCAGCCATGCTTCGAGGTACCGCAAGCCTACCGCCACGTTGATTCGCAAACCCTCGCGCGTGATGGGCCCCTCGGGCACGGCGAGCAGGTCGGCAGCACGAATGTGCAGATCGGGATTGGGGCGGCCGAGCTGATTTGCGGCCGGCATATGGGCGTTGAAGACCTCCATTGCTACGGGAACAAGCCCGGGATGAGCGACCCAAGTGCCATCGTGCCCGTCGTTGGCCTCGCGCTCCTTGTCGGCTCGCACCTTGGCAAGTGCCTGTTCGTTTGCGACGGAGTCATTCTTGATGGGGATCTGGGCAGCCATCCCGCCCATCGCGTGCGCGCCGCGGCGGTGGCACGTCTGGATCAACAGCCGCGAATAGGACCGCAAGAAGTGGGTCGTCATCGTCACTAACGCCCGATCGGGGAGGATGAACTCGGGTTGATTCCGGAACTTTTTGATGAAGCTGAAGATGTAGTCCCAGCGGCCGCAGTTGAGCCCCACGATGTGTTCGCGCAGCTCATACAGGATTTCATCCATCTCGAACGCCGCCAGAATGGTTTCGATCAGCACCGTGGCCTTGATCGTTCCCTGAGGCAGGCCTAGTTCGATCTGCGCAAGCTTGAACACATCGTTCCAAAGGCGCGCTTCAAGATGACTCTCGAGCTTTGGCAAGTAGAAGTAGGGTCCCGCGCCGCGCGCCAGCAAATTGGTGGCGTTGTGGTAGAAGTACAAGCCGAAGTCGAAGATGCTGGCCGAGATCGGTTGTCCGTCGACCAACACATGCTTTTCAACTAGATGCCAGCCGCGCGGGCGGACCAGCAGCGTTGCTCGTTGGGGCTTGAGTTGATAGCGTTTGCCGTCCGCGCTGGTGTACTCGATCGTGCCGTTGACGGCATCACGAAGATTGACTTGCCCTTCGAGAGTCCCTTCCCAGGTGGGAGCGTGCGAGTCCTCGAAATCGGCCATGAACATCCGCGCTCCGGAGTTCAGGGCGTTGATAACCATCTTGCGATCGACCGGCCCGGTGATTTCCACACGGCGGTCTTGCAGGTCGGCGGGAACCTTGCCGACTCGCCAGTCGCCCCGGCGGATGCTCTCGGTCTGCGGTAAGAAGTCCGGCAGTTCGCCGGCATCGAGTCGTGCTTGCCGAGCGGCGCGTGCGGTTAGCAGTGCTTCGCGGCGCGAGCGGGAGCGGCGGTCCAGGGCCGCGACGAAGTCCAACGCCGCTGGCGTCAGGATTTCGGCTGCCGTCGGCGACATGGGCGCCAGAACTTCGATGCCGGCGGCCGCGGGTGGTGCTTCGATTACAGACATGGCAGGAGTCGTCCTTGGGGGAGAATCTTGGTGCCGTTCCAGGAAATCCAGCGGGGTCGAGGCCAGCGCGAGTTGCTAACTCGGCGTCATGTCGGGTCGTGCCCCGCTGCCAGGCGGTTATTCGGGCACGCACAACACACAGGCGACTTTACTCGCACTTGTAGAATTGAACACGCCAATCTTTTCAATGGACAGCATTGGCTGGATAAATAAAATGATGAGTATTACCCGGCGCTATGATTCGCGGCCTTTGCTGCGTTCACCGCCATTCGCGCGAAAGGTGCTCCCTCGTGCCGACGCAAATTTCCCCCAATCCGCAGTACTACAAACAGAATCGCTTGCAACAACTCCGCGGCTTCTGCTGCGCGGCGCAAGCCGGCAGCATTTCGAAGGCCGCCGAGCGATTATTTCTCAGTCAGCCCAGCGTGTCGCTGCAGATTCAAGCCCTCGAACGTGAGATGAAGACCACGCTTTTCGAACGGCGCGGTCCCAAAATCACGCTGACGCCTGACGGCAAGACCCTGTACGACTTGGCTTCGCCCCTGGTCGATGAGATCGACACGCTTGACGACACCTTCGCCGCACGCCGTGGTGGCCTCGAAACTGGCCGTTTGGATATCGCGGCCGGCGAGTCGACTACGCTCTACCTGCTGCCTCAATTCGTCCAGCAGTTCGTCAAGGAATACCCGGGCATTGAACTCAAGCTGCATAACGTCACGGGGCGCGACGGGCTGGCGATGCTTCGTGAAGACACTGCTGACTTCGCCGTCGGTTCGATGATCGAAATGCGCGAGGACGTCGACTACCAGCCGATGTTCACATACGATCCCATGCTGATCGTGCCGCTCGACCATCCGCTGGCGCGGCGCAAGCGCGTCACACTGAAAGACGTGGCCCCTTATCCCTTGATTCTCCCGCCGAGCCACCTGACGACCTGGCGCGTGGTCGACTACGCGTTCGGCCAGCACAACCTCAAGTACGAAGTCAAAATGGAGGCCGGCGGCTGGGAGGTGATCAAGAAGTATGTAACGCTTGGTTTGGGAATCTCGATCGTGACGAGCATTTGCTTGACTGGCGAGGAACGGTTGGCTGCCATTTCGCTGGCCCGCTATTTCCCCAAACGCACTTACGGTCTGGTTATTCGCCGGGGCAAGTTCCTGTCTCCCGCCGCGCAACGTTTCGTCGACTTGATGCGCGAAGCAACCAAGTCCCGCCGCTCCGCCGTCGAGGGCGCAGTTACACTTGGCGCCAGTCCGCTTACCAACGGGCATCGCACGCCTCATGGCCGACCCGCGCCCAAGGGAGGCGGCCGGCGCAAGAAAAGCCCTGGCCTGATGCGCGTGAACTAGGGCTAATCGGTCGCGCGTCAGGTCGGCGGCCGCGACGCGGTGTCATTCCCCTCGTCCGGCATACCGGGATGGACCCACTCATGCGTTCCATCGGTCCAGTTTTCGCGCTTCCAGATCGGCACAACTGCTTTGAGCGTGTCGATCAACCATTTGCCCGCCTCGAACGCGGCCTGGCGATGAGGGCTGCTGACCGCCACGGCCACGCTGGCCTCGCCTGGCAACATGTGCCCCAGCCGATGCACCAAGGCGCATCCGATTAGCGGCCAGCGATGGCGAGCCGCGGCCTCAAGTTCCACCAGCTTTTGGCGGGCCATGGGGGGATAGCACTCGTAGTCCAACGACTGGGTGTTCCGATCGCCCGTGGTATCGCGCACGGTTCCCAGGAAGAGCACGACGGCGCCGGCATGAGGCGAGCCCACGGCAGCCAGAATCCGCGGTATTTCGATTGGTTCGTTCGTGAGCTCGATCATGAAGTCGGTCACCAAGTGTTCCCGCAGGACGCGCCGGCCGCTCGTTGAACAACGGTAGGCCACGCCTGTTGGCATTGTAACCCGCATCTTCGCTCCCGGTGGGTGGAAGCCGGCGCGTCGGGCGACGTCGTACGGCAGCGCACCAACTCGAGCTGAGCTATGGTATTTGCGTCCGTATTCTGACCTGCGGTTTCCAGGGTCCGTCAATTCCGTAGGAGTAAATCCATTGGCAACCGACGTCGCACGATTCGCTCCACCCAGTAAGGTGATCGCCGACCTGATCCACGAGGCCCGCGAGGCGGACCAGGCTGAACGCCGGCAGTCGGTGCGTTACCCCTTTTTTCGGCCCGTCACAATCCGCACCGATTTGTTTCGCAAGCATGCGGCGTTCACTCGCGAGATATCGACCGATGGAATCGGACTGCTGCACCGTGTGGAGTTCCGTCCCGGAAAAGTCGACGTTCTGATTTCAACCGCCAGTGGTGATACTGCCCGTTTGCGCGTGCACTTGCTGTGGTGTAGGCCATGCGGCGAGGGCTGGTTTCTCAGCGGCGGCCGGTTCATCTGATCGCGGCCGCGCCGACCACTCCCTTGCGGCTATGCTCCAATCGCGTGCAACATCAGGTCGGCAGTCTCCATGTAGACGAGAATGCCGACGATGTCGATGATCCCAGCCACGAAGGGATTGCTCATCATGGCGGGGTCGAGCCCGAGATGGCGAAACACCATCGGCAACACAGAGCCCAAAAGCGTGCCGCAGGTGACGACCAGCAGCACGGTCATGGGAATGATCGCTGCCGCCGCCCAGTTGGGGGCGACGAGAGTCGCGGCCACATAGCCGATCATGCCGAGGAACCCCCCCAGCAGCAGGCCGGTAACCAGTTCGCGCCGCACTACGCGGGTCCAGTCAGCTAGCGAGACATCGCCCGCTGACATGGCCGTGATCACTAGCGTCGCCGACTGACTGCCCGAGTTTCCGCCGGTCGAAATCACCAGCGGAATGAAAAACACCAGCCAGGCATTCGCCTGAATCTCCTGTCCATAGCTCCCTAGCGCGCGGGCCGTCAGCATGGCGCCGAAGAACAGAATCGTGAGCCACAGGCCACGCTTCCAAGTGATCGTCAGCAAATGGGTTTCGAGGTAACCCGCGCGCAAGGGCGCAACGCCGCCGATCCGCTGAGCGTCTTCCGTGGCCTCCTCGCGAACAACGTCGATGATGTCGTCGTAGGTGACGATCCCCAACAGATGCCGCTGGTGATCGACTACCGGGATCGCTTGAAAATCGTAGCGCGACAACGTACTGGCTACTTCCTCCTGATCATCGTCAACCTCAACCGCCACGACCGCCCGTTCCATGAGATCGCGAATGACCGTGTCGGGCTTGGCCAACACTAATTGCCGCAGCGAGACCAAGCCTCGCAAGTGATCGTCATCATCGACGACGTAGAGGTAGTAGACTGTTTCCGACGACTCGGCCTGCTTGCGCACGGCTTCGATCGCTTGCGAGACCGTGAGGTTCTCGCTCAGCCGCGCGAAGCTCGTCGTCATTACCGCGCCAGCCGTTCCCTCAGGGTAGGCGCTCAGCCGGTGGATATCGCGCCGCTCTTCGGCGGGCACGAGCGGCAGTAGTTCGCGGACTACGTCGGGGCGGACGCGGTTGAGGATATCGACGCGATCATCCGGTGCCAGATCAGCGATGAGCTGGCCGATCGCCGCACGGTTCTGCGTCTCGATGATCTCGACCTGTCGCTCCGGGTCGAAATAGTGAAAGATCTCCGCGCGCGTATTGGGGTCCGCGTGCTGGAGGACCTGCCAGGCCTCGGCCGCGGTGAGCCCTTCCATGAACTCGACCGTCTGCGCCGGGTGTAGCGCGATGCAGAATTCGTGCAATTCGGCCGAGTTTTGCTCGGCGAGCATCTCGCGCAGCTCAGGCAAGTAGAGCGTGTTCGTCATGGCGCGGAGGGCCCGGTGAAAAGTGCCCAGATTTCGCTGTAACCGCAGTTTGTAGCCGCGAGCGCAGCCTACAAAGCTACCTGCGAAGGGCTAAAACGCAACCCAGCGCGCGCCGGAGTAAAAAACCGCGAGAGCAACACCGGCTGGGCGGCGAAATTGATCTGCGCCAAGCTCCCCACCAGTCCGCGACGAACGAGCAGACTAGGCGACTCATCGGGAGTCGCGGCCACGCCGGCCGTCGGCGAGAGGCTGATCTGCCAACTCGCCGGTCGATAACCGCGCAGGCGTGTGCCGGCCGAGCCCAGCCAGGTGTCGCGCGGCAGCACCATTTCACATGGTTCGGCAGATTCGCGCGAGGGAAAACATCGCGCGGTTGCCGGAATCGCCGCGGTGAGCGCGAGACGGCGGCCATCGGCGCTTTCAAAGTTCTCGCACAGGTAGGCCAGTCCCCCGCCCTCGGCGTAGGCCGCCCCGCCGCAGCACACCCAACTCCGTAGCGCCATCAACATGCACTGATTGTCGGCCAAAGCCTCCGCATTGGCCGCCATCTGGGCGTCGCCTAAATAAACGAGGTCAATATCCTCGGGCAAGGCTTCGTCGGCCAGCGGCGAGAAGGCGACGACCTCGGCCCCACCTTGTTCAAGCAATTCCAACGTATCGCCAAAGTAGCCACGAAAAGCGCGATCGTATGCCACGGCGACGCGCAAGCGCCCCGCCGCCCGGCACCGGCAATACACACCACCATCGGCACCGGGCGAAAACGAACGGTCCGCCAACGTGGCGATCCGCGCCAACTTCGATCGGGCAGAGAATCTCGTGCCAAGCTCGCCACAAAGTTCGGCGGGAGGGCGCTCGCCTGGCTTGAGCTGCGCCGCGCACCATCGCGCGGCGGTGCATTCGTCGAGTGCTCCCAGCACCGGAACGCCCCACAAGGTCTCGAAGGCAGTTTGCCATCGCGCCAAGTCTGCCTCGTCGTTAATTCGATCGAGCAGGATGCCTTCGATCCCGGCTGGGGCCTCTGGTAAACGGCAGGGCGAAAGCTTACGAACGTCGATAATGGCAAGGCGCGGCAGACATAACCAATGACTTACCGCATCCAAATGCCCTCCTGGTGGCGACTTGGATTGGCGTGGCGCATAGGCTCCCTCGACGATAGCCAAGTCGCACTGGGTCACACCGCGCAAGAAGAGCGACTGACAGACGTCGGGTGACATCACCCAACTGTCTAGAAATCGAGTCGCGCACCCGTTGATCGCGCTGCCCCCATCGGCTGATAGCACCGCGCGGCTGGCGAAGTGCTGAATCTCCCGTCCACACTGCCTCAGCGCCTGCATCAGCGCCCAGGTAATGAGCTGCGAATCCGCGAATGGTTGGACAGTCCCCACGGCAAGGCGCGGCAAGCGGGGCATACGCGGTCCTGGTTGGCAGCGGTGGGCGGGGCGTCGTCCGAATCCTGGTGGGACGCGTGCTCACAGGTTGCGTCGCCGGCGAATCCGTCCATCCGGACCCGGCCCGACTGGGGTCGGCAGGGCCTTCGTTGCATTCTTGGACCCTTTGGGGGGTGGGTCAAGTTGGCTGCCTACAATGAATCACGCGAAACCTCTTGTTGTGGCCGACGCGACTTGGCGCCGCGCGGACGGGCTAGTAGACCGGTGCCGCAGCGCAGCGATAGAATGGTGCCCGACGTCCCCTGCCCACCGAAACGCGTCCCCTCGCTCCAAAGCAGCGGGGGACAAATGGATACGACGACGCGCGGTTCGGGCACCAGCAGCTTTCCTACCCCAATTGGCCGCATTGGCCGAACGCGAATTATTCCCTAGGGAGGACTCACGATGCGTCACATGCATTCTCGGAAGCACTTGGCATGGGCCACGGCTCTGGTTGTCGCACTTGTGTTCGGAACGGACGCGGCGCATGCCGATGGCCTTGTGGGTGATTATCTGGAGACGCGTACCTGCGATGTCTTCACCGGTCCGTGTTTTGCCAACTCCCAGGTCGGACTTACCGGCCACGAAGCCTTGCTGGCCTGGAGCATCGACTCCGGAGAGTACCGCGGCACGGATCTGACGAACTTGAAGGTTGTACTCGTGGTGCGGGCTTCCGACACACTAGGCTTCGGCGGCGGGCTCGTATTGAATCCGTATCCGATTCGTTCGGTTGTCGTTGTCGACGAGCGGGCGACATCCGAGCAGCGTGAGGCCCTGGTTGAATTCGTCCGCGCTCGAGCCGGCAGTGTCGCGGGAGAAACGGTCCGCGTCGAAGCGGCCCCCATCGCAATGACCGTCGATCACGACGCGGCGGTTGCCAAATTGGTAGCCGGCAAACTGGTTAGCCTCACGACGCGGAAGCTGGAAGCCGGCGATTGCACTTGTTCGCACGAAGACGCGTTCTATCCGCCCCTATCGTCTGTCGACAATGCTCAGCCCGCCTTCGCCTTGACTGCCGCTTTTCGTGGCCGCGGATTGGGAGTGAAATGGGAGACAACGGCAACGCGTAGCGTATTCTTGGGTACGTTCCAGGAGTAGTTGTGTCTGGAGGCGATTTTAAGGTCGTGCCGGGTGGTAACGCTCAGGGTGCCTTTGACCCTGAAGCGTTGCTCTACTGATGCGAATCGGTGATTATTCGGACACTGAGGTAATTCATGCTGGCGATCAAGCTATGCAGTTGCCGCCTCGCCGAGGTGGCCATCGGAGTGGCGTTCGCGGTTTGGGCACTTCATAACGGAGCTGCCGCGGCAGTCGATTACAGGATCGAACCCTTGGCTGCGGCCGCCGACATCGACGGTTTGTCCGACAACATCACCGAACAGCTTGCGCCGACTGGCATCAAGATTATGCGTGGCAATCGCACATTCTGTGAATTGTGGCCTGCCAAGTCGTGGGCCGTGAAGGCCGGCTTTTCGCCCTCGGCGAGTGTCCTCTACCCGTTTTCGGTCGGCGAATTGATGGGAGTTGTGCGCTATAAGCTCAAAGCGACTGACTTTCGTGGTCAAGAGATCGCGGCCGGTGCATACACGCTGCGATACGGCCTGCAGCCTGTCGACGGTAATCACGCTGGCACCTCGCCCACTCGCGACTTTTTGCTGTTGTTGCCCACCGAGAAGGACACAACCGCCGCGGCGGTCGAAGAATCAAGCTTGTTCAAATTGAGTGCCGAGGTCGCCGGAGGCACACACCCGACAATGTTGCTGCTGATGCCGTTTGAAGGCGCTGCCGACGATCTGCCACAGCTTGCCCACGACGAAGCAAACGAGCGCTGGAGTGTGTCATTCGCAGGAAACGGGCGTTCGGACGGCAAAGCCGCGAAAGTACCTGTTAACCTCGTGGTCGTCGGTCAAGCTGCGGAGTAGGTCTGTCGTGGCCATTCGAGGGTTTTCGCGTCGACTTGTTTCATGGCGCTATGTGCAAGCCAAAGTGTCGGGCACCTGGTTTGTCGGGATGTCGCTGCTGGCGCTTGGCAGTTTAGGTGTGGTCTTGACGGCATCGGCCACCGATCCCCCGCCGCCAGAGTCGTTGGCGAGCGACGCGGCCGCAAAGCCGCGCTTTGAGACGGTTTCCTTGCACGGCAAGGTTGTGTGGTTAGGCGAAGCGCTCCAGCGTCGTTACGGCATCGAGTTAGACGCCGACGACGTAAGGTCGGCAGTCGCACTGGAAACTGCCGACGACCTGTTTCCTCTGGCGAAAGATTCGCGCGGGAGGGGTTTCTGGCTCGATGAGCGGCTGCGCGACACGGAAGTTGAACTACTCGTGCGGCGCTATCAAGGCTCGCCGGTGCTCAAAGTGATCCGGGTCTTCGCCCTGAAACCCGATGCCAAGTACGAACTCGACTATTGGTGTAGCGTTTGCTCAATTCCTATGTACGAGCTCAAGGCTTGCGAGTGCTGTCAGGGGCCAACCGAGCTTCGCCTGCGACGCGTCGACCACGACGACCCCTAGGTCGCATTCGACGCGTCAGCCACAGTTCAGAGCGGGCATTGGCGCCTTTGAGCCGGCAGATTCGCTACGTCCGGACACGCTGGACCATGGTGGCGGGCGCTTGTCGGTTGCTTTGTTCGAAGCTATATGTACCATAAGGGGTTAGGGGGCAATTCGCTGGGCATTCCGACGGCAGCTTCAGCGCGCGACGCCGATTCTCGACAAGGATCAATGGCATGCACCACGATGAGCCCGAGGGACCGCTCGAGATTGCCCTCGTCGGCGACCTGACCGACAACGAAGGGGAACTGACCCAAAAGCTGCTCGATATCCCGCCAGGGGGGGAGTGTACGCTCTATTTTGATTCGCCGGGTGGTAGTCCGTATTGCGCGATCTCACTGATGACGCTCATCAAGCTGAGAGGGCTACGGGCAACCGGCATTGTCACTGGCGAATGTTCGTCAGCGGCGTTGTGGCCCTTTGCTGCTTGCATACGGCGGCTCGTCACGCCGTTCAGCGTACTGCTCTTCCACCCTATGAAATGGCAGAGCGAAGAGCATGTCCGTCTGGCCGAGGCGGCCGAATGGGCCCGTCACTTCGGACAGCTCGAAAATGACATGGATCGCATGCTCGCCGAACTCTTCGGCATGTCTACCGAAGAAATGCAAAAATGGATCAATCCAGGGCGCTATGTCAGCGGTCACGAGCTCAAGGCCGCCGGCTTAGCCGAAATGATTGAGTTGAGTACGCTGCGCTGTTTTCAGCAGAATGGCGCGCCTGAGCGTCGCAAGGGAAGCCGCGTGGCCCGCTGAGGGTGACGATTCGCGTCGCCGGCGGCACGATCATGTGCCGCATCGCTCGGCGCGCCTTGATCAGCCTGCCAGTCGTGCAATGCGATTGCTCGGAACGACACCCTGCGCTTCCGGTTCTGGGTGCCAGAACTCCATGATGTAGGCGTCTTCAGGAGTATCTTCGTAATAATTGCGCAGCACCGAGACGGCGCGAAAGCCGTTCGTGCGAAAGAAGAGCTGTGCAGCGAGGTTCGTTTCACGCACTTCGAGCGTGATCCGCGTGCGCCGCTGATGCGACAGTTTGCCCGACAGTTTCGCGAACATTTGGTTGCCGACTCCTTGTCGGCGATAGCGCGTGCTGACAGCGAAATTCAGCACGTGCAATTGTGTCTTATGCAGCTCGTAGATCATGAAGCCGACAACGCGATCGTCGTGCTCGGCCACCATACCAATGCAGTTGCGTTGTTGCAGCGCGCGGAGAAAATCCTCTTCGCACCAGGGAAACTCGAAACTCGAATTCTCGGTCTCCAACACTTCGTGCATGTCGCGACGGATCATCCAGCGAATATGAACTTGCAATTCCTGCTTGCGTCCGGCGCTCATCGAAGGCCTCCTTGCCTGTCGGGGCGTGCACGAGCCGTTGCAGTCCGCGATGTTACCAGCTACGTGTGCTTACACCGACTGGGAACCCGTTCAGGGCACCTTCGGCAACACACGCAAAGACCCGTCTTGGGCGGACATCGCGCGGAGTATCGGCCGCGCGGCCAAAAAGTAGCAGAACGTATTCGCCTTGCAAAGATCGCTTTGGCCGTAGCAGGAACCCCTCGCTCAATCGTCGAAAAAATGGCGAATTTCGCCGCTCGCCAGCGTGCAGCTGAATGCACTCGGCGAACTAGGCAAGGTCGATCCGCAAGCGCGCTTCGGAACCTAGGTCCGCGGGCGGAACCTCGGTCCGGCTAGTTCGTAGCGCTTTTCGCAGCCAGATTGCCACGCACACGGTAACGAGCGCGACTCCAAGCCAAGCGCCGGCCAGGCAAGTTGCCCAAACCAAGCCGACCAAAGCGCCCACGACCGCCGGGCGGGCAAGCAACCAATTGCCGACCCATTCCCCAATTCCCGATAGCAGTAATCCGGCCATCCCGAGCAACGCTATCGCGGCTAGAACCGTTGTGGGCAGCCATGTTACTGCGCCAGACCGATGCAGCCGAAATTCGAGGATGGGATGGCGGCCGTGAAAAACGGCGCGCAGGGAGTTGAGGGAGTCGGTCGTTGCGGGTCCGGAAATCTCCCCTCGTATCGCCAGAGCGGGTACGTCGATCGGCTCCGACTCCTTCACACGCATTTCCTTGGGTGGCTCGCCGGCGGCAGCATTCGGGTCTTTCGGCAACCGGGCTGACAACCGTTCGATTGCTTGCTGCACGACTTCGAGTTGGCTGGCGAGGTCCTGCCTCTCGTCGACCGATGCTGTGTTAGCCGCGTCGTGGGCGCGATCGCGAGCCGATCGAAGGCGTTCGAGCCAGCCGGCCGCCGCGTCGATCTCATCGGCTTGCAGCCGCTCGGGAAGGCTTTCGCAGAGCGTTTCGACGACGGCCGAGAGGCTGCTAGCGCGCACCGACTCAAATGGCGCGGCAGCCAGGCTCTGGCCGGCCGGTTGGCGTGGACTTGAGGGGTATCCGGCATCTCGCACCTGCCAAAGGGTGCGTTCAACGGGTAGATCGCCAGGTGACGGCGCAGCGATAGCTCTGGCGGACGAGAGCATCCCTCGGTTTTGTACTTGTCCGCGAAAGAACACTTCAACGCGCTGCGGCAATTGCGCCGTATGCAGCAAGACTCGGTAACGATTGGGGCCGTCAGCGATCACTTGGCCGGGAACGCGCTCCACCCAAGTCCACAGAATCTCGCATCCCTCAGGGACCGTTAGAGGTAAGTATCGCCGTTCAGCGGGATCGAGGTCAAATGTGGCCATACCGTGCAAGTTGCCCGTAGGCAGGAGAGTAATTGAATAACCTGCAATCCGGACCTGGGGGGTACCCGCATCCACCGCGATCTGCCATCCCGCTTCAAAACTATCCGCCAGCACACGATGTGGCAGCGGCAAAGGTCCAGCGAGCGACCACAAGCTAGCGTTTGCACCAGCAGGGGTTTCGACTCGTGCCAAACCACGCGTCTGCCAGTTGATGGTCTTGCCGTCGTCGCGACCAGGAAGCACCAGGTACTGCTCGAGTACTTGTGCATCAGTCGCTTCGATGGCCGGTACGAGCAAGCGCTGCGCGCCTCGAGGCAACAGGCGCGCGCGAAGCTCTAAGCGGTATCGACCGTCGACTGACTCGCTCGGAACGACCGTCAATAGTTTGCGCTGTTCACCAGCGCCGGGGCTAATCGAAAACTCCGCTGCCGGATTGACCTCGATCGCCTCGCTAACTTCAGGCGGAAGCCACACATGGAAGCGATCGAGCGATCCGTGGGCGACTTCGTAGTCGGCTCGCCACTCCACGAGCCAGACTCCGTTCCGACGGCCCACGACGGTCGTGGTGGTCGCCGTGATTTCGGGATGGTTTGGCGCCACGACAACGCGCGCCTGGTATGTGGGCTGATTTGCCTCGTAGCTGGCCACGACTCGCGATTCGGATGCGGATTGCACATCGACGGCCATCGACTCGTCAAGCGGGCGCAAATCCTGTTCCGCTGTTAGCGCAAGTTGAACTTGCGGCGTACGCAACACGGTTACGTGCGCGGATCGTACATCGGCGCCCTTGAGCCACACGACTGCCAGAGCGTGTTCGCCAACGTCGGGGGAAGCCAACGAGCCGCTAAACGAAACGATGTGATCACCCGTGAGGGGAGACGCCAGGATGACCGTCAGGCGGCCATCGTCGGTGAGTGACCAGCGCGCGCGGCGAGCAGCGTGGCCCGCGGTGACAAGAACGGAATCGAGCTCGAGGTTGTGCGGAACTTGAATCTCGTGCCGCAGCACTGATCCGCCCAGTGCTTGGATTTTGGCAGTGAACTGCACCTGCACTTGACGACGGCCGTACTCACAAGTCAGGGACGTCTGCGCGATTTTTTGCGCAGGGTGCGGCCGACCAACAATCAACCAGTTCGACTCGTTCGAGTCGTGCTGCAAGTAAGCTCGAAGTGGTGGTTCTAGGTTGTCCCCCCATGCTGTTACGAACTCTTGATTAGGCGCGATGCGGTACCCAGCGATGTTGGATTCGGCAATATCCAGATTGCCGACTACTGAAACGGCCAACCAGCGCCGTGATACTCGCCCGTGCAACGGCACGATCCACGGAGCCGCGAGCCGTCCGATACCTGACGACCTTTCCGCTAACAAGTTCAATTCGGCAACCGCTGTTCCGTCGCTCTTAGACACAAGAGGAACCGTCAGAATCTGTCGCGCCGCTCCAACCCGCTCAACTCCGGGCAGCGGGCGCGATTCGTCACTGAAAGGCAACGGGCGAAGGTCGTCCGCCGTCTCGACCCGAATCAGCTCGCTGCCTGCGGCAGACGGTAGCCGAAAACGCACTTGGATGACGACAGCGCCGGGCTGCAACGACACCCAAGTAAGCTGTTCAATCTCTGGCGGCAAGGTGGCGTCCACCTGCCTTGTGTCGTGCGGCCAGCGAACAGCCAATCGGCTCTGTCCGCCCAGGGGCGCCACGATCGACTGTTGGCCGGCGTTCGATGACAAGGTTCCCGTCGCGGCATCACACTCGATCGGCGGGGCGTCGGGGGGGAGTTCAATCTGGGCTTCGGCGCAAGGTAGAGCCGGCACTACCCACGACATGCCCGTCGATTCGGGTGATTGATGACCATCCAGTTCGATTTCCAACCGGTAGGAGTCCGGTCTGGATACTACGATCGCTATTGTTTGGCGATCCTGGCCGGCGAACGTTGCGACGCGCTGGCCATCAAGGCTAACACGAAACGACTCGCCACCCCGCGCATCGCCAATGGCCAGAGCTACACGACTGTCTGGTGTGAACACGTGCAGGTCGTAACACGCCTTGACTCGTGCCAGCCGCAGTCGTTGACCATCCGGAGTCCAGTCGAGTGCGATCCGATATTGTCCATTGGCGAGCAACCAACCGGTCGGATGTCCGTCAAGTTCACCTGCGGTCCGTCGCATCGCGCTCCACAGCCCTTCAGGAACAAGATACGGATCGCCGCTCGGCTGCTGGCCATCGCGCGCAGGAATCAACACGCTCGGAACCGCCGTGTCGATCGGCTCGGCAGCCGTAGCACTGAACCGAGTTCCTGGGATGGCCGCTCCTGCGGCTACGGCAAGCATTACGAATCGTGCGGTTGATGCCAATTCAACAGGCCGGCCTGGCGATCGCCTTGCGGAGCTTTCGGCCGTAGCGCTCTTGGAACGCCACTGACTGCCAAGCTTGCCGGCAAGCACGGCCATCCATAACGGGCTCATCAGCAACCAGTAGGGGGCGGGGATCGCCAGGGCGATTATGGCCAGCAGCCCACTCGCCCCGGCGCAAAAGCGAGTACTAGGCCTCAGCAGCCAAGTTAAGCTGGCGACCAGCCAGAACCCGGTCCACGCCAAGGCTCGCAATTTCGTCACATTTGCCACTGTTACAGGTGTTGTGGCGGCCGACTCCGCTGTCGCGGCCTGCAGTTCGACGTCATTGGCTCCCGTCGAATCAGTTCCGTCATGCGCCGTCGCTCGCGCAAGAGACCCGAAAAGACGCTCTCGCCACCCAGCGGCGCGATCGGACGCAACCCAGACAGGGCTCTTGCTCAGGACGGTGAAGCCCGAGGGCAGCGTCAAAGACCACTGCGGAGCGCACAGTCGCACCCTTGTGTCGACAGGTGCCGGCATGGGTGCGGTGAGTCGCGTCCAAAGACCTGGCGCTTGTGGCAGGCGCGAGCGCATCTCAATGACAAGGCGCGTTCGTCCGGCCCCCGATGGCAAATCAATCGTCAGATTCAGGTCTCCTGTTTGGCGGGCCACACGACGCTGTCCATCACCCCAAACGGCTACCACTTCGTAAGCGGACGGCAAAAGCAGCCTGAACTGCTTGAGACCCGAGTGTTCGATCTCGTACGACGCAACATGCGTCGACGTGCCATCGATGGCTACTTGGGACTGCAACTGGCAATCCAATACTATTGCCGCTGGCCAGCGCCCAGCGTTTTCTGGCTTTCGTAGCAGGCTGATCGCCGGCGCCGCGGTTGGGTCGGCATCGACTTGCGGCGCGTATTCAAATGCCGCGACGATATCGGGGCGCGGCTTGCCGCTCGGTTTCTCCAGCGACAGCCCTCTCAGTCGCGGCGCGAGCAACTCGATCGGTTGCGCGTCGATCGACTGTACTTCGACTCGGCCGGCCTGCTGGTCAGCCTCGAGCACCGAGACGAGGCTAATCGCCGTCACCGCGCCAGCCTTGCTGCGCCGGGCGCCAACCAGCTTGAATGGAACTCCAGTTGGCCGCGGCAAAGCGACTTCCCATACTTCGCCTCCCGGTGGCAGACCAAGTCCGCGCTGCTCGTCCCGAGAAAGCAGCCTCGCATCGAGAAACGTACTGGGGTCGTTTTCCAGACTCCACGTCAGGCTTTCAGCGCGTGGTTGTGAGAATCGCACCCAGATTCTGCGCAAACGCGTTCGTTGCGGAGTGCAAGCGAGCTCGTAGTGCTCCGAAACTTCATTATCGCCCAACGACGCCAGAACATTGATCGCTGCCGTCAACGTGGGCGCCCCAGTATGGAGTGCTAGCGGCAACTCACCACTGTCGGGACTCATCGCCAACAAGAGTCCATCGGGCTCGCCACCGATAAGTTCCAGCTCCAATGGTGTCAGGCTGCCAGGCTCGAGCCGCAGCCGATTCGTGTCGCGGCTCGACTCCACGCGAAGCGGCGGTGACGTCCGCACGTTTACGATCACCCTCTCCTGTCGATGGCCTGGTAGTGACACCATCGCAAGCTCCGAAATGTCGAACGGCTGATCGGTGCTCCAGCGCGGCCTTCGTCCGCTGACGACTAGAGTCAACGGCTCATTGGGGCGGAGCGCACGAGCCAGGCGAATCCTCAATTCTGGTTTCGCGCTATCCTGAGGCTCGAATGTCCAATCCCCGAGAGCATCGGGGGGAACCATCGCTACCGCATCAATAAGCCACGAGCGCCCGACATCGGTCTCGATCAAAAATACTTCGCCGACATCGGCCTGAAGCTGCAGCGTCGTGTGACCAACGACTTCGCTATCGTTAATCTCAAGCCGCGATCCCATGGTCGCCTTCCACCGCGATTTGACTGGCGACAGCCGCGCTTGAATCGACGCCATGGGGTCGAACCACTCGAAATCGTACGCTTCGCCTAGCGAGGGCGGAGGCAGGCTCGCCAGGCCCACTTGTCGACAATCGGCCAGATCCAGCGACTCGAGCCACAGCGGCGCGCGGATCGTCAATACGGTCTTGCCCGACAACCAGACGGCGCCATTGGGTCGAATCGCGGGCAGCGATTGCGGGTTACCGTGGTCCAATCGCGCCGTACCGGTAATCTGCAGAACCTGTCGAGCTTGCACGCCCGGTGCGATCCCGTTCACGGAGCAAACAAGGTAGCCATCGTCGCGGCGATGCGAGCTCACGTTCCGCGCCGGTTCTCCGCCCAGTCGCACTTCGAGTAGCTCGAAGCCAGGATCAGCGACAAACTCAAATTCGTCGAGCGGCCATTGATGACTCTCGAATTCAAGATCCGCACCTACTTCGATCCCCCGGCTGGTTGCCTCGTAGCGCATGACTTGACGCACGAAAGTCGACGCGGCGGCCGTCTGATCGCGTGACTCACGAACCCTTAGCTCGACGTGTTGCAACGGACCCAGCGCAGCGTGCCACCATCGGCCGACCGATTCCTCTTCAACGCCTGCGCTGAGCAAACCTGCTGAAATCGCTGCCTCGCGTGAAGCAGGTACTAGAACGGACAATTGCGAGGCGGCCGCCGGCGGTAACTCGAGTGAATAGTCCCACCGCTTGCCGCCCGCCTTCGTTTCGCGACATGTCCACTCGAATCGCAGTTGGCCGCTGCGATCGACAAGCACAACGGTTTCGCCCGAGGAAAGCAGGCCGGCGATCGCAGGTTGGTTATTGTCTCCCCAGCGCACGTTGGCTAAGGAAAGATTGCATGAGCCCAGGCGGAGGACGGCCCTTCCTTTCGCTCGATGCGCTACCTCGAGTTGAGCCTGGCCTTGTAGGCTTGCATCGTCATTTATGCGTGCTCTGTAGGTCGCGCAACTGACAACGGCCGCCAGGTCCGCGCTTGCTAGCGGACGATCCGCGAGCTCGCTTACCAGTCCCTCGAAGCGCTCCTTCGGTACCGGCAGGTAGGTGTCGCCCAACGTAGGCCACTTGTCCGGACGCTTATGTGGTACGAATACCCTGCGAAATTCCAATCGCCTGGCGATTACCGACGACTCGCCCATCGGTGTCGCCGCGCCGAGGGGTTTGCCTTGCGACGGGCGCGACGATGCTTGCGGTCGGTTGACAGCCGTCGCATCGGGATCCGCGGCCGTCACGGCAATTGGAGCCACCAAGGCCCAGACTACTGCCAACCGCGCGGCGGTGTAGCGCCTTGTACCGACCGGACGGTGCCAATTTGGAAGTCTGATGGCGCTCATTCGACTGGCACCGACGCGGCCGTCGTCGACGAATTCGAGCCCGTGCCGGCAACTGCAAACGCTGTCGGTGTCAAATCACGTTCCAGGCGCGAACTATTGGAACGTGTGACGACGACGCGCATCGGTTGCCGGCTCCGCAATTGGCGTCGCCACCAGGCCGCCAGCAGACTCAATAGCACGCCCAGGCTCCCGGCCTGCGAGACAAGCACCGCGAAGTGCAAGTCGAGAAGCGTGATAACGGCAATCATCAATCCAACCGTCACCAGCAATTCGGGTCGACGCAGCGACGGCACGTAAAGTAGTGCCAAACCCGCCACCAGGGTGATGCCCGACGAAATCAACACCAACAACCACCTCGGCGCTGTCACAATCCTCGCGGGCTGCAAGTCGCCAAGTCGGCTGATCAAGTAGCGATGGTAGCCTTGAGGCGCCTCGGTCTCATGCTTGGCGCCACTCCAGCGCTCAAGCGCACCGTCGTCAAGGCGCGAAAGGCGATGCCAGCCAAGCCCTGACCAGTGCCAAGAAAACTCCGGTCCCCAGTTTGCTGGTATCAGGACAAGGTGATCTTGGTCGCTACAAACGAACTGCCAATAAACCTGCCGCACCCAAGTGACAGGCGCCATCGTTGGAGGAATTAGTTCCATACGACCCCAGCGTGACAGGGCACCAGCACAGCGGTAGCGCAATTCGACCACCTGCGGGCGAGCCGCGTCACCCGACAACGGTACAACCGTGCGGTTCGTGGCACCTTGCGTGGGAATGACGGGCTTACCTCCAACGAGGGCTCGCCAGGTTTGCCTGTCGGCACCGGGGGGCAACACGAATTCAATGCGTGGTTCGCTCGTCGCTACGACGAACACGGCGCGATCCAATCGGTCACTGCCAAGTTGCCACGTCTGGATCCAGACCCGATCGACGAGCAACTCCTCGGTTGTGTCGTTCGTCCCAGCCGAAACCTGCAACAGTGCGTCGTACACTGGCCCCTCGGCCCTGAATCGTCGACCGCCCCCGTGGTCAAGCCGGCTCAGTGGCTCGCTGATCCCGACGCGCCATTGACGCGACACGACTCGCGGTTCAATTCCGCTCTGACTCTGCAACCGTAATTCATTGTGCGTTAGTCGATCAACTCGCGGCATGGCAAGCGGGACTGCCAGTTCCGTCGCTTTGCCCGCCGGCCGTGCGACTAGCGGTAGCGGATAACGCACGAGGATTTCAACACGGCCTAGACGCGGCTGCGGTAGTGTCATCCTCCAGGTCTTTCGCTCTTGTGTAGCCGCTGCAAGCGGCGCGCGATCGCCGTCGTTCGCGTCCAGCGGCGTCTCATCGGTCTCCAGAAAGGTGGCGGGGTGGCCGTCAATTAGCACTTCGCGCTCGTCAATCGCGCCCCAGCTTGCCGGCGCAGCGATTTCCAGATAGCTCGCCGCCTCATGGGCGACTTGAACGATATTGGTTTGTGTAATCAGCACGTCGGTGCGACGGCATTCAATCACCGTTGTGACCTGTGCCGAAGTCTCACGCGCCAGTCGCCGGCACTGAGCGACGAATAGCGGACGCGGCTCCGTGGTGCGATAACTGAGGACATCCTCCGCCGCAAGTTGAAAAAGGCCCTCCGTAGCCGTGAGCGGTTGTGGTACAAGACCGACGAGCTCCGAGGTCTTTGGGACCACTTGCACGTTGCTTGCACTGGCCACGATCAGGCTCCCCGCACGAACTACGTTTGCAACGGGCTCCACGACTGCCTGCCGCCACGGGTTGTTGTCCTCCGACCACGGTCGTCTTGCCACAATTGTGATTTCGATCTCTCCCAGCGCGGGCTTCAGGAGCGGGATCACAAGTGGCTCTCGCTGGTCGTAATGCAAGCCGTCGAGATCGACGAGCGCCACTGGCCCCACCTCCTCGATGTTCCAGCTTGCATCGAGCCCCTGGCATGCCAGCTCGAATACTCGCGCGCCTCGTACGGAGTATTTCAAGCGCGCTTCGAGTCGAATCGCATCTGCTTCGACCAAGTAGTTGCACGAGGCGCTCGCCGTTACTCTTGGTGCGCGAGACACCAGGCGACATGCCAGTGCACTGGGTTGCGCCGTAAACTCGAAGGCGGCCAGCCATTTTTCGTCGGGTAGGGGCGCCGGTAGTTCTGCTGGCGTGATCTGGCGAACCTGATGTTGCCGTTGCCAAACCACTTGCCGGTCACCATCGACGGCCAGCGCGTAATAACCTGACTGACGTCGCGCTTCGACCACCGCGAAGCCCGCCAGTTCGATATCATCGGACGCCGTTTGCTCCCCAAGGTTTCGCTCGGTCTCAAGTTGCAGTTCAACCTGTTCAGCAGGCCGACTCAATCGCACGACGACGATGCTGCCCGTCGCTTCTTCGTCGGCGGGCAGTGGCGTTTCAGCGTCGATCGCGGCCACTTCCTGGATCGTAATACCGCGACCTGCCGGTACATGCGAAAGCTGGGCGCCAGGGGGCAGACGGACATGGAAGCGTGAGAATTCGCCCACCAGCGACTGCACCGAAATCTGCGCTTGCGACCGAACAAGTTGGCCTTCGACATGAACGGCCACGTTCGCCGTGGCGACTAGCGATTGAACCACGTCCGAGCCCTCAGCGTCTACTGGCGACCAGTGCAACTCGAAGCGCACTCCGGGTGATTGCAATCGGAAGTTGGTGCCACCTCCCTCGACAACGGGGTCAACGTCCAGGATGGCGGGTTCGACCGTGCGACCCTGTACCCGATCTCCGCCCACGTGCAGTGCGAGTAGTGCTCCGGTCGTCCGGGGCAACGTCAAACGCAACTGCGATTCACCCGAGCGAAACTCAAGCGGCACGCGCAGGGACAGTTGCAGCTTGTGAGTCGTGTCGGCATCGCCTCGAATCCAGCACAGGTAACCGCGTTGACCCGTGGCTGGGACAATCACTGCGCTCCCGGCTCCTGTGTAGCGATCACTTCGCGGGACGAGCAGCCCCTCGTCCAAGCGCAGCGGGACTGCGATCCAGCCCCCCTTGAGTGCTTTGATCTCCACACTGACTTCGAGCGCGACATCGGTGGCGTGAGCGTCGCCGCTGGCCGTAAGGGAGAGCGCAAATTCTGGTTGCGGTGCGACTCCACCGCCATCATCCCGCGCCAGCAAGTGTTCGAGACGATCGAGCGAGAGGTTTAGCACCGGTTGCAGCCCTCCGGCCGCGTCGGGAACCAGAAAGACTGACGGTAGCCGCTCAGCGATTGCCGGCGCGCTCGCGGGGGGGGGAGATGGCTCAGCTTCCGCGGACGTGTCGCCATTGGGCGCCGCGTTGGTAGCCTGCGGCCGCGTCGGAACGCTGTCCGGGCTACTCGTTTCTTGCGCAACGAGCCCGTTTGCCGACCAGGCGACGGCGGCCGCCAAAGCAAGTTGCCAAATGCCTGGTCTGTGCGACACCGGTTTCCCTTGAGCGGACGGCCGACCGGGCTCCAGGCAAGGCGTCTCTGCCGCCGTCAGACATGACGACACGATGTGCGAAAAAACAGGGCCCTGGCGGCTAAATTGAGTGTAACTAGAACCCTTGCGACGGGATACCGCTCGGGCAGCAGCCCCGAAGTCCCGTTCTGTCGAGCAGAGCATTTGTTACACCTATGCCACGCCGGGACGCAGCTTGCCGCGGAGCACTGCGTTCAGATCGGGCGTGGCCGCTGCCACAAACTTGGGCCGGGCAAAGTCAATCGGCCCACCCGAAAGTGAGGTGACTGTACCGCCTGCTTCGCTGACCAGGAGCACCCCCGCAGCAATGTCCCAGGCATGCGTTTCCGTGGCCCAGAAGGCGTCGAGCTGCCCGGCGGCGACATAAGCGAGATTGAGAGCCGCCGATCCCAAACGCCGCACTCCCCGGCAGGTTTCGAGCACTTCAAGGAAATTGAGAACCTCGTCGCTAGTGCGGCGGACTTGCGGCGGAAAACTGACGGCGACCAGGGCCTCATCGAGTCGTTCCGCCCGACTCACAGACAGCCGCTGGCCATTGCGAAAGGCCCCGGCGCCGCGCTGCGCCACGTAGCAAGTGTCATGCTCCGGTTCGTAAACGGTACCCACAAGCACTTCTCCATCTCGCTCCAGGGCGATCGAAACGCAATAACCGTGAAGTCCGTGGACGTAGTTCATCGTTCCATCGAGCGGATCGACGATCCAGCGGTAGCCGCCGACCGGCGGCCGGTGCGGCTCTTCCTCGCTCAGGAATGCGTGGTCCGGGTACGCGCCCAGAACGAGGGCACGCACCGCTTCCTGGCTCTCCAGGTCGGCCTGAGTGACAAGGTCAGACGGACCCTTTTCACGCACTTGAAATCGACCCCGCCAGCTAAGCAAGACCTTGCCGGCGGCCCGAGCAGCCTGTTCGCAAACTTCTACAAATTCTGACATTACATTGACTTAAGGGCGGTTGGGGGCGTTAAACTACGAGGGCAAGCAAGGCAGGCGGACGGCGGATTATAGAATTTCTCGCCAGAACGCTTCAACGACCTGCCGGTGACGCGAATTGATGTCGGGTGGAGGCCGCTGGCCAATTCCAATCGCCGATTCGTTAGCTTGCTGATTTTTTTATAGGAAATGCTGGACAGGCCACCTTAACTTGCTATTATCAAGGTCGTCGCGTACCAATGGCGACACAGATTCATCCCGGAGCACGACTGAACGCCTGAGAAGCTCGTAAGGGTTGGCGTCCGACAGCGCTCGATCTTTACCGCATTTGAGGTCGGCCTCTTCTCTGTTCCGGCCCCGCCGCTTCGTACTTGCTACGGACGGCGGGGTTTTTTGTTGGCTTCGTGCGTTGCCCGCCGGTTGAGGACGTTGCCGTGGCAATGAATTCAACTTGGGTTGTCGACGGCCACTTCGCGACGCTCTCGTATCACCAACTTCGGGGGAAGCTCGATCTGCTCGATCCCGCGCGCGGTTTGCACGATTTGCGCTGGGGCGATCGAATGCTTTCGGCGGCCCGAACGCTTCTGGGTCTTTCCTTTGAGACGCGAACGCCGTTGAATCCCCAGCTACTTCTCGAAGCTTACGCGCGGCAAACCGACCTGGTCGTCAGCTACGCTACTTCGCCTCAGCGCGACGTCGGCATCCAAGTCTATTGGCGCGCCTTGCAGCACGAAGCCCTTGGGATCGTTGTCCCGGTGCTTGATATGCAAGCTTCGGTGCAAACCGCGCTCTTGGACAGCATGCCAACAGTCTATACCTACAACGTCGCTCACGCGCGCGAACTATGGAGGCCACGCGACGAGCACGCGCGCGATTGGAACCAAGTCTGGCGAGTCGGTCAGCCTAGTTTTCTGCTCGATGGACCGTCGCACCCGGGCTGCTGGTTGTTCAAACTCGACCAAGTGCAGCGCGACGGCGCGACGACGGAACCCGGTACGGAGCCGTTGAGCTTGCTCGTAATGGTGCAACCACGCGATCTACATTTGGGGCGCGCCATCGTCGATCCCGCGGAACCCCAGCGGGTCGCGATCGTCTGCCAGCTACTCCACGAGCACCTCGAAAAAGGGGTCATTCGCCGCGTCTGGCAACGCGCGGCAATTCTCGACTCGTCTCGCGATCGGGACGTCGCCGGGGAGCTGTACCGGGAGTTCGCGGAAACCGAACCGAGCCTGACGGTCTAATTGCCCTGCTTGCTCGGGGCAATCGCCAGTTTCTGTCGGCGCATGAACTCCAGCGCCTCGTCGCGCGTGAACACCGTCTCCGTCGCGCCGACTCCGCGGACGCAACTGGCCCCCAGGGCGCTTCCCCATTTGAGGCACCCCGCTGCATCCTCCCCCGTAAGCATGCCGGTGATGAATCCCGCGTCGAAAGCATCACCCGCGCCAGTACCACCGACGAAGGTGACCGGATAGACGCCAGCATGCAGCCGCTGATCACGGCTGACCAAGACGCTGCCGCCGCCGCCGCAGGTAATCACCACGCTCGCCGTGCCGGCCGCTAAAAAGTGCTCCGCTTGGCGCACGGGGTCGCGATGGCCCGTGAGCGCTTCCCCTTCGTCGGAGTTGGGGAGAAATACGTCCGTCTCCGGGAGCACCGCGGCCAGTGCCGGCCAGCAATCTTCTTTGCCGGGCAGCACGATGTCGAGCACCGTTTTGACTCCCACCTGCCGCGCGGCGCGAAACACCCCCGCGAGCGCCGGACCAGTCAACGACCGCAGCAACAAGTAGCCGCCGACGTACAGCACCTTGCATTGGCGCACCAGTTCGAGCGGAATGTCGTCGGCGCACAGTAAGGCGTTCGCGCCAATCGTGTGCACGAAGCGGCGATCTTCGCCCGCCACATTGACGATCAAGGTTTGCGAAGTGTGCGTGCCATCGGCGACGCGAATCCCTTCAGTCCGCGCGCCGCCGGCTTTCAAAGCATCAATCAGATAGCGGCCGAAGAGATCGGCCCCGACACACCCAATTGTCGCCACGCGCACGCCAGCGCGAGCCAAGTCGAGCGCCACGTTCGCGGCGCAGCCCCCCACGGCGACTGGCAGATCGTCGGCCAGCACCAATTCGCCGGCCCGCGGCACGTGCGAAATCGGGGTCGTCAAATGATCAGCAACGAGAATGCCGACGCTCAGGCAGTCGATCGACAACAATTCGCCCTCCCTCGATCGTTCCAAGCCATGCCAATCCCGGCTTTCGCACTCGATATGCTTCGCCCTCTGCTTGCAGGACGATGGACCCGGACCATGGGTGCAAGCACCGTAAATCAGGCAGCGGCGCTGCTCTTGACGCCGGAGACTGCTGCCAGCTATTGTCCGCCGCCCAAAACCCCGCCACGGCGCCTACCAGAGCCGACCGCACGTTTCTAGCAATCGAACGATTCGACCGCCAGACCCCGAGTCGTTCGCGGCGAACCGCGCAGGGAGAATCGCATGGCGCGACCGCATCGGCATGGCCACAACGCCCACGGCAGGAAGCCCTGTCCGTCGACGATCTTACTCGTGCTTTGGACTCTCCTGGCCGCCGGCGTTGCGAGGGCACAGGACGATGGCGCCAGCGAACCACCTGCGGACAGCGCGGCCGCTGATGCGGGCCCCGCAGCCCGCGTCGCCAGCTTGATCCGCGATTTGGGGCACGATTCGTTCGCCAAACGTCAGGTCGCCGACGATGAATTGATGCGCCTGGGCGACGAGGGGCGCGAGCAACTCGAGATCGCCAGCCGCTCCTCTGATCCGGAAATCCGCGCCCGCGCGGTCGACCTGCTGCGGCGCATCAAGGTCGACGAGCTCTGGGGTGGCACGCGCGTACGGTTGGCCGGCGACGAGCAATCGGCCGCCACGCTCGTCAAGCAACTGGCCACGGCCTCGGGCAACAAGCTGGTGATCGGTGAAGGATACGAGGCCTTTCGCGACAAGCCGATCCACGTCAGCGACGACGAGCAGTTCTTCTGGCAGGCCCTCGACGAGCTGTGTCGAAAGTCTGGCAATCAGGTGCGCCCGCACTACGACACGCGCGAAGCTGCCTTGATCATTTCCGCCGGCGCCGGCAGCAAGGCTCCCGTCGCCTACGCCGGGCCGCTGCGCATGGAAGTGACCAGCGCGCGACGCGAGTTTCGCGAGGATCTGCACTACAAACAGCTTGAGCGCCGGGCCACCCACGCGTTTCAGCTCAACTTGCAGGCGATGTGGGAGAGCCGCTTTCGCCTTGTGGCCTACCGCGTGCAACCCGAACTGGTCGAAGCGGTGACCGACACCGGCCAGCGGCTGGCTCTGTGCGTAAGTCCCACGGGCTGGAACATCTGCGGACCGGAAACGCGACAGGTGCCGCTCGAAATGAAGCTCCACCCGCCGCTAGTTTCCGCCGAACAGCTCGACCGATTGCACCTGCGCTGGAGCCTGATGGCCGTCGGCGACTTCGCCACACTCGAAGTCACCGACTTTGCCAAGCGCGAGCCGCATCACGAGGACGATATCGAAGTGATCGTCGAAGAGCAGCAACTGATCGAGTCGAACCAGTTTCAACTCACGCTCCTGGTGGCGCGCCCGTACGCGGTTCCCGAACCACACGAAGTGCTGTTCCAGGAGAACCGCTTCGAGCTCACGGGCGCGGACGATAAGCCGTGGGGTCTGGCCAACCTGGTGCAAGAGATGCACGCCGGCGCCGTTCGCGCGAAGCTAACGTTCCGCCGGCCGAGTACCGCGGCTGCGACCGATCAACCTGCCAGGCTCAAGGTGCACTACCCGCGGATTCGTTCGCAGCGCGCGCTCGACCTGGTGCTGACGGATGTACCACTGCCGCATGGCCGGCCAGACTAGCCCTGGTCACTTTCGCGACCGCGACGACCGCTTCGCCCGACTTACCGGCTTCGGCGAGCCGTTGGTTGCGGCTGCCGCGCGCGGCGCAATGAGCCGCTCTTGAATAACTCGCAAGATGCCGCGGCCCACGTCATCCTTGTTGCCAGCCAGCGAAACGACCACGCTCCCAGCTCGATCGAGAATCTCGACCTGATTGTCGAGCGCGTTCATTGCATCGGGACCGTTGGAAACCACCAGGTCGCAGCGTTTCTTTTCCAGCTTGGCCAATGCCCGCAGCCGGCGATCGTCTGTCTCCAGAGCAAAGCCGACCACCCATTGCCAGGCGGCCCGTTCGGCCGCCAACGTGGCGACGATGTCGGGCGTTTCGATGAGCTCCAATCGTAGCGGCTCGCCGGTCTTGGCGATCTTGCTGCCAGCCACTTGCCGCGGGCGGTAATCGCACGGCGCCGCCGCCCCGATTAGGCCGTCACAGTTGGCGAACTGTTCGCGCGAAAGTTCTAGCATCTCTTCGGTCGACACAACGCGCAGCACTTGCGCCCGCCGCGGGTAGGAAACCTCGACCGGCCCGCTGACGACTGTTACCTGGTGACCGAGTTCCAGCGCCGCGGCAGCTAGCGCGCGCCCCATGCGCCCGCTCGACGCATTCGTTAGATAGCGCACGGGATCGAGATACTGTCGCGTCGGCCCGGATGTGATGAGGATGTGTGCCACGTTCGACTCATTGCCCCCGGACGACGCGTTCGAGACAACTCTTGTGAGCGACCACTAAGGTTTGGGCAAACAGCGGGCAATTTCGCCGGCGATAACTTCGGCGGCTGCCATCCGGCCGACCCCCTTCTGCCGGCAACTGAGCCAGCCCGACTCGGGATCGACAATGTGAAACCCGTCCTCACGCAACTGCGCGAGGTTGCGCTGGACCGCTGCCTTTTGCCACATCGCGGTATTCATCGCGGGGGCTAGCACGATCGGTCCGTTGAACGCCAACACCAATGTGCTGAGCAGATCGTCGGCCAGTCCGTGCGCGGCCTTGGCCAGAAAATCGGCCGTGGCCGGAGCGACGCACAACAACTCGCCCCGCGCCGCCAGATCGATGTGTGCCCCCAGCGGGTGAGCTGGCTCGCCAAACACGCTGGCATTCACCGGCCGACCGGTCAGCGCTTCGAACGTGGCACGGCCCACGAACTTTTCCCCGGCGGCGGTCAGCACCACCGAGACGCCCGCCCCCTGCTGCACCAATTGGCTCACGAGCGCCGCTGTCTTGAACGCGGCAATGCCACCGGTGACGCCGACGACCAACTCGCGGCCGTTCATCGCGATCTCTCGTGGCGTTTACAGATTGCTGAGATCCAACTCGGGCGGTCCGCCGGCTTCTTCCTGCTCGGCGACGGTCCGCACTTTCAGCGAGGTATCGAGAAAGATCTTGTCCTGGATGATCTCTTGAATGACGATCTGCAGCCGGTCGTTCGTGTTCAGATCGACCAGCGGACGCGCGCCCGCGTTGAGCGCCACCAAGCGCTTCTGAATTAGTGCCGACAACTTGAACCTGCCGCCAACTTTGTTGACGATGTCCTCTTCCTTCAAGTCTTCGAGCATGAGGGTGCCTCGGGGGTCTGGGTGAGAATTTGGCACAAGGTCGTAATGGCGGCGTCGAGGTCGTCGTTAACGATGCGATATCGGTAGCGGTGGGCGAACGCCATTTCGCACTTGGCCCCGGCTAGGCGCCGCTCGATGGATTGCTCCGACTCGGTGCCGCGACGCCGCAGGCGCCGCTCCAGTTCGTTGATCGAGCCCGGCTCCACAAAGATTGTCAGCGCATCGGGATAACGCTCGAGCACGGCTAGCGTCCCCTGCACGTCAATCTCTAAGACTACCGACTTTCCGGCCGCCAGACTAGGGGCCACCTGCGACCACAGGGTGCCATACCAATGGCCCCCCTCGTAAACTTCGAAACACTCGAGAAAGTCCCCCTGCTCGCGCCGCCGGGCGAACTCCGCCAGGCTCAAGAAGTGGTAGTCGACGCCGTTGCGCTCGCCGGTCCGCGGCGCACGCGTGGTGGCCGAAACACTCAACTCGAACCGCTCGGGAAAGCGCGACAACACCTCGCGCACCAGCGTGCTCTTGCCTGACCCCGAAGGTCCGGAGATCACGATTAAACGGCCTGGCGCGGTTTCGCTCATGCGTGCCGGCTATTCCACGTTTTGGATCATCTCGCGAATCCGTTCGATGGCGGTTTTGATCTCGATCACATGGCGGGCGATCTCGACGTCGTTGGCCTTCGAACCGATGGTGTTCGTCTCGCGGTGCATTTCCTGAATCACGAATTCGAGCTTGCGCCCCGAGCTCTCGGACAGGTCGAGCGCCGCTTCGAACTGTTCGAGGTGACTGCGCAAACGCACGATCTCTTCCGAAATGTCGCTGCGCTCGGCGAACAGGCTCACCTCACGCAACAGGTCCGTGGCGTCGAGCGTTAGGGAGTAATCGGCCAGGAGCTTGCGCAACCGTTCTTCGAGTCGATTGCGGTAGCCTTCGACGACCAGCGGCGCGCGCCCCGCAATCGCTTCGAGCGATAGAGCAATCTGCCGGGAGTTTGCCCGCAGATCGGCGGCCATGGCGGCTCCCTCCGTTCGCCGCATCTCCGCCAGACGACCAATTGCATCCTCGACCGTGCGGGCGATCAGCGGCCATTCGTCGGCCAGTTCTCGCTCGTCGGGCACGTGCTCGTCGACCACGCCCGGCAACACCAGCAACCGCTCAAGCGTCACCGCTTCGTTGATATGCCACTCGGCGTGCAACCGCTCGAGCTGTTCGCGATATGCCGCCAGCGCCACGGTGTTGAGTTGATAGTCTTCGGCACGCTGCCCGCGGTCGATCCGCAAGTTGACTTGGATCGTGCCGCGTTTGACGTGCTGGCGCACCAGGGCCTCGATGTCGGGCTCCAAGGCGGCGTACGTCTCCCCGGCGCGCACCGAGAGCTTGAAGAACCTGCTATTGATCGTGCGCACTTCGACGGCGATCGCCAGACCGGCTTCTTGCCGGTGCGCCTCGCCGTAGCCCGTCATGCTCAGCAACACGCGCGGTTCTCGATCGTGAGGCCTTAAGGATTGGCTGGTGCCGGCGCGCTTGGAGCGGCGGGTGCCGGAGTGCTGGCCGGGGCCCCCGACGAGGCCGGCGCCTCCGCCGCAGGACTATCAGACGTCGCCGGCGCGGCAGGGGTGCCGCCAGCGGGACCGGGCTGGGCGGGCTGTCCGCCGGTCGGTCCACTCGGCTGGGTCTGTGTTGTCGTGCCCCCGGCCTGTTGCAACGCGTTGTCGCTGCCAGTCAGCAGCTTGTCGGCAGCCATGCAGAGCAGAATCCAGGCGGCGGCGACGCCGATCGTGATCCGGGTAAACAAGTCACCCGCCTTCGTACCGAAAGCGCTTTGACCTCCCATGCCGCCAAACGCGCCGGCCAACCCCCCCCCGCGACCACGCTGGATCAGCACCAGCATAATCAGGAAGACCGCCACCACGAAAATCAACACCCACATGACTGCAATCATGTTCGGGAACTCCCGTCTGCGACTCGCGCGGCTAGCGTCCACGAGGCGCCGCCGGCCCACCGTTTCAGGCGGTCGCGGCAATTATCCCCAAGAAATCGGCCGCCTTCAGGCTAGCGCCACCGACTAAGGCTCCGTCGATATTCGGCTGGGCGAACAACTGCCCGGCATTCTCCGGCTTGACGCTGCCGCCGTAGAGAATCCGCGCTTCGCTCGCGACGGCCGCATTGTAGCGGTCGGCCACCTGCTTGCGAAGGTCGGCATGCACCTCCCCCGCCTGGTCGGGTGTGGCAACACGACCAGTGCCAATGGCCCAAACCGGTTCGTATGCCAGCACCACCCGTGCGAACTCGCCCTCCGATAACTCCGCCAGGGACTCGGCGAATTGGCTCCGGATGACCTCTTGGGTGCGACCGGTCTCGCGCTCGGCCAAGGTCTCTCCGACGCAGACAATCGGCGTCAGGGTGTGCCCGTTCCGCTCCGCCGCGAGTGCCGCACGGACCTTCGCGAGCACGCTGCCGTTGGTCTCGCCGAGCAACTGCCGGCGCTCGCTATGCCCAATGATCACCCACTGGCAGCCGACGTCGAGCAGCATCGCGGCGCTCACTTCTCCGGTAAACGCTCCTGAAGCCTCGTGGTACAGGTCTTGGGCTCCCAGGCCGATGGCCGACCCGCGAAGCGTGCTACCGACGGCCTCCAGATAGACAAACGGTGGGCACAGCACCACGTCGACGCCGGCACGCCCCGCGCAGCCAGCCACCACGTCGAGGGCCAGCGCTGTCCCCGTGGTGCGATCGAGGTTCATCTTCCAGTTGCCGGCGATCAATGGTCGGCGCATCAGGCGTCTCCCAACGGTAAGGGGCCATGTCCGTGCCAAGCGGCGCACGATTACGACGGCCAGTAACTAGCAACCAACCGATCGCTCCAATCGGCGGGCGATCCTCAGGTCGCCATGGCCGTGGCGGCACTTGCGATGGTCTTGCCCAACAGTTCGGCCAATGCGCGAATTTGGGTGGCGACAGCAGCGTATTGTTGTGGCAAAAGCGCCTGCGGCCCGTCCGAAAGCGCTTCTTCCGGACAATTGTGCACTTCGATATGCACGCCGTCGGCGCCGGCCGCCACGCCTGCGAGAGCACAAGCAGGGACCAGGTCGGGCCGCCCGGTGGCATGGCTGGGGTCGACGATGATCGGCAAATGCGACAAGCTCTTGGCAAGTGGCACAGCCGCGACGTCGAACAAGTTGCGCGTGTCGGTGTCGAAACTTCGCACGCCGCGCTCGCAGAGCACCACCTGCGAGTTTCCCTGCGACATGATGTACTCGGCGCTCATCAGCAGGTCTTTGACCGTGGCGCTCATACCTCGCTTCAAGAGCACTGGCTTGCTGACGCGCCCCACTTCGGTGAGCAGCGAGAAGTTCTGCATGTTGCGAGCGCCGATCTGTAGCATGTCCGCGTATTCGGCAACTAGTTCGACATAGCGCGGGTCCATCACTTCAGTAACGACCGGCATGCCGTGCCGGTCGCCGACGTCGCGGAGGATTTTCAGGCCCGCTTCGCCGAGCCCCTGAAAGGCATATGGACTGGTACGTGGCTTGAACGCGCCGCCGCGCAGCAGATTGGCGCCCGCCTTGCGTACCTCGCCGGCGATTGCATCGAGGCGTTCGTGGCTCTCGATCGCGCACGGCCCGGCAATCATGCCCAAATGCCCGCCGCCAATCTTCACGCCGGCGACATCCACCACGCTGGGCTCACCGTGCGCTTCGCGGCTGGCAAGCTTAAAGGGGGGCAAGATCGGAATGACGTTTGCCACGCCAGGGATTGCTCCCAGCGGTGCCGATTGAAGTTGAGACTCGTCGCCGATGACGCCTATGATCGTGCGATACGTCCCGCGGCTCAGATGGGCTTGTAGCCCCAGCGCCTCGACGCGCTCGATGACATGGCGGATTTGCTCGTCGTTGACGCCCGGCTGGAGAACGATAATCACGTCAAAACTCAACAAAAAAGCAGCTTGGGCCAGCGCGATTGGCCGCGACCAGCCTGGGCAAACAGCGGCACGCCCGACCGACGTTACGCGCCAACGCCGTTTGGGGGCTTGAGTTTAGCACGCTCAGGTGCGGTCAGCTACCCGATCGGCGTGCTGCGCGGGTATGATCCCAGCACTTCGAATCGCAGCGTCTTGCGCTCCAGCAGTGCCAGGGCCTTGGTCACCCGCGTGTCGTGCTCGTGCCCTTCGCATTCGACGAAGAAGAGGTAGCCCCCTTCGGGTCGGGCGATCGGAAACGACTCGATCCAGGTCAGATTGAGCTTATAGCGCTTGAACACACTCATCGCGTCGGCCAATGAGCCCGGGCGATGGGGAATCTCGAACATCAGCGACGTCTTATCGCGGCCCGTGCGGTCGGCCGAGCGCTCGCCGATCACAGCAAACCGGGTCAGATTGTCTGGTTGGTCTTCGATGTTGGCGACCAGCACGTCGAGGCCGTAGTGCCTGGCCGCTTGGCTGCTGGCAATGGCAGCCGCGCCCGTCTTCTCTTGGGCCAGTTGCGCGGCGGTCGTCGTGCTGGCGACTTCGACGGTGCGGACAGCCGGCATATGCTTGGCCAACCAGTTCCTGCATTGACTGAGGGCCTGCGGCTTGCTGTAAACCTCGCTCACTTCACCGCGCGCGCAACGGGCTAGCAAATTGTGATGTATCCGCAGTTGGACTTCGCCGCAAATCCGCGCTGGCAATCGCGCGAACATGTCGAGCGTGTCGGCGATGCGGCCATCGGTGGAGTTTTCCAGCGGCACCAGCCCGAACTGCGCGTGGCCCCGATTGACTTCCTCGAACACCGCCGAGATGGTGCCAACCGGAATCAGCTCGACACATTCGCCAAAACGTTGTTGGGCCGCCAAATGAGTGTAGCTGTACTCCGGGCCGAGGAACGCCACGCGCAGTTTCGTTTCCAACGCCCTCGAACCGCTGATGAGCTCGCGGAATAGCGCTCGGATGCAGTCAGGCGACAAGGGCCCGGTGTTGGCTTCGATGGCCCTGAGAATCACATCTTCCTCGCGTCCGGGGGCATAGGCCGGCTGCCCATTGGCGTCCTTGAGCTTGCCGATTTCTGCCGCAAGGCGGGCGCGCTGGTTGGCCAGCCGGACGATCTCCCGATCGAGCCGGTCGATCTGCCCGCGCAGAGCGGCCAGACTCATTGGGCGCGGCGCGGATTTATGCCCTTTCGCGGAGGGCTTTTCCCTGGCCATTCGGCGGAGTTCCCCAACACGCGACCGGCCTCAAGGCCAGACAGCGTAACGACCTACGACGGTGCGAATGCGCTTAGAAGCCGAGACCCCTTGTACTTGTGTGCATTGGGGGTGTCAAGCATCGCACGACAGCCACAATCCGTGCGTTTCGCAGGGCCAATTCCACAATCGTACTTCCGAATTTCTGGCCGCGCGAGTCGGCCGCTTCGAGACAATTTGGGGCCGTCGGATCGTCTGCCAAATTGGCAGCGGACAAGCGTCAATCAACTGGCTCGACCGCGCTTCTGGCAGCCCCTCCCGAGGCGGATTCACGCCGTTCCTTGGCCCAACCTCGAAGGCGCTTCGCTCTAAATGCGGTTGTTTCAACCATTTGTTATAGTGACTCGCGGCGGTGCTTTACGGCACAACCTTTGCTTCCACTTCGCTGCAATCCAGGCCGCGAAGCCGATCCGCAGGCGCGGACGGCGAAGACACGCGGCACGCGCTCCCGGCAGCGCTGAGATACACTTCCCGCGAGATCTAGCCGCACGCGAGCACGGAGAAAAAGGAGCGTTTCATGGCTCAAGGCGAAAAAATCATTGGCATCGACCTGGGTACCACCAACTCGGTCGTCGCCGTTATGGAAGGCAAAGAGGCCAAGGTCATTCCCAATGCGGAAGGCAACCGCCTCACGCCGAGCGTAGTCGCGTTTACCGACAAGGGTGACGTGTTGGTCGGCGAACCCGCGCGCCGCCAGGCGGTCACCAATCCTACTCGTACGATCTACTCGATTAAGCGCTTCATGGGCCGCCGCCACAACGAGGTGGAAGGCGAAGAGAAGATGGTCCCCTACCAGGTCGTGGGCGGGCCGAACGACTACGTCAAAGTGCGCGTGGGCGATAAAGAGTTCACCCCTCCCGAAATCTCGGCGCTGATTCTCCGCAAGCTCAAGGAAGCTGCCGAGGCCTACCTGGGTCACAAGGTGAACAAGGCCGTGATCACGGTGCCGGCCTACTTCAACGACGCGCAGCGGCAAGCCACGAAGGACGCCGGCGAAATCGCCGGCCTCGAAGTCTCCCGCATCATCAATGAGCCGACCGCCGCGGCCTTGGCCTACGGGCTCGACCGCAAGGAGCACGAGAAGATCGCCGTTTTCGACTTGGGCGGTGGTACGTTCGACGTTTCCGTGCTCGAAGTGGCCGATGGCGTGTTTCGCGTCATCAGCACCAACGGCGACACGCACCTGGGTGGCGACGACTTCGACGAAGTGCTTATCAACTTCGTCGCTGACGAGTTCAAGCGCGAGCAAGGGATCGATCTGCGCAAAGACACCATGGCCCTGCAGCGCTTGCAGGAAGCCTGCGAGAAGGCCAAGAAAGAGCTGAGTTCCGCCGCCTCGACCGACATCAACCTGCCGTTCATCACGGCCGACGCCAGCGGGCCCAAGCACTTGCAGATCACCATAACCCGCGCCAAGTTCGAGCAATTGGTCGATCACCTGATTGAGCGCTGCCGCGGGCCGGTGCTGCAAGCGCTCAAGGATGCCAAGTTTACGCCGAAGGATATCGACGAGGTGGTGCTCGTCGGCGGTTCGACCCGCATTCCCAAGGTGCAAGAGCTCGTCAAAAAGCTCTTCGAGAAAGAGCCGCACAAGGGCGTGAACCCCGATGAAGTCGTGGCCGTCGGCGCCGCCATTCAAGGTGGCGTGCTCGCCGGCGAAGTGAAAGACGTGCTCTTGTTGGACGTCACGCCGCTGTCGCTGGGCATCGAAACCCTCGGCGGCATCTTCACCAAGCTCGTCGAGCGCAACACCACGATCCCCACCGAGCGGAAGCAGGTCTTCAGCACCGCCGAAGACAATCAAACCGCGGTCACGGTCCGCGTCTTCCAGGGCGAACGCGAGATGGCGGCCGACAACCGCCTCCTGGGCCAGTTCAATCTCGAAGGCATCGGCGCCGCGCCGCGCGGCATGCCGCAAATCGAAGTCAAGTTCGACATCGACCAGAACGGCATTTTGAATGTCTCGGCCAAGGACCTCGGCACCGGCAAGCAGCAAACCGTCCGCATCGAGCAGTCGAGCGGCCTGTCTGACACCGAGATCGAACGGATGCGCAAGGACGCCGAGTCGCATGCGGCCGAAGACAAGAAACGCCGCGAGCTAGCCGAACAGCGCAACGAAATCGAGTCGCGCGCCTTCCAAATGGAAAAGCTCCTCAAGGAAAACGAAGCGAAGCTAGGCGCCGCAGACAAACAGGCGACCGAGGCGGCGATCTCCCGTGCTCGCGAAACCGCCAAAGGCGACGACATCGAGAAGCTCAAGTCGGCCAATCACGAGCTCGATCAGGCCAATCAGGCGCTCAGCCGCGCCCTGTATCAGGGGGGTGGCGCAGGCGCCACGGGCCCGCAGGCGGCCGGTGGCGGCAATGGCGCAGGGGGCACCAAGCCCGACGACGTCATCGACGCCGAGTTTGAGGTCAAAGACTCGTAATCGGTGCAAGAGCCGTAGGATACGCACCCCGTGCGTACCAGTCGCAGCGATGCGTTTCGTTTCCGTTAGCCGCGGAGCTTGGCTCCGCGCGCTAGCTCGTCCGATCGGAATCGAAGCCGCTAGCGCGCGGGATAAATCCCGCGGCTAACAGAATCGGCCCCGCCAACCGAACCACGGTCAATGCATCATGGCATTTCGTCCCGACAAACTTACGATCAAAGCTCAAGAAGCCGTTCAGCAGGCTCAAGAGATCGCGGCCAATCACGGCAATCCGCAGATCGACCCGCTCCATTTGCTGGCCGGGTTGTTGGCCGAAACCGACGGTATCGTGCGCCCCTTGCTCGACAAGATCGGCGTCAATCGCTCGCAGCTCGACAAGATCGTCAATGCCGAGCTAGACCATTTTCCCAAAGTCTCGGGGGGCACCACGCCGCAGGTCAGCCAGACGCTCATGAGCGTGCTTGAAGCCGCGCAGCGCGAAGCCGACACGATGAAGGACGACTACGTCTCGACTGAGCACTTGCTGCTGGCGCTGACGAAGGTCGAATCGAAGGCCAAGAATGTCCTCAAGCTCAACGCTGTGGGCGAGCCGGAAGTCCTCAAGGCCCTGCAAACCGTGCGCGGCGCCAGCCGCGTGCAGGATCAGAACCCCGAGGAGAAATTCCAGGCCCTCGAAAAGTATGGCATCGACCTGGTGAAGCGCGCCAACCAGGGCAAGCTCGATCCGGTTATCGGCCGCGATCAGGAGATTCGTCGCGTCGTGCAGGTGCTTTCGCGGCGCACCAAGAACAATCCCGTGCTGATCGGCGAACCGGGCGTCGGCAAAACGGCCATCGCCGAAGGGCTCGCCCTTCGCATCGTGCAGGGCGACGTTCCCCAGAGCCTCAAAAACAAGCGCGTCGTCGCCCTCGACATGGGCGCGCTCGTGGCTGGCACCAAGTTCCGCGGCGAATTCGAGGAGCGTCTCAAGGCGGTGCTCCGCGAGATCGAAGCCGCTGGCGGCAGCGTTATTCTGTTCATCGACGAATTGCACACAGTGGTCGGGGCCGGCCGCGCCGAAGGAGGCAGCGACGCCGCCAATTTGCTCAAGCCGGCCCTGGCGCGCGGCGAGCTGCGCTGCATTGGCGCGACGACCTTGGATGAGTATCGCAAGCACATCGAGAAAGACCCCGCCCTCGAGCGGCGCTTTCAGCCGATCTTGATCGGTGAGCCGGCGGTTGACGACACGATCGCCATCTTGCGCGGACTCAAGGAGCGCTATCAGCTCCACCACAACGTCAAGATCAAGGACTCGGCCCTGGTTGCGGCCGCCAAGCTGGCCGATCGCTACATCACCGACCGCTTTCTGCCCGACAAAGCGATCGACCTGGTCGATGAAGCGATGAGTCGGCTGGCGATGGAGCGCGACAGCGTCCCCTCGGAAATCGACGTGATCGATCGCCGGATCACGCAATTGGAGCTCGCCCATCGGCAGTTGGCCGAGGAAAGCGAAGAGCACGCCGTCGAGCGCCGAGAGGAGATCGAAGCCGAGTTGGCCGACCTCAAGCGCCAAAGCGCCAGCCTGCACGAGCAGTGGGAAGCCGAAAAGCTGGCCGGCGGCGGCGTCCGCGAGCTGCGTGCCCGGCTCGACGCCATCGAGCGCGAGTACAACCATCTCAACACCGGCATCATCGAAAAGCGCACCAGCGGTCAGTGGATCGGCGAAGACGAGTATCAAAAGCTGCTCAACCTGCAAAAGGAGCGCAATGAGCTCACCGCGCGCCTCGAACAGTCAGGGGGCAAGGAATCGCCCGATGTCAAGCGGCTCTTGCCGCAAGAAGTCGGCCCAGAGGAAATCGCCGACGTCGTCAGTGCCTGGACCGGTATTCCGGTCTCTCGAATGATGGAGACCGAACGCGCCAAGCTACTGGTGCTCGAAGAGCGTCTGCACCAGCGCGTCGTCGGGCAGGACGAAGCCGTTACGGCGGTCGCCAATGCCGTGCGCCGCGCTCGTAGCGGCCTGCAAGACCCCAACCGCCCGATTGGCTCGTTCATCTTCTTGGGCCCCACAGGCGTCGGCAAAACCGAGCTCTGTAAGGCGCTGGCCGAGGTGATGTTCGACGACGAGAACGCCCTCATCCGGCTCGACATGAGCGAGTTCATGGAGCGCCACACCGTCAGCCGCCTGATCGGCGCCCCGCCAGGCTACGTCGGCTACGAAGAGGGGGGCCGCCTGACCGAAGCGGTCCGCCGCAAGCCCTACTGCGTGGTGCTCTTGGATGAAATCGAGAAAGCCCACCGCGACGTCTTCAATATCCTGTTGCAAGTGCTCGACGACGGCCGCCTGACCGACAATCTCGGCCACACCGTCGACTTCACGAACACCATTATCGTGATGACGTCGAATATCGGCAGCCAGGCCATCCAGGAAATCTCGCGCGAAGGTGGCGCAGACGAGGAAATCCGCAGCGCCGCCGTCGAGGCCCTGCAGGGTAAGTTCCTGCCCGAGTTTCTCAACCGCGTCGACGAGGTCATCGTCTTCCATCCGCTCAAGCGCGAGCAGATTCGCCACATCGTGCAGATCCAGATCGGCCGGCTCAAGCATCAGCTCTCGGGCGTGGGGCTCGATCTGGAAATCAGCGACGCGGCCATTAATGAGATCGCGGCCCGAGGCTACGACCCAACCTATGGGGCTCGGCCGCTGAAGCGCGTCATCCAGCAGCAGGTGCAGAACCCGCTGGCCACGGAGATACTGCGCGGTGAGTTCCCAGAAGGGGCCTGTGTGCGGATCGACTTCCGCGATGGCGAGTTCGTCTTCGAGCGCGCCGAGCGCGAGGCGACCGCCGCGGCGCGATAAGCGAGGCTGTGGCGTAGGCGGCCGGTTGCCACGCTTTATTCCACAAGCGAGGCTCGCGGGCTGCTACTTCGTCTTAATCCCTAGATCGTCGATGACGGCCACCGCTCCCGGCGTCAACCGGCGGAGCTTCTCGGCAATGTGCTGTTTCTCCGATGTGGTGGCCTTCTTGATCCGGCGCTTGAACAGCTCGAACTTCTTGCGACGATGCCGCCGGCGCTTGATTTCTTTGTGACGTTCGCTGATTCCACCCAAAGTTCTGACTCCCGCTGGCTGATGGTCTGGAAGTGTCGTTAAGCGGCCACTCGCGGCCCGACTCGACAGGCAACGGTCCACTAACGAACTGCCTTTGGTACCCGCAGCCGGCGCTCACGTCAACCGCTGGCCGCAGCCGCAAGCACGCTATTTCTTCTCGGGCAAAGTGACCGGCTTGTACTCGTGATTCCCTTTGCGCAACACGGTCGCCTCGAGAATCTTGTCGGGTTCGGTCGGGCGGCCCGGGTTGGTCGTGTGTTGCAGGTTGGCGACAACGTCGAAACCTTCGATCACTCGCCCAAACACCGTGTGCTGGCCGTTCAAGTGGGGCGTGGGACGCAACGTGATGAAGAACTGAGACCCGCCTGTGTCGCGCCCCGCGTGAGCCATGCTCAGGCTGCCCAGAAAGTGATTGCGATGATTCTCGGCATAGCACTCGCAGGCGATGTTATAGCCCGGCCCGCCTGTGCCATCGCCCTTGGGATCCCCTCCTTGGGCCATAAAGCCGGGGATCACGCGATGAAACGTCAGTCCGTTATAGAAGCCCTTTTCCACCAGGCTGATGAAGTTGGCAACCGTGTTGGGGGCCTCGTTTTCGAACAACTCAAGCGTGACATCCCCCTTGGTCGTCTTCAAGAGCACACGCGGCAGGTTGTCGGCCTGGGCTTCGGCCTTGCGGGCGGCCTCTTCTTTCTTCCAAAGTTCACGATACGGCGCAATCTCGGCGCGAATGTTCTTCCCCGACTCGGTTAGGGTGCCCGCTTCTTCCGATCGCTTGAAGTACTTATCGGCGTTGTCGTAGTCGGCCAGCGCGAAGTAAGCGATTCCCGCCCAGTCGTTCACGCGTCCGTCGGGATAGTTGTGATCGCTGAGCAGCGACGCCAGTCGGGCCGCCTGCTCGTAGCGATCCTTTCGCAGCGCCACCGAAGCCATCGAGACCACGTAGTTGGTCACGTCGGGATAGTCGTTGGGTGCGGCCTTGTACACCACTTCCGCGGGGGCCAATAGCGAGGGCTCGAGGTCATCCCCCTTCTTAACAATTGCTTTAGCTTCCTCGTCGATCTTCGCGCGGTCTTCCGGCTTGACAATTTGATATTGCCGCTGAAGCTCGCGCATTCGCTTCATCATGTCCTTCCACTCGGCGATTCCCTTCTCAAATTCCTTTAGTGCCTTGGCGACCTCGGGAGGCAACGGTTTCTTGGCTTCCCCGGCGTCGGTAGCCGGAGTCGTTGCAGGCGCCTTCTCCTGCGCTGTCGCCGCCCCTGCGACGCCCAGCGCGGCCACGAATGTTGCGAGTAAGAGCAGAGACCATTTCGGCATCGAACAATCCTGTTTCTGACTAGGAAGAAAGGGTTTGAGGCGCAGGCGCTGAACCTTTAACATCTTCTCGCCAGCGGGTTGTCGCGGCAAGGCCTCTCGCCTAGTTTACCCCAATGCCTCGTCGCCCTGGCCATCAGCCCGATGACAGCGCTCGCCGACATCCGCCTGGTCGGCCGCGCAAACCTGCCGAACAACTCCCCAAGCCGCCGCGCAAAGCCATCGTCGGGTTACGGATCATCGGCGGACGCTTCCGAGGCCGGCGACTTACTTACCATGGAGCACCTGATACGCGTCCCATGAAGGACCGTGTACGCGAGGCGGTCTTCAACCTCATCTGGCCTGCCGCCGAAGGGGCCGTGGCCATTGACTTGTTCGCTGGCACCGGTGCCTTGGGCCTCGAAGCGCTCAGCCGCGGCGCGGTCGCGGCCTGGTTGATCGAGGCCCATCGTGCGGCTGCTAGCGCCATTCGCAAGAACGTAGAGACACTCGGAGTCACCGATTGCACCCGAGTCGTCGTGGCCGACACGTTTGCCTGGGTGCGGAGCGCCTTGACCGGTGAACTCGCAAATCGCAGGGAGCCCTGGTTGGTCTTTTGTTGCCCACCTTACGAGTACTACGTTTCTCGCGACCAGCAGTTGTTGCAAATGCTTGAGGAAATCGCCGCCGTGGCCCCACCGGCAAGCACCATTGTCGTCGAATGCGATCGTCGATTTGATACCAACCGGTTGCCCGCGACACTGAGCTGGGATATCCGCCAATATCCGCCGGCCGTGATCGCGATCGGTCGGAAGCAATAGCAATGCCCTGGCACAACCCGATCAGCAGGATCGAAAGGAGAATCTCCCGGTGGATGTTCGCAACCTTGCCGATGTCCCGGCGTTTATCACGGCCGACGGCTCGGAGATTCGCGAGCTGTTGGCTTATCGCAACTCCGCCATCCGTCAGCAAAGCCTGGCCGAAGCGCGCCTCGCCCCAGGTAGGGCGACGACACCGCATTACCACCCCCGCGCCGAGGAAATCTATTACATCCTCGAAGGCATGGGCCTCATGCAAGTCGGCGTTGAACTCTGCGAGGTGAGCCCGGGCGATGCCATCGCCATCCCGTCCGGCATGGCACATCAGATCGCCAACACCGGTACCGGCCTGCTCCGGTTCCTCTGCTGCTGCGCGCCTGGCTACGAGCACTCCGACACCGTGCTGCTAGAGACCATCGCCAACACTGCCGCTGAGTGACCGGGTAGCTAGCCAGGGTGCATTCAGCCTCCACAGCAGCCATTCTGCCTATCCTTTGCAGTTCGCCATGCGGCCCTAGGTTTTCACGGCTTCTTCGTGCCTCGGGTTGAACGGTCGCGGATCGCGCAACCGATACCATCGTTACAGGGCGAACTGCCTTTGCCAGCATTTCGCCTCGTACGCGCTGTGCCGCGAGTGGCCGGCGTGAAACCGTCGACCAGGGCGTTCCACATTCGCGCGGGCAGCATGGCGCGTTCGTGAGGCGGAGATCGAATCGCGATGAGCAACCGTGCGCGGCCAGTCTGGCCGTATGTTTGCGTTCTGATCGCGCTCTTCACGCTGAGCCTCATGGCGCCCGAGCGCTGGGAAGAGGCCAGCCGCAATGCGCGGCTCAGTACGCACGAACCGGCAACCGATACCCGTGCTGAGCAGGTTCGCTTGCGCGCCTCCAGCGACGTGCCAGCGGATCAAGACCAGCCAAGTTTGGACTACGGCGCGCTCCTGAAATATCCTCCTCAAATCGATGCGCCAGCCGACCTCGTCTGGTCACTCGATGGTCCCGAGACGTGTGATTGGGTGTCGCGACCCGTGACGGGAGATCGGGCAGGCGTTTCCCAGTCGCCGCCCGATGCCGCCATCTGCTCGACGCCCGAGAGCAGTCGCCCGTTGGACCAGGCTGGCCAGGTCGCCAATCCGCCTGTAGACGAGGAAGAACCGCGACTTGAAATCACGGTTCGCGAGGTAGGGGAATCGACGCCGGCCGATTCGACCACGGAGACGGACGACCTGTCCGCAGATGCCGCGCCACCACCGAGCCCGGCGCCAAATTCAATTGCTACCGAGACCGAGCCTGCCAGCGATCTTGTCGCGCCCTCGTTGCAAACCAGACCGCCGGTCGCGAGCGGTCAGGCGGAAAGCCCAAATTGGACACTTCCGCACGATCTGCTCGAGCAACTCGAATCGCTTCGTTCGGAGCCAGAAGCCGGCGCCTGGGCAACCAGCACGTTGAGCGTTCTCGACGAGATTACCGCCGCGGGCGGGCCGCGCGTCGCCGGCGACGGTCAACTCGAACGAGTGCACGAGTTAGCCGTTCAAGCCATCGCCATGGCCGATCGCGTCACGGAGCGCTACGTCAGTCGTCGTTTGCGTGTCGCCGGGTATGGACTTGGCCGTCGATTGGCGATCTGGCATGCGCTAGCCGAAGCGGCCGACGCGATGCACTCGAATGCAGAGCCTGCGGTTGCCTCCGACAGTTCCCAGCGCAACGATCGGCTCACATCCTGCGTCGACGACGTCGACAAGCTCACCGATACGGCTCCCGCTGGCGCAGGCTGGCACAAGTACTTGCTGATCGATCAGGTTCGCCAGCTCGCCGGACGCCGGGGCGCGTGCGGCGACGACGCGGCCCGCGATCTTGCGCGCGACGTCTTGCGTCGGCTCGACCCCCAGCGCATGACGCAGCGACAGCGGCGCTTTGTCGAGCGCGAGCCGGTTGTCGCCCTGGCCGCCGAGTTGCGCAACTGGGCCGCCGCCGACATCGACCTCGATCGCATTCAAGCGAATCTCGAAGAGTACGAACTGACGGGCCGGCCGAGCGCGGGGCGCCAAGTCCTGGCCGACACCCAGTTGCTCTCCTACTCGGCCGAGCCGGCCGCGCTAAAACTCGCCAGGGCCGTCGAAGCGAACTACCGCGTCCCCAACCTGCGCATGACTATCAGCGACGATCTCCTGCAAAAGATGATGCCCAAGCAGGATCCGAGGCATCAGTATATTCGCAATGTCATCCTGGGCATGGAAGCTCACGGCCAGACGACCACCACCTCGAACATCAGGATCGCCTTCGCGCCCGATCCCAGCCGCCTGCGATTCGTCATGCACGTCACCGGCATGATCCACGCGCGGGCGACCTCGGAAAAGGGCTTGATCAAGGTGCACAGTCGCGCCGAATCCGACTACGTCGTGCTCAAGAACTTCGAGTTCACGCTCGACGGATTGCAGGCCGAGCCCGCCCAGGCCGACGCTCACACCCGCGCCCGCTTGCGCGGTGTCGACACGCCGCTCGAGCCGGTCCCGCTGTTGGGATCGGTCCTCGAGGGCTACGTGCGCGATCGCTACCGCAGCAGCAAACGCGCGGCCGAGCGCGAGCTGCGGCGCCAGATCATGGCAAAAGTGATCGAACAGGTTGAAAAAGAAACCGACCATCAAATTGTCGACGCCAACGACCGGCTCAAAAAGAACCTCCTTGACCCCTTGCGAGCCCTCGACCTGGAACCGGCCGTAGCCACTATGCAGACGACCGAAGATCGGATGACGATCCGCCTGCGGCTGGCTGGCGACGATCAACTGGCAGCCAACACACCCCGTCCGCGTGCGCCGGCCGACAGTCTGGCCAGCATTCAGATGCACGAGTCGGCCCTGAACAACATCATCGCGCGACTCGAACTCGACGGCCGCGAGTTCAGCCAGCTCGAGCTGCACCGTTGGGTAGGTGCCAAGCTCAATCGCCCGCTCGAACAGGCCGACGACAACTTGCGCGACGACGTCTTCCTCAAGTTCGCCGATCGCGACGCCGTGCGAGCCCGCGCTCTCGAGGGGCGCGTCGAGCTCACGCTCTCGATGGACGAGTTGCGAGCCGAGGGGAGCCGTTACCGCAACTTCGTGGTCCGCGTGTACTATCGCCCGGACGAAAACAGCACCAGCGGCGAATTAGTGCGCGATGGCGTCGTGCAATTGATCGGCCAGGGGCTCGGCCCCAAGGCGCAGATCGCTTTGCGCGGGGTGTTTTCCAAAACCTTCTCGAAAGAGCGCCGCTTCCGGCTGCTCCCCCCAAAATTCACCAAGGACGAGCAGCTCGCCGATGTCGGGATCACCCAGATGGTGATTCAGGACGGCTGGTTCGGGATGGGGATCGGTACGATTCCCCGCGAGGCGGCCAAATCACGCCACGCGCGGCGCTAACACTCACCCCGCCCATCCCGCGCGGCCTCGCCGGACATTGTCGCAGCGCTGCTACTTTCTGCGCTTCGACGCCGGTTCGGTGCCGCTGGCACGCCGCACCGCGCTGCGCTCGGCTGCCGGCTTTGGCTCGGGTGCATCTTCGCCATTGGGCGCGGGGGGCGCTCCGGCCAGGGCGTTGCCACGAGATTGAAACTCGTTGAACGTCACTTGCTTGAAGGTCGCCATTTCGTCGGCCGTTTGCTCAATGGCCTGCCGGTCCTCGCCCAATAGTCGCCAGGCAACTTCGTGGCGGCTGAGCAGCACCACCTCGCGATTTCCACCCGTCTGCTGGTGCACGCTGATCGTTAACTGCACTTCGACCGGCATCTCACCCCGCGCGCTCAGTTGGCGGTTGACTTCCAGTCGGGCAAACGGCGGCGGCGAGCCGGGGTTCACCATCGTGTTGAGCTGCGCGTACCAGTCAGAAAACTCGATGTACTGTCGCAGGGCCGCAGGGCTCTTGATCCTCTCCGTCTTCAGGCGATACGACATCAAAGGGCTGGTCATCACCAGCTTCCCATCGGGCGGCGCGGGGTCGAGCGTGAACTGCGGCTTGGCCATGAACTTCAACAACGGATCGACGTGATCGGCCGCACGCTGTCGCAGAGCTGCATTGAACTCGGCGACCTGTTTCGTGTCGACAACACACCGCAGCTTGGTCTCGGGATCGAGCAATAGAAAGCGATGCCTGGCCGGGTCGAAAACGGTCGTGAGGCCAGGCTGGTCGAGGTAGTCGTACACGACACCCGCGCGAAACAGCGTGCGGTTCGTGCTGCGTGGCTCCGCTTCGTCTCCCAGATAGATTTCGCTGACGATGCGAAAATCGTCAGCCGTCGCCGACACACCTGCCGCTGCGCACAGCGCGAGCGCGCCGAGCAACCGAATCCCCCGCGACGCCCAACTACGTGACGACCGCATGTTCGCGACTCCTGTTCGTGCAGGCATTGCTGGCGCGCCCTAACTCCGATTCCGGGGCCGCTAGCGGGGCGGCAGAATATCGGCGTCCCGCCCGGCTGTAAAGCCGAGTCGCGCAGAGCCGTGCTCGTCCAGGGGCGCTCAGCGGCCGAGCCTTGCGAAAACGACGCAGGGCCCTTATGGATAGACGGTGCACCCTTGACGTCGAGCTCGTAACATCAGCGGCTCGGCCGCACGAGACTGCTAGCGCCGCCAGCACTCGAACTCATTTGTCTAAGGCAAGGGGATTTTGATGAAGCTTGTCATCGTCGGCGGCGTGGCAGGGGGCGCTTCCGCCGCGGCCCGGGCTCGTCGCCTGTCTGAAGATTCCCAGATCGTCCTCTTCGAGCGCGGGCCCGATGTCTCGTTCGCCAACTGCGGACTGCCCTACCACATCGGCGGCGCCATCGCCGATCGCGCCAAGCTCTTGGTCGTCAGTGTCGAGCAGTTGCGCACCCGGCTCCGGCTCGACGTTCGAAACCGCTCGTCGGTCGAGCGCATTGACCGGGCCGCCAAAACCGTCCACGTCCGCGAAGTCGACACCGGCCGCGAGTACGACGAAGCCTACGACAAGCTGATCCTTGCCCCCGGCGCCGCGCCCTTGCAGCCTCCGATCTCCGGCATCGACTTGCCAGGCGTGCTAACGCTCCGCAATTTGCAAGACATGGACCGCATCAAGGCCGCGGTCGACTCCGGCGTGAAACAAGCCGTGATCGTCGGGGCCGGCTTCATTGGCCTGGAGCTCGTCGAGAACTTCGTCGAGCGCGGCGTGCAGACGACTGTCGTCGAGTTGCAAGACCAGGTGCTGCCGCCGCTCGATAAAGAGATGACCGCGACGATCGTCGAGGCGCTCATTTCGCGCGGTGTCACGCTCATCCTGCAAGACTCGGCCGAGTCGTTCACGCAATCTACTGATGGGCTGATGGTGCGCTTGAAATCGGGTCGCGAGCTGCCCGCCGGCCTGGTCGTGCTCGGCGTTGGCGTGCGGCCCGAGAACCAACTGGCCGTCGAGGCCGGGCTCGAAGTCGGCCCGCGCGGTGGCATCCGCGTCAACGAGCACCTGCGGACCAGCGACCCCGAGATCTTCGCGGTCGGCGACGTGATCGAAACTCGCGACGCCGTCAGCGGCGCGCCGGTGCAAGTGCCGCTGGCCGGGCCCGCCAACCGACAGGGGCGGATCGCCGCCGACAACGTCTTCGGCCACCCGAGCAAGTTCCGCGGCACGCAAGGGACCGCCATCGTGGGCCTGTTCAATCGCGCCGCCGCGCTTACCGGCGCCACGGAGAAGGCGCTCCGCGCTCGCAACCAGGCTTATCGCACCGTGACGATCCACCCGGCCAATCACGCCGGCTACTATCCCGGCGCCGAAGGGATGACCCTCAAGGTGCTCTTCTCGCCCGACGATGGGCGAATTCTGGGCGCTCAGGCGGTCGGCGGCGCCGGCGTCGACAAGCGCATTGACGTGCTCGCCGTCGCGATTCAGGCCGGGCTGACCGTCTTTGATCTCGAAGAAGTCGAGCTGGCCTACGCCCCGCAGTTCGGCTCGGCCAAAGACCCGGTGAACATGGCCGGCTTCGTCGCTTCCGGTCTGCTGCGCGGCGATCATCCGCAGATCGACGTGCCGGCGCTAGCCACGCTCGGCGAAAGCGAGCGCACGCTCGTCGACGTTCGCACCCCCAAGGAATTCGCGGCCGGGCACATCCCCGGCGCCACGAACATTCCGGTCGACGAACTACGCGAGCGCTTGGGCGAAGTCCCTCGCGACCGCGAAGTGATCGCCTACTGCCAGGTCGGCATGCGCGGCTACCTGGCGACTCGCGTCTTGAAACAGGCAGGCTACCACGTCCGCAACCTCAGCGGCGGCTATAAGTCGTACCGGATGCTTAATCCGTAGCGAACAGCCGCAAAGTTACGATTCACCGGCGACATCTGCCGCCATCACGGGCGGTTGACCGGGGCCGCGAACACACAGAACCCGGACCTCTTTCTGCACTACAACGTAGAGCAGCCGGTAGATTCGACCACGCGACGTACGGAAAAACCGCTGGCGCACGTCTCGTTTGAGTGCTTCAATGTCCGGCGCCATCCCGTGGATGAATGGCGAGTCGGCGAGACTTTTGGCCGCCTGCAGAAACGCGACGTACCAGCGCGCCGCGCCAACTGGCGATCTGGCGCGGATCCAGTCGAAGATCGCGTCGGCATCCCGCCAGGCCGACGCCAGAATCTTGACGCGAAAGCTCATGACGCCGACGGCAGGCCATGTCGCTTGCGAAACTCGCGATCGAATTCCTCCAGCGGAACGCCCTTGTCGCCGGCGTCCATGTCGGCTAGCGCCTGGCGAACGGCTTCGACATCATCTGAAATGCACTCGCCACTCGGATTGTCGGATCGCCATAAATCAAGTGCTTCCTCGGGTGATAGACCGTTGCCCTGCGAAAGGCATCCAGATAGATAATCGCGAAACCGCTCTAGGTCTGTCGTCGGATCGACTGCCATCACAATGCTCCAGATTGAGTCTCCCGACAATTATACCCAATCATTGCCTGCAATTTGTGACCACGCTAAATCTCAGTTGCCAGGTGGTCCGAAGCTGATTATTTCAACCCGAACAGCTCGTCCCATTCAAACAGCACATACGGCTCCGCGGTCGCCGACTTGCCCGTCTTGGGCGACACCGCGATCCGCAGCTTGCGCTCCGCCGGCCAGGCAACCGCGCTGTACTGCGTGGTGTTCAGCGGCGAGCGGCGCCCCACCGCGTCGAGCAGCTTGCGCGCGGCTTCGAAGTCGATCTTCTCATCCCGCTTCCGGTGCGCGCGAATGCCGTCGGCCAATAGCCCATAGCGCTCGGCCGTGTTCCCCGTGGCCTGAGGCGAGTTCGCCACGAAGTGATTCGTGCAGACCAGACAATTGCTTCGCGCGAGGTCCGGTTCGCGCAGCAGACTGCGCGCGGCGTCGGCCCAAGGCGCAAATTCAAGGGCGTATGCGCGCGTCGCTTGCCCTGGCGAGCTGGCTGGCACGACCAGATGAAAGATCAGCGCCAGCGTCACGCGATCTTTCAAGAAAGTCCGCAGAAATTCCGGGGCGTCATCCGGAGTCATCGCCTCGATCAACATCCGGCCGACCACCGCCGCCGGCGTCGGATGCTCGACCGCCAGCATCGAGCGATGCACTCCCCCGTCGTTGGCCGCCAGGTAGATGCCGTGCCGATTGAGCGCCGCCATGCCGGTCCCCAGCATGCCAAACCACATGGCGTCGAGCGTCGGCGACAGTTCTGGCTCCGTCGGCTCGACGGCGAATACGCAGTACGTAGTCGAAGAGAACACCGGCGGATAGTCCCAGTTGCGCCCGACGAGCACCTGGCCATCGTCGGTCAGATCTCCCCACACCGAAAACTGACTGCAGCGCATCAATTCCAACACGTCGCACGTTTGCAGGGCCGACAGATCGGCTAGCGTAATCGCTTGACCCGTCGCTTTGAGCGTGCGATCGGCTTCCGCCGGCAGCGCTTGCTCGATGCCGTGCAGCATGCCGGCCAGCTCTTCGCGGAACCGGTCGGGCATCTCGAAGTGCTCGGCAGCTTTGCAGAAGTTCTGCCAGTTGATGCGCGGCTTGTCGGCCGCCGTGCGATCGGGGTCGACCAGCGCGCCGATTGTGTTCAGCTTGGCCGCCAGAAAGTCGACCGTCTCAAGGATTTCCCGCGCGCCCAGCACGCCATGCGCGACGCCGCGCTCCGCGTGCGAGCCGCGCAGCACCAGCACGGCCCGACCGTCGACCGACGCCCGCAAGCTCGCGCCATGCCGGGCGACGACCGTGGTCTCGCCGCGAGCAAGCGATGCTGCACACACCGCGACGAAAAGCACAACGCCCGCGATCCAGCGAACGATTGATTGCATGCTGAGACTCGCCTAGATCGAATTGTGTTCGCGATACCCGAGCAGCTTAGTTGCGCACACCCACCCGCAAGTGCCGCGGATTGCGCGCCGCCGCGAAGGCCTGGGCCACCTCTTTCAACGGATACCACGGGCCGACCAGCTCCTGCAACGGAAATCGCCCGTGGGCCTGTTTGAGGAACTCGACAGCGACCAGCAGATCCTTGGGGGCGTAGTTATGGACGCCGCGGAGCGTCAGATTCCGCCGCACGATTTGCTCCAAAGAAATCGCGACCGGCGGACCTGGAAAAACGGCGCCCACCAGCACCAATGTGCCGCCGATGCACAGCACAGGCCACGCCGTCTCGAACGCCGCGGCCGCGCCGGAAAGCTCGAGCACCACGTCGAGCCCTGGGCCGGCGGAGGCCGCGGCGGCCGTGGCAACTAGCTCGTCAGGCGCGATCGCGTGCGTCGCCCCGCAGCGCAGCGCCTGCTCGCGTCGCTCAGTGTTCGGCTCCACTGCGATCACCACCGCCGCGCCACGCAACTGCGCCATCGCGCAGGCGGTCAACCCGAGCATGCCAGCCCCCAGGATGCCGACCGTGCGGCCCGCGATCGGCCCCGCCGCTGCCAGCGCGGCCGCCACCGTGGCCGTGGCGCAATTGGCTGGGCAGACAACTTCCAGCGGCAGCTCCTCAGGCAATTTCACGAGGGCCGTGCCTGGAGCCAGCAAACAGTATTCGGCCAGCCCTCCCGTCAGTTCGCGCCGCGCAACGAATTGCTCGTGACCATACTTCACGCCGTGCAGGCATTTCTGCGGCAGCTCGCGCTGGCAATAAAAGCAGTCGCCGCAACTCGCCACGATCGCCCAGGTCACGCGGTCGCCAACGCCAAGCTCCGCGCCCGCCAGGTCGTGCCGCGGCGCGCTCGCTCCCAACTCGACAATCTCGCCGACGATCTCATGCCCCAAAACGCTGGGGGCCGGCGAGTTGCGGCGCCCGCTGACCGTGTGCAAATCGCTGCCGCAGAGTGTGCAGCCGAGCACGCGCACGAGCACTTCGCCGCCGATGGGTGCCGGCACTGCGACATTGCGCAGTTCGAGCGGTTGCGACGGCTCGTGAAAGATCGCGGCCAGCGAGCTGTTCATAGCGCAGCCTTCATGGCGCGGTGCCGGGTGCTGCGTCGCTAGCCAGCTCAAGGTCGGCTGCCGCCGGGCTCCGCTGCGCGAAATAACGCCAGGTGATGCCGACGCTCACCAGCGTCGTCGCGGCCGCCAACCAGCAAATCGAGTCGAAAAAACCCAGCAACTCGCCGCCGGACGACGCTGCCGCCACCGCGGCGCCACTGCCCGCCGAAATGATCCAGTTCCGCGCGATCATCACGGCCACGTATCCCAAGTAGCCCGTAGCGTCGGCCACCTGAATCAAGAAGCCCAGGTTGCCGCGCTGGCGCGTCATGGCCAGCAGGCGCTCGAAGATCGTCGTGTGTACCGCCACATAGGGCAGGTAGATCCCCAGCCCGATCAACACCATGAAGGCAAACCCACCCAGCGCCCCCGACTGCCGGGCGACCAGCGCCCCCACGAACAAGCACGCTCCCAGCCCAGAGATCGCCAACGAGCTGAAAAACGCGCTGCGATTGTCGCGCACCAACACCAACGAGCCGTTGATAGCCATTACGCCCAGCGCCACGATGATTTCTGAGCGGCTGTAGATCGTTTCATCGACGGCCACGCCCAACCCGCGCCACAGTTCTGGAGCGAAGTCGGCCCGCAAACTGCGGACGATCGTGATCGTCAGATACATCAGCACGATTGCCCCGAGCCCCAACCAGTACCGCTGCAGCAACGACCAGCGCTCAGCTTTCGACAAAGTCGTGCGCGCCGAGCGCGCCACGACGTCGGCCGCCGACGGAGCGGGTATCCGCGACAGCATCGCGACACCCACTGCTAGTGGACCAGCGAACAGCAGTCCGGCCGCGGCGGGCATCCAATCTTCGGCGATGCCGCGTTCAAGAAGCCAGGCGCCGACCGACTTCGCGACGCCGTCGGCCAGCACGAAGCTCGCGCACAAGCCGGCGTTCAAGGCCTCGGTCAAGCGCCGCCCTTCGAGAAAGCCGATCACCAGCCCAAACACCATCCCCAGCGGCAACCCATTGAGGAACAAATAAAAGGCGTTCCAAGGCCGCGGCGCCAGACCAAACCCAACGAGCGCCACTTCGGCCAGGCCGATCAGCACAAGTATGCCAATCGCGCGGCGCTGCGGCGGCATCTCAGCAATGACCTTGATGCCCCAGAACTTCGAGATCGTGTAGCCCAGCACCTGCGAGGTGACCAGCACCACCTTGAAGGTCTGTCCCCACAGCAGTTCACCGTCGTCGAAACTGGCGGCCGTGAACGGCTTGCGAAAGCCGTACATGCAGAAGTAGGTGCCAAAGGCCGCCACCAACGACCACACCGTCCAGAACGCGCGGTGGCGCGGTGAGTCTTCACCAGCAGACGATAACGAGTGCGATACCGGCATGAGAATTCGACCGCCAGTGCGACGTGCATGGAGCAGCGATCAGCGCCTGTAGGCTATAAAGCAAAGCCTATCGCGGGCGCCGAATCTCAGGGCACCAGTATAGTGACCACCGGGCGGATGGAAATCGCGTGCCGCGGCGATGGCACATCCATCGCATTTGAGCGGCCGCTACTGGCTCGCCGGCGCTGCCCCCGCCGACTTCGTTTCGCGGCTGGTATGGTTCGCCTCGGCTTCTTCTTCCTCGGCGACCACCGCGACCCCAGCCGCATCGTTCTCCAGCGGCGGCAAGCCAAACGTCGCCGGCTCGTCCTCAAGATGGATCACGTCCATCTCCGTCGCGTCGACATCTTGCCGCAGCAGCAGGTAGATGCCCGTCGTGGCCGTCCAGAAGTAGCTGAAGCCAAACCCCAAAAGCAGCACTTGTACGGCCGCCAGCCAGAAGCTCAGCACCGCGACGCCAGCGCGGAAAACCCCGCTAGTCGCCTCACCTGCCGGGCCGATCTCAAGCCCGGACTTCGCAGCCGAAGTCGGCTCGTTCGGGACAGTCGAAACTGTCGTCGCCATCGGCACGGCCGCCGCAGTAGAAGCCGGCTCGTTCGGGACAGTCGAAACTGTCGTCGCCATCGGCACGGCCGCCGCAGTAGAAGCCGCGTCAGGCGACACCACGACTGCGGTCTTGGCGTCTGCAAACCGCGCAACGCCGACGATCCCCTGCGGCAACTGCGCGGCGATCCGGGCCGTCGACGCCCGCCCAGCCGACCAACTTGCGCACCACAAGCTGAGATACACAATCGCCCCCGCAAACACCGTGATCAGCAAGCCCGCCAGCACGCCGAGTCCGCCGGCGATCGCGGCATACCACAGATAGTGCAGTGGCCGCTGATAGACATAAGCGTACGTGCGGCTCAAGGCGTCGAAGCTGTCGCTTCCTTCGACGCTGATCGTCGCCCACATCAGCGGCCAACCGACCGCCAGCCCCAGCAAGAGAATGCCCATCACGAGGGCTAGCACGAGAAACAACGGCCACGCGACGCCCAGCACGAGCACTCCGACATCGAATCGCAGCAGCCAGCCGAGTGCGAATATCGGAATCGCTAGCACCAGCACGCCGACTAGCGGCATCAACGGCGCCCAGAAATACGAGCCCCAATGCGACCAGGCGTGGCGCCTGGCCGGGCCGAACGTGGCCCGCTCGTCGCGCGCCAGCCGCACGCCTGCCATCCGCGTAATCACGCCGCCGGCGTAACCCCAGACGGCCAGGCCCCAAATGCCGGCGGTCAACATGAAGGTAAAACCCGAGATCGTCAGCCCCGGCTTGAACAGTAGCACAAAGGGTGTCGACAGCCGAGTGAACGGGCCGAAGTACGCGTTGATCGACGCCTGTGCTGCGAAGGGTTGCCCTTGCACCGGAGTGTCAGTGACCGGCACCAGTTCAGTTTGCATGGTTGTGGTCGATGCGCCGTCGGCAGTTGTCACGTTCACCGGGACCTGTCGAACGTAGATTTCACCCGAAGCGGTTGCCAAGGGAGTCGCAGCATCCGCCTGCCAAGGAAGCGTGCTGTATGCCGCGGTCAGTTGTTGCACGTGAGGATCGCTGGCTCCGGAAAATACTTTGGCCAGCCCCCACCAGCCCGTGACCATCGCCAGCACCGCCGCCGAAGCTACGACCATCTGCCGGGCATCGAGCGCCAGCCGGAACGACTTCAGCAGGATCATCCAACGGTAGCGCTGAATCCAACTGCTGAGTCCGGGCCCCGCCGGTACGACCGGCGCAGGCGAAACCGTATGACTTGAGGCGGTCGCGTCCATGACGTCCTCTCCCTAAATCGGGCAGCCAGTGCGTCGCCGCTTCAAGTGCGGCAGCTTCCTGGGTCGGCGAAATTATAGGCCCCGCCGGCGATTCTCTCCTAGAGCGGTTGCCTAAGGGGACTGGCTCCGAGCCAAAGAGACTCGGACGTCACTACGACGCCGCTGCGAGGTGCCTGTCCCCTTGTCGTCCACGTGCCGGCGTGTCCGCGCTAGTTTGACATCAGGCGCGCCCGGTGTGACCATGACGCCAAACACCCGCCTGTTGGCATATTCGGCGAACTCGTCAGGAGAATATCCATGTCGCTCCGCCTGCTGCACAACTCTTGGCTGCCAACGGTAATCGTTGCGTTGTGCTCGGCGACGGCCGCGTCCGCCGCGACGATCGCCGACTACGCTCCCCCGCCGGCCGGGTCGGTCAAAATCACCCGCGACAAATTCGGCGTGCCGCACATCATTGCCGCCGACGATGCGAGCTTGTTCTATGGGGTGGGCTACGCGCAGGCCGAAGATCAACTCGAGAACATCGCGGAGAACTATCTGCGCGCCGCTGGCCGCAGCGCCGAATTCGAGGGGCCCGGCTCGCTCAAGCAAGACCACCTGATCCGCGCGCTGCGTGTGCCCCAGCGCGCCGAAGAACAATACAAACGCCTGAGCGACGAGCTGCGCACCCAGCTCGACGCTTACGCCGCCGGCCTGAATGCCTATCTCAAGGAGCATCGCTCAAAACTGCCTGAGTGGATCGAACCACCCCGCCCACAGGACGTGTTGTCCTTCTACAACTATGTGGAAGTGCAGTTCTGTATTTCCGACTGCCAGCGCGATTTGAGCAAGGCGGGCGTCAAGGTGGCGGCCTTCACCGACTGGCCCGACCGCCACGAGCTGGCCTACGGTTCGAATCAGTTTGCCGTGTCGCCGCGCCGCTCCGCGACCGGCACAGCGCAGCTTTCGATGGACCCGCATTTGCCGCTCTCGAGCTTTTATCGCTGGTACGAGATGCACCTGGTGAGCCCGTCGGTCAATGTCATGGGGTGCTGCTTCTTCGGCTCCCCCTACATCAGCATGGGGCGCACTGCGACAACCGCCTGGTGCATGACGGTCAACGCGCCCGATCTGGCTGACGTGTTCGCCTTCAACATTCAGGCCGACGATCCCACGAAGTATCAGGACGTCGATGGCTGGAAGAAGTTCGACGACGCGCAAGAGACCTATAAAGTACTGCGCGGCGACAAGCTCGAAGAAGTGCGACTGCCCGTGCGCCAAACCGTCCTTGGCCCTGTGATGGCCGAGGCCGACGGTCGGGCGTACGTTTACGCCTTTCCCTGGCACGACAACGCCAACCGCGCCACGCAGATCATGAGCATGGCCCGCGCGACCAACGTCGACGAGTTCCGCAAATCGCTCGAACCACTCGGCCTGGTGATGTTCAACGTCGTGTACGCCGACGCCGCGGGCGACATCTTTTACGTCTCCAACGGCCGCATCCCGCGCCGCGACCAGCGCATCGACAGCCACGCGATTCGCCCCGGCCACGAAGCCTGGGCCCGCTGGCAGGGATTTCATCCGCTGGCCGAGCTGCCGCAAGTGCTCAATCCCCCCTGTGGATTCTTGATGAACACCAACAGCGGGCCACACAACGTCTGCCCCGACGTCGCCCCACAGCCCTCGAGCTTCGCTCCCTATATCTTTGGGCAAGAAGCGAACAGCCGCTCGATTCGCTTGCGGTCGCTATTGTCGGCCGACGAAGAAATCTCCTGGGACGAGATGCACACCTATGCCACCGACACGCGCAGCGAAACGCTTGATGCCTGGGTCCCAAAACTCGTCGAGCGCATCGAGCAGCAAGCAGAAAAGTCCACGCAGCAAGCCGAGCGCTTGCGCGAGATCGCTGCCGTGCTGAAAGCCTGGGACCGCCGCACCGAGCTCGACAGCCGCGGCGGCGTGTTGTTCATGGTCATTTTTGCCAATGGCGCTTTCCCCGGCGCGTTCGACAAAGATGATCTTGGCGACGCGACGCAGATTGTCCTCAAGGCGGCCGACGCGGTCGCCAACAAATTCGGCCAGCTCGACGCCCCCTGGAGCGCGTACAGCCGCATCCGCCGCGGCGACCGCGACCTGGCCATCGCTGGCAACGGCTGGCGTGATCCCCGCCTGGGCATGCTCACCACGTTGCGCCCCACCTACGGCGTTGTCGACGACGGCAAACGGTTCGCCACCGGCGGCACCAGCTACGCCATGGTCGTCGACTTCAGTTGCGGCGGTCGTTCGATCAGTTGCCTGCCGTTTGGCGTCAGCGACCGTGAGGACTCCAAGCACTTCGCCGATCAACTGCCGCTGTATGCCAAGAAGCAATACAAGCCCGCCTGGTTCACACACGATGAAATCAAGGCGAACACGGAATCGGAAGTTGTATTGAAGGCAAAAGCCAAGTAGTTCAAGGGGCTCAATCGGGTGCCACTGCTGGCTTGTCCAGCAGTGCCTCTTGTGTTCTCGTCAGTTTTTGCACATCCGCGAACGGACGCGCATGACCGCCGACTCAACAAGCTTCGACTACGCCGCTGCCTGCCAGGCTGCCGATGCTTGGGCCGCCATCCCGCCGCGCTACAATCTCGGCGCGGCGCTCACCCGTGGCAATGTCGAAGCCGGCCGCGGCGATCGCGTCGCCCTCAATTGGGAAAACTCGGCCAGCGAGCGCCGGCAATACACCTACGCGCAGCTTGACGAGCTGAGCACCCGCTTTGCCAGCGCCCTGGCAACGCTCGGCGTTTCGCCCGGCGACCGCGTCCTGTTGCGGCTCCCCAACCTCCCCGAGTACTACATCGCGGCGCTCGGCGTGGCCAAGCTCGGCGGCGTCTTCATCCCCACCAGCACCCAGTTCCACACCTCCGAAGTCGCCTATCGTTTGCAAGACGCCGGCGTCGTCGTCGCCGTCACCACCACCGGCCTGGCCGCCGAGATCGAAGCCTCGCGCGATCAGGCGCCCGCACTGCGCCACGTGATTGCTTACCAGTACGCCGGCGCGCCGCTCTCCTCTGGACAGCTCGATTTCTGGCAGATCGTCGATTCTGGTGACGCCACCTTCCCCTCGGCCGATACCGCCAACGACGATCTGGCCTTCATCGCCTACACCTCGGGCACGACCGGCGATCCCAAAGGCGTCGTCCACTATCAGCGCTATCCGATCTCCTACGAATCGTTGATCCGGCACTGGCACGACTATCGCGACGACGACATCGTCACCTGCCCCGCCGAGTTGGGCTGGCTGCTGCCTGTCGCCTCGACCTTTCTGTACGCCATGCGCTGCGGCATTTCGATCGTGCTCTACCATTCGCTCGACGGGCGGTTTCATCCGCCCGCCTGGTTCGAGCTTGTAGAGCGCTATGGCGTGACGAACTTTGTCGGCACGCCGACCATGTATCGCATGCTGATCGCCGACCGCGAATTCTCCCAGGCAAAGCTCGGCTCACTGCGGCATGGCACCAGCGCCGGCGAGCCCTTGCCCCCCGACACGCTGCTGGCCATCCGCGACACGCTCGGCATCACCCCCCTCGATGGCATTGGTATGAGCGAGTGCATGGTCTACTGCTTCAACGCCGCAGGGGATGAAGTCGTGCCAGGCAGTTGCGGCCGCCCCGCTCCCGGCTGCGATGTGCGGCTCATGAACGATCAATTGCAGGAGGTTGCGATCGGCGAAGAAGGCGTGCTCTGCGTGCGCCGCAGCTCGCACCCCGGCATGATGCAGGAGTATTGGCACAAGTCTGACCGCACCGCCGAAGTCTTCGACGGCGACTGGTACATCTCTGGCGATGTGCTCTCGCGCGATGAATCCGACCGCTTCTGGTTCAAGGGGCGCAACGACGATGTGATCAAGGCGTCCGGCTATCGCATCTCGCCGTTCGAGGTCGAAAGCTGCCTGGTCGAACATCCGGCCGTGCTCGAAGCGGCCGCCGTCTCCAGCCCCGACAGCGTGCGCGGCTTCGTCGTCAAGGCCTTTATCGTGCTGCGCGCCGGGCAGAGTGCTTCGCCGGATTTGGCAGCCGACATCCAGCTCTGGGCCCGCCAGCGCATGGCCGGCTACAAATACCCGCGCAAGGTCGAGTTCGTCGCCGAGTTGCCCAAAACCACCAGCGGTAAGATCAAGCGCCGGCTGCTCCGCGAAGGAGAAGCCGGCTGAGCTCCGCGGCGGCATCTCTCCTGCTCTGCTTGTTTCTCCACGTCTCACTCACCTGTGGGGCGCTGCCTGGGAAGATTTCCGGCACACGGAGCCGGGGGCGATCGCACGCCGTGCGCCGCAATCCCTTTTGAGAACTCCATTTAATGCGCCGTGCCGGCGCGCCGCGCGGAGCACGCGCCGCTTGCCCGTGGTTGGCGAACCACTTATCTTACAGAAGACTTCCCGCCTGCAACTTTCGGCGGCAAGCTCGACCCGATCAACAATTCCGAATGTGTCACCAGCCGGATTGCTGATCGGTGCCTCGCCCCGGATTTTGCCTCCCGCCAAGAACCTCATTCTCTCGTAGAACCAGGTGCCATGATCTCGAACTTTCGCGCCAGGTTGTTGAAGCCGGTTGCCTTGACACTCCTCTTTCTGCTGACCGCCGCGTCGCTGCTCGTCGTGCCTGCCGCCGCCACGGCCGCGGATGATGCCAAACCGGTTCCGCCTGCCGCGGACCCCATGGATTGGCCGAGCTGGCGCGGCCCCGAGCAGAACGGCATCTCGCGCGAGACCGGCTTGCCCGAGTCGCTCGATGCCGAAGACCCCACGGTCTTCCGCTGGAAGAACCCCGAGGCCGCCACGATTTCGACCCCGATCGTCATGCGCGGCAAGCTTTATACCTTGGCGCGCGTCGCGCCTGGCACTCCCCGTGAGCAAGAAGCCGTGCTCTGCCTCGACGCGGCCACTGGCAGCAAGTTGTGGGAGAATCGCTTCAACGTCTACTTGAGTGACGTGCCGGCCGAGCGAGTTGCCTGGTCGAGCTGTGTCGGCGATCCGGCCACGGGACGCGTCTATGCGATGGGTGTGTGCGGTTACTTCCAATGCCTCGACGGCGAGACGGGGCGCACGATCTGGTCGCACTCGCTGACCGAGGAGTTCGGCCTGCTGCACACCTACGGCGGGCGCACGAACATCCCCGTGCTGTTCGAAGACCTGGTGATCGCCAGCGGCGTATTGATCAACTGGGACGAGCTCGCCCGGCCCGCCCACCGTTTTGTCGCCATGAACAAAGACACGGGCGAAGTCGTCTGGCTCTCGGGCACTCGGCCGCTGCCGGAGGACACAACTTATAGCACACCCTTCTTGGGCGTGATCGGCGGGCAGGCGCAAATGGTCTTTGGCTCGAGCGACGGCGCTGTACACGGCTTCCAGCCGCGGACCGGCAAGGAAATCTGGAAGAACGTTCTCTCGCCGCGCGGCACGAATGTCTCCCCCTTGGTCGACGGCGACACCGTCTACATCGGTCAGAGCGAGGAGAATATCGGCGAAGCCACGATGGGAGCGGTGCTCGCGTTTAATGCCAATCAGGCCGGCGACATCTCCGGCAAGAACCTCTGGATTAACAAGGAGGTGATGGTCGGCAAGAGCTCGCCTCTGCTGCTCGACGGCCGGCTGTACGGCGTCGACGATTCCGCGGCGCTGTATATCTTTGACCCGCAGTCCGGCAAACAGCTCGGCCGCAAGCAGAAATTCGGCACGATTATGAAGGCCAGCCTCACGGCCGGCGACGGCAAAATCTATCTCACGTCGGCCACCACCTGGTCGGTCTTGAAGCCCGATGAACGCGGTGTGAAAAAGCTCGCCCAAGGGCGCTTCGCCGAGCAGGAAGATTGCCAGGGATCGCCAGTGATTTCGCACGGGCGAGTGTACGTGCCGACGACAAACGCGCTCTATTGCTTCGGCCTGGCCGACGCCAAGCCGGCAGTCACGCCGCGCCCGACGTTGCCGCAGGAAACACCGGCGGCCGACGATCCCAAGCCTGCTTGGGTGCAAGTCGTGCCGGCCGAAGTCTTGCTCAAGCCAGGCGACGAGCAGCAGTTTGCCGCTCGCCTGTTCAACAGCCGCGGGCAACCGGTCAAAGAAGTGCCGGCGACGTTCGAGGTCAAAGGAGGCGGTGCCGTCGACTCCGCCGGCAAACTGACGACCTCCGGCGTCGCGGCGCATACGGCGCTCTATGTCACGGCAAAAGTCGGCGAATTGTCTGGCGTGGCCCGCGTGCGCGTCGTCCCCGATTTGCCGTGGAAGTTCGACTTCGCCGACAAGCAAGTGCCAATCACCTGGATCGGTGCCCGGCATCGCAACATCGTCCGCGAGGTCGAGGGCCGTCCGCTGATGGTTAAGGTGACCACGATTCCCAAGGGGACGCGCAGCAGCAGTTGGATGGGGCAGCCGAGCCTGCACGATTACACGGTCGAGGCCGACGTCCGCGGCAACATTCGCGACGGCAAGATGCCCGACATCGGCCTGATCGCCCAGCGCTACACGCTCGACATGATGGGGGCCAAGCAACAGTTGCAGATTCGTAGCTGGACGAGCGAGCTGAAACGGATGAGCGTGACGGTGCCCTTTAGCTGGAAGCCCGACACCTGGTACACGATCAAGCTGCGCGCGTCGAACGAAGCAGGCAAAGCGGTGCTGCAGGGCAAGGTCTGGCCCGCCGGCTCGACCGAACCGAGCGAGTGGCTGATCACGGCGATCGACGAAACGCCCAACACGGTCGGCAGCCCCGGCTTGTTTGGCAACGCGACGAACGCGGAGATCTTTGTCAGCCGCGTGAGCGTGACGCCCAACGAGCAGTCGGTATCGCAGAAGTAATCGCGACCAAGTGCCGCCAGCGCGAAGTCCGAGTCGCATTTTTCACCGATTCTTCCAGGATTGAGTTGATTCCATGAAGCTGCAAACGCGTGGTGGGGCGCTATTGGTTAGTTGGGGTGCCATCGGCCTGTTGCTGGCGGCAATGTCGGCGTGCGGCCAGTCGAAGCCAACGGCTACTTCCCAGGCGACGACTTCCGAGTCGACGATGACGAGTGAAACCTCGTCCGAAGCAACCGCGCCTGCGGCGCCTGTCGAGGCCGCAGCCACCGACCAGGAGGCAACGGAATCGGCCACCGAAACCGCAACGCCTGCCGCACCTGCCGCGCCCGAACCGACAGCTCCCGCGCCTACCGAAGTCGCCGCCGCTGACTCGAGCACGACAACACCCTCGCCCGCTGCCTCGCCGACCGAAGTGCTCGGCCGCGTCGGCGCCGGACCCAGCGACTGGAACCAGTGGGGTGGTTCCGCCAGCCGCAACAACACGCCCGAAGGAAAGAACATCCCCACCGAGTGGGAAGTCGGCGAGTTTGACGACAAGGGTGAGTGGATCAAAGGGTCTGGCAAGAACATCAAGTGGGCCGCGCGGCTCGGTTCGCAGAGCTACGGCAACCCCGTGATCGCCAACGGACACGCTTACGTCGGCACGAACAACGGCGCCACCTGGCTCGCGCGCTATCCGGTTGCGGTCGACTTGGGCTGCCTGCTCTGCTTCGACGAGAAGGATGGTCGCTTCCTCTGGCAGCACTCGAGCGAAAAGCTGCCGCAAGGGCGTGTCAACGACTGGCCCTTCCAAGGCATCTGCTGCGCCCCGCTAGTCGAAGGCAACCGGCTCTGGTTCGTCACCAGCCGCGGCGAAGTCCGTTGCCTCGACACCGAGGGCTTTCACGACGACGAAAACGACGGGCCGTACACCGGGGAAGCCAACAACAACAAAGACGAGGCCGACGTCGTCTGGGTCTTCAACATGATGGAGAAGCTCGGCACCCATCAGCACAACATGTGCAGTTGCTCGGTGGCCGCCGTCGGAGATTTGCTGTTCATCAACACGTCGAACGGCGTGGACGAAAGCCATACGAATTTGCCGGCCCCCAACGCACCGAGCTTCGTCTGCATGAACAAGAACACGGGCGAAGTCCTCTGGACCGACAATTCACCGGGGCAGAACATTCTGCACGGGCAGTGGTCGAGCCCGTCCTACGCGATTCTGGGGGGCGTGCCGCAAGTGCTGTTTGCCGCCGGCGACGGCTGGCTCTACAGCTTCCGAGGCGAGCGCACGGCTGACAGTAAAGCCGAGCTGCTTTGGAAGTTCGACGCCAATCCCAAGGAATCGACGTGGGCGCTGGGGACCAAGGCCACGCGTAACGAGATCATCGGCACACCCGTCGTTTACGAAGGGCTCGTCTATGTGGCCGTCGGCGAAGATCCCGAGCACGGCGAGGGGGACGGTCACCTCTGGTGTATCGATCCCACCAAGCGCGGTGATGTCAGCCAGACGCAGATCTTTAGCCTGAAAGATCCCAACACGCCGCTGCCACCGCGCCGCGAGCAGAACCTCGACATCGACAACGGCGAAGTCGCCCGCGACAACCCGGACTCGGCCGCCATCTGGCATTTCTCCAAGTATGACAGCAACGGCAACGGCAAATTCGAATTCGAAGAAACAATGCACCGCACGATTGGTACCTGCGCGATCAAGGATGGGCTCTTGTTTCTGGCCGACTTCAGCGGGCTGTTCCATTGCCTTGACGCCAAGACGGGCAAGCCGCACTGGGCGCACGACATGCTCGCCGCCTCGTGGGGTTCGCCCTTGATCGTCGACGGCAAGGTCTATACCGGCGACGAAGATGGCGATGTCACAATCGTCGAGCTCTCGCCAAAGCTCAACGTCATCGCCGAGATCAACATGGGTAACTCGGTTTACAGTACACCTGTGGTCGCCAGCAACATCTTGTACATTGGTAACCGCACCCATTTGTTCGCAATCGAAAACACGGAAGCGAAGGCGGCCGAGTGATGACGGAGCAATCGGAAGCGCACAAGCGCGTGCTGGATGTCGGCAATTGCGTCCCCGATCATGCGGCCATTCGCCGGCTGCTCGAAGGCACGTTTGCCGCCGAAGTCGTGCAAACGCACGACCTCGCAGGCACGTTGGCCGAGCTGCGCGCGGGGTCATTCGACCTGGTGCTGGTGAATCGCAAGCTCGATCAGGACTATACCGACGGGATGGAAATCATCCGCCGCATGAAAGCCGATCCCCAATTGGCCGCGGTGCCGGTAATGCTGATCACGAACTACCCCGAGCACCAGCAGGCGGCCGTTGAAGCGGGCGCCTTGCTCGGCTTCGGCAAGCTCGAGTTGGCCAGTCCTTTGACACGCGCCCGGCTGGCGGCGGCACTAGGGCTGGCGGTTGAGCCGGCGTCGCCGTAGGCGAGACCGTGGCCCGGCCATCCGAGCGCTGCCAACCAACGACTGGAAGCTTATTCGTGGCACGGCCATCCTGGCCGTGATTCGTCATGGGCTGGAAGCCCATGCCACGACGAACTTCGTGCCCGCAAACTCTGCGCAGCTTGCGCCAACTTCAGGTAATCGCTGCGCTGGAAGCACGCGCTGCTAGCAATTTCAAGCTGGCAGCCTTGGGCGTCGATGCAAGTCTGGGGTGATTGGGCCGACGCCCAAGTTGCCGTACCGCGCGATCGGCTGGTCCACAGGCTGCAACCTGGTCGCGGAGCGGTAACCTAGCCTTCGAGCGGTGTAGCGGCGCGGGGGGCGTCTCCCTATAATCCCGCCCCCTCCGCGCCGGGAGAATCAAGCGCGGCGCGGGAGTCGGTGTCGGCAGGGCGCGGCAGCCACCAGAGCATGGGAAAGCGGCGGATGAACAGGATCACACGCGCTAGCCTGGTGTGCCTCGTGCTTGGCGGCGCGGTAGGCTGCGCGGGACGCACCGAGAATCAGCGACAAGTCTTCGGCCTTCCCCAGCTCTTCGCCGGGCCATCGCAGATTCAGCGCGAACGCGCGACGCAATTCGATCCCTACCCCGATCAAGACATGGGGCCCGAAGTCGTCGGCGGCCGACCACTCGACTACAACCGCCAGATTCCCGAGGTCGAGCGCTCGCGCTTTGTCGGTCGCTCGGCTCAGCCCGTCTCCCAAGAGATGAAACGCTGGCGGCCCAATAATATGCGCGTCGTGCCGCGCATGCCGGCGACTCCGCCTGGCGCCGTGGTCGTGCCGCCGCCGGCCCCTGGTGGTGCCATGGCCCCCGGTGGCGCCATCGGCCCGACCGGCTTCTAGCCCCATACGTTGCCTTTTGGCGACATCCGCGGCTGCGATGCATCCCAGCACGCGGTCCCGCCATCGACCGTATCCATTCGGCGATGACCTGCTGACGTCTAACCAACTCCATGTGGGCTAACGCCATCGAGCGATACCGACAGGGATGGTCGCAACATCGCCACAGCAGTATGTCGGATGCGGCACCCCGGTTGCGTGCTAGATACACGTATGCAGACTAAGTCGCCGCCGCCGCCCGGCACGCCAACCAAACCGACCCATCGCCTGCTGGAACTCGACGCCTTGCGCGGTCTGGCCGCGGTGGCGGTGATGCTATTTCATTACACGTACGGATACGACCGGTACATCGCCGCGCGCGATGACTTGCCATTTCATGTGCTGTACGGCGACCGCGGCGTGTACCTGTTCTTCGTCTTGAGCGGCTTCGTGATTTCGTGGACGCTGGCACGCACGCGCCACGCCTCCGACTTTAGCGTGGGGCGGTTCTCGCGTTTGTACCCGGCCTTTTGGGCGGCGGTTCCGCTCACGTACTTCATCGTTTCGGCCAGCAACTTGACACAGTTGCAAGTCTCGCCGCGCGACGCCCTGATAAACCTGACAATGGTCCCCAACATGCTGGGTGCGGCCTCGGTCGACGGTGCCTACTGGTCGCTGCAAGTCGAGCTGTGCTTTTACGTCGCGGTGCTTTCGCTCTGGCTCTCTGGCGCGTGGCGCCGGCCGCTGGCGGTGCTCGCTACGTGGCTCGCAGTAGCCGCCGTCTGGGGGCTGGCGCTCCACCTGAACTTATTGCCCGAGGGGCGCGCCGGCTCGCTGCTGACAAAACTGGCGACCGCCGCCAACTTGAAATTCATCTCGCTGTTCGGAATCGGCATCTGCTTCTATCTGTGGCGCGAACGCGGCCGCTCGAGCCCGGCGATCTGGACCATGCTGGCTGCCTGCCTGGCCCTTGAGTGCCTGCTCAAAGGCTGGCAGGAATGTCTGATCACTTCCGGCATGGCGATCGGCTTCTACGCGGTGGTCAACGGCTGGCTGCCGTTGCTCTCGGCCCGACCGCTCGTATTCTTGGGCGGGCTGTCGTACACGTTCTATCTCGTGCATCAGAACATCGGCTACGTGATCATCGCGCGGTGCGCGGCCGCGGACTTGAACGTCTGGGCCGGCATCGCCCTGGCGGCCACCGCATCGCTGCTCTTGGCCACGACCATCAGCTACGGAGTGGAGCGCCCGGCGATGTCGTGGATTCGCACCCGGTACCGCAACAGCAAGCTGTTCGTCACCACCGAAACGCTGCTGAGCGCCATTGCCGCCGCCGCCGCGACCGGCGACAAACCGAACCCGCCCAGCGGCACCAGAACGCCCGCCGCCACGGGCACGAGCAGCACGTTGTAGACGAGCGCCCAACCCAAGTTCTGATAGATCGTGCGCAGCGTCGCCCGGGCCAATCGCACAGTTTGCGCCACCTGCCGCAAGTCGGAACGCACCAGCACGACGTCGGCGGCCTCGATCGCCACGTCGGCGCCCGAACCGATGGCGATCCCCAAATCGGCGGCGGCCAGAGCCGGGGCGTCGTTGATGCCGTCGCCCACCATGGCCACGACCTGGCCGGCGGCGCGCAGGCGGCGCACCTCGGCCTCTTTGTCGGCCGGCAGCACTTCGGCTGAAACGTCGTCGATGCCCACTTGCGCGGCGACCGCGCGCGCGGCGCGCTGATGATCGCCCGTCAACAACCGCACCTCGATCCCCAGCGACTTCAATTCGGCTACGGCCTGCCGGCTGCTGGGCAGGATCGTATCGGCCACGCCCAACAGGCCCACGATCTGCTCTCCGCGGATGACGTAGAGCGCCGTTTGGCCGGCGCTCTGCAACTGCTCGGCAGCGCTGGCGAGCGAGGTGGCGTCGCCCCTCAGGGCGCGAACGAGGCGCTCGTTGCCGACGCCAACGTCCTGTCTGTCGAGCTGCGCCGAAACTCCTTCGCCTGGGCGCACGACGAGCTCGGTAACGGCAGGTAGCGGGAGTTTCCGCTCGCGCGCGGCGGCCACGATCGGCACGCCAAGCGGATGTTGGCTCAACTGTTCGATGCCCGCGGCAAGTGCCAACAACTCGTCTTCACTGACGCCCGGCGCGGGTTGGATCGCCAGCAGACTCGGCTTGCCGGCGGTGACGGTGCCGGTTTTGTCGAGCACCACCGTCGTCAAGCGGCCGGCGGTTTCCAGGGCTTGGGCATCCTTAATCAGAATGCCGTGCTCACCTCCCCAGCCGCTGGCCACTAGCACCGCGGTCGGAGTCGCCAGGCCCAGCGCGCAGGGGCACGCCACGACGAGCACTGCCACCGCCGAGCTGGCGGCCCGCCACCAATCGCCGGTCGCCGCGATCCAGGTTGCGAATGTCAGGCCGGCGATCACTAGAACCACAGGCACAAACCAGGCCACGACTTTGTCCGCGACGCGTTCGACCGCGGCCTTCGATTCTTGCGCGCGGCGCACCAGCTCGATCACTTGCGCCAGCGCTGTGTGTCCGGCCGTGTGTGTAACGCGCGCCGTCAAGGCCCCAGTGAGATTGACGGTGCCGGCGAGGATCGTGTCGCCGGTCGTTTTCTCGACGGGGAGCGACTCGCCGCTCAGCCAGGCTTCGTCGGCGGCTGACACGCCGGAAAGCACCTGGGCGTCAAGCGGCACCTTTTCGCCCGGCTTGACGATCAACGTTTCGCCCACTGCAACCGTTCTCACCAGTACGCGCTCGGGATGTTCACCGCGCACGACGGTCGCCGTCGGCGGCGTGAGATCGAGCAGCTTGCGAATCGCCGCCGACGCTCGCCCCTTAGCTTGCATCTCCAACAGTTTCCCCAGCGAGATGAACACCAGGATCATGCCGGCGTCCATAAACTCCATGCCGTGGCCAAAGGTGTGTGAACCGGCAGCGTGAGTGGCAAGCGCATGTCCGCTAGCCAGCGCCGATTGCACGAGCGTGGCGACACCGGCTGCATAGGCGGCCGTGGTCCCCAAGGCGACGAGCGTGTCCATGTTCGTCGAGCCATGCCGCAACCGCTGCCACGCCCCGACATAGAAGGGCCAGCCGACGTAAAGCTGCAGCGCCGTCGCCAGCACGAGCGCCAGCCAACCCGACGCCAACAAGGTGATGCCCGTCAGATGACCCACAACGAGCGGCGATAGTAGCAACGCACCAACGACAACGCGCGCCAGCCAGGCGTTGCGCTCGCGCGACAGCCGCCCGGTGAGCGACGAGCCGAGCGCGTCGAGATTGGCTGGCGACGCGTGGTAGCCGGCCGCTTCGACCGCCTGCTCCATTTCGGCCACGCTGGCGCGCGACGAATCGAACACGACCGAGGCCTGCTCGGTGGCCAGATTCGCCCGGGCCCGCTCGACCCCCGGCACGCTCGTCAGGGCGTTCTCGACGCGCCCCACGCAACTGGCGCAGTGCATGCCGTCGATGTCCAACAACAGCTCGGAGCGATTGTCGCCAGCCCCAGTGGCGGTCGGGCCGCGAGGCGCACCGGTAACCTGACTGGCAGTGTCGTGCTGTGCACGCGGCGTCGAATCGAGTACCGGCAGGCTCGGTCCGCTGCGCGTGATCACCGGCAAGCTCGGACCAGAATGCGTTGGCCCGCTTGACATGGCAATCGCTGGCGAATCTGTCACCGGTACCGACGCTGCGGGCACCCGATAGCCGGCGCGGGCGACCGCTTCAACCAGCTCTGGGCGAACAGCATCGTCGGCTTGACCATCGGCCAACTCGACCTCGGCGCGTGCGCCGGCCAGATCGACTACGACGTGCTTCACCCCCGGCACGGCTTCCAGCGCCGCGGTCACCGTGCGCACACAGTGCTGGCAGGTCATGCCTTCGATCGGAAGTTGAATCGTCGACATGGCAACTGGGCCCCCAGGGCGACAGCGGATACTTGCCAGATTATAGAACGCCCGGGAAGAGGTGCCGCCAGTCGATTGTGGATCCGGCTGCCCGTTTGCTCGGGGGTTAAAGGCTGCGACAATAGCCACTCTCCCAGCCCACCTTCGGAGCCTGCCAGACCATGCATGCGGAAGTGATCTCGATCGGCGACGAGCTGACCAGCGGTCAACGGCTCGACACGAACAGCCAGTGGCTCAGCGAGCGGCTCGGCGAATTGGGCGTGCGCGTGCTCTATCACACCACCGTGGCCGACGACCTCGAGGCCAACGTGCGGGTGTTTCGCCAGGCAGTCGAGCGGGCCGACATCATTGTGGCCTCGGGCGGATTGGGTCCCACGGCCGACGACCTGACGCGCGACGCCTTGGCCGCGGTGAGCGAACAGCCGCTCGAAATGCGCAGCGAAATCGTCGATCACGTCCGCTCCCTGTTCGCTCTACTTGGGCGCGACATGCCCGAGCGCAACACCGTGCAGGCGATGTTCCCGCGCGGCAGCCGCGTGATCCCCAACCCCCACGGCACCGCGCCAGGCATTGATCTCGAGGTGCCGCGCGCCGCGGGGCGACCCGCGCGCATCTTCGCGCTCCCGGGCGTGCCGGCCGAGTTGTTCGAGATGTGGCGGCAAACCGTCGAAAGTTCGATCGCCCAGTGGATTGGCATCCGCCGCGTCATCCGCCATCGCCGGCTCAAGTGCTTTGGCGCCGGCGAGAGCCACGTCGAACAGATGCTCCCCGACTTAATCCGCCGCGGCCGCGATCCGTCGGTCGGCATCACGGTCAGCGGCGCGGTGATCACCTTGCGCGTGACGGCCGCCGGCGACACACCCGAAGCTTGCTTCGCCGCGATGGAGCCAACAGTCGCCACGATCCGTGAATGTCTCGGCGAGCTCGTCTATGGCGAAGAAGAGGAAGAGCTCGAAGACGCCGTGCTGCGGTTGCTCAACGACCAGAACTTGTCGCTGGCCACAATCGAATGGGGCACCGGTGGCCAGGTCGCGGACTGGCTCAACAATGTGACAAGCACCGTGCCGCGCTTTGCCGGGGGGCTCGTGGTGACGCACTCAGCGGCCCTCGAAAACTTGCTCTCCGTCCCGGGTGATCTGATCAAGTCCGCGGGAAGCTGCAGCGGGAAGGTCGTTGAAGAAATGGCCGCACGCGGCCGCGAGCGCTTCGGCACCGACCTGGCACTGGCCACCAGCGACGTGCCGCAGTTGACGAAGATCGACGCCGACGGGCCGCGCGTCTTCTTTGCGCTGGCTTCCAGCCAAGGAGTCATCGTGCGCTCAACGCGCTACGCCGCGCATCCCTCGATTCTGCGCGTGCGCACCGCGCGCCAGGCACTCAATATGGTGCGGCTCGCGCTGTTGCGCGGACTGACGGTCGAAAGCTGACCGACGCCGCGCGAATCGCCAGCTGTTAACGTGGCTTGCGCTCGTCGCGATCAAGGGACGCATCGCTTCCGCCACCGGGGCGCTGCGAGGGACCGCGAATCGCGACGTGCTCAGCGTCGAACCGCCAGCGTTTGGCTGTGCGCTGGGCGGGCGACATATCCGCTGGCGCGGTGATCTTGCGTGGTTCGTCCATCCGTGGAGTCCTACAAGCGGCGGCTTGACTGCCAGCGATCGTTGTCCAGTGCCAACGGCTGGAGCATGGTAACGCTGGACCGGGCTTCGCCACAAGGCGGCTTCTGGCCGCTCGTTACCGATCAGATCGACCGCGCGGGCCAATTGTACGATCGCCCGACGCAGGCCAAGATAAGGCTTCGCGCGACAGGCCAAAGGCCGCGAACGAGAAGGCGTCTCAGCCGCGACGTGCGCTTACTACTCCAGAGATGATCCTGCTATATGGCGGCCCGAGACATTGTGATCACTGGCATCGGGGTCGTCACGCCGATCGGCATCGGTCGCGAAGCCTTCTGGAGCGCGCTCTTGGCCGGCCGCAGTGGGGTCGGCCCAATCACGAGCTTCGACCCACGAGGGCTGCAAGTTCGCATCGCCGGCGAAGTGCACGACTTCGATCCCAAGCAATACGTCAAGCCGCGCAAGAGCCTGAAAGTGATGTCGCGCGACTCCCAGTTCGCGGTGACCGCGGCCGATCTGGCCTGGGACGACGCCGGCCTGGCCGCTGGCACGCTCGACCCGGAACGCATCGGGGCTGTGCTCGGCGCCGAGCGAATTCGCAATGAATTCAGCGATATCGAAGCCGCCTATCGCGCCTGCGGCGTCGAGGGTCGCTTCGAACCAGGGCTCTGGCCGACCCGCGGTGCGCCCGAGGGATACCCGCTCATGCTGCTCAAAAACCTTCCCAACATGCTGGGGAGTTTCATTTCGATCCTCAAGGACGCCCGCGGCCCCAACAACACCATTTGCCAGGCCGAAGCAGGGAGTTTGCTGGCGATCGGAGAAGCGGCCGCCTGCCTCCAACGTGGCGCTGCCGACGCGATGATTGCCGGCGGCGCCACCTCGCGCATGCATCCGATCGATTGGGTCCGGGCCGAACTGATGGATGAACTATCGCACGAAGTCGACAACCCGACGTCGGCCTCGCGGCCTTTCGACGCCCGCCGCAGCGGCCAGGTGCGCGGCGAAGGGGGAGCGCTGTTCGTCCTCGAAACGCGCGAGCATGCCGCGGCGCGCGGCGCGCGAATTCTGGGGCACGTGCTAAGTTGGGCGTCGTCGGCAGCAATACCCGCTGGCAGCGCGGCCGCGCTGCCGGCCGCCATTGAGCGCACGATCCTCGCAGCGCTTAAGAGTGCAAGGCTCGATTCATCGCAGCTTGCGTTTGTCAGCGCGCACGGCCTGAGTACACGCAAGCACGATGCGATCGAGGCCCTAGCCCTGCGCGCCGCGATCGGCGCACGACCGGTCGTCGCCTTCAAGAGCTACTTTGGCAACCTGCTGGCGGCAGGCGGGGCGGTCGAGTTAGCTGCGGCCATCCTGGCTATCAACGAAGGATTGCTCCCCCCCACGCTCAACTACGAAGTGCCCGATCCAAGCTGCCCGATTGAAGTCGTGCACGGCGAGCCGTTGCGCCACGGTGGCGCTGCGGCACTGGCATTGAACTTCACCGCGGCGGGCCAGGTGGCGGCAGTCGTCGTGGCTCCAGCGCAGTCCTGACAACCCCAAATCGACTCATTCGTCGACGAGCTCGCAGACGCCCACCTGCCCTTCGCACTCGTCGACCGCGATCCGCACGCGCTGCGGACGAAGGCTATAGCGCGTCTGCAAATCGTCCAGTAAGCGACGGCCGATGTGCCTGGCCAACAGCTCGGCCGTGGTGTTGGCCACCGGCAACAGCACGCAATCGCCGCGAGGAAATACCCAGCGGCGATCTTCGAAGCGAGCTTCCACCTCACGCTCGTCGGCACGCACGTGAATCTGTGGGTGCTCGGTCGGCAGCAGCATGTGGTGATCGAGCTCAAGCACAATCTCGCGCAACAAATCGCGCAGGGCAATGAAGTCGACGACGTAGTGATTCTCGTCCAACGGGCCGGCGACCTCCGCCGTCACCCGATAGTTGTGCCCGTGCAGCCGCTCGCACGTGCCGCCGGCGAAGGTAATAAAATGCCCGGCGCTAAAGACCAGATAGTCTTTGGTGAGGCGAACCCAGTAAGACTCGGACACGAGGCGATTCCCAGGCGGCTAGAACTTCAGCGGCATTTCGATTATGCCGTCCCGCAAGGCCGCGAACAAACCGGCCGCCAGCAGGTCGGCGGTCGTTCCGGGATTACGGCGATGCCCGTCCGATCGCAGCCAGAAATCGAGCTCGGCGACGATTTCTTCGTGAGCATCTTCGCCCGGCGGGCCGGCCGCCAGCGCCGCGCGCGCTAGCGCCGACGCCTGCTCGGCGATTGCCAAGCCACATTTGCGGGCGATCAAGCTGTCGGGAAACTCAGCGAGCAGCCGCAATTGAGCGGTTCGCACGGCCTGCACCAGTCCACGCCCTTGGTTCATTTCGCCGGCCAGCCAGGGCACGACCATGCTGAGGACTTCGGCGAAGTTGTTCGCGTACTGGCGCGCAACCAGGTCGCGATCCGCTGCCAGCCGCATTGCAGCTAGCAGATCGGCCGGCGGATCATCGGCCACATCGGCCTGATCGACGCGCCCCAGCCCGCCCGCCTGGGCCAGTCGTATCGCTTCGTAGACGCATCGCGCATCGGTCGCGTCGAGCTCGGCGAGCACACGAACGACGCCTGTCGCCAACGGCGCCTCGCGCGGCACTTTGGCCAATGGCGCCATGAGCATCAGCGTGCCGAGATTCGTATTCGTGGCGACCGCCAGGCGCGTGCTGGCCACGGCAGTGAGAATCGTTTCACCGACCCTTCGCGCCGGAGCCGCCTCAATGATCGGTGCGATGAGCCCGGCGGCCGCCGCGAAATGATAGAAGGTGACGTTCTCGAAATCGGCCCCCCGATGGACGTTGCCCGGCTTGGGGATGCTCACCTCCAAGAGACACGCTAGCGAGGCGCATTGGCCGAGTGTCAAAGAATGTCGTTGCACGATCACGAACCTGGGGTGTCGCCGTCGGCGGTTGCTTCGCCGTTGTCGCCTCCGCTGGGGCCAGTATGTCGATCGCGCGATTCGATTCCTAGTGCCTCGGGCCACTCGGCCAAGTCGCCTTCCGCCACTAGCGGCAGTCCGTCGAGCAATCGCTGCAGTTCGGCCACCAGCACCAGAAGCATCACCATCGTTAGCGCTGGATAAACGGCACATCCGAGCACGTCCGACTCGAGCGCGGCGCAGAGTACGCTAAGCGTCGTACCTAGCGCGAACAGGGGTCGCAGTCGCTTCGTCCCGCTTGGCAGCACTGGCAGCGAGTTCACGGCGCGTCTCCTTCGCGGCTAATAACCGCGGGGGACGGCAACGGCGCAACCGGGCTTGACGAGCCGCGGAGCCAAACTCCCCACTCTGTCCCGGCTTCACGTCTCGATGCAACTCAGTAGCACAATGGAGTTAAAAACGGTCGGCGTTGCGTCGCTGCGGCCGCGACCTAGAATTAGGAAGTTGTCCTGCCGCGATACGTACCTGGCCCGCGATGGTGATCGGCCCGTGAACGATGTCCCCTATCTCCCCGAGCACTTCATCAACCGCGAGTTGAGCTGGCTGGAGTTCAACGCGCGCGTGCTCGAAGAGGCCGAGGACACGAATAACCCGTTGTTGGAGCGGGTCAAGTTTCTCAACATCTTCAGCTCGAACCTCGACGAGTTCTTCATGGTTCGCGTGGCGGGGTTGCGCGAACAGGCCTTCGGCGATGGCGCTCCGCAAGATTACGCGGCCGATGGGCTGAGTCCGTTGACGCAGCTCAAGCTGATCCACAAGCGTACGCAGGAGCTCGTCGCCGCGCAATATCGCTGCTGGAACGAGTCGGTCCGGCCGCAATTGGCCGCCGAACGGATCCAGATCGTCTCCCACGACGAGCTCAACGACCGCCAACGCGACGCGCTCGATCGCTTCTTTCGGGATCGCGCCTTTCCGATCCTCACGCCCATGGCCGTCGATCCCAGCCATCCCAACCCGCGCTACCACAATCGCGGCTTGTACCTGGCCGCCATGCTGGAGCGCCGTCGCGGGTTGGGGCCGCGCCACTTGTTCGCCGTGGTGCAATTGCCGCAGGTGCTGCCGCGGCTCGTGCCGCTCGAACAAGGGGACGTGTGCACCTTCATCATGCTTGAAGACGCGGTCGCCGCGCGGCTCCCCGAGTTGTTCGGCGGCTTCGACGTGCTCAGCTCGACGACTTTCCGCATCACCCGCGACAGCGACATCGAGCTCTTGGATCAAGAATCGGACGACATGCTGCGGCTGGTCGAAGAGCGCATCCGCGCCCGCGAGCGCTCACAAGCCGTACGGCTCGAAGTGGCCGCCGGCGGGAACGAAGAGCTCACGCAAATGCTCGTCGAAGCCGAAGAGCTGCGGGCCGATGAATCGCCCGAGGGCTATGCCGAGGTGTTCCGCATTCCTGGTCCGCTCGATCTGACGGCGCTGGCGGCCCTGGCCGACATCCCGGGCCGCGACGAACTGCGGAATCCGACGTTTACACCAGTGCCATCGATCGAAGCGGGCGACCGCAACGAGCCGATCTTCAGCCGACTCACGCAGCGCGATTTGCTGTTGCACCATCCCTTCGACAGTTTCGACACCGTCGTCGAGTTCGTCCGACAAGCGGCCCATGATCCGAACGTGCTGGCAATCAAACAAACGCTCTACCGCACCAGCGGCGATTCACCGATCGTGCGGGCGCTCATGCAGGCCGCTGAGAACGGCAAGCACGTCACGGCGCTGGTCGAGCTCAAGGCGCGCTTCGACGAAGCCGCGAACGTCAGTTGGGCCCGGCAGCTCGAGCGCAGCGGCGTGCACGTCGTGTTCGGGTTCTTGGACCTGAAAACTCACTGCAAAGTGTCGCTGATCGTTCGGCAGGAAGGGGACCAGCTCCGCCGCTACGTGCACCTGGGTACCGGAAACTACAATCCCCAGACGGCGCTCTTGTACACCGATCTCGCGCTATTGACCTCCAACGAAGACGTCACCGCCGATTGCTCGGCGCTGTTCAACTTGTTGACCGGCTATTCGCAGGGGCACACCTGGCGCAAGCTTGTCGTCGCTCCCAGCGACCTGCACCGCCGCACCGTCGAGTTAATCAACGAACAGGCCGAGGCGGCGCGCCGCGGGCAGCCCTCGCGGGTTTTCGCCAAACTCAACTCGCTGGTCGACCACCGCGTGATCGAAGCGTTGTACCGCGCCAGCGCCGCCGGCGTGCCGATCGATCTCGTGGCCCGCGGCATCTGTTGCCTGCGCCCCGGCTTGCCGGGCATTTCGGAAAACATCCGCGTGCGAAGCGTCGTCGATCGCTTCCTGGAGCATAGCCGGATTTACGTATTCGGCCCCGACGACGATGCCCAGGTCTGGCTATCGAGCGCCGACTGGATGCCGCGCAATTTCTATCGTCGCGTCGAAGTGATGTTTCCGATCGAGTCCGCAACGCTCAAGGAGCGGATCCTGCGCGAGATCGTGCCTGCGTATCTGCGCGACAACGTCAAGTCGCGCGTCTTGCGCTCCGACGGCACGTATGCGCGTGTCGAGCCTGCGCCCGCTGAACCTGCCTATCGCGTACAAGATGAACTATTGCGGCTCAGGCGGCCGGCTCCGACGGCCCTGCACGCCGTGGCCGCGGGCGTCGCCAACGGCGCGGTCGACAGCCAACTCCTGGTCACCACACCCTCGATCAACGGCAACGGCGCCGCCGATGCCACCGCGATCGCCGAAGGCAACGTCGCCGCGCCGCTCTAGGGCACCCAGATCCGCACTGCAAAAGCTTCCTCGCTGGCAGGAACCGATCGATGGGGAGATTGCTGGCCCGATCGTTCGCGGGCGTCGTGGTGGCGCCGCTGGTGCTGGCGGTTGCTTATCACGAGTTTCTTGGTCAGCGCAGCGACTACCTCGGCCACTATCTGGCTGGCTGCGGCGGCACGCTACTGTTGATCGCGTGCTTCTTGGCGGTCTTGCCCGACGTGTTCTATACGCGATTCGCGCCTCTGGCGATCGTAGTCTTGGCTGTCGTCGCGATTGCCATCGGCGGCGTGTTCGAGTCGACGATTTACCGTATCGCGAAGTTCGACGAAGTCGATTTCTGCAATCAAAGCCTGGGGGCGGTGCTGGCCGCGCTCGGCCTGCTGCTCGCGGCGGGGCGGACGAAACCGCCGCTGGCGTTGTCATGCGGACATTGGTGCGTTGCTCTAGCGCTATTGGCTGCGGGGTACCACTATGCATTTCTCTGATCCGCGCTGGTTGGAACGCGCCGCGGCTGTGTCGCTGCTATTGGTCGGCGCGGCGCTCGTCGCCGGCAATCTCTGGTTCACAGCCGCCCGCTCCACGATTCCGCTGGCCCTCGATGGACGTGTCGCTGCTCGCGAGGTGCGCCACGAAAAGCACCCTGGCAAGGATGATGTCTGCCTGTTGCACTTCGAGGATGGTCGCACCTTGCACGTCGACACGGCCGTGTTCGCCGCAGTCGACGTTGGCCAGTGGCTTTACAAGACCGCCTGGCAGCATTCGCTCGATCGACATGGAGCGAACGTTCCGCTTGACTGGTCGGCCGATGCGCGGGGGATGTGGCCTACCATGGGCGTGGCACTTGTGACGCTACTGGGCGTTGCCCTGTGGAACCTTGCGCGGCGCTAGTTGCCGTGTCGATGGACTGTCGATTTCACGCGGCTTGCGGTGCCCTAGCGATTTCTTGTTCGGCCTTTCTGTCGGAAGTCGACACCGCGAGTCCGCCCCGCCTTGCAGCCATGGCCGTCAGGGAAGAAACTAGACGTGTACGCCTCCCCGCCGTATCAGGCACGCAGTTCGCGAGCCGATCAAACCGGTCGCCGCACAAGACCCTATGCCATCCGGAGTTAATTCGTCGCGACGACGCCCCTCGGGTGGCGAATCCAAAGGAACTTCTCGCGCCGCGCCCGATGCCCGCTCGCTAGCTTGGCCCGAGATGCTGATCCGTGGTGCGATCATCGCCGCCGTCGGGCTCTTGGCAATCTGGCCGGCCTTGCCAGGGGGCTTTGTCTGGGACGACGTGCTGATTCCCCAAGGCCGCTACGTCAAAGCCGATGACGGCCTCGTTAAGTTCTGGACGACCGGTAAGCAGGCCGACTATTGGCCCGTCGCTTACTCAACGCATTGGTTCGAGTATCGCGCATTCGGCGCGCGGCCGATCGGCTATCGCTGCGTCAACGTCGCGCTGCACATTGGCAATGCCCTGCTGCTGTGGCGCGCGCTAACCATGCTGCGCGTGCCCGGCGCCTGGTGGGCGGCGCTTCTGTTCGTGGCACATCCCGTAACGGTCGAAGCAGTCGCCTGGATCCTGCAGCGCAAGACATTGCTCTCAACCGCATTCGGCCTGGGCACGTTCATTTCCTACCTGCATTTTCGCGCGTCACCCGACGGCTGGCCCAAATGGAGTTGGTATGCCGCAGCCCTGGTGCTGTTCGCGCTGGGCATGCTGACCAAGACCGCCATCGTGATGCTACCGCTGGCGATGCCGGCGAGTGTCTGGTTGCTCGAGCGCCGCGTAACCTGGGGCGATTTGTGGCTGCTCGTGCCGCTGCTGGTGATCGCCGTGGCTCTGGGTTGCGTGGGCCTGTATTTTCAGGAAACGAAGGCGATCGGCGTCGATGTCGTTCGCGACGACTCGCTGGTGTCGCGCGTCGCGTTGTTCGGTCGCTCATTCTGGTTTTACGTTTCCAAGGCGCTGTGCCCCGTCAATCTCACGTTCATCTACCCGCGCTGGCCGCTGGGAATCCAGGGTCCACAGACCTTCGTGCCGCTGCTGGCCTTGATCGCCGTGACTGGCGGGCTGATCTATGCGACCGTCCAACGCTGGAGCACGGCGCCGTTGGCCGCCCTGGCATGGTACGGGCTGAACCTGGTGCCCGTTTCGGGGCTGGCGAACATCTACTTCATGCGCTATTCGCTGGTAGCCGATCACTGGCAGTATCTGTCGCTGCCGGCGCTCATTGCTCTGGTGGTCGTTAGCACGATCGCGCTCGTCGAGCGAATCAAACTGCCGACGCGCTGGCTGCCGGCTGCCGCGCTGAGCGCCGTCGCATTCGTACTGACAGCCCTATCCTGGAATCAGGCACACATCTATGCCGGCGACGACAACAGGCTGCTGTGGCGCGACACGATCGCCAAGAATCCCGACGCTTGGATCGCCCTGAACAACCTCGGCACGTTGTTCAATCACGATGGGGAAACCGCCGCCAACGAGGCCCGCCGCGCCGCGGCGCAAGGACGCCGCGTCTTGGCCGATCAATCGCAGCGCGCCGCGCAACAGAGCTTCGACGACGCCGTCGGCTGCTTCCGTCGCGCCCTGGTGCTGTACCCGAAGTATTCCGACGCCGAACAGAATTGGGGGATGAATCTCCTGGTGCAAGGGCAACACGCCGAGGCCATGCGCCATTTTCAAAGCGCCCTCGACATGAGCCCGCCCAAAACTGCCGAACACGCCAAGGCACACGTCTACGTGGGCCTGGTACTGCGGGCGATCGGACGGGCCAACGAGGCGCTTCCGCACTTTCAGGCCGCGGTCACCGATCTGCCTCATTACGTGCAGGCCAACGAAGAGCTGGGGCGCGCCTTGCTCGAAGCGGGCCGGCCGCGCGAAGCGGAAGCTCCTCTAAAGGCAGCACTCTCCGTCAATCCGCATTTGCCGCTGACCGCCGCTCGACTCGGCGAGGTCTACGTCGCGCTCGGTCGCCACGACGAAGCCATTGGCGCCTTCGATCATGCCTTGCAAGTCAACCCAGGGCTCCCAGACGTGCACACGAACCTGGCGATTCTGCTGGCGATGCGGCGCGCCTTTGAGCCTGCCATTGCGCACTACCGGCAGGCGATTCAGCACGAGCCGACCCATGTTCGCGCCCACCTCGGATTGGGCGTTGCCCTGGCCGAGATCGGACGCTATGACGAGGCAATCGCAGAATATGAGAAGGTTCTGGAGCTCTCGCCCGAAGCTGCCGACGCACGCACCAACTTGGCCAACGCGCTACTGATGACTGGCCGCCGCGAGGACGCGCTGGTGCAGTATCAAGAGACCCTGCTGCGGCACTCCGATTTCCTGCCGGCCAGGGTGAACTACGCCTCCGCGCTGGCCGAATCTCGGCAATGGGGCGAGGCCATCGCGCAGTTCAAGATTGTGCTCAAGCAAGATCCGAACCATCAGGACGCCGCCCTGCAACTCGCCTGGCTACTGGCCACGTCGCCCGACGACGACGCCCGCGACCCGGCCGAAGCGCTGCGGCTGGCCGATGCGCTGTGCCGCGCGACCGTCTCGCCCGACCCCCGGCAGCTCGACGTGCTGGCCGCCGCGCAGGCCGCTTCCGGCCGCTACGATGAAGCGATCCAAAATGTCGACCAGGCGATCGCACGGTTGCAGGCCGCAGGTCAGAAAGACGTCAAGGTGTATCTCGAACGTCGTCAGCTCTACGAAGCCAAGCAACCGTTTCGACTCCCAAAGGACAAATCATGACGGATCGGGAACGTTGGACGATTTATCCGCTGCTGGCGCTCTCGCTTGGTATGCAGGTGCGCGACAAGGTCTTTCCGGTCACCACCTTGCGTGCCCAATCGATACATTGTCGCTCGCTGGTTGTCGACGCCGCGAATGGCAAGCCGCGAATCACCGCCAGCTCCGACGGCATCCTGCGCGTGTTGGGCGACGACGACAAGCCCAAGATCCTCTTGGGTTCGGACCAAAACAAAGCTGGGATTGTGCAAGTCTGCGGTACCAGCGGCCAGGTGCGGACCGCGCTGGGGGTCGACGAAGCGCAGAGCGTCGGCACCGTCTCCACGTTCGGCTCCGATGGCCATCCGCGCGTTGTGATCGCCGCAGTCGACAATAGCGGGATGATCTCGACTGCCGGTCCAGGAGACCGCAGACTCGTCGAGTTGGGAATCGGCAAACCGTGGGCCGGCCTCACGACTCCCCAAGCCGCCAACCAGGCGAACGACGACCAGCCCCCCGCCGCCGAAACCGTCGCACAACCCCTCGGTGGGCAACTCGTCTTGCTGGCGCCAGACGGCAAACCGCAGTGGCTCTTGACGCACGACGAGCGCGGTTCGGGTCGGGCGTTGGCCTTCGACAGCGAGGGCCGCTTGCACCTGGTGCTAACGGCAACGCTCAACGTAATTCATGGTCCGCCCGGTCGCACTCAGACGCCGTCGCCGCCGGCGGACCAAACACCTCCGCCGTTCCCTACTGATCCGGGTCCTGCCACTTCACCCGCACCGGATGGCGCGCCGTCGCCGGCAGATGCACCACGGTCAGACGCCGGTTCAACCGTGGATGCCACCGAGCACGAAACTGCCGGGCCCGGGACTGCCGAACCCGCGCCGCTCCAACCGCGGCCCGAATCGCCGACGCCGACCCCGCCGGAGGGCCCTTAGTTTGCCAGCGATCCGCAACGGTTCCGTGTCCCGGTTTGACAGCCTGACGATGGCGGTTGAGAATTCGGCACATCCACGAGCAACACGGTTTCGGCGGCGGTTTCTGCGACATCACGAGCCCATTGGCGAAAGGACGAGCCCATGTCCCAACCCATGATGACACCGCCAACGCCTCCGCCCACCCCGCCGCGGCGCATCTGGCCGTGGTTGCTGGGTGCCGGTTGCGGCGTGGCCCTCTTACTGTGCTGCGGGTTTGTAGGGTTCTTTGGCTATATGGGGGCCAAGGTCGCCCAAGGGATGAGCCAGGACCCGACGAAAGTGCGCGAAGTGGCGAAATCGATCGTCGAGATCGACCTGCCCCCCGAGTTTGCGCCGCAGATGTCGATGGATCTCCCCGTTCCGACCATGCATATGACCTTCGCGGTGTTCGGCAATGGCCCCAACATGGTGATGCTGGGCAAGATGCGCGGAGCGGCCTTCGCCAAGGGCGATGCTGAGATGATGGCACGCCAAATGGAACAGAGCATCCAGGCGCGTTCGAGCGGACGCGAGACGCTCGAGGCCGAAAACTCCGAAGAGCGCGAGTTCACCATCCGCGATAAGCCGGTCAAGTTCACGATCACCGAAGGGACCGGCGCCAATTCCAGCAAAAAACTCGTCGAGGCCATGGGGGCCTTTCCTGCCGACGGTGGCTTCATCATCATCGTCATTCAGGTCGATGCCGAGCAGTACAGCAAAGAGCGCGTGGTCGAAGTGATCGAGTCGATCCGCTGACGAATCCAGGGGCGAAAGGTGCGAGGTTGCGTCAATCTCTGTTGCGCTGTCCTATCGCTATCGATAACGTGGTCATCAGGCAATAAGCAGTCGAGAGCATGAAGATCGAGGAGTTTCCGCCCGACCAACACGAGCAACCGATCGCCGATGCGCCCCAGCCTCACGCTCAGCCAGCCCCGGTCAATCGCCGTTGGCGGCGCGGACTGGCGCGTTTGTTCTTCGCGCTGGCCATGCTCGTGCTCTCGGCAGCCGCTGTGGTCGGCGTCGTTGGCGTGATCGCCAACTCGAATCAGGAGCGCGCCTATAGCACCAACGCGGATGTTGCGCGCCAACGCATGGGCGAAACCATCTCCATCGAGCTACCCGACGAATTCCGGCCCGAGTGCAGCTCGGAAATGCATGGGCTGCTTGGCCTCGAGCGCACGTCGATCTGGTCAATGTACGAGTGGCAGGGGTCCGACAGCTTCGTGCTCGCCGCCCGCTCGACCAAAGATGTCACGAAGGCGCCGCTTGCCGATCCGCCGCGCGATTCCGATTCGGTCGACTTGCTCCATTTTGTGCAAGACCTGCTGTTCAATCGCGGGCGCATCTTCGAGCCACTCCGCTTCGGCGAACCAGAGCAGCTCGACGACCGCAATCCGGACGGCTCGCTCACCGAGCCTCGCAATTCCACGGAGCTGCTAAATCCGCAGGAGGCCGACCGCAAGTTGCGCAAAGATCGCGCCAAGTTCGAGGAAGTCGAAACGATCGAATTGCTTGGCCAAAAAGTCAAAGTCTGGGTCGCCTCCGGCACCGGCGCCGTCAACGACGAGCCCTATTGGCAAGTTTTGGCCGGCATCCCCACGCCGGACGGCAGCATCCTTTTTGCCCTGCAGGCCAAAAAGTCGGAACTGTCGCGCGACGAGATCGAGGCCATCGTGCGCTCGATCCGCGAGCCCACATCGGCATCGGCCAACTCAGGCTGAACGGGATTGCGGCGCGTGCCGAGACGCTGTCTATCTCGGCTGCGACGGCGCGAGCAGCTCGCCGAGGGCCGCCTTGATGAGTGCTTCGGATTCCGGCCGCACGCGCGAGGCCGTCGGTTCGTAGCCCCCTTCAGCAAACGACTTTTCCAGGCACAGATAGCCCGGGCCACCGTCGGCATAGCCCGCCACGCACACAAAGCTCGCTGGCGCGAGTTGCTGCGCGCGCAACTGATACTCAACGAATGGCTCGCCCGGCAGGTGTACAATCCGCACGTCGTTGAGCTCGAGCAAGGAGAGCTCCAGCGGCTGCGCTGCCCGCCGCCGATAGCTGGCGTTGAGCGCCGCGCCCAGGCGCGCGGCCGCCGGCGCGTCGACATTCGCCAGCGTCGCACGCGCGTACTGCTCGGCGAACGAGCCGTCGTCGCGCAGCGGTAGTGTCAGGCCCAGCCGCCGCCAACTCACTCGATTAAGTGGCTGACTTTCACTAGCTGAGATCGCCGCCTGGAAACCAACTAGCAAGCGGGCGGTCAGTTCGCGGCGCGCCAGTGGGCTGCCGTCGTTGTATTTGCCAGCCGTGACGTTGCCACCGCAACCGGTGAAGTAAATCTGGAACACTCCTTCCTCGCGCTGGAGCGCTTCGCGCGCCAGCCCGGGCGGGTCGCTGCAGGCCCGGCCGTCGCCGTAGTAGCTTTGCGGATGCGTAGCGTAGTAGTGCAGCCGTACCAGCGGCTTATTGCCCGCCAGCAACGAGACCGTCCGCACGTCGGGATCGATCAGGCCTTCGGGCAATTCGTGCAGCTCGGGATCTTGCGTCGAGCTGTAACGCACACGAATCGAGCCGTCGGGCATCAAGATGCGGCGCGTCGAAGCAACCCGCTCAACGCAGGCCTTGCCGGTGGCGATACGATCGAACGGCTGCAAATTGTTGGCGGCCTCGCGCGCGGCGGCCGCGAGCCTGTCGATCGCCTCGTGGAACGACGCCACATCAACGAGCGGCACCGATTTGCCCGTGGCATCAAGTAGCTTTTGCGCTTCCTCGTCGACAATCGGCGCGTTGTGCTGGTGCAGACATTGGACGGCGACAAACTCGGCTTGCGTCCTGGTCGCGGCAGCCAACTGCTGGCGTACCCAGGTGTGGCTGCCGCTGAGCACTTCGCACCAGTCGAGCGCGCACAACACATAGCGGCGCTGGCCAGCTTCGAGCACCAGCCCCTTGCCCAGCAGCGGATCGTCGATCCCTTCCAGCGGCTTGACCGCGCCGGCACACAGAGGGCTGCCGAGCTTGGGCGTAATGTCGACGACAAAAGTACCGAGCCGGAACGACTCGCCGTGCACTCGATCGCCGAGCAAGCCGATCGCCAGGAACACGCAACTTCGAAGCAGCCCGCGGTATAGGCTATCGCAACGCGCCGGCATCCACGACATCGATCGCATCCTCAATCTCCTCGATCACTCGGTAACCAGAGCGGCTTCTCCAGGCGACTCGGCTCGACGCTAACGTTGTTCGCGCCGTTGTCATGCGGATGATCAACAGCACGCGACTCGCGCCGCGCCTTGATCCGCACATACGGCGGCACGTAGCACGCCCGATGGGCAAACGTACCGGGCTCGGCGGCGGCGTCAGCGTGAAACGGCTCGACCAGATCCTCGATCACAAAGCCTGCGTGGCAAAGCTCGCCGACCAACTGTTGCCAGCGATGCAGAAACTCGTGTGTGCCGGCTTCGCGGACGCGGCTCTGCTCGACGGCCGGTAGCGCCCCTTCGCGATAATACCGCTCGCTCATCTGATACACGCCGTGCATGCCTGGTTCCAGCGACGCCTGTAAGCTGGCCGGCTGCTTGTGCTGACTGATATAGATGCCGCCGGGCACGGTGACCCGTGCGACTTCGCGATACACCGTCGCCACGTCCGGCACGTAACAGGTGCTGACCGGCTGATAGACGACATCAAACGCCGCGACCGGCAACATCGACAGGTCGTCCATCGACGCTTCGACCGTTTCGAGCGTCAGTCGGCGTTCGGCCGCCACTTGCCGATCGAGCGCGAGCATGGCCGGGCTCAAGTCAACGACCGTGACACGAGCTCCCGCCGCCGCGAACAGCGGGCCCTGGCGCCCGCCGCCCGATGCAAGGCAGAGAACTGCTCTGCCGGCGACGCTCCCCCCCAGCCAGCCGCGCGAATCGAGCGCGGCGAGCGGAGCCGAAAACTCTTCATCACGCGCGGGGCGCGTGAACGCCTGACCGCGATCGACCATTGCGTCCCAAACGCGGCGATTCACTTCTCGGGCATCGGTCGTCATAGCCGTGCCGTTATCGGCCGCCAACCCGGCCATAGTCAAGCGCTGGCCACGCACGTCAGGGGAACTGCAAAGTCGGGGACTGGTACATTTTTCGGCTCGCCAACGTCAGTTCTCGGCATCTCACGTCGGCCGAAAACATGTACCTGTCCTCCTCGCATTTTGACTTTGCAGTTCTCCTCCCACGCACGCGCCCACGAATGGCGTCGCGCCGCGCGACGCGGTATGATCCGGTACTTCGCCAGGCGAGGTCCGACCCGCCCAACGCGGCGCCGGCGATCGCACCCGCCAATCTTGCATCAGGAGACTCGTTCATGGACAGTCGCGCGGCCCTCAAGCTGGGCATCAACGGCGCCGGCAACATCACCGAACAGTATCTGGCCGACTTAACCGATGCCGATTTGCTCGTCCGCCCCGTGCCAGGCACCAATCACATTGCCTGGCAACTCGGTCATCTGATCCAGGCCGAGAACTGGATGCTCAACTTGCTCCGCCCCGGTTCGATGCCCGAACTCCCCGCCGGCTTCGCCAAGCAGCACTCGAAAGAGACCGCCGCCAGCGACGATCCCAAGGCCTTCCTCACCAAGGCCGAGTACCTGAAGCTCATGAAAGAACAGCGAGCTGGCACCCTCAAGTATCTTGATTCACTTGCCGATGCCGACCTCGACCAGTCCGCGCACGAGAAGCTCCAGCATTTTCTGCCGACGGTTGGCGCGGTGCTGGCCATGCAGGGCACGCACTGGATGATGCACGCCGGCCAGTGGGCCGTGGTGCGCCGTAAGCTCGGACGGGCTCCGCTGTTCTAGGATCCAGTGAACCATGACGACGAGCGACACGCTGTTGATCATCGACGGCGCGGTTGAGCGGCCACTGCGGCTCTCGCTAGCCGATCTGTCGGCGCTCCCCGGACAGGTGCCTGATGTCAGCCAACTGGTCTCCGGCCGCCAGGGGAGCGCCGTCACGTTGGCGGCGCTATTAACTGCGGCCGGCCTGCGGCCCGGCGCCGCCTGGTTAACGCTGCACGCCTCGGCCGACGACTTCCATGCCAGCGTGCCGCTCGATTCGGTGCGCGAGCAAGGCCTGGTCGTATATCGATTGGGCGATCAACCGCTGCCAGCGAAGGCGGGCGGGCCCGTGCGGTTCCTGATCCCCGACGTGGCCGCTTGCCACACGCATGATGTCGACGAGTGCGCGAACGTCAAGTTCGTCGATCGCATTGAGTTATCGGCCACCCGCGGCTTCGACAATCGCCCCGAGGACGAGCGCGCGCATGCGGCCTTGCACCACCGCGCGGAGCAAAAAGAAAGCTAGCCCAATGCCCGACGTTGTCCGGATCGGCATTCTCGGCGCCGCGCGGATCGTCCCCGAAGCGCTCCTCAAGCCGGCCAAACAACTCGCCGGCACGGTCGAAGTGGCGGCCGTCGCCGCTCGCGATCGCGCTCGGGCCGAAGCCTTTGCCGCCAAGCACGGCATCGGCCGCGTCGCTGGCTCGTACGCCGAGCTCTTGGCCGATCCCCAGCTCGACGCCATCTACATTCCGCTCCCCAACAGCCTGCACGCGGAGTGGAGCATTCGCGCGTTGGAATCAGGCAAGCACGTGCTTTGCGAGAAGCCGATCGCGTCGAATGCCGCCGAGGCCGAGCAGATGGCCGCGGCCGCCGCCCGCACCGGCAAGCTCTTGGTCGAAGCGATGCACTGGCGCTACCATCCACTGGCCGCCCGCATCCGCGAGATCATCGACAGCGGCGTGCTCGGCCCAATCAAGCGAATCGATACCTGGGCCTGCGTGCCGATCCTTGGTCGCCGCGATATCCGCTATCAGTACGAACTGGGCGGGGGCGCGCTGATGGACCTGGGTTGCTACGCGATCAGCGTGCTGCGGTTCGCCGCCGCCGCCGAACCGCAGGTGACTGCCGCCGACGTGCGACTGGCCACCCCCAACGTCGATCGCTGGCTGCAAGCCGATTTGCAGTTCGCCGATGGCCGCGCGGGACGCATCACCTGCTCGATGTGGTCGACCGACTTCCTGCGCGGCGAGCTGGTCGTCAAAGGCGCGGCGGGCACGCTCCGCGTCGGCAATCCCTACGCGCCGCATCTCATGCACAACATCGTCATCAAGACGGCCGCCGGCAAGCAGAGCGAAAAGCTGCGCGGGCTGCCGACCACCTACTTCTATCAATTGCAGGCCTTCGCCGCGGCCGTGCGCGGCGGCCCGGCCCCTTTGACCGGCCCCGACGAGGCGCTGGCCACCATGCGGGTGATCGACGCCTGCTACCAGGCCGCCGGCCTGCCGGTGCGCGGAGCGACCGCTGCATGCGCCAGCCTCAGATCCTAGAGACAGCTCAATGCGATGCACCGCTCAGAATGTCCGTGCGATAACGTGCCTATTGGTAGCGGCGGTCTTGGCCATTCCCTCAACTGCCGCCGAGCAAGCGCGCCAGCCCAACATCGTCGTCATTCTCATCGACGACACCGGCTATTCCGACATCGGCGTGCAGGGGGGCACCGATATTCCCACGCCCAACATCGATTCGATCGCCCAGGCTGGCACGCGCTGCACCAACGGCTATGTCTCCTGCCCCTACTGCTCGCCTACCCGTGCTGGCCTGATCACCGGCCGGTATCAACAGCGCTTCGGACACGAATTCAACGAAGGCGTGGGCCGGCTGCCGTTCGGGCTGCCGGTGACCGAAACCACGATGGCCGATCGACTGCGCACGCTCGGCTACGCCACGGCGGCGATCGGCAAATGGCACCTGGGGCGCGACTCACAGTTCCGCGCGCGGCGCCGCGGCTTCGATGAGTTCTACGGCACGCTCGGCAACACGCCGTTCCTGCATCCGCAGCTCGTCGATTCGCGCATCGATGGCCAGCCGCGCCGCGTCGAGGACCCCAACTTCTACACCACCGACGCCTACGCAGCCCGGGCGGTGGAATTCATCAACGGCCATGCCGACAAGCCGTTCTTCTTGTACCTGCCATTCAACGCCTGTCACGGACCAACGCAAACCCTGGAAAAATACACGGCGCGGTTCCCCAACATCGCCGACATGCCCCGCCGGCAGTACGCCGCCGTCCTCTCGGCGCTCGACGACGCAGTCGGCGCCGTGCTGAGCACCTTGCGCGACAAACAGCTTGAAGAACAAACGCTCGTCTTCTTTCTCAGCGACAATGGCGGCCCGATGGACAAAATGGGCCCCAATGGTTCGAACAACCGTCCGCTCAAGGGCCAGAAGGGGGACACCTGGGAGGGGGCGATTCGCGTCCCGTTCTTTGTGCAATGGAAAGGGGTGATTCCGCCCGGCAAGGTCTACGCCGAGCCCGTGATCTCGCTCGACATTCTGCCCACTGCGATCGCGGCAGCCGGCGGCCAGCCCGAGCCCGATTGGAAGCTCGATGGCGTCGATCTCCTGCCGTACCTGACCGGCAAGCAAACTGGACCGCCGCACGCGGCGCTCTTCTGGCGATTCGGTACGCAATGGGCGGTGCGGATGGGGAACTGGAAGCTCGTGCAGGGCTACGACTACGCAATCGCGCAGCCCGATCCGCGGCCAAGCATGACCAAAGTGACGCAGCCGCTGTTGTTCGACCTGGCCGCCGACATCGGCGAAGCGCACGACCTGGCGGCCCAGCAGCCCGAGAAAGTGAAGGAATTGCGCACCGCCTGGGAAGCCTGGAATCGTGAGAACGTCGAGCCCGCCTGGTCGCCACAACCGCGCCGGCGGTAGCAGCCGTTGAACTGCTGTAGCCGGCCTCCGTGAGGCCGGTAACCGGCCGCAAATTCCGGGGTCGCAGCATGAAACCAAAGTCCGCCACGCTCCAAACGGTCGACGACTACATCGCAACCTTTCCGCGCGGCGTGCGAGCGAATCTCCGCAAGATTCGCGCGACGATTCGCAAGGCGGCGCCCAACGCCGAAGAGCGCATCTCGTATCGCATGCCGGGCTACTTTCAACGCGGCGTGTTGATCTACTTCGCCGGCCACGAGCAGCACATTGGGCTATACCCAGCGCCGCGCGGAGTGCCGCAGTTTGCCGCCGAGCTGTCGGCCTACGAAGGCGGCAAGGGGACGATCCGCTTGCCGCTCGATCGGCCAATCCCCCTCGACCTGATTCGCCGCATCGTGAAGTTCCGCGTCGCCGAGAACCTGGCCAAAGCCGCCGCGAAGTCCAAGAAGGCTGCCAAGACGAAGCCAGCGGCGAAGCGCCCCGCGCCGGCGAAGCGCGCGGAGCCCGCCAAACGCCGCTCAACGTCAAAGCCCACGCGCAAGAGCTAGTTGGGCGTCAAGCGATCGGCGCTGCCATCGCGCTGGCGGATCGCCCCGTTTTTATTCCCGCTCGGGTGCTACTGCTGGCCTGTCCAGCAGTCCCGGCCCCGCGAGCAATCGGTTCACCACCACCACATTACGGCATGACTGAGGACCAGAGGAGCTAGCGCGCGGAGCGAACTGCGCGGCGAACGATCGCGATACAGTCCCCTACCCGGACGCAAAATGTCGACCCGGACGCAAACCGGACGATCACCCGGACGCAAACTGCGAGATGTTACACCCGCCCCAACTTGTGCCCTCTAATCGAGTTCGGGTGCAATGGCAACACACCCGGACGCACCCGGACGCAAAATTACGGAACATATTATTCTGGGGGACCCCCAGGTGGCGAGAAGGCGTCGACGCGTGCAGCTCACCGCCGACGCCGCGCGATTGCCACTAGCGTGATCGGTCGCCGATGGCGCAGCACAACGTGTTATAGTAAGCCCGCAGATCGCTTGCAGCCGTCTCGCCGCAGGAACACTCGCCTTGGACAATCATTGACGAGCTCACTACTTGGGAAGGCCCTCGCTATGCGCGCACACAAACCACGCTCGCCAGTTCGCGCCACGCGTCGCCAGTTCTTGCGCACATCGGCTGCCACGCTCGCCGCCGGTACGCTGAGTGGCTCGCTCGGCGGTTCACTCATGCCAGCTCGGCGCGCCCGCGCTCGCGATCTGGGGCCGAACGACCGCATCCGTGTCGGCGCGATCGGTGTCGGTGGGCGTGCGTCGCTATTACTCGATCAACTTCCAGAGGCCGGCGAAATCGTCGCGCTCTCCGACTGTAACCTCCCTCGCGCCGAGGCCTTCAAAGCCAAACGCAACGGCGCCTGGCCCATTTATCAGGACTATCGCCAACTGCTCGACCGCCAGGACATCGACGCCGTGATCGTGGCGACCGGCGATTTCCAGCGCGTGATCCCCTGCATTCATGCCTGCCAGGCCGGCAAGGATGTTTACGCCGAAAAGCCGCTCACCCTCTATATCCGCGAAGGTCGCGCGCTGGTCGACGCCGTCCGCAAGCACAAGCGCATTCTGCAAGTCGGCTCGCAGCAGCGCTCGATGGCCATGAATCGCGTCGCCTGCGAGCTGGTGCGGACCGGTGGCCTGGGCAAAGTGCTCGAAGTCCGCGCGATCAACTACACCGGGCCCCAGGATTCTCCCAATCCCTATCCGGATGGTCAGCCCGTCCCCGAGGGCTTGGACTGGAACGTCTGGCTCAACCAGGCGGCCGATCGCCTGTTCCACCCCGACTGGATGCCCTGGATGCGGTGGCGCGATTTCTCAGGCGGCGAAATGACCAACTGGGGCGCGCACGGCATCGATCAGATCCAGTGGGCCTTGGGCGCCGATGGCACCGGCCCCGTGGAAATGCACCCGCTCTCCGGCGGCCCCAACGGCGAAGTCGCCATGAAGTACGCCACAGGCGTGCCGGTCAACTTCGTGATTCAGCCCGGTCGTGGGCCGATGGGCGGGGCGATCTTCGTTTGCGAAAAGGGGAAGCTCGAGATCAACCGCAACAAGTTCACCTCGAACCCGCCGGAGATTGCGGCCGAGTTGAACAAGCTGGTCGACGCCGCCGAAGAGGAGCGCAAATGGAGCGACGAGCTGGCGCTCTGGCAGGCGCGCTGGCACATGCAAAACTGGCTCGATTGCATCCGCAGCCGCGAGCTGCCCGTGGCCGACGTCGAGATCGGTCACCGCTCGGTTTCGATCTGCCACCTGGCGAACATCACCCGCGCGATCGGCCGGCCGCTGAAGTGGGACCCTGCCCGCGAGCAGTTCGCCGGCGACGACGAGGCGAACGCCCTGGTCGACCGCCCGCGACGTCAGGGTTTTGAATTGCCGACGGGGTGAGGAACTTAGAATTCACCGCGAAGTTCGCGAAGAACGCGAAGTAAGGCAGGATGTACTCGATCGACCACAACGCCACTACGGCACGACGAATCATTTCCTGTTAGCCGCGGAGCTTGCTCCGCGCGCTAGCTCGCGCGACGTGACAAGGTCCAAGACCAGCAACACTGGTGGCGCCGCAGCCGACGGGTGAGCGACTGTGTTTGTTTTCAAGTGAGTGCGGCGATATTTTGCCAGGGTTTTCTTTCGCGCATCATGGCGTTGAGGATCGTCAGGAGTTTGCGCATGCAAGCGACGAGGGCGACCTTGGGCTTTTTGCCGGCTGACGGAGTCGTTCATAGTGCGCCTGGATCGCCGGGTTGCAGCGGGTGGCCGTGAGTGTGGCCATGTAGAGCGCGCGGCGCACCACGGCGCGTCCGCCCCAGACCATGCGCTGACCGCGGTGCGTGCCGCTGTCGCGATTGAGTGGCGCGACGCCCACGAGCATGGCGATCTGCTGGCGCGAGCATGAGCCCAACTCCGATAGATCGGCCAAGAGCGTGCGCGCGGTTTGATCTCCGACGCCTGGCACGGTCTTGAGCAGATCAACTTTTTCTTGCCATAACGGAGCCGCTCTGATGAGCGTGTCCAGTTCTTCGTCGATGGCTCGCAGTCGTTTTTCGAGGAAGGTCAGGACGGCCTGCACGTCAAAGCGAACTTTTCGGCTCTGTGCTTGCTTCAAGCGGTTCGATTCCATCGTTCGCATGCCGATCAATTGCGCGCGGCGTGCCAGCACTTCCCGCAGTTTTTGCTCATCTTCGCTCGGCAACGGCCTCGGCTCCGGTCGCACGGCCACGGCAAAGCGGGCGAGCACTGCCGCATCGATGCGATCGGTTTTGGCGAGCTGGCCCACGGCCTTGGCGAAATCGCGCACCTGCCGCGGAGTCACGACCACCACGGGCAGCTTGGCCGCCGCCAAGGCCGCCACCAGCAAGCGTTCGTAGCCGCCGGTGGCTTCCAGAACGACACGCTCGACGCGCACCGTCGCCAAGGATTCAACCAACGCTTGCTGGCCCTCGGCGGAGTTCTCGAAGCGCGTGGCCTGGCCGGCGTTCCAGCAATGGACATCCAGCCAGTCTTTCGAGACATCGATTCCCACTTTCTGTTAGCCGCAAAGCTTGCTCTGCGCGCTAGCTCGCGCGACGTGGCGCGTGGAGTGGCATTGCCTCGCCCCTCAGCCTGCCAACAGCGTCACCAGCACTGTCAGTGTCATGCCCAGAAAGCCCATCAGTACGATCGCGAGCAGTAACGACATCACCGTGAACCAGGTGAATGAGTCTTCCTTCCGCATGCGTGTTTCTTCGGCGGCCGTGAAATACGGCTTCGACAAAGTGCGGTGCACCGCGGACGAAATGGTAGCCATGGCGCTTCCTCCCCAGTTGGCAATCCACCGCCGGCCTGGCAAACGGTGCCCGCCTGCTGGCAATTACCTAGGGCGCGCCGTCGCAAACCAAGTGCCCCCGGCAATGAGCCAGAACTCTACTGCGCTACAACGTCGCGTGGCGGTTGACGTTGCAGATTGGCCGCCAGGGGGCTCGACAGATTGTCGCAGCCGGCTCAGTCGCCGATGCGCGCGCGAGGTCGCACGTATCTGTGACGCCCTGGCACACCCAAATCGGTCGAAGAACTCGCGCGGCGGCGCTTCAACAAGCCGCAGCCATCGCCTGCGCGCAAAAAGAAAGGCCGCCTGGGCGGCCCTGTCCCCTCGGCCCCGTAAGTTGCGAGTCGCACATTCCCCAAAGGCAGGATGCGTGTCACCTTGCAAGGGCAACCACCGCAACGTACTCGGCGAAGCTCGCTCCCCGCTCACGGGGCCGCCGCACCATCGGACCTCAACACCCGGTCGTTTAACCTCTGCTGTGAGAAGTTTCTGCCCGCTCGCGGCTGACCGGGGCCGTCGAGCCGGCAACCTGGCTTCCCTGCTTCGGCCCTTACCTGACTCCCTCCACCTTTACTACGCGGCGCAGGGCAATTCGGTTTTCGACAATAATCGGGATAATCACCAACGCCGGGGATTGGCACCACGGTGAACGCTGAATGGACCGGATATATGAACAGCATGCAACCATCTGCTACCGAAACAACGGCTTCGACGAACTCACCTCCGGCCCTCGCGCCGCAACGCCCTCGGCTTTGGCCCGGCGCCATTCTTGTCGCGCTATTCTGGAGCGTCTTTGTCGGCGTGCGCGTGTTCGATGCGCCGATTTCGACTGGCTTCATGTCGATCATGGGCGCTTCGATGCTGCTGACGCTCGCTTTCACGATCTGGTGGCTCGCCAACGGCACGGTGCGCTGGGCTGATCGCCTCTGGGGACTGGCGGCGATGATCGCGGGCTGCGTCGCGGCCGCGCTCTTGTGCGACCGATCGGTGGGAGTAGTCGGGCTGATTTTCTTGGGCTTGCCGCTGGCGTTCACTGCCTGGCTCGGCTGGCTTATCGTGTCGCGCCGCTTCGCGCGGCACGTGCAACTGACAGGCACGGTGATCGCACTAGGGTTGGTTTGGTTGTCGCAGATCGTGATTCGCGTCAACGGTGTCGATGGCAGCAACCAGGCCAGCGTGAGCTTGCGCTGGAGTCCAACAGCCGAGGACGAATATGTCGCCCAGTTGGCGAAAGTCGGCAGCGCGGCCCCCTCTCCGGCCGATGGCACGCTGCTAGAGCCGCGCGACGGCGACTGGCTCGATTTTCGCGGTCCGTTGCGGCGCGGCGAAGTGCGCGGCGTGCAATTCGCGACCGACTGGAATTCGTCCCCGCCGAAGGAGCTTTGGCGACGCAAGATCGGCCCCGCCTGGTCGAGCTTGCTGGTCATTGACGGCCGGCTGTTCACGCAAGAACAGCGTGGTGACCTGGAGGCGGTCGTCTGCCTCGACGCAGCCGCGGGGACCGACGTCTGGGCACACACCGACGCCGTCCGTTTTTCCGACGGCCAGGCGGGCGCTGGACCAAGAGCGACCCCCACGTTCGTCGGCGGACGCATCTATGCGCAGGGGGCCACGGGGCTCGTCAACTGCCTCGATGCCGCCACCGGCCAGCGCATTTGGACGCGCGACATTGTCGCCGACACGAAAGCGCCGCTGCCCATGTGGGGGTTTTCGAGTTCTCCGCTCATCGTAGGCAACGTGGTTGTAGTATACGGGGGCGCGCAGCCCAACGACAGACTGCTGGGCTATAAAGCCGACAGCGGTGCGCCGGCCTGGCAGACCGCCACCGGCGCGATCAGCTACAGTTCGGCGCAACTGGCCACCTTCGACGGCGAGCCACAGTTGTTATTCTTCAGCGACGCCGGACTCGCCGCGATTGAGCCCGCGTCGGGAACGCGCCTCTGGAGTTTTGACGCTCCGCAAAACGGCATCTGGCGCGTTGTGCAGCCGCGCCAACTTGATGACGGCACCGTGCTCATCGGTTGCGAAGACCTCGGCCTGGTGCGATTGGCGATTTCCAGGCAAAACGATGGCTGGTCGGTCGCGCCGAGGTGGAAGTCGCGGGCCATTCGGCCCGCCTACAACGACTTTGTCATCTCCGGTGATTCAATCTATGGATTCGACGAGAGCATCTTCTGCTGTGTCGATGTGGCCACGGGCCAGCGCCGCTGGAAGGCCGGGCGCTATGGTCATGGCTAGGTGCTGCTGGTCGCTGATCAGAAGGTGCTGGTCATCGTTACCGAGTCGGGGGAACTCGTTCTCGTCGCCGCCAACCCCGCCAAGCACGAAGAGCTGGCCAGGCTCCAGGCTGTTAGCGGCAAGACCTGGAACCACCCCGTGATCGCTCATGGGCGGCTCTACGTGCGCAACGACCACGAACTAGTTTGCTATGAATTGCCGCCGACCGCGGGGCCGGAGGCGGGACTTTAGGCTCTTGCCACGACACCGCGAAACTGCTCAAACCCCGTCAAACGCGGGGTTTAGACGCGAGCCGGCGCGAGTTGTCGCAACCGGTCGCCAGTAGCGGCGCAGGGACTCGAACCCCGGACACGCGGATTATGATTCCGCTGCTCTAACCAACTGAGCTACGCCGCCAAGTCGTTCAAGCATTACGACTTATTGACAAATGAGCCGAGTTCGATATTTGCTGGTGACATCAGCAAGTCCCGGATTCATTGGTCATGTCCCAGACTAGCACGAAAGTACTTGCCAGCAAGCCCGCCAAACGCAAACCAAATCGCTTCTTGACCGCGATGCGCCTGTCGGCCGACAGCGGCAAGATGACCTAGCGAACGATCGCCGACTACGAGGCGGGCTGCACTCGAATTGTCGTCAGCTTTGGCCTCGGCGCCGAGGACTTTGATGCGCTACGTACTTAGCTAGCGAAGACCCGTGGACTAGCCCGGATTATTCATGAGTTGATTGGGGAGCGGGGTAGTGTGGGCGGCGAAGGTGTTGGGGGCGTGGTCGTACG